>CALBCJ010000008.1 GCA_937926975.1 uncultured Propionibacteriaceae bacterium | reverse complement strand
GGGGTTATAGCGGAGCGGCCGAGCCGCCGCGGAGGCGGCGGCGGTCCAGCACAGCCAATCAAGCAGGGCCTGGACCATGAAGGTCCAGGCCCCGGCGCTTGGGTTGTCGGTTGGGACTAGGAGGTGCCCATCAGGGCCAGCAGCACGCCGCCGGCCACCACGCTGGCGACCTGGCCGGCCGCGTTGGCGCCCATGGCGTGCATCAGCACGAAGTTGCCCTGGTCCTCACGGCTGGCCTCGCGCTGCACCACGCGGGCGGCCATCGGGAAGGCCGAGATCCCGGCCGCACCGATCAGCGGGTTGAACTTGCCGCCGTAGAAGACCTTCATCAGCTTGCCGAAGAGCACACCGGTCGCGGTGTCCAGGCAGAAGGCCAGCAGGCCCAGCATCAGGATGAACAGGGTCTGCAGCCGGATGAAGTTCTGGCCCACCATGGTCGAGCCGATGGCCAGGCCGAGGAACAGGGTGACCACGTTGGCGAGCTCGTTGGACGAGGCGCCCACCAGCCGCTCGACCACCTTCGACTCCCGCATCAGGTTGCCCAGCATCAGCATGCCGATCAGCGGGGTGGCGAAGGGGACCAGCGCGCCGACCAGGATCGTGACCAGGATCGGGAACAGGATCCGGGTCCGCTGGCTGATCTCGCGCGAGGTGTAGGCCATCCGGATCTGGCGCTCCTTCTTGGTGGTCAGCAGCCGCATGATCGGCGGCATGATGATCGGCACCAAGGACATATAGGAGTACGCGGCGACCGTGATCGGTGACACCAGGTCGGGTGCGAGCTTGGTCGAGACGTAGATCGAGGTCGGCCCGTCGATGGCGCCGATGATGCCGATCGAGGCGGCCTGGTTCTGGTCGAAGCCGATCAGCAGGGCCAGGATCAGGGTCAGGAAGATGCCGAACTGGCCGGCACCGCCGAGCAGCACCATCCGCGGGTTCTCCAGCAGCGGCCCGAAGTCGGTCATGGCCCCGATGCCGATGAAGATCAGCAGCGGGAACAGCTCGTTGCCGACGCCCATGTTGTACAGGGCGGTCAGCATGCCGGTGTGCTTCTCGTCACCGACCTCGGTCACGCCCACCAGGGGTGACAGCGGGAGGTTGGCCAGGATCGCGCCGGAGCCGATGGGCAGCAGCAGCAGCGGCTCGTAGTCCTTGGAAATGGCCAGCCAGATCAGCAGCAGGCCGACCGCGATCATCACGGCCGACTGCCAGGTGATGTTGTTCAGGCCGGCTAGCAGGTACTCGAGGGTCTTGTCATTCATCAGGCACCCTCGTACGAGACCAGCATCTCGCCGTACTTCACCTGCTGCCCGGCGGTGACGTGAACAGCCTTGACGACCGCGTCGCGGTCGGCGAACAAGGAGTTCTTCATCTTCATGGCCTCGAGGACCAGCAGCTCGTCACCCTTGCTGACCTTCTGGCCGACGGCGGCGCTGATCTCCAGCACCACACCGGGCATGGGGGCGGTCAGGCCGGGGCCGCCAGCGGCTGCCGGGGCAGCGGCCGGAGCGGGGGCCGCAGCGGCCGCAGCCGCTGGGGCGGCGGCGCGGGGAGCCGGCGATGCCACCTTGGGCAGCTCGCGGGCCTGGGATGCGGTGACACCCGGGGTGATGGAGGCCTGGGCGAGGTCGTCCGAGCCGTCCAGGGTGACCTGGAGGGTCTGGTCCTCGTACTGGACCTGGAAGGTGTCGGCGGTGATCTCCTCCACGTCGACGACGTGGGGAACGTTGTTGATGTTGATGGTGTAGCGGCGCATATGCGTTTCCTCAGCTCCGTCGCCAGGGTGTGGTCTGGGTCGATCGGCCACTGGAGACCCAGCGGCTTGCGTGCAGAAGGCTGCCCGGCTCGTGGGCCCGCATGGCCGGGGCGGCCTGGTTGCGGCGGACCCGGGCGTGGGTCACCACGGCGACCGAGATCGCCGCCAGCTGGTCGACCGTCAGCCCACTCGGGGTGGTGACGACCGCGGGGGCCTGCGGCTCGGCCGACTCGGCTGCCAGCTCAGGGGCCGGGGTAGACGCTGCCGCCAGCGCCTTCGCCTTCTCCTCAGCCTCCTGGGCACGCTTCATGCTCTGGGCGTCAGCGAACCCGATCAGCCAGAGGGCAAGTGTCAGCAGGATCAGGATGGCGAAGACCATGCCCATGCCGGCCACGGTCATCCAGCCACCCCATCCAAGGTGCTCGGTGTGCATCGTCGTCTCCTACACCGGGAACAGGCCGTGCTTCTTGGGCACGGTGGTCGTGACCTTGGTGCGCAGCACCTCCAGGGCCGAGATCAGCCGAGGACGGGTCTCGCGAGGCTCGATGACCTCGTCGATCTGGCTCAGGTCAGCGGCGCGGTACGGGTTGAAGAACTTCTCCCGGTACTCGGCGATGAACTTCTGCTCGATGGCCTTGGGGTCCTCCGCCTTCGCGATCGCGGAGCGGTTCAGCAGCCGTGCGGCACCCTCGGCACCCATCACGGCGATCTGGGCGCTCGGCCAGGCGAAGGCGATGTCGTTGCCCATCTGCCGCGAGCTGAGCGCCACGTACGAGCCGCCGTACGCCTTGCGGGTCACGACCGAGACCTTCGGCACCGTGGCCTGGCAGTAGGCGTAGATGATCTTCGCGCCGTGGCGGATCACGCCGTCGTACTCCTGCTGCACGCCGGGCAGGTAGCCGGGGCAGTCGACGAAGGTCACCAGCGGCACGTTGAAGCTGTCGCAGAGCCGGATGAAGCGGCTGATCTTGTCCGACGAGTTGATGTCCAGGCAGCCCGACATGACCCGGGGCTGGTTGGCGATGATGCCGACCGACCGCCCGTCGAGGCGGGCGAAGGCGCAGATCGCGTTCTGGGCGTACGTCTCGTGGACCTGCATCAGGGAGCCGGAGTCGACCACGCGCTCCAGCACGTCGAGCATGTCGTACGCCTGGGTCTCCTCGTCCGGGACGATCGAGTTCAGCGCCTCGTCCATCCGGCCGGGGCTGTCGTACGGCTTCAGCGGCGGCGGGTCGTCGTTGCAGTTCTGGGGCAGGTACGACAGCAGCAGCTTGACCGACTGCAGCGCGGCCTGCTCGGAGTCGACGAAGAAGTGGGCGCAGCCGCTGCGCTGGTTGTGGATCGCGGCGCCGCCGAGGGTCTCGGCGTCGACGTCCTCGCCGGTGACCGAGCGGATGACCTCCGGCCCGGTCAGGAACATGTTGGAGGTCCCGCTGACCATCATCGTGAAGTCGGTCAGGGCCGGGGAGTAGACCGCACCGCCGGCGCAGGGGCCCATGATCACCGAGATCTGCGGGATCGCGCCCGAGGCTGCGACGTTGCGGTAGAAGACCTCGCCGTACGCGGCCAGCGACCGCACGCCCTCCTGGATCCGGGCGCCGCCGGAGTCGTTCAGGCCGATGATCGGGACGCCGGCCTCCAGGGCCAGGTCCTGGATCCGGCAGATCTTGTTGGACTGGACCTGGGAGAACGAGCCGCCCAGGACCGTGAAGTCCTGCGCGTAGACCGCGACCCGGCGGCCGTTGATCTTCCCGAACCCGGTGACGACACCGTCGCCGTGGAAGCGGGACTTCTCCATCCCGAAGTCCGTGATGCTGTGCTGTGCCAGGGCTCCCATCTCCTGGAACGAGCCTTCGTCGAGCAGGATCGACAGGCGCTCACGCGCCGTCAGCTTGCCCTTTGCGTGCTGGGAGTCGATCCTCTTCTGCCCGCCTCCGGCGAGAGCGTGTTCGCGCATCTCGCGCAGAGTGGTGAGCTGGTCCGCCATAGTGCCTCCACCCGGGGGGTTGCCGGCTTCGGTGCCGGATTGTCTGCTGAGATGGCTCTCAGCCTAGGGGTTGGCTCGGACCGGCCTGACGCCGGGTCTCAAAACCGGCGCCGGGTCTCAAAATCTCAGCCAGCAGAGCGGTGCGCGGCCGCATGGGCCCGGTACCGGTCGGCGTTGGCGACGATCGCCTCCCGCTGGGCTGCGGTGGTCTCCCGTACGACGGTGGCCGGGGCGCCGAGCACCAGCGACCCGGGCGGGACCTGGGTGCCCTGGGTGACTACCGCACCGGCCCCGATGATGGTGTCGCTGCCGATCTCGGCCCGGTTCATGATGACCGCCCCCATCCCGACCAGGACCCGGTCGTGGACGGTGCAGCCGTGCAGGACCACGCGGTGCCCGACGGTCACCTGCGCGCCGACCTGCAGCGGGGCCCCGGGGTCGGCGTGCAGCACCGACCCGTCCTGGATGTTGCTGCCGGCCCCGATCGTGATGGTCTCGGTGTCGGCCCGGACCACGGTCTGGTACCAGACCGAGGCGGACTCGGCCAGGGTCACGTCCCCGATCAGCTCGGCGCTGGGGGCGACCCAGGCCGTCGGGTCGACCTGGGGGGTCTGGGCGAGGTGCGAGTACGGCATGGTGCGAGCCTATCGGCCGCTCTCCGGCCGTGATGGGTCTCTGGCCGTGATGGCGTGAGCCGTGATGGCGTGAAGACCGGCAGACGAGTGCGGTGATGGGGCATGCTCAGTTGCGGGACGGCACCTCGTTGGTAAGGTATGATTCCGCAACCTACGTAACCGTAGGAAGGGAGAGCCTGGTGACGGCGACGCGTAGACGGGCCGGTGCGAGCCCTGCCCTGGGCCCAGGGGAGCCGATGGTCCAGCTGCTGACTCCCGAGGGGGAGCGGGTGGCCTGCCCGGAGTACGTCTCCGCCCTGGACGACGAGGCCATTCGGCGGGCCTACCGCGAGATGGTCCGGTCGCGGCGGGTCGACGCCGAGGCCGTCAACCTGCAGCGGCAGGGGCAGCTGGCACTGTGGGCCTCGATGCTCGGGCAGGAGGCGGCCCAGGTCGGCGCGGTGCACGCCCTGCGCCCCAGCGACCGGGTCTACCCCTCGTACCGGGAGACCGCCATGGCGATGGCCCGCGGGCTGGACCCGGTCGAGGTCCTGCAGACCTTCCGGGGCGTCAGCCACATCTGCTGGGACGTCGACGCGTACGGCTTCGCGCTCTACAACTTCGTGGTCGGAGCCCAGGCGCTGCAGGCCACCGGGTACGCGATGGGGGTGAGCCTCGACGGCGCCGACGACGTGGTGCTGTGCTGCCTGGGCGACGGCTCCACCTCGGAGGGCCACGTCAGCGAGGCCCTGAACTTCGCCGCCGTCTTCGCCGCACCGGTGGTCTTCTTCGTCCAGAACAACCAGTGGGCAATCTCGGTGCCCAACGAGCGCCAGTTCAAGGCGCCGCCGGTGCAGCGGGCCGCGGGCTTCGGGATCCCGGGCGTACGGGTCGACGGCAACGACCTGCTCGCCGTGCACGCCGTGGTCGGCACCGCGGTCGAGCGGGCCCGCAGCGGCGGCGGGCCGCAGCTGGTCGAGGCCTTCACCTACCGGCTCGGGGCGCACACCACCGCCGACGACCCGACCCGCTACCGGACCCGGGAGGAGGAGCAGGCCTGGGCCGAGCGGGACCCGCTGCTGCGGGTCGAGCGGTACCTGCGGTCCGCCGAGACCCCGCAGCGCTTCTTTGACGACCTGGCCGCCGAGGCGAGCGCCCTGGCCGCTGACGTGCGGGCCCGGGCGCTGGCGCTGCCGGCACCCACGATCACCGACCTCTACCAGCACGTGCTGGCCGAGCTGCCCGCGGTGCTCGCCGACGAGCGGGACCAGGTCCAGCGCTACCTGTCGGCCCTGGAGGGACGCTGATGGCTGAGCTCACGATGGCGAAGGCGCTGAACGCCGGCCTGGCCCGGGCCCTGGCCGACGACGACCGGGTGGTGCTGCTCGGTCAGGACATCGGCACCCTGGGCGGGGTGTTCCGGGTCACCGACGGCCTGCAGGCCCGGTTCGGGGCGCGGCGGGTGATGGACTCCCCGCTGGCTGAGGCTGGGATCGTCGGCACCGCGATCGGGATGGCCCAGCGCGGCTACACCACGGTCTGCGAGATCCAGTTCGACGGCTTCGTCTTCCCGGCCTTCGACCAGATCGTCAACCAGGCCGCCAAGCTCCGCTTCCGCAGCCAGGGCCGGGTCACCGCGCCGGTCGTGATCCGGCTCCCGTACGGCGGCAACGTCGGCTCGATCGAGCACCACGGCGAGTCCCCGGAGGCCCTGTTCACCCCGGTCCCCGGGCTGCGGCTGGTCACCCCGAGCACCCCGGCCGACGCGTACCAGATGATCCGGCAGGCGGTCGCCTGCCCCGACCCGGTGATCGTCTTCGAGCCGAAGCGGCTGTACCACTCGGTCAAGGGCGAGGTGGACCTGGACGCCACCTGGGCCCGGGGGCTCGGTGAGGCGGTGGTGGCCCGGGCCGGGACCGAGGTCACCCTGGTCGGGTACGGGCCGATGGTGCCGACCCTGCTGGCCGCCGCCAAGGTGCTCGGCGACGAGGGCCGCTCGGCCGAGGTGGTCGACCTGCGCTCGCTGGCGCCGGTCGACTGGGCCACCGTGGAGCGCTCGGCCCGCAAGACCGGCCGGGTGGTGGTGGCCCACGAGGCCCCCAAGACCTCCGGGCTGGGCGCCGAGGTCGCGGCCCGGCTCCAGGAGCGCTGCTTCTTCGCCCTGGAGGCCCCGGTGATCCGGGTCACCGGGCTGGACATGCCGTACCCGCCGAGCCGGGTCGAGGAAGACTACGTCCCAGGAGTCGACCGGGTCCTGCACGCGGTTGACCAGTCCCTGGCCTACTAGCACCGAGGAGCGTCGTGGCGCTGCAGCACTACACCCTGCCGGACGTGGGGGAGGGCCTGACCGAGGCCACCGTCGTAGCCTGGCTGGTCGAGCCGGGCGAGACGGTCGCGGTCAACGACCCGGTCTGTGAGATTGAGACCGCCAAGTCGGTGGTCGAGCTGCCCACTCCGTACGCGGGGACCGTGGCCGCGCTGCTGGTCGAGGTCGGCCAGACCGTCCCGGTCGGGACCGCCCTGATCGCGGTCGAGGACGGCGCCGAGCCCGCCGGCGCTGAGCCGGCGCCCGAGAGCGCAGCCGCGGCCGAGCCGCCCGCCCAGCCCAGCCTGGTCGGCTCCGGGCCGCGCGAGCTCAAGGCCACCCGGCTGCCGCGCAAGACCGTCGAGACCGCCCTGCGCGTGGCTCCGGCCGCCCCGGCCCGGACCCGGCCGCAGGCCAAGCCGTCGGTACGCAAGCTGGCCCGCGACCTCGGGGTCGACCTGGACCTCGTCACGCCCACCGGCCCGGACGGCACCATCAGCCAGGACGACGTGACCGCGGCCGCGCTGGTGATCGCGCACGAGCCCCGCGGCTGGTCGGGCTACCTGTCGGAGCGCGGCGAGACCCGGATCGACGTCACCGGGGTCCGCCGGGCCACCGCCCGGGCGATGGTGGAGTCGGCCTTCACCGCGCCCCACGTCACCGAGTGGACCGATGTCGACGTCACTAGGTCGGTCGACCTGGTGGAGCGGATGAAGCAGATGCGGATGTTCCGCGACGTACGGATCACGCCGACCGTGGTGGTGGCCCGGGCGGTCTGCGTGGCGCTGCACCGCAACCCCGAGCTCAACGCCGCCTGGGACGAGAAGAACGGCCAGATCGTCCGCAAGGGGTACGTCAACCTCGGGATCGCCGCCGACACCCCGCGCGGGCTGCTGGTGCCGGTGATCAAGGACGCCGACGCGCTGACCACGTACCAGCTGGCCGAGCAGATCGGCGAGCTGGTGAGGATCGCCCGCTCCGGGACCGCAAACCCCGAGCAGCTCAGCGGCGGCAGCTTCACGATCACCAACATCGGGGTCTTCGGGATTGACGCCGGCACCCCGATCCTGGTCCCCGGCCAGGCCGGGATCCTGGCCGTGGGGCAGATCAAGAAGAAGCCCTGGGTGGTTGAGGACCGGGTTGAGCCGCGCTGGGTGACGACGCTGGCGCTCTCCTTCGACCACCGGATGGTCGACGGCGCGGAGGGCTCGGCCTTCCTCGGGGACGTGGCCAGCATTCTCGCCGACCCGGGCCAGACCCTGATCCTCTAGGCCAGGCCCTCAGCCTCGGGACGTCCGGCTGCCGACCGGTCACCCGGCGGTGACGTGCCTGACCAGGGCAGTCATGGCTGCGCCCCGGGCCCAGGTGCCGCGGTCGTGGGGCCGGACCGTGACCTCAAGCCCGGGCGCGATCACCTCCCGGACCGAGGCCACCCCGGCGTCGAAGTCCTCCCGGAACGAGCCCACCACGCCCGAGCGCTCACCCAGCACCACGACCGCGTCCGGGACCAGGAAGGCGGCCCCGGTGGCGGTCAGGGCCCCGGCAGCGTAGGCGTACTCCCGGGCGGCCCGGCGGGCACCCGGCTCGCCCTGGCCGGCGAGGTGCTCCACCTCGTCGGCGCCGGTGGCCCCCGACCCGTACCAGCGGGCGAGGGAGACCAGGCCGGCGTCGCTGAGGCTGGTCCCGGCCCGCCGTACGGAGCCGTCGGGCCAGACGACCGGGAGCCGGCTCAGCAGCCCGACGCCGTGCGCCTCGGCGTCCTGCACCACCCCGCGGACGACGGCAGCCCCGCCGACGCCGGTGCCCAGGGTGAGCGCCAGGAAGCTGTCGGCGGTCTTGCCGACCCCGAACCAGGCCTCGGCGAGGGCCACCGCGGCGACGTCGTTGGCGAGCGAGCAGGGCAGGCCCAGCGCCTGCTCCACCAGAGGCGCCAGGGCCACGTTGTGCCAGCGCAGGAAGGGGGAGCGGGCCAGGGTGCCGCCTCGGACGGTCCCGCTGGCCCCGACCCCGACGCCGACGTCGTGCCCGCCCGGCGGCAGGCTGGCGACCAGCTCCTGGACCCGGGCCACGACTGCTTCCGGGGGGACCGTGGGCTCCCCCGGCGCCGCGGGCGCCACCGGCAGCGTCCCGGCCACGTCGGCGGTGGTCCGGGCCCGCAGGTCCGTGCGCACCACCCGGACCGCGGTCGCGGTCAGTGACACGCCCAGCACGGTGTCCGCAGGCAGCGCCGCGTCCAGCACGTGGACTGGGCGTCCTTTCCGGTTCACCCGGGTCGACGTGGCTACGACCAGGCCTTTCTCCTCCAGCGGCCGGGTCAGTCGGGTGATGCTGCCGCCGCTGAGGCCCATCCGGCGGGCCAGCTCGCGCCGCCGGAGCGGGCCGTGCTGCAGCAGTACCAGCATCAGCCGGCGGTGCGGCTGGCTCAGCCCGTCCAGGTCCATGGCCCCAGTGTGCCTTGACGACGAGTTTTTTCTGGAACAGAATTATCTCATGACACCGACGTCGATCTCCCTGGCAGGTGGCGGGGTCTCGCTCCGGCTGACCTCGACCGACGCCCAGCTGCCCGTGGTCGCCCACTGGGGCGCCCCACTCGATGACCACGACGACCTGACCCGGTGCCTGCTGCCGGAGATGGTCTCCGACCAGACCGAGCGACGCATCGAGTGCTCCCTGCTCCCAGAGGAGTCCCGAGGCTGGCTCGGCACTCCCGGGCTGGCCGGGCACCGCAGCGGGCGCTTCTCCACTCACGCCTTTACGGTCACCGGTATCGAGACCACGAGCGGGTCCGCGACGGTCCAGGCCCAGGACGCCGGGCTGAGCCTCACCCTGTGCCTCGTGGTCACCGAGGAGGGGGTTGTCGAGCTCAGCGGCAAGGTCACCAACACCGGTGACGACAGCTTCACCGTCGACTCCTTCCTCCCGGCGCTGCGGGTGCCGCTGCGGGCCACCGAGCTGCTCGACTTCGCCGGGCGCCACCTGCGGGAGCGCTCACCTCAGCGGCACCCGTTCACCGTCGGCACCCTGCGCCGCGACAACCGCCGCGGCCGGACCGGCCTGCAGTCGACGACCCTCCTGGTCGCCGGCGAGGCCGGCTTCGGCTTCCAGACCGGTCAGGTCTGGGGCCTCCACGTCGCCTGGTCCGGCAACCACACCCACCTCGCCGAGCGGGCCCCCGGCGGGGAGCAGGTCCTGGCCGGCGGCGAGCTGCTGCTGCCCGGCGAGGTCGTCCTGGCACCCGGCGAGTCGTACACGTCCCCGCTGCTGGTCTGCTCGTACGGGGAGGGGCTCGACGACCTCAGCGCCCGCTACCACGCCTGGCTGCGCCGCCACCAGCGGCTGCGCCACCCCACCGGCGTACGGCCGCGGCCGGTCACCCTCAACACCTGGGAGGCGGTCTACTTCGACCACGACCACGCCAGCCTGGTCGAGCTCGCCGAGCGGGCCGCCGAGGTCGGCGTGGAGCGGTTCGTCCTCGACGACGGCTGGTTCGGCGCCCGCCGCGACGAGACCGCCGGCCTGGGCGACTGGGAGGTGTCACCCGAGGTCTGGCCGCACGGCCTGGAGCCGCTGGCCGACACGGTGCGGGGGCTCGGGATGGAGTTCGGCCTCTGGGTCGAGCCCGAGATGGTCAACCTCGACTCCGACCTGGCCCGGGCCCACCCGGACTGGGTCCTGGGCCCGTCTGGACGGAGGCCGCTGGCCGTACGGCACCAGCAGGTGCTCAACCTGGCCCACCCCGACGCGTACGCGCACATCGCCGCCCGCCTCACCGACCTGGTCGAGCGGCTCGGCATCGCCTACCTCAAGTGGGACCACAACCGGGACCTGATCGAGGCTGTCGGCCCTCACGGCGAGCGGCTGGTCCACGCCCAGACCACCGCCTACTACCGGCTGCTGGACCAGCTCCACGCCCGGTTCCCGCAGCTGGAGATCGAGTCCTGCTCCTCTGGTGGCGGGCGGGTCGACCTCGGGGTCCTGGTCCGGACCGACCGGATCTGGACCTCCGACTGCAACGACGCCCTGGAGCGCCAGCAGATCCAGCGCTGGACCGGCCTGCTGGTGCCGCCGGAGATGATGGGCGCCCACATCGGCCCGCCCCGGGCCCACACCACCGGCCGGACCCACGACCTGGCCTTCCGGGCCGGTACGGCACTGTTCGGCCACCTGGGCATCGAGTGGGACCTGCGGGGCGCGTCCCCCGCCGAGCGAGAGCAGGTCGCTGCCTGGGTGGCCCGCGCCAAGCAGCTGCGGGGGCTGCTGGCGACCGGCCGTACGGTGCGCACGGCCGACCGCGACGGCACCCGGGTCCACGGCGTGGTCGGCCCCGACCGGGCCGTGTTCGCCGTGGTGCAGCTGGCCTCCTCGCCGACCTACCCGACCGGCCCGGTCACCCTCCCAGGCCTGGACCCCGAGGCCCGCTGGCAGGTCAGCCTCGACGAGCTGACCCCAGCCCCCGGCCTGCCCTGGGCCGCTCAGCCGCTCAGCCTCAGCGGCCGGGCCCTGGCCGAGGCCGGGCTGGCCGTCCCCACCCTCTACCCCGAGCAGCTCGTCCTCATCCACTGTGAAAGGAGCTTGTCATGAGCCACCTGAGCCGGCGCACCCTGCTGTCCGGCCTCACCGCTGCGGCACTCACCGCCCCCCTGGCGGCCTGCCAGCGCTCCACCGGCACGGCAGCCACCGAGTTCTTCCAGTTCAAGTCGGAGGCCATCGGCCTGTTCGACAGCATCTGCGCCGCGTACAACGCCCAGCACGGCACCAACGTGGTCCAGAACTTCCAGGCCGACAACGTCACCGCCCTGCGGGTCCGGCTGGTCAAGGGCAGCATTCCTCCGCTGATCACCATCAACGGTGACTTCAACTTCGGCTCGCTGGCCCGCTCGGGCGTCTTCTACGACTTCTCCACGAGCGACCTGCTGACCCCGGTGAACCCGTCGATCAGCCCGATCCTGCCCACGCTCGGCGCGGGCGGGAAGGGGCAGGTGAACGGGCTGCCGTTCGCGAACAACGGCTCAGGCATCATCTACAACCGCGAGATCTTCGACGCCCACTCACTCCAGCCGCCCACCACCTGGGACGAGCTGATCGGCATCGCCGACGAGCTCCAGGGCAAGGGCGTCGACCCGTTCTACTGGGGCTTCCGGGACAGCTGGACCGGGGCGCCGATGTTCAACTCGATCTCGGGCAACCACCTCGGCGGGAAAGTCGCCGAGTGGTACCAGCGGCGCCGCACCATGCAGACCAGCTTCGAGGAGCTGGTGCCAGTGCTGGAGAAGATGCGCCAGCTCTCCCAGTACGGCAACCGCACCAAGTTCGACATCGGCTACAACGACGGTAACCAGGGGTTCGCACAGGGCCGGGCAGCGATGTACTGCCACGGCACGTACGCGATCCCGGCGGTCCGCTCGTACAACCCCGACATCCAGATCGGGACCTTCGCGACCCCTCCGGAGTCGGGGCGGCCCTGGGTGGTGTCGGGCGTCGACGTGGCCCTGGTCTGCGGCACTGAGCCGGTGCCGGGGGCGCTGGACTTCTTCTCCTTCCTGATGGCCGAGCAGAACATGGCCTCCTACTGCTCCGAGCAGGTCGCCTTCCCGACCCGGACCGGGCTGGTGAACGACGACCCGGCCCTGGCCGGGCTGGTGCCGTACTTCACCGAGGGCCGGCTGACGACCTACTCCGACCACAACTTCCCCCAGGGCGTCAACCTCAACAACCACCTGCAGCAGTTCCTGATCACCGGTGACACGGCTGCCCTGGTCCGTACCCTCGACACCCAGTACAACCGGGTCGTCGAGCGTCTCAACTCGACTCTGTGAGGCCCCGATGAAGTCCCATTCCCCCAAGCGCATCGAGGGCGCCTACCTGTGGATGATCCTGCCGGCCCTGGTGCTCTACACCGCGATGCTCACGATCCCCTTCGTCACTGGCGTCTTCTACACCTTCACCAACTACCAGGGCTACGGCTCGTGGCGGCTGGTGGGGTTCCAGAACTACGTCAACCTGTTCCGCGACGACGTCATCTGGGCCTCGTACGGGTTCACCTTCCTGTACGCGGTCTCGGCGACCGTCCTGATCAATGTGATCGCCTTGTCGGTGGCGCTGCTGCTCAACAGCAAGATCAAGGGCCAGACTTTCTTTCGAGGGCTGTTCTTCCTGCCCAACATCCTGCCGGTGCTGATCGTGGCGTACATCTTCCAGTACCTGTTCACGAACAACCTCCCGGCCATCGGGGAGGCGCTCGGCTGGGACTGGCTGTCGACCTCGCTGCTGGCGAACGAGGACACCGCCTGGCTGGTGATCGTCTTCGTCGGCGTGTGGCAGGCGGTGGCGTTCAACACGATCATCTACCTGGCCGGGCTGCAGACCGTTCCCGAGGAGGTGTACGAGGCGGCCTCCATTGACGGCGCCAACCGCTGGCAGCAGTTCTGGCGGATGACGTTCCCCCTGATCATGCCGTTCTTCACGATCAACATGGTGCTGTCGTTCAAGGGAGCGCTCGGGGTCTTCGACCAGGTGGTCGCGCTGACCGGGGGAGGCCCGGGGACGGCGACCCAGTCGATCTCCTTCCTCATCTTCCGCAACGGCTTCCAGGGCGGTGAGTACGCCTACCAGACGGCGAACGGCGTCATCTACTTCCTGCTGGTGATCATCTTGTCGTTCGCCCAGTTCCGTCTCTTCTCCTCCAAGGAGGACGCATCATGACCCGCCGCCGCAGCGTGACGACCTGGTCGCTGACCGCCCTGGCCGTAGTGCTGTCACTGACCATCCTGGTGCCGCTGTACTTCGCAGTGGTCACCGCGCTCAAGACCCCGGCCGAGCTGGCGGAGTCGGGGTTCGCCCTGCCCGCCGACCCGCAGTGGGGCAACTTCGCGACCGCCTGGACACTGACCGGGTTCCCCTCGCGGATCCTGACCTCGGCGGTCATCACCGTGGGTGCGGTGGTGCTGACCCTGGTGACCAACTCGATGGTGGCCTACGCCTTTGCCCGCAACATGCACCGGCGCTGGGTGCGGTGGATGTTCTACTACATCTTCGCCGCGATGTTCGTGCCCTTCCCGATCATCATGCTCCCCGTGGTGCGCCAGACCGCGCTGCTCGGGATCGACAACGAGGCCGGCCTGATCCTGCTGTACGTGGTGTACGGGCTGGCCTTCAACCTGCTGCTCTACACCAGCTTCGTGCGGGCCATTCCGCTCGAGATTGAGGAGTCGGCCTCAGTCGACGGGGCGAGCCGCTGGGGCATCTACTGGCGGATCGTGTTCCCGCTGCTCAGCCCGATGAATGCGACGGTCGGGATCCTGACCTGCCTGTGGGCCTGGAACGACTTCCTGCTGCCGCTGGTGATCCTCACTGACCCGGGCAAGCGGACGCTGCCCTTGGCGCAGTACGTCTTCCAGGGGCAGTTCAACGTCAACTACCCGGTCGCCTTCGCCTCGTACCTGATGGCGATCGCGCCGCTGGTGCTGGTGTACGTGCTGGCGCAGCGGTGGGTGATCTCGGGCGTGATGCGCGGTGCTCACCGCTGAGCTGGCCGGCGTACGGCGAGGTGCCCCGCCGGGCGCTGCCGGTACGGGGCGAGCCCGAGCCAGCGGGTCGACCGAGAGGGTCTCGGCCCCCCCGTGACCTGGCTGACGAGGCCAAGATGAGAGGTCTTTCATCTGACCTCAGGTGGTGACCGTGGTGCCACAGCCTGGGCCCAGCATCGGCCCCAGGAGGAAGCGTGCGCATCTCGTCGGTACTCGTCACCGTGGCTGCTGGTCTGGCCCTGCTCGGCTGCGGGCCGGCGACACAGTCGCCGGCCCAGACCCCGAGCCTGTCGTCGCCACCGGCGGCAGCCCCGTTCGCCTCGGTCGCCAGCCTGACGCCCAGCCCGGAAGCGACCAGTCCGGAGCCGAGCCCTGCAGTGACCATCCCAGCACCCAGCTCAGCACCGACCAGTCCGACGCCCAGCCTGGCCCGGGCCACGGCTCCGGCCAGCCCGGCTCAGCCGCCAGCGCCAGTGCCCACCCAGCCGGCCCGGCAGGCAGCAGACGACGAGGGACCGGGCAGCTGTCAGATCAAGGGCAACATCTCCGCTAAGGGAGAGCGGATCTACCACGTGCCCGGGCAGCGCAGCTACAACCAGACCAAGATCTCGCCAGCCAAGGGGGAGCGGTGGTTCTGCAGCGAGGCGCAGGCTCAGGCCGCCGGCTGGCGACGAGCCAAGAACTGACCGGGCACCGGACCGGCACCGACCTGCGCGGTCCTCACCCCACTGGCTTTGTGCCCCCTCGTTAGGGCATGGATGGCGGCGGGGCTTCACGACTGTCGGAGGGAACTGGCATGCTAGAAGCCATGACCTACCCCACCATCATTCCGCCGTACCTGCTGAACCAGCTCGCCAGTGCCTCCGCCTCGGCCGCTGGCACGCTGCGTCACGACCAGGAGCTGCGGGCTCGGCGCTCCGAGCGCCTTACTGCCCGCCCCACCGCCGGCCCTCAGCGCTCCTCAGGTGGCGCCCGGACCGTGCACGACGCCCAGAACGGGACCACTCTTCCAGGCAAGCCAGTCCGCCGGGAGGGTGACCCGGCCACCTCGGACGACGCCGTGAACGAGGCGTACGACGGTCTCGGGGCTACCCGGGACTACTTCCGCAAGGTCCACGCCCGCGACTCGATCGACGGCGAGGGGATGGCGCTGCTCGGCACCGTCCACTACGGGCAGGACTACGACAACGCCTTCTGGGACGGCCACCAGATGGTCTTCGGTGACGGTGACGGGACCTACTTCGAGCGGTTCACCCGCTCGCTGGACGTGATTGCGCACGAGCTCACCCACGGGGTGACCGAGGCCACCGCCGCCCTCGTCTACCAGGGCCAGTCAGGCGCTCTGAACGAGTCGGTCTCGGACGTCTTCGGCTCGCTGGTGAAGCAGTACGCCCAGCGGCAGCCCGTCGACCAGGCGGACTGGCTGATCGGGGCTGACCTGCTCTCCGCCAAGGTCAAGGGCCGGGCGCTGCGGGACATGCTGCACCCGGGCACGGCCTACGACGACCCGCGGCTGGGCAAGGACCCGCAGCCCGACCACATGACCCGGTTCGTCGAGACCGACGAGGACAACGGCGGGGTGCACCTGAACTCCGGGATCCCGAACCGGGCCTTTGCGGTGGCCGCCACCACGGTTGGTGGCAAGGCCTGGGAGACGGTCGGGCCAGTCTGGTACGACGTCCTCACCGGTGACCGGATCCAGGCCCGCTGCGACTTCGCCACGTTTGCTCGGCTGACCCACGAGGCGGCGACCGCCCGGTACGGGGCCGAGCACGCGGTGACCCTGGCCGTGGCGGAGGGCTGGGGCGCGGTCGGTATTGAGGTCGGTGGGGCGGAGCCGGTCCCTGACCCGGAGGGCGCCGGCGCCCCGGCCGAGCCGAGCGCCCCCGGCAGCACCACGATCACCATCCGCCGTACCGGCGGGGTAGCCGGAACCGTACGGGAGGCGACGGTCGACCTGGCCGACCTGCCCACGTCGGTGGCTCAGGAGCTGACCCGCTACCTGCAGCAGGCCCAGACCAGTGCCGAGCCGGCGCCGGGACACCCGGACGCCTTCTCCTACCGGCTCACCTACCACCCCGACGGCCCCGACCTGCGGGTCGGTGAGCACTCCCTGCCCGAGACGGTTCGGCAGCTGATCAGTGATGCCCTGAGCTGACGGGCCGGCTCACCTCCATCCGTGAGAAGTCTGGCCCCGGCCGCATTCATGCGGCCGGGGCCAACTGCTGGGGAGCTCACGCGCTGCTCGCTGCGCCGGGCGGTTCGCGTGGGCGGCTGGCCCGACCCTGCTGCCCAGACCGGCGACCCAGCTGCTGCTGGTCCCACCGGCTCGGGACTGGTGGTGGTGAAGTCCCAGGTCACAGCGGGCTTTGCTGTGGGGTTCGCAGTCGCCCGATCCCCTCGGGCCGGTGATCGTCGCCTCTGGGTCCTCGCTGTCTCGGTGGTCCCCAGTCGCAGTCTTGTCGGGTTGTCTACCAAAGCCCCGGAAGGGGTTGCGGACTTTGTCAGGATCAACCAGACTGTGGTTACTCATCTCCAGGAGGCTCGATGGTGATCCGGTTCCGTCGTCGTCTTGCTAGCGCTGTGCTGGGCGCTGCTGTGCTGGTGGGCTGCTCGAGCAGTCCGGCTGCTGCCCCGTCGCCTGAGCCTGAGCCTGAGTCGACGAGGTCCCCGACGTTTGTGTGTGTAAGGCCGGACCGGTCGAGTCCGACGCCGTGCACCCCGCAGGAGTACCAGCAGTCACGGGAGCAGGTAGCCCTGGTCGAGGAGGCGACCGCGGTGTGGCGCCGGCAGTTCGAGGAGAAGCGGAGGATCATCCGCGCTGGTGGGCTCGCCTCCATGACCCCTACCCCCG
>CALBCJ010000007.1 GCA_937926975.1 uncultured Propionibacteriaceae bacterium | reverse complement strand
GGACCACGACGGAAAGAACCTCCTCGTCGTGAGGAGGAAGACGGCGTGTCAGGCGAAGCGGCCGAGCCGCCGCGCAGGCGGCGGCGATCAAGCACAGCGGAGCTCGGGCAATCAAGCACGGTTATGCTGCCCGCCATGACGCTCAGGATCGGTGACCATGTCCAGGCTGCGCTGGCCGCAGGCAGCGCTGTTGTCGCGCTCGAGTCGACCATCATCACCCACGGTCTTCCTCGGCCGCACAATGTGGAGGTGGCTCGCCAGGCCGAGGACCAGGTGCGCGCCGCAGGTGCCGTACCGGCGACGGTCGGGGTGCTGGACGGCCAGGCGGTGGTCGGGCTGACTCCGGCCGAGGTGGAGCGGCTGGGCTGCGACGACGCCGCGGTGAAGTGCAGTATCCGAGACCTCGCCACCGCCGTGGTCCGGCGGCAGTCCGGCGGCACCACGGTCGCCGCAACCGCGTACCTGGCCCACCAGGCAGGGATCACGGTCTTCCCGACCGGGGGCCTGGGCGGTGTCCACCGGGGTGCGGCCAGCACCTTCGACGAGTCGGCCGACCTGGTGGCACTGTCAGCGCTGCCGGTGGTGATGGTCTCGGCCGGGGTGAAGTCGATCCTCGACACCGGCGCCACTCTGGAGCGGCTGGAGACCCTCAACGTGACCGTGCTGGGCTACCAGACCGACGCCTTCCCCGGCTTCTACATCGCCGACTCCGGCTTCCCGGTCCCGGCCCGCGCCGACGACCCGGCTGAGATCGCCGCCACTGCCCGGGCCCGGGACGCGCTGGGGATCTCGTCGGCGGTCCTGGTCACCCGCCCGGTGCCGACCGAGCACCAGCTCGACCCGGCGCTGCACGACCGGGTCCTGACCGAGGCGCTGGCGGCGGCCGAGCAGCAGGGGGTTCACGGCCACGACGTGACCCCGTTCCTGCTGGACTACTTCCACACCGCCACCCAGGGCGCCTCGGAGGCCACCAACGTCCAGATCTACCTGGGCAACGTCGCCCTGGGCGCCGAGATCGCCAAGGCCCTGACCGCGTGAGAGTCGCCACCCTCGGCGACCTCGTCGAGGACATCGTGGTCTGGCTCGCCGAGCCGCTCGCGGTCGGGACCGACACGGCGGGCCAGATCACCCGTACCCGCGGCGGCAGCGCCGCCAACGTCGCGGCCGCGGTCGCCCGGCTGGGGCTGGCCGAGTCCCGCTACCTCGGCTGTGTCGGGCCTGACCCGGCCGGTGACGCCCTCGTGGCCGGGCTCACCGACCTTGGGGTGGAGGTCCGGGTCCAGCGCCGCGGCAGCACCGGCACCATCGTGGTCCTGGTCAGCGCCGACGGGGAGCGGACCATGATCCCCCAGCGTGGCGCCGCCACCTTGCTGGAGCCGGTCGACGACAGCTGGCTGGACCAGGTGACGCTGCTGCACGTGCCCGCGTACGGCTTCTGCGTCGAGCCGGCCGCCACCGCAGCCCGTGACGCCCTGCGCCGGGCCAGGGCTCGCGGAGTCACCACCAGCGTCGACGCCTCCTCGGTGGGCGCCCTGAGCCAGCTCGGACGGGACCAGGCCCGGGCCCTGCTCGTCGAGCTGGCGCCCGACCACCTGCTCGCCAACGCCGACGAGGCCAGCTTCCTGGGGTACGACCACTGGCTCCCGACGACCGTACGGGTCGTCAAGCACGGCGCCGGCCCGACCTGGGTGCTGACCGGTCTGGACCGGGCCGAGGTCCCGGTACCACCAGTCGCCGGGGTCCGCGACACCACCGGCGCGGGTGACGCCTTCGCTGCCGGCTACCTGTCGGCGGTCGCGACCGGGCAGCCACCGGTAGCCGCGGTCGAGGTCGGGCACGCCCTGGCGGCCCAGGCGTTGACTCGTCCGGGCGCTCTGTGAGGCCCGATTGCCTCACGTCTTGGTAACGACTCCGCAGGATGCTGTCAGACCCGGCAGACTAGGTCCGCGACTATCCAGCAGAAGGAGGGCCGATGGCAGCCGAGAACTCGTTTGACATCGTCAGCAAGGTCGACCGCCAGGAAGTGGACAATGCCATCAACCAGGCGGCCAAGGAGGTCTCGCAGCGGTTCGACTTCAAGGGCACCGACTCCTCCATCGCCTGGCAGGGCGAGACCGTGCTCCTGGAGAGCTCGACCGAGGAGCGCCTGAAGGCGGTGCTGGACGTCTTCTACTCCAAGCTGGCCCGCCGGGGCGTGGACCTCAAGGCCGTCGACCCGGGCAGCCCGAAGCAGTTCGGCAAGCGCTGGCGCCAGGTCTGCTCGCTGCAGCAGGGAATCTCGCAGGAGAACGCGAAGGTGATCACCCGGCTGGTCCGCGACCAGGGCCCGAAGGGGGTCAAGACCCAGATCCAGGGAGACGAGCTGCGGGTCTCGTCGAAGTCCCGCGACGACCTGCAGGCGGTCCAGGCCCTGATCCGCAAGGCGGACTACGACTTCGCCGTCCAGTTCGTCAACTACCGGTAGGCGGTCGGCTTGCGGGTCGTGGTGACAGGGGCCACCGGCTTCATCGGTGGCGCGGCGGCGCGTGCCCTGCAGCGCTCGGGGCACGATGTCACCGGTATTGGGCGCAACCAGGAGGCCGGGGAGCGGCTGCAGGCCGACGGGATCTACTTCGTTCTCATGGACATCCGTGAGCCGTACTGGGTCGACCTGCTGGAAGGCACCGACGTGGTGGTCCACGCCGCAGCCGCCCACACCGTCTGGGACAGATGGGAGACGTACCGTGACACCAACATCGAGGCCTCGGCGGCACTGGCCCGCTCCTGCAAGGCGTTCGGGACCCGGATGGTGTACATCAGCCACTCTGCGGTGTACAACCTGAGCCGCCGGCAGTGGGGCATCCCCGAGTCGGAGCCGTGCGGCCCCCGCTTCGACAGCCTCTACTCCTTGTCGAAGTACCTGGCCGAGCAGGAGATCCAGCAGCTTCTCCCGGCAGCCTGCATCCTGCGGCTGCGGCGGGTGTACGGGCCGGGCGACACCACGTTCATGCCCCGGCTGGCGGACGCCCTGCGTGAGCGCCGGCTGCCTCGGCTGGCCCGCCGCGAGGTCCACAACCAGCTGCTGCACATCGGCAACGCCGTGGAGGCGATCGAGCTGGCCGTCAGCAGCCGGGTCTCGGGCCCGGTCAACCTGGGCGACTCCGAGCTGGTGGGGATGTGGTCGCTGGTCGACCGGGTCGCCGACGCCATCGGCGCTCCCCGTCCGCAGCACTACGTGCCGGCGGGCCTGGCGGTGCTGGCTGCGAAGACCGTCGAGTGGTGGGCTCGCAGACGGTGTTTGGAGCCACCGTTCACCGTGGGTGAGGTGAAAATCCTGACCCGAGGCCTGAGCCTCGACCTGACCCGTGCTCAGACCGAGCTGGGCTACTGGCCAGTAGTGGAGACCGAGGTCGGCCTGCACGCCGCGATTGAGGCCCTACGACCCCGGCGGGCCGCCTCATGACGGGGCAGGTCGTCGTCATCGCCGCCCTGGTTCTGCTGCTGTGGGGGCTGCTGTTCTGGCGGACAGGTCCGGCGCTGGGCTGGTCCCGGCGTGGGCGCTGGTGGGCGGCTGGGGGCTCGTTCCTCCTCGTCGCCCTGGCCTCAGTGGGGATGGTGGGCTCGACCGGGCTTGCCGACCCGCGCCGCTGGCGCTGGCTGATGACCGGGCTGCTGGTGCTGGACGCCTTCTTCCTCTACCTCCTGATCGGGCTGCTGGCCGCTGGTCTGGCCGGCAGCGGGTGGCGCCTGGTGGACCGGCTCCGCGGCACCCGTACGGACCGGGCGGTGCGGTTCCGGCGGCTGCGTCGGCTGACCGCGGCGACGACGGTGGCCGCGGCCCTGGTGACCGGGTACGGGGTGATCGAGGCCGCCCGGCCGGAGATCACCCGGGTCACCGTGACCTCGGCCGACCTGCCCGCCGAGTTCGACGGCTTCCGGATCGCCCTGATCACCGACCTGCACGTCGGCCCGGCCCGGGACCGGGACTTCGTCGAGCGCCTGGTGGCTCAGGTGAACGCTGAGCAGGTTGACCTGGTGGTGATCGCCGGGGACCTGGTCGACGGGCCGGCCGCCGCCCTGGCCGACGACCTCGCTCCCCTGGCGCAGATGCGCACCACGTACCCGGTGGTGGTGACCACTGGCAACCACGAGGTCTACTCCAACGCCCCCGAGTGGGTCGCCACCTGGCGCCGGCAAGGCCTGACGGTCCTCACCAACGAGGCCCTGGTGCTGAGCCGCGGCTCGGCCAGCATCGACGTCCTCGGGGTCAACGACCGCTCTAGCCAGCCGCCCCTGACCGAGGACCTCCAGGCGGCAGTCGCCCAGCTGCCCCAGCAGGGGGTCTCACCGGGCGACACGGGCCGGTTCCGGCTGCTGGTCGCCCACCAGCCCCGGATGGCGGCCTCCGCCAACGGGCTCGCCGCCCGCTCCGGGGTCGACCTGCAGCTGTCGGGCCACACCCACGGCGGCCAGCTGTGGCCGCTGCACTACCTGGTCCCGCTGCAGCAGCCGTACCTCTCCGGCTACCAGGTGGTCTCGCAGGTTCCCGTGTACACCTCCCGCGGCGCCGGCAGCTTCGGCCCGCCGGTCCGGGTCGGCGCCCCTCCCGAGATCCCGGTCATCACCCTGCAACGGCCCTGACGGTCGCGACCGCCAGCCCTGCCCGGGACACGACCTCGCTTGCTTGCCGCCGCCTGCGGCACGACCGGTCTAGGCGCCGGCCAGGACGGCCTCGACCTCGTCGGCTGGGACCTCCTCGACCCGGGCACAGCTCCAGCGGGGCTGGCGGTCCTTGTCGACCAGCTGCGCCCGTACGCCCTCGACGAAGTCGGGACGCCGGATGATGGCCGGGGCGATCAGGCGGTCAGCGTTGAGGACCTCGTCCACCGAGGCCATCTGCTGGGCGCGGCGCAGCGCGGCCAGGGTGACGCAGACCGACAGCGGGGACCGGGCCCGCAGCGCAGCCAGGGCGTCCTGGGCAGCCGGGTCGGGGTGCGCGGCCAGGGCGGCGGCGATCGCGCCGGCGTCGTCGCCGGTGAAGCAGTCGGCCACGAAGCCCCCGACCGGCTCGTCCGGGTAGCCCAGCCCGGGGTCAGCCAGCCCGGCCCGTACGGCCAGCGCGGCACCGGCGGTGGCCCCGGTCAGCGCCAGGTAAGTCCCCAGCTCGCCCGGCGCCCGGGACAGCTGCCACAGCACACCCACGTCGGGGTAGAAGCCGATGATCGTCTCCGGCATCGCCAGCCGGGAGGTGGTGTCGACCAGGCGCTGCGAGCCGTGGACCGACAGGCCCAGCCCGCCGCCCATCGTGATCCCGGTCATCACCGCCTGGTACGGCTTCGGGTAGTGCGCGACCAACCGGTTCAGCTCGTACTCGTGGTGAAAGAAGGCGGTCGGCGCGTCACTGCCGGCCAGCAGCTGCTCGCGCAGGGTCCGCACATCGGCGCCGGAGCACAGGCCCCGCTCCCCCGCCCCGACCAGCCGAACCTGGGCCACCCGGTCGTCGTCGGCCCAGTCCTGCAGGGTCGCCGTCAGGGTGTCGATCATCTCCCGGGTCAGGGCGTTGATCGCCCGCGGCCGGTTCAAGGTCACCACCCCGACCTGGTCGCGGATCTCGGTCAGCACGCTGGTCATCGGTCCTCCTCGCTCTGGCTGACGGCTCGCTCGTGGTGGTTCAGCTGCCACCAGAAGGCTCCCAGAGCGGCGATCCCGAGCGCCAGCGCCCCGTTGCGCCAGGCCAGGTTCACCGCCGAGTAGCACAGCAGCACGATCGTGGTCCACAGCGCCACCCGGGCCAGCCGCCGCGACGGGCTGGTCAGCGGCAGCAGCAGCGAGCCCCACAGCACGTACCAGGAGTGCAGCGCCGGGCCGCCGAAGGCGATCAGCAGGTACGACCAGGACAGGAACGCGATCGGGCGGCGGCGTGCCGTCGTGACCGCCATCACCAGGGTCCCGACGGCCGAGACCACCAGCCCGACCGTACGGGAGTAGCGGATCGCGGCGTGCTCGGTCCGGTCGAGCTGGAAGTAGTTCAGCACCAGCTGGATCCCCTGCCCCACGATCGTGAACGGCGAGACGGTGACCACCATCCCGGGCACGTTGACCGCGTTCAGCCAGCCGAAGCCCAGCCCGGTCGCCAGCGACACCAGCACGAAGACGGCGATGCTGAGCACGCAGCTGGTGGCGATCCGCGCCACAGTCCGGGCGACCTTGCCCTTGGCCCAGCCGTCCAGCGGGTGGGCCAGCAGCGGCAGCGCGTACGCGGCCAGGAAGGCCGGCTGCTTGATCGCCGCCGCCACGCCCACCGTCGCCGCCCCCAGCAGCCAGCCCCAGCGTCCCTGGAACGACAGCCACAGGGCCAGCACCACCAGGCCCATCATCAGCGCGTCGTTGTGGGCGCCGCCGACGAAGTCGATCACCAGCAGCGGGTTCAGGCTGGCGAACCAGGCGGTGTCGTCGCGGTCGATGTCGAAGCGGTCGGCGATCCTGGGCAGCAGCGTGACGATCAGCGCCACCCCGACCAGGGCCGGGACCCGCATCAGCACCGTCGACAGGTAGGGCTGCAGCCCCGACACCACCACGATCGCCTGCGATATCACCAGCGACAGCGGCCCGTACGGGGCGGGCGTGAACCGCCACACCCAGGCCACCTGGTCGGCGAAGGCGCCCGGCAGCACCCCCGGCCCCACCTCGTACGGGTTGACCTCGTTCACCAGCATCCAGCCCTGCGCCGCGTACGAGTAGGCGTCGTGGCTGAAGGTCGGCGGGGAGGCCAGCAGCGGCAGGCTCCAGATCGTCAGCACCGCCCAGTGCGCCACCCTGGTGCGGGTGGACGGGCGCAGCCGGAACCAGGCGTCCACCAGCAGCGCGATTCCGGCGATGACCAGGCCTGTCCCCAGCAGCTTGACCCAGGTGGTGTCGAGGTGGAGGGCCCGCATCGGGCGCCACCAGGGTGAGTTCTGCGGCAGGTACGCGGGGGTGTGGGAGCCGATCACGATCAGCGAGGTAGCGAGCAGTCCGAGCCGGGTCGGCAGCAGCCGCCAGGCGTCACGCAGCCCGGCCGCCACCTGCGCACCTCGTCGGCTTCTCGTCACGACTGATCACCCTAACGGGAGCCCAGGCCCGGCTGTACGGGCTCGGGCCGCAGGGGCCACTGCCCCGCCCCACCAGCAGCCCCGGGCGCGGCCTGGCGCCCGGCACCCGGTACGTTCGTCACCAGGACCACTACCTGGAGGAATGATGACCGAGGCACTGGCCCAGCAGGCGAACCAGGCCGGCGCTGAGGCGGCTCGCCTGATCCGCAGCGGGCTGCCCGAGGAGGCGGTGGAGCCAGCCTTCCAGGCTGCTCAGATGTTCCAGGAGCTGGCCGAGGCCGACCCGGCCTACCTGCCCCAGCTGAGCGCGACGCTGTACCACCTGTCCGCCTGCCTGGCCGCCACGGGCGACCATGACGAGGCCCTGGCCCTCTGCGAGAGAGCCATCGACATCTCCTGCGACCTGCTGGAGGAGAATCCCGAGTGGCGCCGGGAGACGGCGATGATGCTGCGTTCCCTGATCCACCGCCGGGCCCAGATGGGTGACCTCGACGGCGCGGTCGCCGCCGCTGAGGACGCCCTCGCCTGCTACCCGGAAGGGCCGAACAGCCAGCGGATGCGTGCCGAGGTCCTGAACGACCTCGCCGCCGCCCATCTCGAGCACGGCGACCGAGATGCGGCGCTCGACGCCGCCGCCGAGTCGCTCCAGGTGTACACGGAGCTGTTCCCCAGCAACCCGGTAGGCCTTGTCGACGGCTGGTACCGGGCCTGGCAGAACCTCGTCGACATCCAGGGCCGAGACCGGGCCGAGGCGGACGCGGACTTCGAGAAGGCGATCAGCGACCTCAGTCCGGCGCTGAAGGCCCGGTTCTACGCCGAGCGGGCGATCTGGCTCGGCGCCCCGGACGGGATCGGCCACCTGCTGACCGGGATCCGGCTGGCCGAGGAGCCCGACGACCCGGAGCTGGTGGGAGCGGCCCGCCGCGAGCTCTCCCCCGGCGCGACGGTCTGGGCAGAGCATCTGGACCGGGCGAGTCTGCCGGAGTGGGCGACTCTGGCCCAGGACGAGTGGATCAGCTGGCCAGTCCTTGAGGAGTGGGTGTGCACCGAGACCCTCCGGGAGCGGGAGGACTTCTTGAACCAGCACTGGCCCAACCCGACCGCCGATGACGCCCGCCAGGTCCGGGCCGCCGCGCTGCTGCACCCGGAGTACCCGCGGCTGGGGGAGATGGCGGCGATGGTCACCCGGATGGCTGCGATGGGTGGGCCCCAGGCCCTGGCCTGGTACCGGGAGCACCAGCTCTGAGGCGTACCCCGGTCACGACCACCAGCCGATACAGCAGCAGGTGGTCGCCGGGGCCAGAGCACTACCCTAGGAGCTGCTCGTACAGGCGTCGGCGGAAGGACCTCATGGCATCGGTTCAGGTGCTGGACCACGTGGTGATTCGGTTCGCAGGCGACTCAGGCGACGGGATGCAGCTGACCGGGGACCGGTTCACCGCCGACACCGCCGTCTTCGGCAACGACATCGCGACCCTGCCGAACTTCCCGGCCGAGATCCGGGCCCCAGCGGGGACCCTGCCGGGGGTGTCGAGCTTTCAGCTGCACTTCGCCAGCTTCGACATCGCCACCCCTGGTGACGCGCCCCAGGTGCTGGTGGCGATGAACCCGGCCGCGCTGCGGGCCAACCTGGCCGACGTGACCCGCGGCGGGGTGCTGATCGTCGACACCGCTGACTTCACCGAGCGCAACCTGGCCAAGGCCGGCTACCAGTCGAACCCGCTGACCGACGGCTCCCTCGACGGCTACCGGCTCTTCCCGGTCGACCTGACCGGCCTGGCCGTGGCCGCAGTGAAGGAGTACGGCCTGGGCCGCAAGGACGCCGCCCGGACCAAGAACATGTTCGCGCTCGGGCTGCTGACCTGGATGTACGACCGCCCGGTCGAGCCCACCGAGGCCTTTCTGGAGCGCCGGTTCGACTCCCGGCCCCAGATCCGGGACTCGAACCGGGCGGCCTTCAAGGCTGGCTACGCGTACGGTGAGACCACCGAGAGCTTCGCGGTCCGGTTCGAGGTCCCCGCGGCGCCGATGCCGACCGGCGAGTACCGTCAGGTCAACGGGAACACGGCGATGGCGTACGGGCTGATCACCGGTGCCCGGCTGGCCGGGCTGCAGCTCTTCCTCGGCAGCTACCCGATCACCCCGGCCTCGGACATCCTCCACGAGCTGAGCAAGCACAAGCCGCTCGGGGTGATGACCTTCCAGGCCGAGGACGAGATCGCCGGGGTGGCGGCCGCGCTCGGGGCCTCCTTCGGCGGCAGCCTGGGGGTGAGCACCACCTCCGGGCCCGGGCTGGCGCTCAAGATGGAGACGATCGGGCTGGCGGTGATGACCGAGCTGCCGCTGGTCGTGGTGGACGTGCAGCGGGCCGGCCCGTCGACCGGGATGCCGACCAAGACCGAGCAGGCCGACCTGCTGCAGGCCGTGTACGGGCGCAACGGCGAGTCGCCGGTGGTGGTGCTGGCCCCGCAGTCCCCGGCTGACTGCTTCGACACCGCGGTGGAGGCCTGCCGGATCGCGGTCCGGTACCGGACCCCGGTGATCGTGCTGTCCGACGGGTACGTGGCCAACGGCTCCGAGCCGTGGCGGGTGCCGCAGCTGGGTGATCTAGCCCCGATCGACCCGGACCTCGCGACCGAGCCGAACCAGCAGGCGGCCGACGGCAGCGCGCGCTACTTGCCGTACCGGCGCGACCCTGAGACCCTGGTCCGGCCCTGGGCGGTCCCGGGCACGGCCGGGCTGGAGCACCGGATCGGGGGCCTGGAGAAGTCGGACTCGGGCAACATCTCGTACGACCCCGAGAACCATGACCGGATGGTGCGGCTGCGCCGCGACAAGGTGGCTGGGGTGGTCCGCGAGATCGCGGACCTGGTGGTCGACGACCCCAGCGGCGAGGCCCGGCTGCTGGTTCTCGGCTGGGGGTCCACGTACGGGCCGATCAGGGCCGCAGTGAACCGGCTGCGGGCCCAGGGCTTCCAGGTGGCCCGGGCCCACCTGCGGCACCTGTTCCCGTTCCCGGCCAACACCGGCGAGGTGCTGCGCCGCTACCAGCGGGTCGTGGTCCCGGAGATGAACCTGGGCCAGCTGGCGACCCTGCTGCGGGCCCAGTACCTGGTGGACGTCGAGAGCTACTCGCGGGTCCGGGGGCTGCCGATCTCGCTCAGTGAGCTGGCGGGCGACCTGCAGACCATGCTGGAGGAGATGGCATGAGCGTGACCGGACTGTCGAGGGTCCCGCTGGCGGCGCAGCCGCTGACCCGCAAGGACTTCACCAGTGACGCCGAGGTGCGCTGGTGCCCGGGCTGCGGCGACTACGCGGTGCTGGCCGCGTTCCAGGGGCTGCTGCCGCAGCTGGGGATCGCCCGCGAGAACACCGTGGTGGTCTCGGGAATCGGCTGCTCGTCACGGTTCCCCTACTACGTCGACTCGTACGGGATGCACTCGATCCACGGCCGGGCGCCGGCGATCGCGACCGGGCTGGCGATGACCCGTCCAGACCTGGCGGTCTGGGTGGTGACCGGTGACGGGGACGCGCTGTCGATTGGGGGCAACCACCTGATCCACGCCCTGCGGCGCAACATCAACCTCACCATCCTGCTGTTCAACAACCGGATCTACGGCCTCACCAAGGGGCAGTACTCGCCCACCTCGGAGCAGGGGAAGGTGACCAAGTCGACCCCGGCCGGGTCGCTGGAGGCCCCGTTCAACCCGGTCACCCTGGCGCTGGGCGCAGAGGCCACCTTTGTGGCCCGGGCCGTCGACTCTGACCGGGCCGGGCTGACCGAGGTGCTGCTGGCGGCGGCTCAGCACCGGGGGGCCTCGCTGGTCGAGATCTACCAGAACTGCCCGATCTTCAACGACGGCGCCTTCGACGCCCTCAAGGGCCGCGAGTCCGACCAGTCCCTGATCCGGCTGCAGCACGGCGAGCCGATCACCTTCGCCGGCGGCACCCGGGGCGTGGTCTGGGACCAGGGCAGCCACGAGCTGCGGGTGGCTGAGGTGGCTGAGGTGGGCCTGGACCAGGTGCTGGTTCACGATGCTCACCGGGCAGACCCCAGCCTCGCCTACCAGCTCTCCCGGCTGACCGACTCGGCCGGGCTCAGCCAGGCGCCGGTTGGGATCTTCCGGGACGTGACCCGCCCCGCGTACGACGACCTGGCCCGCGAGCAGCTGTCCGGCGCCGCGACCGGTGCGGCGCTGGACGAGGCGCTGCAGCGGCTGCTGCGGGGCGGTGAGACCTGGCAGGTGGGTGAGCGAAAGAGGCAGGAGTGAGCGACGACACGAGGCCCCCAGGGGACGTGCCCGGCTCGGCAGACCCGCACCAGTCGGCAGAGTCAGCCCCTGACCCCACCATGCTGCGGCCCAGCCCGTCATCGCTGGTCACTACCCCGGGCGACACCACTCAGCTGCGCCCCAGCCCCACCTCACTACCGCCGGGCGACACCACCCAGCTGCGCCCCAGCCCCACCTCACTACCGCCGGGCGACACCACCCAGCTGCGCCCCAGCCCCACCTCACTACCGCCGG
>CALBCJ010000006.1 GCA_937926975.1 uncultured Propionibacteriaceae bacterium | reverse complement strand
GAAGACGGTGTGTCAGGCGGAGCGGCCGAGCCGCGGCGCAGGCCGCGGCGATCAAGCACAGCCGGGGGTTATAGCGAGCCGGCTAGCCCGAGCGGAGCTCGGGCAGTCAAGCACTGCTCAGGAGTCGCGTACGCCGGGGGTGACGAACGGCGGCTTGACCACCTCGAAGCTCTCCGCCCGGTTGCGGATCTGCACCAGGACCGTCGACCCCAGCTCGGTGTCGGGCGGCAGCAGGGCCAGCCCGATGCCCAGCTTGAGGCTCGGCGAGAACGTGCCCGAGGTGACCTGCCCGATCGCCGTACCGTCGGCGTCGACGACGACCATCTCGTGGCGCGGGATGCCCCGGCCCAGCGCCTTGATCCCGCGCAGGACCCTGGTGCGGTTCTTCCGCTCGGCCCGCAGCGCCTCGGCGCCGTCGAAGCCCGGCTTCTTCCAGCCGACTGCCCAGGTCGCGCCGGCGGCAACCGGGGAGATCTCGGGGCCGAGGTCGTTGCCGTGCAGCGGGTAGCCCATCTCGGTGCGCAGGGTGTCGCGGGCACCCAGGCCGCAGGGCAGGATCTGGTACTGCTCCCCCGCCGCCAGGACCGCGTCCCACAGCGCCGGCGCCGCCGCGGCCGGGCAGACCAGCTCGTAGCCCCGCTCGCCGGTGTAGCCGGTGCGGCAGACGGTCAGGTCGACCCCGTCCAGGCTGGCGGCCTCGAAGCGCATGTAGTCGTGGCCGGCCGGCAGCCCGATCGCGGTCAGGACCTCGTCGGAGTAGGTGCCCTGGACCGCCAGCACTGCGTAGTCGTGGTGCTGGTTGGTGATGGTGACCCCTTCGGGGACCCCGTCGGTCAGCCGGCGGACGACCTCGGTGGTGTTGGCCGCGTTCGGGATCAGGAAGACCTCGTCCTCGCTGCGCACGTACGCGATCATGTCGTCGACCGTGCCACCGCTGGCGTCGCACAGCAGCGTGTACTGGGCCTGGCCGGGTCCGACCTTGCGCAAGTCGTTGGTGAGCCGGGTGTTGAGGTAGTCGAGAGCGCCGGGACCAGCCACCAGCGCCTTGCCGAGGTGGCTGACGTCGAAGAGCCCGACCCGCTCCCGCACCGCGGTGTGCTCGGCCACCACGCCGGAGTACTCCACCGGCATCGCCCAGCCTCCAAACTCGGCGAACTTGGACCCCGCGGCGACGTGGCGCTCGTGGAGCGGGGAGCGCAGACCTGCAGGTACGTCCATGGCGATCCTCCTGAGAACTGGGTCGACCGTGAGCCTACCGCGTCGAAGACGCTAGGCTCCCGGCCTGGGGGCATCTCCCCATCCGCACGCCTAGCGAAAGGTGCAGCCGTGGTCTCCGTCTCCCTCGCCAAGAAGCTCCCCCGCGACGTCGATGCCGTCATCGTCGGTCTCACGGAGGTCTCAGGCACCCCCGCTCTGGTGGATGTGCCCGAGGAAGTCGGCAAGGCCTTCGGCAAGCAGTTCGGCTCCCCGCTGCCGGTGGCTCTCGACCTGGGTGCGAAGTCGACGGTCGGCAACGTCACCCTGCTGCCCACGGCCGGTCCCCGGCTGGTCGTCGTAGGCCTGGGCGACGTTGACGTCACCCCGGAGCAGGTCCGCCGGGCGGTGGGCAACGGGGTCCGGGCCCTGGCCGGCCTGGAGCCCGAGCGGCCGCTGCACGTGGCGGTCAGCCTGGACCTGGCCGAGCCCGAGGTGATCAAGGGTGCGGTCGAGGGGGCGCTGCTGGGCGGGTACCGCTTCACCAAGGTGGGCAGCGAGCCGAAGCGGCTGCTGGACGCCCTGACGGTGCTGTCGCGCTCCGACGCCAAGGATGCGGTGACCGCCGCGGTCGCGATCAGCGCCGGCGTGAACCAGGCCCGGGACTGGGTCAACACCCCGGCCAACCTGCTTGACCCGCAGACCTTCGCTGCCGAGGCCGAGAAGCTGGGCCGGCAGGCCAAGCTGGCGGTCACCGTGCTGGACGAGAAGGCGCTGACCAAGGAGGGATTCGGCGGGATCCTGGCCGTCGGTGGCGGGTCGGCCCGGCCGCCCCGGCTGGTTCGGCTCTCGTACGCGCCGCGCAGCGCGCGGACCCACCTGGCCCTGGTCGGCAAGGGCATCACCTTCGACACCGGTGGCATCAACCTGAAGCCGAGCGACTCGATGCTCACCATGAAGAGCGACATGTCCGGGGCGGCGGCTGTGATCGCTGCGGTCTCGGTGATCGCCCAGCTCGGCCTCAAGGTCAAGGTGACCGCGTACGCGGCGCTGGCCGAGAACATGCCGTCGGGGACCGCGTACCGCCCGTCGGACGTGCTGACCATGTACGGCGGCACGACCGTGGAGAACTACAACTCCGACGCCGAGGGCCGCCTGGTGATGGCAGATGCCCTGGCCCGGGCCAGCGAGGACCAGCCGGACCTGGTGCTGGACGTCGCCACCCTGACCGGAGCCTGCGTGGTGGCGCTGGGTGAGCGGACTGCCGGGCTGATGGCCACCGACGACCAGACCGCGGACCTGGTGCTGGATGCCGCTGAGGCGGCCGGGGAGGCGTTCTGGCAGCTGCCGATCACGGACGAGGCGAGTGACGTCCTGAAGTCGAAGGTGGCCGACCTGCGCTCCGCCGGCAAGCGCTGGGGCGGCGCGCTGTCGGCGGCGGCGTTCCTGCGGGAGTTCGTGGCCGACGACATCGCCTGGGCCCACCTCGACATCGCCGGCCCGGCCTTCAACGAGGCCGAGGCCTACGACTACGTGCCGGCCGGTGGCACGGGGGTCGCGGTGCGGACCCTGGTCGCCCTCGCCCAGTCGCTGCAGGGCTAAGATGCCGGCCCGGTCGGTCACCACCGATGTCGTGGTCGTGGGTGCTGGCCCAGCCGGGCTGATGGCGGCGGCCAGCGCTGCCCGTCGAGGGCTGCGGGTGGTGCTGGTCGAGTCCGACGAGGTGCTCGGCGGCTCGGGCGCCGCCGGGGACGGGCTGCTCTGGCTGCCGCGGGTCCCGGTCGGAGAGCGTGGCCCGGGCCAGGCGGCCCGCTCCTACCTGGACGCCCTGTACGGGCCGGGTGACCCGCGCCGCGAGGCCTTCGTCGAGAGTGCAGCCGACCTCTACCAGGAGCTGGCGGATCTGAAGGCTCCGCTGGCGCTCGTGCCCGGCGAGCCCGACGGGTACCCGGAGGAGACCGGTGGCCGTCGCTCCGGCCGGGTCTTCGAGCCGGTCGCGACCACGACCCGACGGCTCGGCCGGCAGGCGGCGCAGGTCCGGCTCCGGCCGAGCAGCGCCACCTTCACCCAGCGTCGTCGGATGGTCCAGGCCAGCCGCAGCCCCCGCGGGGTGGTGGCAGCGGTGCACGCCTTCGGCGGCCGGGCCGTGCTGTCGCGCCTGGTCGGCCGAGAGCCGGCGGTCGGCGGCTCGGCGCTGCTGGTGGGCCTCGTAGCGGCAGTGCTGGAGGCTGGGGTCGAGGTCTGGCGGGGGTGCCCGCTGGAGACTGTCGACCCCGGGCACCCCGCAGCAGCGGTGGTCCGCCGTGACGGTGACCTGGTCACCCTGGTCGCCGAGCGCGGTGTGGTCCTGTCTGTCGGTGGCTTCTCGCACGACCTGGCGGCCCGCCGGGAGCATCTCGGCCCGGCCGCGGACGAGGCCTGGAGCCTGGCCTGCCCAGGGGCGGACGGGACCGCGCTGCGGCTTGGGCGCAGCCTGGGCGCCGCCCAGTCTGGTTTCGGCGGCGCCGAGTGGCAGCCGTCGCTGAGGCTCGTCGACCAGACGTTCCACTCGGTCGACCTGGCGCGTGGGCTGCCGGGGGCGCTCCTCGTCGATGCGGCCGGGACCCGTTTCTGCAACGAGAGCTCGGGGTCGGTGGAGCTGGGCCGGGTGATGCTGGACCGCTCCCGCCGGGTCTCGGCGGCCCCCGCCTTCCTGGTGGTCGACGCTCGTCACCGCTCCCGGTTCCCGCTCGGGCCCTGGCCGCCTCGCCTGGTGACGAGCAACGCCGTCCGCGACCAGGAGATCGCCAAGGCCGAGCACCTGACCGCTCTGGCGGAGATGCTGGGCGTCGACAAGGCCGGGCTGGTCGGGACCGTGGCGAGGTTCAACGCCTTCGCCCGCAAGGGTCGCGACGACGACTTCCGCCGGGGAGCCTCGGCCCGGGACAAGGCCCACGGGCTGGTCTTCCACCGCCCCAACCGGGCTCTGGGGGTGCTGGACCTGCCGCCCTACTACGCGGTCCGTGTCTACCCGGCCGAGATCTCGACCCGCGGGGGGCTGCTCACCGACGCTGCCGCACGGGTCCTGTCCGGTGACGGCGAGCCGGTCCCGGGCCTGTTCGCGGTTGGCGCTGCCAGCGCGCTCCCCTGGGGAGACCGGGACCCCGGCCCCGGCGCTGGACTGGCCGCCTCGCTGGTGGCAGCCATGCGGGCCGCGGCCGCGCTGGCGGACCCCGCCTGAGCGGCCCGCGAGAGCCTCGTACGAGAGTCGGCGCCATGCCCGGACCTCGTGGCGCTCTCGAGTCGCGGTAGTGGGAATCTCACAGCTGCAGGGAGGCTGAACCTGCCCCTGGCCTGCGCTGCTGCCGCCGGGGGCGACGGACCGGCGGCCCGAAAGACTTGCTCGGAAGGAGTCTGCGGGCCAACGGCCCCCCACGAGAGGCGAGGCGTGCACTAGGCTGGCCACGATTGCGCTGGTCACGTCCTAAGGAGCTTCAATGTCGACCGACGTCACGCTGCCTGCCCTGGGTGAGTCCGTAGCTGAGGGCACAGTCTCCCGCTGGCTGAAGCAGGTCGGCGACACGGTGGAGGTTGACGAGCCGCTGGTTGAGATCTCGACCGACAAGGTCGACACCGAGATCCCGTCTCCGGTCTCCGGCACCGTCCTGGAGATCCGGGTCCGGGAGGACGAGACCGCTGCGGTGGGTGCTGTTCTTGCCGTGATCGGTGCGGCAGACGCGGCCCCAGTCCCGGCAGCCCCGCCCGCCCCTGAGCCGCCAGCAGCCGCTCCTGCTCCCGCGCCCGCGCCCGCGCCGTCTCAGCCGGTTGCGCCGCCGGCGCCCGCGGCTGCGACCGGACCCGCCTCCGGCACCGAGGTGACCCTGCCCGCTCTCGGGGAGAGCGTCACCGAGGGCACTATCTCGCGGTGGCTGAAGCAGGTCGGGGAGGCCGTCGAGGTCGATGAGCCGCTGCTTGAGGTCTCGACCGACAAGGTCGACACCGAGATCCCGTCCCCGGTCGGCGGCACTCTTCTCGAGATCCGGGTCAGTGAGGATGACACGGCTCCGGTCGGCGCGGTTCTGGCGGTGATCGGTGCCGCCGACGCTGCTCCCGCGCCGGCGCCCGCTGCACCTGCCCCGGCGCCCGCACCCGCACCGGCTCCTGCCCCCGCACCCGCACCGGCTCCTGCCCCAGCACCGGCCGCGGCACCCGCACCGGCCCCAGCGCCTGCCGCGCCCGCCGCTTCGGCTGCTCCGCGCCGTACGGGGGACGCTGACGGCTACGTGACTCCCCTGGTCCGCAAGCTGGCCGCCCAGCACGGGGTGGACCTGGCCTCGGTCACCGGCACCGGAGTTGGCGGCCGGATCCGCAAGCAGGACGTCCTCGACGCTGCTCAGGCCGCCAGCACGCCGGCTGCGCCGGCGGCCCCCAGCCCGGCGCCCGCGCCCAGCCCGGCGTCCGCTCCGGCGGCGTCGCAGGTCCGCGGCACCACGGAGAAGGTGTCCCGGCTGCGGGCCATCATCGCCCGCCGGATGGTCGAGTCGCTGCAGGTCTCGGCCCAGCTCACCGCGACCGTGGAGGTCGACCTGACCGCGGTCTCCAGGCTGCGGGCCAAGGTCAAGGACTCCTTCAAGGCCCGCGAGGGTGTCTCCCTGTCGTACCTGCCGTTCATCACCAAGGCAGCGATCGAGGCGCTGGCCGAGTTCCCGAAGCTGAACGCCACCATCGACACCAGTGCCGGAACCATCACCTACCCTGACGGCGAGCACGTCGGGATCGCGGTGGACACCGACAAGGGTCTGCTGGTGCCCGTGATCCGCGACGCCGGAAGCCTCAGCGTCAGCGGGCTCGCCAAGAAGATCAGCGACCTGGCGGCTCGGACCCGGGCCAGCAAGGTCACCCCCGACGAGCTGACCGGAGGGACCTTCACGATCACCAACTACGGCTCCGCCGGCACCCTGTTCGACACTCCGATCATCAACCAGCCTCAGGTCGCCATTCTCGGCACTGGTGCTCTGGTGAAGCGGCCGGTCGTGCTGAACGACGCCGACCTGGGTGAGATCATCGCGGTCCGCGACATGATGTACCTGTCGCTGAGCTACGACCACCGCCTGGTGGACGGCGCCGACGCGGCCCGCTTCCTGAGCGCGGTCAAGAGGCGCCTGGAGGGCGGGGACTTCGGCGCGGGGCTCTAGCCTCACCCGCTGACGACCCGGCGTCGGGCCACGGCCCGGCGCCGGTCGTGCGTGCCGGGTCAGGAAGACCAGCGTGGTCGCACTGGCCGCAGACGTGAGGCTGCAACACGTACCTCTGCGGCGCCTGATCCCTTACCCTGCTGCGGTGACGTCTCTGGAGATGGTTCGACTGGGCCTCGACGAGCAGCCGCCGCGGCTGATCGACTACCACTGGGCCTGGCAGGAGCAGCGCCGGATCCACGCCGAGGTGGCCGACGGGGTCCGTCCCCCGACGGTGCTGCTGCTAGAGCACGCCAGCGTCTACACGGCCGGCCGCCGGACCCTGCCTGAGGAGCGCCCCGCCGACGGCACCCCGGTGGTCGACGTCGACCGGGGCGGCAAGATCACCTGGCACGGGCCGGGACAGCTGGTCGGCTACCCGATCCTGCCGCTGCCCCAGGGGATCTACGTGGTCGACTACGTCCGCCGTCTGGAGGAGGCCCTGATCCAGACCATCCGCGGCTACGGACTGGACCCGGTCCGGGTCCCCGGACGGTCCGGGGTCTGGCTGCCGGCGAGCGCTCACCGCCCGGAGCGCAAGCTGGTTCAGATCGGGATCCGGGTCAGCCGCCACACCACCCTGCACGGGTTCTCCCTCAATGTCTGCTGCGACCTGGCGGCTTTCGACCAGATCATCCCCTGCGGGATCAGCGATGCCCAGGTCACGACCCTGGCCCGCGAGCTGGACGACCCCCCGACCCTGCCCCAGGTGGCGACCGACGTCACCGCCCACCTGCTGGCCCACCTGCCTCTCACGGGCCCGCCGCGGCGCTGACAAAGCCCGCCCCCAGGTGAGAGACCTCTCACTCTTCGAGCTGGGCGCAGCTATCTGCACGAAGCTCGGGGAGATTCTCGGCTCGTTTCCCCACAACGCGCACCACCCGTTGTGACACCGGTTCCGGACCGTGACGGATGACAGGGCTCTCACCTACGTTGCCGGTCATTTCGCGCGACGGGATAGTGCTGGTGGCTCACTGGGCCCAATCCCTGTGAACCGTCCCAGTGACATCTCCCCAAGCAGAAGGAACCGACTGATGAACCGTCGAGTCATCGCCGCCATCATCGCGGCTGTTCTGGCCCTGGGAGGGCTAGGACTGATCGCCAGCTACGTACGAAGCGCCGACGAGCGCGCCCTGGCTGGCGTCGAGGCTGTGTCCGTGTACGTGGTCGAGGTTCCCATCGCCAAGGGCGTCGCTGCCGCTGACCTGGGCGCCTCTGTGGCGAAGCGGTCGCTTCCGGCCGCCGCCGTACCAGCCGACGCCGTCAAGAGCCTCGACACCATCTCCGGGCGCGTCCTCAACGCCGACCTGGTCAAGGGCGAGATCCTGCTGGGGAGCCGCTTCGTCGACCGTGAGGTCCTCAGCCAGCAGACCGTCAAGATCCCCGACGGCTACCAGACCGTCTCCTTCCTGCTCCGGCCCGAGCAGGTTGTTGGCGGCATCCTGCAGCCCGGCAACCACATCGGCGTGATCTTCTCCAGCAAGATCACCACCTCGCAGCAGCAGAACGGTGCCCTGCCTGCGGGCTCGACCATTCAGGTCGAGGGCCAGAGCGTGGGCATCGAGAGCGACGTGATGTCGAAGATGGTGCTGCAGCAGGTGCTCGTGACCCGGGTCCAGGGCGCGGTGGTGCCGGCCAGCTCGACCAGCGACACCACGGACAAGAAGGCCAACGCGGCGCCGTCAGACGGGGTCCTGGTGACGGTGGCCGTGACCGCCGCCCAGGCCGAGACCATCGCCTGGGGCATCGCCTCGGGCACCCAGTTCCTGGTCACCCTGCAGGACGAGACCGCGGACAACTCGTCCTCGCAGATGACGGTCGGAAAGACGGCCTTCAAGTGAGCAAGATCGTCCTCGTCTCCCAGTCCGCGGGCCTGACCGAGCGGATGGGGTACGCCACCGGCGGCTCCTTCCTGCTCCTGTCCCCGAACCCCGTGCCCACCAGCGCCAGTGACCTGTTCGCCGGCCTGCGCGGCGCCCCGACGCCCGACATCGTGGTGCTCGACGCCGACCTTGACCCGAGTGCCACCCTGGAGCTGGCCCGCAGCATCGACCAGCTCTACCCGGTCGTGGTGATCATGGTCTCCAGCAGCGTCGACCAGCTGGCCCTGCCCGCGATGCGGGCCGGGGTCAAGGACCTGCTCCACCCCGAGGCCGACGTCGCCGAGCTGCGCCGCAGCCTGGAGCGGGCCACCCAGTTCGTCTTCATGCAGCAGGCCGCTGCCGCCGCCCCGGTGGCCGCCCCAGCCGTGGTGAAGCCGGACGGCCGGATCATCGCGGTCGCCTCGCCCAAGGGCGGGGTCGGCAAGACCACGGTCGCGACCAACCTCGCGGTCGGCCTGGCCAAGCGCTACCCGCAGCAGATCGTCCTGGTCGACCTCGACATCCACTTCGGCGACTGCGGCAGCGCGCTCAACCTGGAGCCCGAGTTCTCGCTGCCCGACACCATCCAGGGAGCCCACTCCCAGGACATGCTGACCCTCAAGTCCCTGCTCACCCGGCACGAGACCGGCCTGTACGTGGTGCCCGGCTCGGACTCGCCGGTGGCGGCGGACTCGGTCACCCCGAAGGACATCAACAGCCTGCTCTCGCTGCTGGCCACCGAGTTCCAGTACGTGGTGGTCGACACCGCGCCGGGGCTGTCGGAGCACACCCTGGCGGTGCTCGACAAGGCCAGCGAGATCATCCTGGTGACCACGCTCGACGTGCCCGGGGTGCGCGGCCTGCGCAAGGAGATCGAGACCCTCGACGACCTGGACATGCTGGTGGAGTCCCGCCACGTGGTCCTGAACTTCTTCGACCACAGTCGCGGACTGACCGTGAAGGATGTCCAGGCCACGATCGGCGAAGAGGTGGACATCGTCCTCAACCAGTCCAACCTGCTGCCCCAGTCCACCAACCAGGGCATCCCGCTGCTGCAGGCCAACGGCCGCGACCCGATCACCAAGCAGCTGAACCTGCTGGTGGACCGGATCACCGGCCGGACCTCGGAGGCCCTGTCGGGCTTCACCGGGCGGCGCGGCGTACGAGTGGAGAAGTGAGATGAAGCTGTCAGAACGGCTCGGCGCCCGGCGCGCCGAGGGCACCGACCTGCCTGGCCTGCCGGGCGAGACCATGACGCCGCTGAGATACCCCGGAGCCGCCGCCGAGACCCAGGTCTCGTCGCTGGCGGCCCGGGCGGCCGAGGCGTACCCCCCGCTGCCTTCCCCAGGCCAGCCTGGGGTGGGCGCCAGCCTGGCCCAGCGGGGCCGGCCGGCTCCTCCGCCCCCGGTGGCCGCCCTGGACCCCGTCGGCAAGCTCAAGGAGCAGGCTGCGGCCCAGCTCTTCGAGCGGATCGGGGCCCGGCTCAACGACGGCGCCCTGGACGAGGACGTGCTGCGCGGCCTGGTGCGCCAGGAGCTGAACACGATCATTGAGGAGTCGGCGACCCCGCTCACCTCCGAGGAGCGACGCCGGCTGATCCGGGAGGTCGAGGACAACGTCCTCGGTCTGGGACCGCTGGAGGCCCTGCTGGCCGATGCCAGCATCTCCGAGATCATGGTCAACGGTCCCGACACCGTGTACGTGGAGCAGAAGGGCAAGCTCACCCTGAGCCCGGTCAAGTTCGACGACGAGGCGCACCTGCGCCAGATCATCGACCGGATCGTGAGCAAGGTAGGCCGGCGTATCGACGAGTCCTCTCCCCTGGTCGACGCCCGGCTGCTGGACGGCTCCCGAGTCAACGCGATCATCCCGCCGCTGGCGGTCAACGGGTCCACCCTGACGATCCGTAAGTTCTCCCGCGACGCGCTCGGGGTGAACGACCTGATCAGCTTCGGCACGATGACTCCGGACATGGCTGACCTGCTGCGCGCCTGCGTCCAGGCCCGGCTCAACATCCTGGTCTCTGGCGGTACCGGTACCGGTAAGACCACCTTGCTGAACGTGCTGTCCAGCTTCATCCCGGCCAACGAGCGGATCATCACCATCGAGGACGCGGTCGAGCTGCAGCTCCAGCAGGAGCACCTGGTTCGGCTGGAGTCCCGGCCCCCGAACGTCGAGGGCCGCGGCGAGGTGACGATCCGTGACCTGGTGAAGAACTCGCTGCGTATGCGTCCCGACCGGATCGTGATCGGTGAGTGCCGTGGCGCCGAGGCCCTCGACATGCTGCAGGCGATGAACACCGGCCACGACGGCTCGCTGTCCACCGTCCACGCCAACTCTCCGCGCGACGCGATCTCGCGTCTGGAGACCCTGGTCCTGATGGCGGGCATGGACCTGCCACTGCGCGCGATCCGGGAGCAGGTCAGCTCTGCGGTCGACCTGATCGTGCAGATCTCGCGTCTGCGTGACGGCACCCGCCGGGTGGTCGCGGTGACCGAGATCCACGGCATGGAGGGCCAGACCGTCACCTTGCAGGACATTTTCCTGTTCGACTACTCGGCTGGCCTGGACGCCAACGGCAAGTTCCTGGGCCGACCGGTCGCCACCGGCGTCCGCCCGAAGTTCGCCGAGCGCTTCGAGGAGCTGGGCATTGTGCTCTCTCCGCGGATCTTCGGCGGCCAGCAGGACTGGAGGCGCTGATGGGCACCATCATGCTGACCGTGGCCTGGCTGCTGATCCTGACCTCACTGGGGATCGCCCTGGGGCTGATCCTGAAGCCGGGCCACCGGCTGTCGCGCTCCCGGCGCCGGATGATGGCCGGAGGCAGGAGCGGCCAGCGCACCACCCTGACCACGGCCGCCGACTACACCACCGACGCGGTCAACAAGGTCCTGGAGAAGCGAGGCTCCGGCCTGGCAGTGCTGGTCGACATGGCCGGGATCAAGACCAGTGTCACCGACCTGGTGGTGGTCGTCGCTGCGGCGGCGCTGGCTGCCGGGGCGCTGGGTGTGGTGCTGGCGAACCCGGCGGTCGGCCTCGTGGCTGCGGCGCTGGTGGTGGTCGGCTTCCGGGTCGCGCTGAGCATCATGATCTCCCGCCAGAAGAAGGCCTTCGCCGGCCAGCTCGACTCGACCTTGCAGATGATGGCCTCCAGCCTGCGGGCCGGCTACTCGCTGCTGCAGGCCGTCCAGGCCATGGGGAACGAGGCCGACAGCCCCACCAAGGAGGAGTTCGCCCGGGTGATCAACGAGACCCGCATCGGGCGCCCGCTGAACGACTCGCTGACCGAGGTCGCTACCCGGATGGACTCCGAGGACTTCACCTGGGTGGCTCAGGCGATCGCGATCAACCGGGAGGTCGGCGGCAACCTGGCCGACGTGCTGGACGGCGTCGCCAAGACCATCCGCGACCGGAGCCAGCTGCAGCGGCAGGTGGCCGCCCTGGCGTCCGAGGGCAAGCTGTCGGCCATCATTCTGATGGCCCTCCCCTTCGGCATCACCATCTTCCTGAGCTTCGCGAACCCCGGCTACCTGAACCAGCTGTTCACCACGCCCATCGGCTGGGGGATCACCGGGGCTGCGGTCGTGATGCTCATCATCGGCGGGATCTGGCTGCGCGCCACCGTCAAGATCAAGTTCTGAAAGGTCCCCCACCATGATCTGGATCGCCGTCTTCGTCACGGCCGCCTCACTGGGCTTTCTCGTCTGGCAGTTGGCGGCCGGCCCCGACGCCGCCCGGGTCCGCGCCAGCGCCAACCTGCGCCGCGGAATGCCCGCCGCCCGGGCCGCGTCCGCCCCCAAGGCCGGTGCTCCGGCCGGTCTCATCTCCAACCAGTACCTCAGCAGCGCCACCCAGGTGATCATCACCAAGGGCACCCGCAGCCGCCTGGAGCGGATGCTGGCCCAGGCCGGTCGGCCTCAGGCCTGGCCGCTGGAGCGGGTGGTCCAGGCCAAGGTGCTCCTCACCCTGGCCGGGGTGGTCGTCGGGGCGTACGCGCTGCTCGCCGCACCGAGCAGCACCATGCGCCTGGTCGGGGTCGCAGCCGCTGTGATCATGCACTTTCTGCCCGAGCTGCGTCTCTACAGCCTCGGCATCGAGCGGCGCGAGAAGATCACCCTGGAGCTGGCTGACACCCTGGACCAGATGAGCATCGCGGTCGAGGCCGGTCTGGGCTTCGACGCTGCCATGATCCGGGTCGCCAAGAACGGCACCGGCTTCCTGGCCCAGGAGCTGGTCCGCACCCTGCAGGACATTCAGGTCGGCCAGACCCGGCGGGCTGCGTACGAGGACCTGGTCGAGCGGACCCAGGTTCCGGACCTGAAGCAGTTCGTGCGCTCCATCATCCAGGCCGAGGCGTACGGTCTGGCGCTGTCGACGGTGCTCAACACCCAGGCCGCCGAGATGCGGATGAAGCGCCGCCAGCGGGCCGAGGCCAAGGCCATGCAGATCCCGGTCAAGGTGATCTTCCCGCTGATGCTGTGCATCCTGCCGGTGCTGTTCATGGTGGTCATGGGGCCCGGCGTGATCAACATCATGGCCTCCTTCGGCAAGTGAGGACGCCATGCTGAGCGCACTGCTGCTCGCCGCCGCCACCGGTGCCGCGGCGGCTGGACTGGCGGGCTGGGCCCGGGGTGGCACCGACCGCCCCGACTCGGCCTGGCTGCGGACCCCGGTGGTGGCCGCGCTGGGCGTCGGCTCTGGGCTGCTGGCCGGCCTGCGGATGGAGTCGTGGGCCGAGGCCCTGGCGTTCCTGGTCGTGGGACTGGTCTTCGCGCTGCTCTTCGCCACTGACCTGGCGGCCCAGCTGATCCCGCACCGGGTCATGTGGCCCGGGATGCTGGCACTGCTGGCCGGGCTGACGCTGGCCGCGGCCTGGGAGGGCAGCTGGCGCCGGCTGGGCGGGGCCCTGCTGATCGGAGTGGTGACCATGGTCTGCTACTTCGTCATCGGCTGGTTCGGGCGGGGCCAGTTCGGCCTGGGTGATGTCTCCCTGTCGCTGTTCATGGGCACCTTCCTCGGCTGGCTCGGGCTGGCCCAGGCCCTGGTCGGGGCGGTCGGTGCCTTCCTGGTGTACGTGCCGGTGGCGCTGACGATGCTGGCCCTGCGCCGGGCCGGGCGGGCTACCGAGTTTGCCTTCGGCCCCTGCATGATCGTGGCCGCCTGGGTTGCTGCCTTCGCTGGCCCGGCCCTGCTGGGCGCTGTCCTGCCTGGGTGAGCCGGTAGGCTGCCAGAGTGACTGCCCAGCCTTCAGACCACGCCTCAGGCGAAGTCGGCAAGCCCCGGCGGCCCCGACGCCTGCTGCGCCTTGAGGTGCGCAACTCCCAGACGCCGATCGAGCGCAAGCCCGAGTGGATCCGGACCCGCGCCACGATGGGCCCGAACTACGCCGACATGCAGCGGATCATGCGGCGCGACGGGCTGCACACGGTCTGCCAGGAGGCTGGCTGCCCGAACATCTTCGAGTGCTGGGAAGACCGGGAGGCGACCTTCCTGATCGGGGGCGACGCCTGCACCCGGCGCTGCGACTTCTGCCAGATCGAGTCCGCCAGGCCCACCGAGTACGACACCGCCGAGCCGCAGCGGGTAGCCGAGTCCGTGAAGGCGATGGGCCTGCGCTACGCGACCGTGACCGGGGTCTGCCGCGACGACCTGCCCGATGAGGGCGCCTGGCTGTACGCGGAGACGATCCGGGCCATCCACCGCGAGAACCCCGGTGTCGGGGTGGAGATGCTGGCGCCGGACTTCTCCGGCCGGCCAGAGCTGGTGGACCAGGTCCTGCAGACCCGCCCAGAGGTGTTCGCCCACAACGTCGAGACGGTGCCGCGGGTCTTCAAGCGGATCCGCCCGGGCTTCTCGTACGAGCGCTCGCTGGGGGTGCTGACCCGCTCCCGTGACGCCGGCCTGGTCACCAAGTCAAACCTGATCCTGGGCCTGGGTGAGACCCGGGAGGAGATCTCGCAGGCGCTGCGGGACGTGCGTGAGGCCGGCGCCCACCTGATCACCATCACCCAGTACCTGCGGCCCAGCGCCCGGCTGCACCCGGTGGAGCGCTGGGTCACTCCGGAGGAGTTCGATGAGCTCGCTGCCGAGGCCACCGAGCTGGGCTACGAGGGCGTCATGTCCGGGCCGCTGGTGCGGTCCTCGTACCGCGCCGGTCGGCTCTACCGGCAGGCCCGGGCCGCGATCGACACCAAGGAGAGCTGATCAGATGGCGAGCGAGCGCGCCAAGGCCCTGGCCGAGAAGCAGAAGGCCGAGAAGCGGGCCGAGAAGGAGCGGCGCAAGAGCTCCACCAACCCGGCCGACTGGAGCCGCTGGCGCCAGATCCGCGAGGTCTACAAGATCACCGCCGAGTACGACAAGGCGGCCCCGCTGCTGATGGGTGGGGCCTTCGCGCTCAGCGTGCTGGTGCTGCTCGGGCTGGGGATCTGGCTGCAGCCGTGGTGGCTGTACCTGGTGACCGGCGTCATGGTCGGAGTCCTGGCGGCGATGCTGATCCTCACCTGGCGGGCCAAGGGCGCTACCTACAAGCGGTACGCGGGCCAGGCCGGCTCGGCCGAGGTCGCGATCCAGATGCTCAATGACAAGACCTGGGTGAAGTCGCCCGTGATCACCGCCACCCGGCAGCTGGACGTGGTGCACCGGGTGGTCGGGCCACCCGGGATCGTCCTGATCGGCGAGGGCGACCCGCACCGGGTCCGCCAGCTGCTGGCCGCCGAGGCGAAGAAGCACGAGTCGGTCCGGTACGGGGTCAAGGTGACCCAGGTGGTGATGGGCGACCAGGGCAACCAGGTCCCGCTCCCGAAGCTGGCTGAGCACCTCAAGAAGCTGCCCAAGGTGATCCGGGGCGCCGAGGTGACCGAGCTGCAGAACCGGCTGCGGGCCCTGGACGCGATGCGTCCCAAGGTGCCGCTGCCGAAGGGCCCGGTCCCGACCTCGACCCGGGGCGCCCGGCAGGCGATGCGCGGCCGGTGAGCCACGCCACCGCCCCGCCTGGCCAGCCGGTGCTCGTCCCGCTCCCCTGCCCTGCTGTCGAGGGTGCCCGCTGATGGCGTCGCCGCTGCTGGTCGGTGAGGGGCTGCACCTGGAGTACCCGACCCGGGTGGTCCTGGACGCGGTGACCGTCGGGGTGGTGGAGGGCGACCGGATCGGGATCGTCGGGCGCAACGGCGACGGCAAGTCCAGCCTGGTCAAGGTGCTGGCCGGCCTGGTCGAGCCGCAGGAGGGTCGAGTCACCCGGCGCGGTGGGCTCCGGTTCGGGGTCCTGGGTCAGGACGACAGCCTGGACCCTGACGCCACCGTCGCCCGCACCATCGTCGGCGACCGGGCCGACCACGAGTGGGCCACCAGTCCACGGATCCGGGACGTGATCTCCGGCCTGGTGGCCGGCGCCGAGTGGGAGGCGAGGGTCGGCTCGCTCAGCGGGGGCCAGCGGCGCCGGGTCGCGCTGGCGGCGCTGCTGGTCGGCGACTGGGACGTGATCGCCCTCGACGAGCCGACGAACCACCTCGACATCGAGGGCATCGCCTGGCTGGCCGAGCACCTCAAGACCCGCTGGTCGAGGAGCAGCGGCGGCCTGCTGCTGATCACTCACGACCGCTGGTTCCTCGACGAGGTCTGCACCCGGACCTGGGAGGTGCACGACCAGGTCGTCGAGCCGTTCGAGGGCGGCTACGCCGCGTACGTGCTGCAGCGGGTGGAGCGTGACCGGGCCGCCAGCGCGGCCGAGGCCAAGCGGCAGAACCTGATGCGCAAGGAGCTGGCCTGGCTGCGGCGTGGCCCGCCGGCGCGGACGTCGAAGCCGAAGTTCCGGGTCGACGCCGCCAACCGGCTGATCGCTGGCGTGCCTGAGGTACGCAACCCGATCGTGCTGCAGCGGCTGGCGGTGGCCCGGCTCGGCAAGGACGTGGTCGACCTGGAGGGCGCCGGTGTCCGGTACGGCGACAACGAGGTGCTGCGCGACGTCACCTGGCGGATCGCCCCTGGTGAGCGGACCGGGGTCATCGGCGTCAACGGCTCCGGCAAGACCACCCTGCTGGGGCTGGTCACAGGCACCGTACGGCCGAGCACCGGCCGGGTGAAGCGGGGCACCACGGTGCGGCCCGGGGTGCTTGACCAGCACTTCTCCCAGCTCGCCGAGATCGGGGGCGACCGGGTACGGGAGGTGCTGGCCCGGGCCCGGACCAGTGTCGTCGTCGACGGCCGGGAGCTGACCCCGGCCCAGCTGCTGGAGCGGCTCGGCTTCGCCCGCGAGCACCTGTCGGCCCGGGTCGACGACCTCTCGGGAGGGCAGAGGCGCCGGCTGCAGCTGCTGCTCCTGCTGCTCAGCGAGCCGAACCTGATCGTCCTCGACGAGCCCACCAACGATGTCGACTCCGACATGCTCACGGCTCTGGAGGACCTGCTGGACTCCTGGCCGGGGACGCTGATCGTGGCCTCGCACGACCGGTACCTGCTGGAGCGGGTGACTGACCAGCAGTACGCGATCCTCGACGGCCGGCTGCGGCACCTGCCGGGCGGGGTCGAGGAGTACCTGCGGCTGCGTCATGAGGCGCTGACCCCGCCCAGCCCGGCCCGCCGGGAGCCCGCAGCGGAGCCGACCGGGCTGACCGGCGCCCAGCGGCGAGAGCTGCAGCGTGAGACCTCTGCCGTGGAGCGGCGCCTGGCCCGGGTCGGCGAGCAGATCGCCGGGCTGCACCGGCAGATGGCCGAGCACGACCCCAGCGACTACGAGGGTCTGCAGCGGCTGTCGGAGCAGCTGAGCGGGCTGGAGGCCACGAGTGCCGAACTGGAGGACCGCTGGCTCGACCTGGCCGACCAGCTCTAGCCGGTCACCGTCTGGAGTCCCGCTGCGGCCCGTCCAGCAGCTCGCGGTAGATCTTCGTCAGCTCCTGAGCGACGACCTCGGGGGCGAACCGGGTCCGGGCGTAGGCCCGGATGATCTCCGGGTCGTAGTCCCCCAGCGAGCCGACGAAGCGGCGCAGCTCCTCGGCCACCTGCTCGGGGGTGGAGGCGTCGGTCAGCACGCCGACGTCGTCGTTGACGAAGCCCTCCGGCCCGCCGCAGCGGCTGGCCAGGACCGGCAGCCCGGAAGCCATCGCCTCGGCGTACACCACCCCGAAGGTCTCGAACTCACTGAGCAGCACGAAGCCGTCGGCGCGGGCCAGCTCCTCGGCGACCCGGCTCCGGGGCAAGGCCCCGGTCAGCTCCACCCCGGGCACCGCGACCGCCTCGATCGCCGCCCGGTCCGGCCCCTCCCCGATCACGGTCAGCGTGGCGTCCAGCTCGGGGCGCGCCAGCGCGTACCCCTGCCCCAGCAGCGGCAGCCGCTTGCGGGGGGTGAAGAAGGCGGCGCTCACCAGCCGGGCCGGGCTGCCGGGCGGACGCTCCGGGCGGACGCTGCGGAAGGCGTCCACGTCGACCACGTCGGCCACCACCCGGGCTGGGACCTGGTAGTCCTGCTGCAGGCGCTGCGCCAGCCACGGGCTGACCGCGACCACCGCGTCGGCCGCTGCGTACGCGCGCCGCGCGACCGCGTCCTCCCCCGGTGACAGCTCCTGCCCGAAGCGGGAGCTGTGCTCGGTCACCACCAGCCGGTACCGGTCCCGAAGCCCCCGCCGGACGGCCGAGCCGAACCGGGAGAAGTGCGCGTGGACCAGGTCGGGGTCGCCGCCCAGGAGCCCCCGCAGCGAGCGCCGGGCCAGCCGCCAGGCCAGCCGCAGGGCCAGCTCGGTGCCGCGGGGCCCGACCGCCCCCACCGGCAGCGAGACCACCACCGCCGGCAGCCCCTCGACCTGGGTGGTGTAGCGGCCCAGCCGGCGCCCACGCCGGGCGCTGCGGACGTCTAGGGCCACCACGACGACCTGGTGACCGGCCCCGGCCAGGGCCAGCGCCTGGTCAACCTCGAACCGGCCCAGGGTCGGGTCGGCCAGCTCCGGGAGCCCCCGGGCCACCACTGCCAGCCTCATTCCGTACGCCTCTCGCCCCTGCCGGCGACCACCCAGCCCGCCCGCAATGACCACCCGTGCTCGGGCAGCCCGAGCGACCAGACCTGAACCTGCCCAGCCACGCTGCCCTCCTTCCCGCGCAGTCATCCTGCCATGCCCCTGCCCCCGGGCCGTGCTGCCGGGACCGCGGCGGCGTTACATCCCCGAAACACGTGCGACACCGCCCGGCAACGGGCCCCTTCTAGGGTTGCCAGCGGCGCACCGGGCGCCGCGACTCAGGAGGTTCCATGTTCCACAGCGCTGATGAGCTGCTGGCCTACGTCAAAGACCACGAGATCGAGACGATCGATGTCAGGTTCTGCGACCTGCCGGGCATGATGCAGCACTTCACGGTGCCGGCGGCGGCCTTCGGTCCCGAGGTCTTCGAGGACGGTCTGGCCTTCGACGGCTCCTCGATCGCCGGTTTCCAGAAGATCCACGAGTCCGACATGGCGCTGCTGCCCGACCCCAGCACGGCCTTCGTCGACCCGTTCCGGGCTTCCAAGACCCTCGCGGTGAGCTTCTTCGTGCACGACCCGATCACCAAGGAGGCGTACAGCCGCGATCCTCGCAACATCGCTCGCAAGGCGGAGGCCTACCTGGCCAGCACCGGGATCGGTGACACGGCCTGCTTCGCCTCGGAGGCAGAGTTCTACGTCTTCGACTCGGTCCGTTTCGAGACCCGGGAGAACACCGGCTACTACCACATCGACTCCGAGGCGGGCGCCTGGAACACCGGCGCCGAGAGCGAGGCGGACGGTCGCGCGAACCGGGGCTACAAGGTGAAGTACAAGGGGGGCTACTTCCCGGTGGCGCCGGTGGACCACTTCAGCGACCTGCGTGACGACATGGTCCGCTACCTGCACCAGGTGGGTCTGCAGGTGGAGCGGGCCCACCATGAGGTGGGCACTGCCGGCCAGGCCGAGATCAACTACACGTACAACACGATGCTGAAGGCCGCCGACGATGTGCAGAAGTTCAAGTACATCATCAAGAACGCGGCCTGGGCGGCGGGCAAGACGGCGACCTTCATGCCGAAGCCGATCTTCGGCGACAACGGCTCCGGGATGCATGTCCACCAGTCGCTGTGGAAGAACGGGGTGCCGCTGTTCGCTGACGAGGCCGGCTATGCCGGGCTGTCAGAGATGGCGCGCCACTACATCGGCGGTCTGCTGCACCACGCCCCGTCGCTGCTGGCCTTCACCAACCCGACGACGAACTCGTTCCACCGTCTGGTGCCGGGGTTTGAGGCGCCGGTGAAGCTGGTGTACTCGTCGCGCAACCGCTCGGCCTGCATCCGGATCCCGATCACCGGGTCGAACCCGAAGGCGAAGCGGCTCGAGTTCCGCTGCCCGGACCCGAGCGCGAACCCGTACCTGGCCTTCGCGGCCTGCCTGCTGGCCGGGCTGGACGGGGTCCAGAACAAGATCGAGCCGCCGGCCCCGATCGACAAGGACCTGTACGAGCTGCCGCCGGAGGAGCACGCCCAGGTCAAGGAGGTGCCGGGCACCCTGGACGCGGTCCTGGACTGCCTGGAGGCCGACCACGAGTACCTGCTGGCCGGTGACGTGTTCACCCCGGACCTGGTCGAGACCTGGGTCAGCATGAAGCGGGCCGACCTGGACGCGATCCGGCTGCGGCCGCACCCGCACGAGTTCGAGATGTACTACGACCTGTGACCTGCCAGTGACCAGACCGCCCGGGCAGCCCGCTGTCCGGGCGGTTTCACTGTGTCCACTACCGATCTGGGGTCTTGTGCAGCCAGCCAGGTCGTGACTAAGTTGCTCTTCGTACGTGGGTGGCGTGAATGGTTTTCACCACCTGGACTCGACGAGGAGCACCATGACACCCCATCCCCATCTCTCCCGCCGGACCGTGATCGGCGCAGGTGCCGCGCTCGGGGTCACCGCCCTGCCCACCCTGGCCTCGGCCGCCCCGGCCTCGGACTGGGTCGGCTCGGCCCTGGCCCGGATGAGCCTGGAGCAGAAGGTCGGCCAGCTCTTCATCACGTACGGGTACGGGCCCAGCGCCACCGCCCCAGACGAGCGCAACCAGGCCCGGTACGGGGTGCCCACGATGGCCGAGGTGGTCACGAAGTACCACCTGGGCGGGGTGATCTACTTCGGCTGGAGCGACAACGTCGCCAGCCCGGAGCAGGTCCACGCCCTCTCCACGGGCCTGCAGGAGGCGGCCCAGGCCGGCGGGCTGGTGCCGCTGCAGATCGCCACCGACCAGGAGATGGGGATCGTCACCCGGATCGGTCCCCCAGCCACCCAGCTCCCCGGCTCGATGGCCCTGGGTGCCGCCCGAGAGCCGGGGCTGGCGATGAGCGCCGCCACGATCACCGGGCGCGAGCTGCGCGCGATGGGGGTCAACGTCAACTTCGCCCCCTGCTCCGACGTCAACGTCAACCCGGCCAACCCGGTGATCGGGGTCCGCTCGTTCAGCTCTCGGCCCGACCTGGTGGCCGAGCTGGCGGCGGCCCAGGTCGCCGGGTACCAGGCCGGAGGCTGGGTGGCGAGCTCGACCAAGCACTTCCCCGGCCACGGTGACACCACGGTCGACTCGCACACCGGGCTCCCGGTGATCACCCACAGCCGCCAGGAGTGGGAGCAGACCGACCTGCCGCCGTTCCGGCGCGCCATCGCCGCCAAGGTCGACATGGTGATGACCGCCCACCTGCTGGTCCCAGCCCTGGACGGCTCCGGGGACCCGGGCGGCGGTCGCCGGGCACCACCAGTCCCGTCACCGCCGGCAGCGCTGAGGTCACTGCCGCGGCGCAGCCGGGCGCTGCCGGTGCCAGCCGTCAGGACTACGGTGTTCGGCGTGAAGACCGTCGTACTCTCTGGGCAGACCCGCTACGTCGACCCCTGGCACCCGATCGCTGAGACCTCCCAGGCCCTCGCTGGGGCCTGCCGGGAGCTGGGGCTGGAGGTCGAGGTCCGCAGCGACGCCGACCCGGCCGGCTGGGCTGACCTGTCGGGGGTCGACCTGCTGGTGGTGAACAGCGGCGGCGGGATGCCGGACCAGCCGCCGCAGGCGGACTCGGTCTGGCAGCCGGTGTACCAGGCGGTCGCCTCGTACGTGTCTGACGGGGGCCGGGTCCTCGCTGTCCACACCGCCACCAACGCCTTCCCCGAGTGGCCGGGCTGGGCCGAGATCATCGGCGGCCACTGGGTACGGGGCGAGTCGGGCCACCCGCGGCACAGCCTGGCGGTCTTCCAGCCGGCCGAGGGCGCGGCCGGGCACCCGGTCTTCGCCGGGCTGCCAGTGATCGAGGATGCCGCCGGGCCGGCCGTGGTCGCGTACGACGAGCGCTACTGGCGGCTGTCGCTGAGCGACCGGGTGACGCCCTTGATGCGGCACGAGAGCGACGGCGCCTGGCACGTCAACGGCTGGTGCGTCGGGGACCGGGTGCTGGTCGACGGGCTGGGGCACGACCTGCGCTCGTACGCCTCGGTGACCCGGCGGCACTACTTGGCAAACGCTGTCCGCTGGCTGCTGGGTCTGGGAGACTGACCCGGTGACTACCGCTGCAGTCGTCGGCATCGGCGACATCTCCACCATCCACCTGCAGGCGATCGCCGCGAACGACCAGGTCGAGCTGGTCGGGGTCTGCGACATCGTGCCCGAGCGGGCCGAGCAGGCCGCCCAGCAGTGGGGGGTGCCGGCCTTCACCGACCACCAGCAGCTGCTGGAGCAGGCCAGGCCCGAGGTGGTGCACATCACGCTCCCCCACCACCTGCACGTCCCGGTCGCGCTTGACGTGCTGGCCGCCGGGGCCCATGTGCTGACCGAGAAGCCGCTGGGGCACACCTACCAGTCGGCGCAGCGCCTGGCCGACGCGGCCCGCAGCGCCGCCCCCAAGCTCGGGGTCTGCTTTCAGAACCGGTACAACCCGACCTCGGTGGCGCTGCAGCAGGCCCTGGCCGGCGGCGAGTACGGCGCGGTGCTGGGGGCCCGGGCCGCGGTCTGGTGGGACCGGGACCAGGCCTACTACCAGCGGGCGCCGTGGCGGGGCCGCTGGGACCAGGGCGGCGGCGGGGTGCTGATCAACCAGACCATCCACACCATCGACCTGCTGTGCTGGCTGCTCGGCGCCCCAGAGCGGGTGGCCGGCAGCGCCGCCAGCCTGCACCGGCAGCCCCCGGTCGAGGTGGAGGACGCGGCGACGGTCCTGATGCACCACCCGGGCGGGGTCCGCAGCACCTTCTTCGCCACCAACAACCACATTGGCAACGCCCCGGTGGAGCTGGAGCTGACCTGTGAGCGGGGGGTGCTCCGCTTCGCCGACGGTGAGCTGCGGGCGGTCGCGCCGGACGGCTCTGCGACCCTGCTCGCCGCCGATGTCCAGGCAACCGGGGCCCGCAGCTACTGGGGCAAGAGCCACCAGCTGCTGGTCGACGACTTCTACCGCCGGCTGGGTGACCCGGAGCCGTTCTGGATCGACGCTGACGCGGCCCTGGTCAGCCTGGGCGTGCTCCGTACGGTGTATGTGCAGTCAGGCCTGGTCCCGGAGGGTGACCGCTAGGTGCGCGAGGCAGCCCGGCCCGGCCGCGCCAGCAACGGCTCGGTCACCCTGATCATCGCCATGCTGGCGATGCTGGGCCCGTTCTCGATCGACACGGTCTTCCCGGCCTTCGACACCATCGGCCGTGAGGTGGGCGCCTCGGCCGCGCTGATGCAGCAGCTGACCAGCGCGTACATGCTGTCGTTTGCGGTGATGTCGCTGTTCCACGGCCCGATCTCGGACGCGGTCGGCCGCAAGCCGGTGATGGTGGTCGGCCTGCTCGCGTACACGGGGGCGTCGGCGCTGTGCGCGGTGTCGAGCAGCTTCTGGCTGCTGATCGTGGGCCGGCTGCTGCAGGGCGCCTCGGCTGGGGCCGGTCAGATCCTCAGCCGGACCGTGATCCGCGACCTGTACGCGGGACCGGCCGCGCACCGGACGATGGCTCAGGTCTCGATGATCTTCTCGGTTGCCCCGGCGGTCGCCCCGGTGGTCGGCGGCTGGGTGCTCGGTGTCGGCTCCTGGCGGGTGGTCTTCTGGGGGCTGGCCGGGCTCGGGCTGCTGCTGGCGGCGGCGGTGGGCCTGGGGCTGCCGGAGACCCACACCAGGGGCCGGACCCGGCTGCGGGTACGGCTGGTCATCGGCTCGCTGCGGGTGGTGCTGACCGATGGGGCCTTTCTCAAGCTCGCCGCAGCGTCGATGCTCGGAGGCGCGGCCCAGTTCAGCTACATCATGGGCGCCCCGATCATCCTGGTGCAGCTGCTCGGTCAGGGCGAGCAGGACTTCTGGAAGCTCTTCGTCCCGGTGGTCTCCGGGATGCTGGTCGGCTCTTTCTTCTCCGCCCGGGTGGCGCACCGCATCCGCCCGTCCCGGCTGGTGAGCGGGTCGCTGGTCGTCCTGCTGGGCCTGGTGGCGGTGAACGTCCTGGTCGCCATGTCGCCGGTGGGGTCGAGGCTCCCGTACGCGCTGCTGGTGCCGCCGCTGATGGGCATGGTCTGGTCGGTCTGCTTCCCGGTGCTGCAGCTGAAGATGCTCGACCTGTTCCCGCACCACCGTGGCGCCTCCGCGTCGGGCCAGTCGTTCACGATGCTGCTGTTCAACACTGCCCTGACCGGGATCATCATCCCGCTGACTGCCACCTCGATGCTGTCGGTCGCTGTGACCTCGGCCATCATGGCCGCGCTCGGGGCCGGGTTCTGGTGGTGGCACCGGGCGGGTGGGCGCCGCTGAGCCTGGCCCCGACGACCAGGGCGGGTGCCCGGCTGCCGCGCCAGCTCTGCGGTCTCTCGGCTGCCGGACCCGGACTTGGGTGCGGCCGCTAGGGTGCGACCAGATAGTTCATTCGTCAACTGCGAGGATGACGTGGTCCTTACGCTCCTGAGCCGCCGGGTGGTCGTGGTGACCGCCGGTGCTGTCGCTGCCCTGCTCGTCGCCGCCCTGGTGGTCTTCAAGCCCTGGCTGCTGTTCGTGAGCACGACCGTCAACGACCAGCTGCCTGTGACGGCCCAGTCCGCACCTGCCGGAGACCGGCCGGCCGCGACCGCCTCGTCTGGACCGTCCTCGGCCGCGCCGAGCCCGGAGCCTGGCCCAGCCCTGCTGCGCAGCGGCACGTTCATCTCTCACGAGCACGAGACCACCGGTCAGGCCAGCATCTACCGTCTCGCCGACGGCAGCCTGCAGCTGGTGCTGGCTGACCTGCGGACCTCCAACGGCCCCGATGTCCGGGTCTGGCTGAGCACCGCCCCGGTGATCGAGGGCAAGGCTGGCTGGCACGTCGCCGGCCAGCACGACCGTGTCGACCTCGCCCCGCTGAAGGGCAACCGCGGCAACCAGGTCTACCCGCTGCCCGCCGGCACCGACCCAAGCAGGTGGACCTCCGTCGTGCTGTGGTGCGACGACTTCGACGTCTCCTTCGGAGCCGCCGCCTTCTCCTGAACCCCGGCCAGGCCCGTCCGCAGCCCTGCGGGCGGGTCTTCGTCGCCCCGGGCAGTCCCCTCGTGCGATGAGCGGTACATACGCCTATCCGACTACTCGTCACTGGTCCTGTTCCAGTGTCAGGGCGTCCTCATCGCCGGCGGCTTCCCTTGTAACGTTGGCCCCACACAGAGAGGGGGTCGGGTGTCTCACGTCTTGGGTCTGGTCGCGGCCAGAAACGCTGCCGATCGCTTGGAGGGTCTGGAGGCACCGCACCGCGAGGCCGTGATGCAGGTCATCACCAGTCTCAACGAGGACGGTCGAGCCCGAGTCCGTGAGCTGCTCACTGCGCTCTACCCCAGACTCCCGACCAGCGACGCCCTCGAGCAGTTCGACCGTCTCGTCGCCGCCGTCAACCAGGCCGCCGACGGCACGGGCAACCTGCTCCGGATGTGCATCACCCCTGATCGAAATGCAGCAGTGCGCTGGGTGTGGTTCGAAGGCCCAGCCGCCCCGGTTCCTGAGCCTGTCGAGGAGTGGCCGGAGGGAGACGACCCGCTCGAAACAGTCGTCATCCTCACGTTCAACCCTCACGAGACCAAGGCGATCTGGAAGGAGTTTACCGGCAGCACGATGTCGCCATCGAACGAGAAGCGCAACGGCCGCTCGTACTACAAGCTCGGGGTAGTGGGTGGCACCGGGATCATCCATGCCTGGTCTCCGCAGACGACGGGCGAGGCCCAGCACTCAGCGCATCTGGCCATCGAGGAGTGGGGGCCCGTGGCAGTCGTTGCGGCCGGAATTGCCTTCGGGACGGATCCCGACAAAGAGCGGCTGCACGATGTTCTCGTTGCATCATCTGTGCTCAACTACCAACAGGTTAAGGTGCAAGCCGATGGTACGGCTACTCTGCGCTCCTTCCCGCGCGCAGCCTCTGAGCGCTTTCTGACCAGGGTTGGCGACCTAGAACTCGAGCACACGGATGACATCCGCTGGCCGACGATTCATCAGGGCATCGTCTTGAGCGGGGACAACCTCGTCGACAACGAGGAGTACCGCGACACCTTACGCGCTCGCCATGACCAGATCGTGGGTGGCGAGATGGAAGGTTCCGGCATCGAGCGCGCGTGTCGGGACGAGATTCGCTGGGCCCTCATCAAGGCGATCTGCGACTGGGGGGCCGGCAAAGAAACGCCTCACAAGGACCGCGACCAGATGATCGCGGCAGCGAGCGCCGCCAAGGTGGTCAGGGCAGTCCTCTCGGGCGGGTGGCTCAGGCAAACCGGCAAGCACCGGCGTCCCGTTCGGCCAGACAGCCCGACAGCCCCTCAGACAGAAACCTCTTCTGTGGCCGCTTCAGGACAGCCACCTGCTCCGTCATCGATGGGGCACATGGACCCTGTTGTGGACTCTCCGCGGGTCCAGAACTCCCTGGCCGCACCCATAAGTCTCAGCCAGGGAACCACGAGTGACGGCGACCAGAAGACACCCGCGCTGGACGCGCTAGCGCAGTGGGCCGCCCAACCCGAGGGGCCTCCCCTGTTCGCCCTGCTCGGTGAGTACGGGATGGGCAAGACGGTCACGGCGCAGCGACTGGCTCGGACCCTGTCCGAGCGCCGAGCCGAGGACCCGACCCTGCCCATACCGCTCTACTTCGACCTCAAGAAGATTGCCAGTCCCCGGGAGGCCACCGATTTGCAGACCGTGGTCACCACCTGCATGCGCGACGGCTGGCTCCCGAAGTACTCCCCGGACTACACCTGGGAACGCTTCGTCGGCTGGCTCTCCACCACTACGTGCCTGGTGATCTTCGATGGGTTGGACGAGCTGCTGGTGAAGTTCAACCAGCGACTAGGGGATGCCACCACCCAACGCCTGCTCGGAGTGCTGGATGTGGTTCCTCCGGACCGGCGAGTCCAGACCAAGGTGCTGCTCACCTGCCGGACTCACTACTTCCCAACCCTCCGGGCGCAGCGAACCCACTTTCTGCTCCGAGACCGTTCCGACCTAAAAGCTGACAGCTACCGGGCGATGGTTCTGCTCCCCTTCGCCGAGGAGCAGATCCGCAGCTACCTCGCCCAGGCGATCCCCAGCACGCCGGTCGACACGGTCCTGGACATGGTCCACAGCATCCATAATCTGTCCGAGCTGTCGAAGCGTCCGTAGACCCTCATGCTCATCTCGGAGCAGATTCCTCAGCTGGAGGAACTACGAGCCCAAGGACAGCCTGTCGTATCCACCACCCTCTACCAGGCGGCGACCGAGAGCTGGCTGGAGCACGATAACTCCAAGCACTACCTGGCCCGAGAGCACAAGCCTCGCCTGGTCGCAGCCCTGGCGGCCCACCTCTGGCGCACCGGGACCACTCTGCTGCCGATCAGCGACCTTAACGACTGGTTCCACCTCTGGCGCAGCTCGGACCCAGCGCTTCAGGCCCGCTACGCGAGTGCCGATGCCGATCGACTGGAAGAAGATCTCCGGACCGCCACCTTCCTCGCCCGCGAGGACGGGGCCCGGGCGGGCTTCAGATTCGCACACACTTCGCTCCAGGAGTACTTCCTCGCCCCGCACCTCGCCCAGGCCGTGGAACGCGACGATCCAGAGGCGTGGGCTGGACCGGTCCCCAGCGGCGAAACCCTCACCTTTCTCGGCGAGCTCTTCGCCTCCGACTACTCTGAGGCGTTCCCCACCCTCAGCAGCTGGTGCCAGACCTACCGCCCAATGGTCAGCGAGCTGATCTTCACCTACGCTCGCCACGCTCACGAGCGGGACCTCCCTACCCCCAGCCTTCGCAGTATCGACCTCCACGGCATCGACCTCGACGACCTCACGGTGCTTGGCCGAGCCGATAAGCCTGTCGACCTGACGGGCGCAGACTTCACGGGCTGCTCACTGCGCAGAGCGGTCTTCAGCCATGTCATCCTGCGCGGTGCCCGCTTTACCGACGCCTGCCTTACGCAGGCCACCTTTGACCGGTGCACCTGCACCGACACTGTCTGGCCCGAGGAACTACCCGAAAGCACCTGGTCGGGCAGCATCGCCAGTCTCACTGCTCTGGATCAGGAGAGCGGCATCTATTGGTTCAGCGATGGGAACGGGCTGCCCACCTGGTCACCGGAGGGGTGCCAGGTCGCTGCCATCTCCGGCAGCACCGTGAGGGTCTGGGACCCCACCACCGGCCAGGTCCTCACCACCCTCACCGGCCACACCGACACGGTCACCGCCATCGCCTGGAGCCCCGACAGCACCCGCATCGCCACCACCAGCCGAGACCGGACCGCCCGAGTCTGGGACCCCACCACCGGCCAGACCCTCACCACCCTCACCGGACACACCGACACGGTCACCGCCATCGCCTGGGACCCCGACAGCACCCGCATCGCCACCACCAGCGACGACCAGACCGCCCGGGTCTGGGACCCCACCACCGGGAAGACCCTCACCACCCTCACCGGACACACCCGCGGCGTCACCGGCACCGCCTGGAGCCCCGACGGCACCCGCATCGCCACCAGCGCTGCCGACGGCACCTGGCGGATCTGGGCCCCAAAGACTGGTGAGACCCTCCGGGTGGGTGTGGCCACTGCGGCCGCGCCCGGGTACCCGGCCGGCTATGCCAGCTGGCGTCCCGGAGTTCCCCAGATCGACGTTCTCGAGGGCGGCGCGTGGCGGTGGATCCGGATTCAGGGCCCCGACGGCCGCCTGAGCCGGCCGGTCATCCCCGGGGTCAGCGTCGGCTGCCCGCTCTCCTGACCCGGGCGGCGGGCTCTTCCCAGCCGGTCGGCTCACGGTAACGACCGGGGAGCTGTCCATACGTTTGTCTCAACGGCAGCTCACATGTGCTGAAACGCATCGACCACCCCTGGGACGTGAGGATTACGTCCTTGGCTGCCAGATTGGGTCTGGGTTGGACCTGGCTGCTGCAGACCGCTGCCTCGTCGGATGGAGGGTCGAACCGGGACCGCAGCGCTGCACGCCCGGCGCTGTCACCAGCCGTTTGCGAGCAGTAGCGAGCCCCGCGTCCTGCATGCGATGGCGCAGCAGGAGTCCCTCGTACCCGCAATGCTGACCGCACCGACGTAGCCGCCGGATTCGGTGACCGACCACCTCTTCTGGTCCGAGAAGGCACTTCAGCCGCCCAGCGCCCTGCGCGGACGTACGGGCGTCACAGCGACTGGTAGTACTCGTCGGGGACAGGTTCGAGCCACTCGTTGCTGGTGCCCTCACCGGGAACCTCCACGGCGATGTGGGAGAACCAGCTGTCGGCCTTGGCGCCGTGCCAGTGCTTCACGTTGGCCGGGATCACGACGACGCTGCCCGGGGTGAGGCTCACCGGCGGCTGGCCCTCGAGCTGGCACCAGCCCTCGCCAGTGGTGCAGAGCAGGATCTGCCCGCCGCCCGAGGAGGCGTGGTGGATGTGCCAGCTGTTGCGGCAGCCGGGCTCAAAGGTGACGTTCGCCAGGTAGACCGGCGCCTCGTCCCGCCTGGTGAGCGGGTTGACGAAGGACTGGCCTGTGAAGTACGCGGCGTACGCCTCGTTGGGGGCTCCGGTCCCGAACACGTTGACCGCGTCGAAAGCGGCCTTGTCGGTGTGCTTCATGCTGCTCCTTCGGTAGCGGCCAGGCCTGGCGGGAGAAGACGACCTCTCCGGTCGCGGCGAGGGCGTCGAGCGTACGGGGGAAGCCGGTCCACGGCAAGCACTGGGTGAGCCAGCAGCACGTCAGGCGGTTGCCCACCAACGACGCGGGCCTGGGGCACCGCCGTACGGGTGCAGCCTGGTGCCCGTGCGCCGACCACGGGCTCCTTTCCCGACCGGGGGTGCGACGAGTACGCTCGGTGCTTTCAAGGCTGACAAGCAGTAGGGACAGACCATGGCCACGCCCCAGATCCCGGCCACGATGCAGGCCGTCATCATGAACGCTCCCGGTGACGTCACGGTGGAGACCGTCGACACGCCGCGGGTCGCCAAGCCCACCGACGTCGTCCTTCGGCTGGCTGCTGCCTGCGTCTGTGGCTCTGACCTGTGGCCCTACCGGGGGCTTCAGCCGGTCGACCACCAGGCCATGGGCCACGAGTACATCGGCACCGTCGTCGAGAAGGGCGACGAGGTGGCCACCGTGGACCTGGGCGACTTCGTCATCGGCTCCTTCATGCTGTCGGACGGCACCTGCGAGATCTGCGAGGCGGGCTACCCGTCGCGCTGTGCGAACGCGGGCGTCTACACCGGCAGCCAGGCCCAGTACATGCGGGTCGAGCTGGCTGACGGCTCCCTGGTCCGGGTGCCCGGCGGGCAGCCTGACGACCCCGACCTGCTGGCCTCCTACCTCGCCGCCTCTGACGTCCTCGGCACCGGCTGGTACGCGGCGGTCGCCGCCCAGGCCGGGCCCGGCAAGACGATCGCCGTGGTCGGGGACGGAGCAGTCGGCCTGTGCGCGGTCCTGGCCGCCAAGACCCTCGGCGCTGACCAGGTGATCTGCTTCTCCCGCCACGAGGACCGGGCCGCTCTGGCGCGGGAGTTCGGCGCCGACGTGATCATCGCCGAGCGCGGCGAGGAGGGCGCCGCCAAGGTCAAGGAGCTGACCGGCGGGTACGGCGCGCACGGCGTCTGCGAGGCGGTCGGCACCCAGGAGTCGATGGACCAGGCCCTCGCCTCGGTCCGGCCCGGAGGCTACGTCGGTTTCGTCGGTGTCTCCCACGACCAGACCATCGACGGACTGAAGCTCTTCTTCCACGAGGTCCACCTGGAAGGCGGCCCAGCCCCCGTACGCCGCTTCCTGCCCGAGCTGATCCAGCGGATCCAGGCCGGCGAGATCCACCCGGGCAAGGTGTTCACCAAGCGGCTCCCGCTCGCCGACGCCGCCGAGGCGTACCGGGCCATGGACGAGCGCCGCGAGATCAAGGTGCTGCTGGAGGTCTGACCGTCCGGTCGCTCCGCCTCAGGCACCTGGGGCGGAGCGATCAGCTCCAGCGAGTCCCCTGTCGCGCGGCGCTGCACCCGCAGCTCGTAGCTGGTCTGGAGGTTCATCCAGAGCTCCGCGGACGTGCATCCCGGGTCGCGAGCACCAGACCAGCCCGGCGGGCAGCCATCGCAACCAAGGCGTCGTACGTCGCTCCTCCGGTGATCCCGAGGTGAGCCATCTTCCGATGAACCTCGACGGCCACATCAGCTGGAAGGATCAGGCTCCCGACGAAGTTCTCGTCGATCAGCGCCACCGCGTCCGAAGGGCTCACCCGCGCATCACCGGGCAGGCGAGTCAGCACGGAGTAGGTCTCGACCAGGGCATGCCCACTCAGACACAGGGACCGACCAGTCGCCCACTGCTGGACCGCCCGGTGCGCCTCGTGCGAAGCCACGAGGAGCGCAACGGCCACGCTGGTGTCGACAGCCCAGCGCGATCCGTCTGTCACCGTCGGCCCGAGTCGATCAGCGCGAACACCTGTTCGTCAGTGACCACCGTCTCGGCATGAGAGACCAGGCGACCGTCAGCGCCCCGTTCCAGACGGGCGGTACGACCTCCGGGCGTGATCTGCACCCCGTTCCCATGCACCGAGACATCCACCCTCGACCCGGGCACCAGTCCCAACGCGTCACGAATGCTCTTGGGCAGCAAGACCCGCCCTGCGGAATCGACAGCCACCTCCATGGAAAGACGCTACCACTCGAGCTCCCGTCTCCAGAACCAGGTAGTCCCCCGCGGTGCAGGTACCGTCAGCTCGCCCTGAGCCTCCGGGTTCAGCGCCGAGGTAGATGCACTGAGGTTCGTCCTCGATCCAGCACCAGGCCCCCGACCACACTGTTCAGCGTGCTGCCGCCAGGACTTGCTCTGCGAACCTGGTTGCCGTATGGAATGACTCATGACTCAGACCGCATCGTCCTTGCGCTCCAAGCTCTCCGTCATCGGCGCTGGAGCCGTCGGCTCCTCACTCGCCTACGCTGCCCTGATCCGCGGCTCGGCCAGTGAGATCGCCCTGTATGACCTCAACGGCACCAAGGCTGAGGCCGAGGTAGCCGACCTTCAGCACGGCAGCCAGTTCTCCCCCACCAGCATCGTCACCGGCGGCGGTGACATTGAGGTGGTCCGCGACAGCTCAGTGGTGATCATCACCGCCGGCGCCAAGCAGAAGCCCGGCCAGTCCCGGCTCGACCTGGCAGCCACCAACGCCAGCATCCTCAGGTCACTGATGCCGCAGCTGCTGGAGCAGGCCCCCGACGCCATCTACGTGCTCGTCACCAACCCCTGCGACGTGCTCACGGTAGTGGCTCAGCAGATCTCCGGCCTGCCCAGCCAGCGCTGCTTCTCCACCGGCACCATGCTCGACACCGCCCGGCTCCGCTGGGGCATCGCCCAGAAGGCCCAGGTCACGCTGAGCAACGTCCACGCCACCATCATGGGCGAGCACGGCGACACCGAGTTCCCGGTCTGGTCCACCGCCACGATCGGCCAGGTTCCGATCCGCGACTGGTGCGACACCGAGGGGCGCCAGGTGTTCACGCCCGAGGTGCTCGACGACCTGGCAGACCAGGCCATGCACGCCGCGTACAAGGTGATCGAGGGCAAGGGTGCAACCAACTACGCGATCGGGCTCACAGGCGCCCGGCTGACGGAGGCTCTGCACTCGAGCGTGCCCCGGATGCTGCCCCTGTCCAGCGTGCTGAACGACTACCGCGGGATCCGCGAGGTGGCGCTCTCAGTGCCGAGTGTGGTGTCCCGGACCGGCCTGGACCGAGTCGTCGACGTCCCCATGGACGACAACGAGGTCGCCCAGCTCCAGCGCTCGGCGGACGCACTGCGGGCGGCGCTGTCGGCCATCGGCTGACAGCCGCCATCTGTGGCGCTCTCACTCCGGCGTACGGGGCCCTGCTGGACCACCCGTCTCCGGACGGCGAGGCCCCGCCCCGGGTGAGAGCGCCACGGGCACGAGGGGCACCGCTCGCCCCGCTCACAGACAGACCCGGGGCTGGGTAGCCAGGAGCACCCGGGGCCCGGTGCACGGACTACCCGTGCTAGCGTCACGGGCACACGCAGGTTGCGGATCTGGGGAACCCGGTCAGATGCCGGGGCCGACGCGCGACGGTAGGGGACATCGTCCCGAGCCCGAGTACCAGCCCAGCCTGATTCGCCTTGAGCTTCGCGCCTGAGTTCGGAGGAATCGGTTGACCTCGAGTCCACCGCGGGAACGCCCCGTGACATCTGCCACCCCCAGCACACACCACTCGGGCAAGCCGGTACGCCGTCTCAACCCGGTGCTGGTCGGGGCCGTCCTGCTCGCCGGCACCGCACTCAGCATCGTCGGTGGGATGATGTTCGGCGCTGCCACACTGCCCTTCGACTCGGTCTGGCAGGTCATCGTCGGTCAGCTCGGCGGTGCACCGGCCGAGCCCACCGCCGTCCGGATCATCTGGGGACTGCGAGCTCCACGCACCATCTTGGCGCTCGCTGTCGGGGCTGGTCTGTCCGTCGCCGGCGCCAGCATCCAGACGCTCGTCCGCAACCCCCTCGCCGACCCGTACCTGCTGGGTATCTCCTCTGGCGCCTCGGTCGGCGCAACCGCCGTGATCGCCACTGGTCTGGGTGGGGTCCTGTCCGGGCTCTCCCTCACCTCCGGCGCCCTGCTCGGCGCCCTCGCCTCGACCGCCCTGGTCTTCGGGATCACTCGCGCCCAGGGCGGCATCACCCCCTTGCGGCTCATCCTGACCGGGACGGTGCTGGCGTCGGCAATGTCCTCGATCTCCAGCCTGCTGATCTTCCTCAGCGGTGAGCCCCAGGCTGCCCAGGCTGCGCTGTTCTGGCTCCTGGGGACCCTCTCCGGTGCCACCTGGCAGAACATCTGGGTACCCGTCGCGGTCGTGATCTGCTGCTCGTTTGCCCTGATGGCGCTCAGTGGCTGGCTCGACGCGCTCGCCACCGGCCCAGACGTCGCCGCTGCCCTCGGCATTCCCGTCGCCAGGCTCAGGCTGTCGGTCTTTGTCCTGCAAGCAGTCCTGGTCGGAGTCCTGGTCTCCAGCGCCGGCGGGATCGGCTTCGTCGGCCTCGTGGTACCGCACATCACCCGGCTCCTCGTCGGCTCCGCCCACCGGTACGTGCTGCCGCTGGCCATGGGGACGGGAGCACTGTTCCTCCTCTGGGTCGATGTCCTCGCCCGAGTCCTCGTGGCTCCGGTCGAGATCCCCCTGTCTGTCGTGACCGGCATCGTGGGCGCCCCCGTCTTCCTGGTCCTCCTCGGCCGGCGCTCCTACAGCTTCGGAGGTGGACGGTGACACCTGCTCTGCGTACTGTCGACCTGGCCTGCGGCAACGGCGGCGACCCGGTGGTCAGCAACGTCAGCATCAGCGTGCCGACCGGCTCCTCCCTGGCTCTGGTCGGGCCCAACGGAGCCGGAAAGTCCACCCTGATCCGGGCCCTGGCCGGGCTGCGGGCCCCCGTTCGGGGGCGTGTCGAGATCGACGGCCGAGACCTCGCCACGGTCCCTGCCCGGCAGCGGGGACGGATGATCAGCATCGTCTCCCAGGACGAGCAGCCCAACGAGGACCTGCTGGTCGGCGAGCTGGTCGCGCTCGGGCTCACCCCGTACCGCAACCCGTGGTCCGGGTACCGCTCCACTGACCGAGACGCGGTTGTCGCAGCCCTGGAGACGGTCGAGCTGGCGCACCTGGTCGACCGGCCCATCCACCAGACCTCCGGAGGCGAGCTGCGCCGGGTCATCCTGGCCCGGGCGCTGCTGCAGGGGGCCCCGCTGCTCTTCCTGGACGAGCCCACCAACCACCTGGACGTAGAGCAGCAGCTGTCGCTGCTGGGCAAGGTGATGGGCCTCGGCCGTACGGTGGTCGCAGCCATCCATGACCTGGATCTGGCGGCAGCCTTCTTCGACCAGGTCGCCGTGATCCACGACGGCTTCATCTGTGACCTGGGGGACCCGCTGCCGGTCATGACCGGCCGCCCGCTGCGCGAGGCCTTCCGTATCAGCGTGACCCCGGTCACTCATCCCGAGACGGGCGCCCAGCACCTGCTACTCGACAGCCTTGCTCACCCCCGCCGACTCCACAACGGAAGGAACTGACCCGATGACCATGAGTACCCGTGCGGTGGCGGCCCTGGGCCTGAGCTGTCTGCTGACCCTGGCTGCCTGTGGCGGCACACCGGCCGCGTCCCCCTCAGCCAGCGGCGCAACCGCTGCCTCCGCCACGCAGGTCGCGGTGACCAACTGCGGCGCCGAGGTGAGCTACCCCGCACCGGTCACCCGAATCCACGCCCACGACAGCGGGATCATCTCTATCGTTCTGGCCACGGGAGCGGGGTCCTCGCTCACCTCGATCTCCAGCCTGGACCGGGACCGGGCTACGGTGGCCCGCTACTACGGCACCCAGGACCTGGACCGGGTCAAGGACGTCGCCACCTCGCTGCCCAGCCTTGAGTCCCTGATCGCCCTCAACCCGCAGGTCGTCTTCGCCGGCTGGAACTACGGGTTCAAGGAAGGTGGAGTCACCCCGGACCGGCTGACTGCCAACGGCATCACCCCCTACCTGCTCACGGAGAGCTGCCGGCCAGCCGCCGGGCAGAAGCAGCGTGGCGTGATGCCGCCGTGGGACGCGCTGCGCACCGACCTCGCCAACATCGGCAAGATCACCGGCCACGAGAAGGAGGCGGCCGCGGCGATCGCGGACCTCGACACCCGGCTGGCCGCGCTCCAGAGTGCGCCCCAGGCCGCTACCAAGCCGAGCATCCTGCTCTTCGACAGTGCCAGCGACACCGTCTTCACCAGCGGCAACAAGGCGGGCCCCCAGGCCGTGATCGACGCGGCCGGAGGGGTCAACGTGATGGCCGACGTCGACGACTCGTGGACCAAGGTGTCGTGGGAGCGGGTGGCCCAGACCCGCCCCGACTTCATCGCCTTCGTCGAGTACGGCAGCCAGACCTTCGCCGAGAAGGTGGCTCTGCTCGAGTCCAACCCGGCCACCAAGGACCTGCCCGCGGTGAAGGAGAAGCGCTTCCTCAACCTGCCGTACACCATGTGGGTGTCGAGCCCGCTCAACATCCCCGCTGCCGAGCAGCTGCGGGCCCGGCTGGAGCAGGCCAACCTGGTCCCGAAGTCTCAGCTTGCGGCCCCGAAGTTCGACGACCACGTGGCAGTCTCCACCACGTAGGCCTCACCCTCTCAGCACCGTCCGGGTCAGCCCCGGACGGTGCCGGGGCATATGGCACTCGTCGGCAGTTCCACCTGTAGACGGTTTCATCTACGCGATCTACGCTTGAACACATGAGCGAGACCACCACTATTCGCGTCAGCCGGCAGACGCACAGCCGCATCACCCGGCTGGCCAAGCAGAACAATGAAAGCGTCGACCAGACCGTGGATCGTGCCCTCCGCGCGTTGCGCCAGCTGTCGATCGGCCGCGATCTGAACGCCCATCTGGACTCGGACGAGAAGGCTTGGCTCAGTACTGAGCTCGGGTGACATCGTCGAGGTCGACCTGGGCACACCCATCGGGAGCGAAGCTGGGCTGCGCCGCCCTGCTGTCGTCGTCACCGCGGACGGCATCTTGCAAGGTGGTCCGAACGTGGTGCACGTAGTCCCGCTGACCCGGACCATCCGGCCCAGTGGGGCGGAGGTCTACATCGAACCTGACGGGCAGAACCAACTCAGCGCCCCCTCGGCAGCGCAGTGCCAGCATGTACGGTCGGTCTCCGTCGCGCGACTTTCTGGGAACCGAGGAGTCGTGGGGCCAGCTCTTCTCAGGGAGATCCGTGAGGTGCTCGGACTGCTTCTGGACCTGTGAAGGCCCCGACGCCCAGAATCAACCGCCACCAGCTAGCGTCGGCTGCATCCCTCACGAGAACACCCGAACCTCACCCGCTTCGACTTGACCCGGCCCGCACCGCCTGGGGCAGGCGCGGCTGCGGCAGCACTGGTGTGGCCCTGACTGGCCCCTCGGCGAAGCGCTCAGGCGACCTGGAGCGGCGTGATCCCCGCGATCTCGTCGCCGGCGCGGTCGCTGGCCAGCTCCAGCTCGTACCGGGTTTGAAGGCTGAGCCAGAACTGGGGTCAACCCCGAAGTACCTCCCCAGACGCAGTGCGGTGTCAGCAGTGATCGCCCGCTTGCCGTGCACGATCTCGTTGATCCGGCGCGGCGGAACGTTGATCATCACTGCGAGCTTGCGCTGCGTGATCCCGAAGCCCTTGATGAAGTCCTCCATCAGGACCTCCCCGGGGTGAACCGGCGGGTACATCCTGTCTGTCATATCGCACCTCAGTGATAGTCCTCGATAAGCACATCCTCCGGGCCAGCCGAAGACCGCCTGCTATCACACCCGGTCGAGCTACACGTTGAACCGGAACTCCACCACGTCTCCGTCGGCCATCACGTACTCCTTGCCCTCGATGCGGACCTTGCCGGCTGAGCGGGCGGCGGCCATCGAGCCGGCAGCGACCAGGTCGTCGTACGAGACGATCTCGGCCTTGATGAAGCCCTTCTCGAAGTCGGTGTGGATTACACCGGCCGCCTGCGGGGCGGTCCAGCCCTGGCGGATGGTCCAGGCCCGGGCCTCCTTCGGGCCGGCGGTCAGGTACGACTGGAGCCCGAGGGTCTGGTACCCGACCCGGGCCAGGACGTCCAGGCCGGGCTCGGTGACCCCGGCGTCGGCCAGGAACTCCTGGGCCTCCTCGGGGTCCAGGTCGACCAGCTCCGACTCCAGCTTGGCGTCCAGAAAGACGGCCTCGGCGGGCGCCACCAGCTCACGCATCCGCTGCTTCAGGGGCTCGTCGGCAAGCTCGTCGGCGTCGCAGTTGAACACGTACAGGTAGGGCTTGGCGGTGAGCAGGAAGAAGTCCCGCAGCAAAGACAGGTCCAGCCCCGAGTGGAAGACCCCACGGCCCTCCTCCAGCACCTTCTGGGCGGCCTGCACCGCCTCCAGCACCGGGCGGGTCTCCTTCTTGGTCCGGGCCTCCTTCTCGATCCTGGGCAGGGCCCGCTCCAGGGTCTGCAGGTCGGCCAGGACGAGCTCGGTGGAGATCGTCTCCAGGTCTGAGGCCGGGTTCACCGCGCCGTCCACATGGGTCACGTCCGGGTCAGTGAAAACCCTCGTCACCTGGCAGATGGCGTCGGCCTCACGGATGTGGGCGAGAAAAGCGTTGCCCATCCCCTCACCGGTGCTGGCGCCGCGGACGATGCCGGCGATGTCGACGAAGGTGACGGTGGCCGGCACCGTACGGGCCGAGCTGAACATCTGCGCCAGCACCTCCAGCCGAGGCTCCGGCACCCCGACCACCCCGGTGTTCGGCTCGATCGTGGCGAAGGGGTAGTTCGCTGCCAGGGCGTTGTTCTTGGTGAGCGCGTTGAACAGGGTCGACTTGCCCGCGTTGGGCAGACCCACGATGCCGATTGTCAGAGCCACGTCGCGACAGCCTACTGGCGAGCCCCTGTCCCCCGCCGTCTGAGTACCGGCCCCCGCTGTGATGATGGGGTCATGCGTCTGCCCTCTGTGAAGGACCTGCTGGCCGAGCTCGACACCATGACCCACGCCCAGCGCTGCCGCCGGCTGGCGGACCTGGCCCGCGGCAGCGACCCGGACCTGCCGGGGCTGCTGGACCAGGTCGCCCGGACCAGCGACTACCACCAGGTGCTGGTGCTGATCACCGCCGGCAGCCCGCAGCGGCTGCTGGCAGCGCTCGACAGCCCCTCGCTGCGGGTACGGCGGGCCGCCGAGCGCCGCCTCCCCCTCGCGGCCGCGGACCCGCAGGCGCTGGCCCAGCACTACCTCCAGGCGTCGCTGGTGGAGCGGGCGGTGCTGCGGGCGCGGCTGACCGGCGAGGCCGGCCGGCGGGTCGTGGACGAGATCCTGACCCACCCGATCGGCGACCAGGCCCGGGCCCAGCTGCTGCCCGACGCCAGCGAGCCGGTCGCGGCCCGGCTGCTCGACGACCTGGCCGACCTGGTGCCCAACGTCCGCCGGCTCGCCCGGCGCCACCCGCGGCTGGTCCTCGACCACCTGGCCCGGCGGATGACCGGCGCCCCGCGACCGGTCCGGCAGCACTGGTGGGACTGGGCAGACCTGGCCTGGCCGGAGCTCGGCGCCCACGACCCGCAGCGGGTGCTGGCGCTGGTCGCGGCCCACCCTGACGACCGGCTGCCGCCCCGGGTGCTGCGCCTGCTCGGCTCGCTGGCCCGGCGCTACCCCGACCAGGTGGCGGCGCTGCTGGCCGACCCCAGACGGCCCTGGCCGGCCCAGCTGCCGACCACGCTGCGCCGAGGCTTCGCCTGCTTCACCCCCGAGGACCGGCTCCGGACAGCCCGCCGAGCCTCCACGCAGCAGCTGGTAGGCCTGCTCCGGGCCCTGCCGCCGTCGCAGCGCGGAGACCTGTTCGCCCGGCTCACGGCCGGTCAGCCGGTGACCGCGTGGCCCGAGACGCTGCTGGAGGTCCTCCCGCACCAGGTCCGGCAGGCCGAGGCCCGGCGCCTGCTGGCCCTGCCGGAGGTGAGCGACGCCCCAGCCCGGCTGATCCAGTACGCCTCGTACCTGCCGTACGCGGAGGCTCTGCCGGCGCTGAACCCGTACCTGCGCTCGCGGAGCGCGCAGGAGCGGGCCCAGGCGTACGCGGCGGCCCTGCGCTCAGCCGGCCGCGAGCGCCAGCCCACGACCTGGGCGGCCGGCCTGGAGCTGCTCGACCGGCTCCGCAACGAGCAGGACCGGTCCGGGCCGCAGCAGCCGAGGCCCTGGCAGCGGCCCCGGTCAGCCTCTCCGCGACCGGCCCGCAGGAGCCCCTGGAACGCTTCAGCCAGGCGGTGGTCACGGCCCGGGACACCTCGCACCTCACCTTGCACAGCCTGCAGCACTACTGCTGGCGGGCGATCGGGTACCTGGCGGAGCACCAGCCCGACCGGGTCAGCGAGCACCTGGTCGTCCTGGACCGGCTCTGCGGCCCGGACGGCACCACTGAGGTCCCGCCCCTGACAGCGCTGCCCCGCGGCGCCGAGGAGCCGGTCATCGCTGCCCTGCTGCCCCGGCTGGTCACCGACGCCGCCCGCGGCGAGTTCCAGCTGCTGCTGGCCCTGGTCGCGGCGCTCGGGGAGCGGGCCTACGGCCAGGCCGAGCTGCAGCGGCTGCTGGAGCAGGCGGCCGGCAGCGACGCCGACTGGCTGGCCCGGCGAGCGGTAGAGCTCTGGCTGCAGGACCCCGCCCGGCGCGGCGAGCGGGTCGCCCAGCTGCTGAGCCGCGACGAGTCCGCCGCGGTCCTCAACAGCGTGCAGCAGGCCCTGCTCAGCCACCGCCAGGACCTGCTCGACGTGCTGTGGCAGCCCACGCCGCTGCGCGGCCGGTTCTGGCGCCGCAAGGCCTGCTACGTCCCGGTCCTGCGCACCACCGCCACCGGGTGGCTGCCGCGCCAGGTCGAGGCGTACGGGGCGGCGCTGGCCCGGCTCGCCACCACCCGCGGCACGCCGACCTGGCAGGTGGCGGCCGCGGTCCGCCAGCTCGGGCTGCCGGGGCTTGGGGTCCGGCTGCTGCTGCCGTTCGTGGAGAGCGCCGACGAGGCCCAGCAGGAGGCCGCGCTGGCGGCCCTGGCCTGGAGCGACGACCCTGCCGCAGCCGTCGACCGGCTGGTCGCCCACCGCGGCGACGACCGGGCCCGGGTGGCGGTGTACGCGCTGCAGCGCTGCCTGCGCTTCCTCCGGCCGGCCGAGGCCGTGGCCGGGCTGCGGACCCTGCTGAGCGACGGCTCCAAGACCACCTCAGTGAAGGAAGGGGTCCGGCTGGTCGGCCTGGTCCGCCCACCGCAAGCCCTCGACCTGCTGCTGGAGCTGGTCGGCCCCGACAGCCACCGGGATGTCCGGGCTGCCCTCGGGCGTACCCTGCGGGGCTTCCTGGACGACGACCGGGCCTGGCAGCGGCTCGCCGAGCTGGCCGCCGGCAGCCGGGACGAGGGCCAGGCGCTGGCCGAGACCTCCCCGTACCAGCTGGCCGAGCGGCACCGCACCCGGTACGCCCAGGTGCTGCTGACCGCGGCCCGGACCACGCCCGAGCTGCTGGGCGAGCTCGACGACTGGGTCCCCGTCCAGCCCCGTCTGGTCGAGGCCCTCACCGGACAGGTCCTCGACCCAGGCTCAGGCAGCTGGCTGCCGTGCGTGTACGGGCTGGCGCGAGCCGTCGAGCACCAGGTGGGCTGGCCAGAGGTCCTGGGCCTGGCCGAGCAGCTGGCGGCCCGGGCGCTGGGCCCTGACCAGCCCGACGCCGCCGACGAGGCCGACCTGCCGCTGCTGCGGCGCCTCGACCAGCTGGCCCGTCGGCTGCTGGCCCTGTCTGACCACGACCTGCGCCCCCACTGGCACCAGCTGGCCCAGACCCTCGGCCAGTACCCGACCTTTCAGCCGTGGCTGCCGGCCGCCGTGGTCGCGGCAGTGAACCCGGCCGACCCGGTGCCGGGGGTGCTGGAGATCCCCCGGCTGGCGCCCGACCCGATGCTCTGCGAGCAGCTGCGGACGGCGGTCACCCGGGTGCCCTCCCACCTGCTGCAGGCCGACCCCGAGCTGCTGGGCGCGGCCGCCGACGCGGTGCTCAGCGACGACCCGGTGGCCGGGGTGGTGGCACTGAGCCTGGTCGAGGTCGGGGGCAGCCGCTGCGGCTGGTCTGAGCCCTGGCGGGCCCGGCTGCGGAGGCTGCGGCAGCACCGGGTCCCGGCGGTGTCCGGCTGGGCCCGGCAGGTACGGGCGGTGTCCACCGGTCAGCACTGAGCATTCCCTCCCGGCGGCCGCGTGGCCACCCCCGGGGCCCGGCTTCGGTGCACTCGGCGCTGAGCCAGGGGCTCAGCGGGTGGAGAGCATCTGGCGCAGCTCGGCAGCGCCGCGGTGGACCGACGTGATGTGGTTCTCGCCGGGCACCACCGTGAGCGTGGTCCGGGTCATCCCCTGCTGCCGGAAGCCCGACTCGGCCCGCCGGGCCTCTCCTAGGGCGTCGAAGCCGCCGTCGCCTCCGCGAGAGGGCGTGTCCAGCTCTCCCACCAGCCAGGTCATCTGGAAGGTCTGGTGGTGAGAGACCAGGACCGAGCTCGACGAGGCCGCTCGCTGCCCATAGCTGCCCCCGCCAATCATCAGGGCGCCGCCGCCGGTGAAGAGGTCGCTGTGCTGAGGCACCACGACGTTGGTGATCACCTCGGCTCCACCGGAGTAGCCGACGAACCAGACCTGGGCGTGATCGATCCGGTAGCCGGCCTGGATGTGCTGCAGGAACGCCCGCAGCCAGTCGCCCGAGCTCTGGCTGCGCCACCAGGTGCTGGTGGTTCGGTCAGGAGTGACCGGGGCGACCAGCAGCATCCCCTGCTCCCGGGCCACCGCCGCGTACTCCTGCAGCACAGTGCTGGAGGGGCTGAACTCCCCGTACCCGTCACCGTGCAGGTAGACGATCAGCCCCGTCGGCGCTGAGCCGGAGAGGTGCCCGGCCACGATGGTGTACTCGCTGGCAACGCCCTGAGGGCTGGTGTACGGGACCGCTGACCGGTCACCGGCCGTGGCGGGGGTCGCTGACGCGCTCGGCGAGGCCGTACGGGAGGTCGAGCGCGACGGCGCCGGGCTGGACGGGCTGCGGCTAGGGGTAGCGCTGGCGCTGCTGCTCGGCCCGGAGGAGGTCGGGGCGGGGCTCGACGGCGTCGCGCTGGGCCCGCTCGGGCGCTGGCTTGCCGAGCCTGACGGGGTCGGGCTGGCAGAGGCGCTGGGGGCGCGACTGCTGCTCGCCGCAGCACTGGGCGAAGGGGTAGGCTGCGGCAGCGGGCTGCACCCCGCGAGCACCACCGCCGCGACCACCGCCCCGCTCACCAGCCGTGGTCTCCGTGCTTGAGCCATAGCCCCTCATTCTGGCCCACGAGGCGCCGCTTGGACACCCCCTGGACCGGGATTCACCAGTCTCGCCTGGCCAACAGTATCTCGCCAAGCGAGACGATCACGGGACCGTCCCACGACCCTCGCGAGCAGGGCCGGCCAGGCCCCGCCGGGTACGGCGCCTGGCCTAGCCATGTCGTGGTCACGGCTCAGGCAGCTCGCTGTAGCCGGTCACTGGGCCCTCGGTGCTCGGCTTCCATCCCAGCTGCGGCGCGACGCGCTCGGCAAAGGTGGTCAGGACCCGCAGGTTCACGCTGGCCCCGAGCTGGTTGGGGATCGTCAGCATCAGGGTGTCGGCGGCCTGCACGGCAGGGTCGCGGCCCAGCTGGTCCACCAGCTCGTCAGGGCTGCCGACGTAGCTGCGACCGAACGTCGAGCGCAGCCCGTCGATGGTGCCGACCTGGTCGGAGTCGGAGCGGAGCTGGTTCCAGACCTGGTCGCGCGCGTCCACCACCGGGAACACCGACCGGCTGACCGAGACCCGCGGCACCCAGCCATGACCGGCCGCGGCGAACGCCTCCCGGTAGCGGCGGATCTGCTCGTACTGCAGCTCGCCCAGCGACTGCCCCGTGACCTCGGTCACCAGCGTTGAGCTCATCAGGTTCACCCCCAGCCCGCCGGCCCACTCGGCGGTCTGCCGAGTCGCGGCTCCCCACCAGACCCGCTCCGTGAGCCCGGGCGAGTGCGGCTCAACCCGAAGCCGTACGCCGGGGCCGAACTCCTGCGGGTCGGCGTCGGCCATGGTCTCGCCGCGGACCGCGGCCAGGAACCGGAGGAACTTCTCCCGGCCCAGGTCCGCACCGCGCGGGTCCTCAGAACCGGTGTAGCCGAACGCCTCCCAGCCCCGGTCGGCCGGCTCGGGAGAGCCACGGCTGACTCCCAGCGCGACCCTCTGGTCGGCCAGAAGGTCCAGGGCTGCCGCCTCCTCGGCCAGGTGCAGCGGGTTCTCGTACCGCATGTCGATCACCCCGGTGCCGACCTCGATCCGGCTCGTGGTGGCGGCGATCGCCGAGAGCAGCGGCATCGGGGCCGCACCCTGGCGGGCGAAGTGGTGTACGCGCAGGTAGGCCCCGTTGATCCCGATCTCGTCGGCGCCCTGCGCGATCTGGAGCGTGTCGCGCAGCATCTGTGCCGCGTCTCGGCCTGAGGTGGAGCCGTAGTGTCCGAAGCTGAGGAAACCGAATGCCTTCATGCCCCGATCAACATAGTTTAGATATCAACTATTCCCGTGGCTCACTCCCCCGCCCAGTACGCAGCCAGCGCCCGGCTCAGGTAGCCCGGGTCCGCCACGCCGCACAGCTCACGTGCCGAGTGCATCGACAGCAGCGGGATGCCCACATCGACGGTGGTCACCCCCAGCCGGGCCGCGGTCATCGGCCCGATCGTGCTCCCGCAGGGCACCGCGTTGCTGGAGACGAAGTCCTGAGTCGGGACCCCAGCCGCGTAGCAGGCCCGGTACCAGATCCCAGAGCCCACGGCGTCGGTCGCGTACCGCTGCTGCGCGTTGATCTTGAGCAGCGGCCCCCGGTTCAGCAGCGGCCGGTTGACCGGGTCGTGGTGGCCCGGGTAGTTCGGGTGCACCGCGTGGCCGGCGTCGGCCGAGAGGCAGCTCGACGCGGCCAGGGCCTGCCGGAACCCCTCCTCGTCCAGGCTGAGCGCCTGCGCGGTTCGCCGCAGCACGTCCTCCAGCAGCGGCCCTCCTCCACCCGAGCGGGTCTGCGAGCCCACCTCCTCGTGGTCGAAGGCGGCCAGCACGCTGACCGCCGGCCCCGACTGGTCCAGGAAGGCCAGCAGCGACGCGTGCACCGAGCTCAGGTTGTCCAGCCGCCAGGCAGCGAAGAGCTCACCGCCCGGCCCGAAGAGGGCCGGCTCCTGGGTCGGGTAGCAGAACACGTCCACCCCGGCCAGGTCCTCACCCGGACGGCCGGCGGCCTCCAGCAGCAGGTCGTACACGTCGGGAGCCTCGCCAGCCCCGAAGACCGGCTGCAGGTGCTGCTGCCGGTCGAGCTGGACATGGTCAGACAGGGCCCGGTCCAGGTGCGGCGCCAGGTGCGGCACCCGCAGCAGGGGCCCGGTCCGCACCAGCACCTGCTCCCCGGAGCGCAGCACCAGCCGGCCTGCCAGCCCGAGCTCGCGGTCTAGCCAGGTCCCCAGCAGCGGCCCGCCGTACACCTCCACCCCGAGCTGCGGCCAGCCCGCCGAGCGGAAGGCCGGGTTCGGCTTCAGCTTCAGGGCCGGGGAGTCGGTGTGGGACCCCACGATCCGGAACCCCTGCTGCGGGGCCCAGCCGGGCGGCACCCGCCAGGCCACGACGGCACCGTCACGAACCAGGAAGTGCCGGTCGTCAGCCGCCCAAGCCGCGGTCTCGTCCTGGCGCTGGTAGCCGGCGGCCGCCAGCCGCGAGGCGACCTCCGCGGCGGCGTGGTAGGAGGTGGGTGCGGCGGCGATGAAGTCCGCCAGGTCGGTGATCACGCTCATGTGCAGTCCCAGTAGTAGATGACGTGTGAGAAGTCGCAGGCCGCGAGGTGCTCGGGCCGGATCCAGAAGCCGGCAACCCCCATCTCGCCCCAGCTCACGACACCGGCCTGAGAGTCGATCTGCGCCAGCAGCTGGTAGTCAGCACTGGCCGGGTGACCGGCCCGCCAGTCCGACTGGGCGAAGTACGGGTAGCCGCCCAGCTGGTGGAAGGGAGAGTCCCGGCTCAGGTGCGCCACCTCGTGGTAGACCTCGACCGCCTCGGGCCCGATCGCAGCCCGTCCGACCAGGTCGCTGAAGCGGTGGTCCTCGTACGTGATCGGCAGCACCGCCCTCGTCGCGACCAGCGGGTGGCCGGTGCCGGGCTGCTCCAGCGGGCTGGGCCCGGCAGCGGCCGGCGGGCGGGTCTCGAGCCCGGCGGTCTCCACCTCCGGCAGGTAGTCGACCCGGAACCGGGGCGGCTGCCCCGGGGTGAGGCCGTAGTCGGGGTCGGCCCCGATGAAGAACCGCAGCAGCCCGTGCCGCGGGTGCCCTTCCAGGGCCGGCAGCTCGGTGTAGTTCAGCTGCGCCAGAAAGACGTACGCGCCCTGCTCGTCGCCGGGCCACGGCTCCCTGGGCCTCAGGTACGGCGCTCCGCCGATCCGGCTGGACCAGGGCTGGCGCGGGCCACCGGGGTCGGTCGCCAGCAGCAGGCACGGTCGCAGGGTCGACTCGATCACGCCGCGAGCTCGTTCCAGCTCGGGCGGCAGAGGCATCTGGGCCATGGCCGTGAGCCTAGAGGGGGTCACCGGCAGCCCGTCGCCGACCCTCCGCCGCCTCAGTCCGTCCGGGCCGAGTGCCGAGCCAGAGCTGTCAGACGGCTGCGGCAGGATGCCAGGCATGACTGGGGAGACGCTGCTGGCCCTGGTGACCGGGCTGCTGCTGGGGGCCGTCGGCTGCTGGCTGGTGATGCGGTGGGCTGGCGGCGACGGCGGGCTGGCGACCGCCCGCCAGCAGCTGGCCGAGGCCCGTCGGAACGCCGAGCAGACCCGGGCCGAGGCTGCCCAGGGCCGCCTCGAAGCCGCTGCGGCCAGGGCTGATGCTGCCCGGGCGGTTGCCGAGACGGAGCGGGCACGAGCCGATGTCGAGCGCGGCCGGGCCGAGATCGCCGAGGCCCGCCAGGCCGCCGCGGAGGCGATGTCGGAGGCGGCGGCGCTGGAGGCGCGGGTGGTGGCCGCGGTCGCCGAGCGAGACGCTGCCCGGGCCCACCGCGACGAGCTGGCCGCCGACCGGGAGGCGCTGCAGCAGCAGTTCCGGCTGCTCTCGGCCGAGGCGCTGGAGCGCCAGACCCAGGCCGCCGACGCCTCCGCGAGCCAGCGCCTGGAGCAGACCGCCCAGCTGCTGGCGCCGGTCCGCGACAGCCTGCAGGCCCTGCAGGCCCGGCTGGCCGAGGTGGAGCGGGAGCGGGCCGCCATGACCGCCGACCTGCGTACCCAGGTGGCGACCGTCCAGCTGACCAGCGAGCAGCTGCGGCGCGAGACTGTCGCCCTGACCACAGCCCTGCGCAAGCCCCAGGTCCGCGGCACCTGGGGCGAGCTGCAGCTGCAGCGGGTGATCGAGCTGTCGGGGATGGTGGAGCACTGCGACTTCGTGCAGCAGGAGACCAGCAGCACCGACCAGGCCGTGATCCGGCCCGACCTCAAGGTGCTGCTCAGCCACGGCAGGTTCGTGTACGTGGACGCCAAGATGCCTCTGACCTCCTTTCTCGACGCGAAGGAGGCGACTGAGCCGGAGCCCCGGCAGCGGGCGCTGGCGCTGTTCGCCCGCAACGTCCGCGACCACGTCAGCACCCTGACCCGGAAGCAGTACTGGAAGGCGGACCTGGGAACCCCAGAGTTCGTGGTGATGTTCATCCCGAGCGAGGCGCTGCTGCTCGCAGCGCTGCAGCAGGTGCCTGACCTCATCGAGTGGGCCGCCGAGCGGAACGTCATTGTGGCCACTCCCTCCACCCTGATCGCCATGCTGCGCTCGGTCGCGTACGGCTGGGCGCAGGCCTCGCTGGCCGACTCGGCCCGGGAGGTCACCGAGCTGGGGCAGGAGCTGTACGGGCGGCTGGCCACTCTCGGCAGCCACGTCGACAAGGTCGGCCGGGCGCTCGGCTCGTCGGTCCGGGCGTACAACCAGGCCGTGGCGTCGCTGGAGGGACGGGTGCTGGTCACCGCCCGCAAGCTGCGCGACCTCAAGGTGACCTCGGAGGAGCTGCCCGAGGTGGCCCAGGTCGACCAGACCGTCCGCCAGGTCGCCGCCCCCGAGCTGGTCGCCGGTGCCGCCCCGGTCCCGGCCCCGACCGGCCGGGCCCCGCAGGCCAGCACCGAGCCGGAGCAGGCCCTTGCCGCCCGCGGCCCGGACGACCCGGCCGGCCTCGACGACCCCCCGGCACCGCGGCGCGCCACTAGTGTGTGAGGCCATGCGCACTGACCTGCCCACCGCTGCTGACGTTGACGCCGCTGCTGCTCGGCTGGCCGGGATCGTGTCTCGCACCCCGCTGCAGCTCAACGTCCGGCTGTCGGCCGCGGTCGGGGCCGAGGTCTGGCTGAAGCGCGAGGACCTGCAGCCGGTCCGCTCGTACAAGCTGCGCGGCGCGTACAACCTGATCGCCCAGCTGAGCGAGGAGGAGCGCGCCCGAGGTGTGGTCTGCGCCTCGGCCGGGAACCACGGGCAGGGTGTGGCCTTCGCCTGCCACCGGCTCGGGATCGCCGGGCGGATCTTCGTCCCGACCACCACCCCCCGCCAGAAGCGGGACCGGATAGCGGCCCTGGGCGGGGACCTGGTCACGGTGGTGGTGGTCGGCGACACGTACGACGAGGCCAAGGAGGCGACCCTGGCGGCAGCCGCCGAGAGCCAGGCGGTGGTGGTCCCGGCCTTCGACGCCGCCGCCACGATCTGCGGCCAGGGCACCGTGGCCGCCGAGACCGTCGCCGACCTGGGCCAGCCACCGGCCGTGGTGGTCGTGCCGGTCGGCGGGGGCGGCCTGCTGGCCGGGGTAGCGACCTGGTTCGCCGAGCACCACCCGCAGACCCGGGTGGTCGGGGTGGAGCCGGCCGGCGCCGCCTGCACTGTGGCCGCCCTGCGGCACGGCGGCCCGGTCACCCTCGACCGGCTGGACACCTTCGTCGACGGGGCCGCTGTCCGCCGGGTGGGCGACCTCCCGTACCAGATCATTGAGCGCTGTCAGCCCGAGCTCTCCACTGTGGCCGAGGGCGCGGTCTGCACCGAGATGCTGGCGCTGTACCAGACCGACGGGATCATCGCCGAGCCGGCCGGGGCGCTGGCCTCGGCAGCGCTCGTCGAGGGGCTGAGGGTCGAGCGCGGCCAGACCGTGGTCGCCCTGGTCTCCGGAGGCAACAACGACGTCTCGCGCTACTCCGAGATCGTGGAGCGGTCGCTGGTGCACCAGGGGCGCAAGCACTACTTCCTGGTCACCTTCCCGCAGGAGCCGGGGGCGCTGCGCCGGTTCCTGGACGAGGTGCTCGGCCCCGACGACGACATCACCCTGTTCGAGTACGTAAAGCGCTCCAACCGCGAGCTCGGCCCGGCCCTGGTCGGGATCGAGCTGGGCGACCCGGCCGACCTCGACGGGCTGCTGGCCCGGATGGCCTCGTCACCGATGACCGTGGAGCCGATCGACCCGCAGAGCCCGTTCTACCGGTTCCTGGTCTGAGACCAGGGCCGGGGGTGATCCGGACGCTGCCGTGGTGAGCCCCAAAGGCGCGCAGAACCGCTAGCATGACGCCCATGGATGGCCCAGCCGCCGCTGGCCGGCACCCGCCTGCCGACTGGCGCCCCCGGTAGCCAGCACCAGGTCCGCTACCAACGCCTGGTTGACCCTCCTCTCAGGCCCGCTGAGTCTCGTAGTCTGTCCCGGTACTGGCCGGTACGTTGCTGACTGTCCGGGGCAGCACTTGGGCTCCGGCCCCGCTGACCAGTCTCGCTGCTAGCGTCATCGTGTGAGCATCACCGCGCTACGTTTCCTGAATATCGGAGGGTCCGCTATCTACATCCTGGCTCTCGTCGGGATCGCCATCTGGGCCAGCATCCGCTTTCGCCGGCCCGCGGTGGTCGGCTGCTTGTGGGGTGCCGTGGCCACCAGAGTGATCGCGCTCCTAGCCCCGATGGCGGTGTCTTCCTACGTCGCCACGACGGGCTCGGTCCCTCCTGTCCTGTACACGGTCATGTCCGGGGTTTTCGGCACGCTCTTCTGGGGGCTGCTGATGCTGGCGGTCCTGCTCGCCTCTCGCGCCGACCGGAGCCCAGTCCGATGACGCTGGCCCTGTCCTTGCTGTTCATCGCTGTGAGGATCACCCTCATGGTCGTCGTTGCGGTCCTGGCTCCTCGGGCCCGGCCGCTGCTGCTGGCGGCAGTCGGAGTCGACGCTCTCAGCTCCGTGATCTTCCTAGTACTGCCCCTAGTACTGCGAGGTCGCTACTCACTCGAGGTAGAGGCCGTGAGGACCGGGGTGGGGTTCGCGATCTCGCTCGTGATCCTGGCGCTGGTCGCTACCGCTCTGGCCCGGGAGCTGGCGCCCCGTACCCCCGCGGCCGGACCGGACAACCCGTACGCCGCCTCACCGCAGCCGGTGTCCGGACCTGGGCAGCCATCCGCCCCCGGTCACCCCTACCCGCCCATGCCCGGAGCCGCCGCTCCCCCGTACAGCTCTGCCCCCGACGGCCAGACCGGTCCAGCACCCGCCCCCTACGCCCCGACTGGTATGGCACCCGGTGCCCCGTCCGGCCCGAGCGGTCCGGCCCCTGGCCACCCGTACGGCCCGGTCATGCCCGGCCCCGGCCCCCAGCCGGGCCCCGGAAACCAAGGCCCCTCCCACTGAACCGCTCGAGAACCAGCCCTTCGGCGCACCGCCGCCTGGTGCCAGCGCCCTGACCTGTCCGTCAGACCTCGTACAGTGACCGAGTGCCCCTGACCAGCAGTCCTGAGGACCCGCAGCCGCTGCGGGTGGTGGTGCACGCGGTCAAGGACTGGATCGAGCGCTGCGGGGCGGTCTGGGTCAGCGGCCAGGTCATCGAGCTGCGCCGCCGCCAGGGCCCGACCCAGTTCCTGACCCTGCGCGACCCCCTGGCCGAGGTCTCGGCCACTGTCACCACCAGCGTCCAGGTGCTCGACGCCGCCGGCCCCATCAGCAACGGCACCACGGTCTCGGCCCTGGTTCGGCCGACCCTGTGGAGCAGGACCGGCCGGCTGAGCTTCGAGTGCACCGACCTGCGCCCCGCCGGGGAGGGCCGGCTGCTGGCCCAGCTGGAGCACCGCCGGCGGGCGCTGCAGGCCGAGGGCCTGTTCGCCCGGGAGCTGAAGCGGCGCCTGCCGCTGCTGCCGCGCCTGGTCGGGCTGGTCACGGCCCAGGGCAGCGCCGCCGAGAAGGACGTGGTGGAGAACCTGCGCCGACGCTGGCCGGCGGTCCGGGTCCAGCCCGCGTACGCGGCCATGCAGGGCGCCGGCTGCGCCCTGGAGGTGGCCGAGGCCCTGGCCCAGCTCGACCGGGACCCCGAGGTCGACGTGATCGTCGTGGCCCGCGGCGGCGGCTCCCTGGAGGACCTGCTCCCGTTCTCCGACGAGGGACTGGTCCGCGCCGTCCACCGGGCCCGGACACCGGTGGTCAGCGCCATCGGGCACGAGGTGGACAGCCCGATCCTGGACCTGGTCGCCGACGCCCGGGCCTCCACCCCGACCGACGCTGCCCGGCTGCTGGTGCCTGATGCGGCCGAGGAGGCCCAGGGCCTGCAGGCCGCCCGGCACCGGCTGCGGGCCAGCACCGGCTCCCGGCTGGAGACTGAGCTGCGCCGGCTGTCCGAGCTGCGGCAGCGGCCCGTGCTGCAGGACCCGCTCGGCCCGTACCGGGTTCACGAGGCCCAGCTGGCCGAGCTGCGGGGACGGGCCCGCCGGGCGCTGCTGACCACCCTCGGCACCGAGACCCAGCTGGTCGCCACCTGCCGCCAGCGGGCCCGGGCGATGTCGCCGCAGCAGACGCTGCAGCGCGGCTACGCCATCTTGAGCACCGGCGACGGAACGACCGTGACCAGCGTCGAGCAGCTCGACCCCGGCGACGACCTGCTGGCGCAGCTGGCCGACGGCCAGATCGCGCTCGAGGTCCGCCAGACCAGCCCGAAGGAGACCTGATGACCGAGGAGATGCCGTACGAGCAGGCGCGGGCCGAGCTGCAGGAGGTGGTCCGCAGCCTGGAGTCGGGAAACGTCCCACTGTCGGAGGCGATGGCGCTGTGGGAGCGCGGCGAGCAGCTGGCCGACATCTGCCAGGGCTGGCTGGACGGGGCCAAGGCCCAGGTGGCCGCCCGCAGCCGGGAGCCCGGCTCCGAGCCAGGCTGACCGGCAGCGGTGCGGAGTCAGTCACTACCATTGATGGAGTGACTCCCCCCGATGTCGCCGGCCGGTACCGGCTTCTGGGCCGCCTCGGCTCCGGCGCCATGGCGACGGTCTGGCGAGCCCACGACACCCGACTCGACCGAGACGTCGCGGTCAAGGTGCTGGACCTGTCCGCCAGCGCCGAGCCCACCGCGCTCGAGCGCTTCCGGCGGGAGGCGGTGGCCACCGCCGGGCTCACCCACCCCAACGTGGTGTCGGTCTTCGACGCGGGGATCGAGGACCAGCGTGCCTACCTGGTGATGTCGCTCGTCGACGGGCGCTCGGTCGCCGAGATGCTCCGCGAGCAAGGGCCGCTGCCACTCGCCACCACGGTGTCGATCGGCTCCCAGGTGGCCGCCGCCCTGCAGGCGGCCCACGCCACAGGACTGGTGCACCGCGACATCAAGCCAGCCAACGTGATGGTCGGCGCTGGCGGCCATGTCACCGTGCTCGACTTCGGAATCGCCCAGCTGACGACCGCCGACGCGACCCTCACCGCACCAGCCAGCGTGATCGGCAGTGCCGCGTACATGTCGCCCGAGCAGGCCTCCGGAGCCCGGGTCGGCCCAGCCAGCGACCTCTACTCGCTGGGCTGCCTGGTGATGGCGATGCTGACCGGCCAGCCCCCGTACCCCGGCGACAACGCGGTCTCGGTGGTGGCGATGCAGGTGAATGGGACCCCGCCGGCGCTGGCGGACCGGGTCACCGTCCCTCAGCAGCTCGATGACCTGGTCAGCAGCCTGCTCGACAAGGACCCTGACCGACGTCCGGACGCTACCGCGACCCTGGCCGCGCTGCGCCAGGTGGCCCAGCAGCCAGACCTGGCGACCGTCGGCCCGGCCCCGGCCGCCACTGCCCTGCTCCCCAGCCCCCAGCCCACCCGCCTGGCGCCCGTGGTCGGCCCGTCGCAGACCTCGGTGATGCCAGCCTCAGCGGCGCTCGCTCCCGCGCCCGAGCAGCCGCACTCACCGACGGTCCAGGCCCCGGCCGGCTCCCCGCCTCCCGCGGCCCAGCCCTCGGCGCCAGCCGGCTACTCACCACCAGCGGCCTCTGACAAGCCACCGCCGCCGTCCCGGCCCCGGCGAAAGCGGCGGGTGGGACCGGTGATCGCCGCCGTGCTGGTGCTTGCCCTGGCGGGGCTGGCCTTCGCGGTCGGCTCGGGGCGGATCGGCCCGCTCGCAGCCCTGCGCCCCGGCTCCGGCTCGACTCCGGCCCCAGCCACCACGTCGGCCCGACCGGCCCCGACGCCCAGTGCCAGCCGGACCCCGACCCGGGCCTCCAGCTCACCCGTACGGACTCCCACCCGCACCCCCTCCAGCTCCGTCTCCCCCTCGGCCCGGCTGACGCTGCAGCTGGCCGTACAGACGGTGCGGGGTCTCCTGGTGAACCTGCCTGACAGCTCGAGCAAGAAGGAGCTGCTGGGGTCGTGGGACCGCGAGACCCCGCAGATCCTGGCCGGCAAGAACGTGGACCACCGGGTACGCTCCTTCTCCAGCCAGGTCGAGGAGGCCGTCGGTGAGGGCGATATCACCGTCAGCCAGGGCCTGACGATCATGACCGCCCTGGAAGGGGTCCGGGCCGCCGCCGACTAGTGGCCCGGCGAAGGCCGGTCCTGCGCTCGGCCCCTGCTGGTGCTACCCCGGTGCGGTGCCCTGGCCTCCAGGGCGTACGGCAGGCCCCGATCACGGGTCGCCTGTCGGCCGGGTCACCTGCCTGGCCTCCAGGGCGTACGGCAGGCCCGCCACGGCCTCGAGACCCGGCTCTGGCGCAAGCCTGACGCGCTGGCCGGGCCCGCGCACCCGGGCTGCGGCCGTCTCTTGGCAGCCTGCCACGATAGGGCGATGGACGTCGTGACTCTGGCCCGCTCGCAGCAGGACGGCTTCGAGATCGCCCTGCGCCGACGCACCGAGGCGGGGCAGGTGGTGGACGAGCTGATCGTCAACGGAGCGTTCGCGATGGACTCCGCCCAGACCCTGAGCGAGCAGGTCCTGGCCGAGGTGCTCGGCCCAGAGCCCGGGACCGTCCTGGTGGGGGGCCTAGGGCTGGGCTACACCACGAGCCGCCTGCTGGAGGTGGGGGCAGCCGGGGTCGATGTGGTCGAGATCTCCAGCGCTCTGATCGGCTGGGCCCGCGACGGACTGACCGATGTCCTGGCACAGGTCGCCCACGACCCGCGAGTCCGACTGCACCACGGAGACATCGCCGACGTGCTCTCCGCCCCGCCCTCCCTGCCGGGCCTGTTCGGGCCCTGGGACGCCATCGCCCTCGACGTCGACAACGGCCCTGACTTCCTGATCGTCGACCAGAACGACCGGGTGTACCACCCCGCCACGCTCGCTGCCGCCATGACTCACCTGCGCCCGGGCGGCCGGCTGGCGATCTGGTCGCAGGGCACGAGCAGGCGGCTGTGGTTTGACTTGACCCGGCTCGACGGCAGCGCCACCGAGCAGCTGGTCCCCGTACGCCGCGGTGACCGGCAACTGGACTATGCGATCTATGTTGTGACGCGTCCCGGGTTAGGCTGAGCGCACCTCACCTTTTCGACTCGAGGAGCAGCATGAGCAACCCGGACTACCCGACCAACGACCCGTACCAGCAGCAGGGGTACGGACAGGGATACCCCCAGCAGCAGGGCTTCCCCCAGCAGAGCTACCCCCAGGCCAGCTCGTACGCGGCCCAGTCCTACTCGGGCGGGGGCTACCCCCAGGACCCGGTGTACGGCGGCTACGCCTCGGGACGCCCCAACGTCACCTTCGGGCAGGCCCTGAAGCTCGGCCTCAAGAACTGGACGAACTTCTCCGGCCGCGCCTCCCGCAGCGAGTTCTGGTGGTGGTACCTCGGTGTCGGCGTGGCCGCCACGGTGCTGCAGGTGGTGCTGACCCTCCTGTCCGCTGCCGTCGCAGCAGCCGGCGGCGACACCGCTGCTGCGGTCATGCTGCTCGTCACGTACGGGGTCATGGGACTGTTCGGCCTCGCGGTGATGATCCCCACCCTGAGTCTGTGGGTGCGCCGGCTGCACGACACCAACCAGCCCGGCATGTGGCTCCTGCTGCACCTGGCGTGCCTCGGCATCGTCCCGTTCATCATGGCGATCATGGAGTCCAACCCGGCCGGGGCCCGCTTCGACGACCCGAGCAAGCCGCTGTACGGTCCGCAGGACCTCTGACACCGCGGCCACGGGTAGAACCGGGCACGCTTGCCGGGCCGGCTCGGCAGCGCCACAGTGCTCCGGTGGGCTCGGACCATCGCCGGGACGGACGCCGCGGCAGGGGGTACGGCGCGGCCGGTAGCGCTGCCGGACGAGATGCTCCGCGAGCTCGGGGCACTGGTGACGGCTCTGGCTGGGCGGCTGGGTCTCCCGCTGCCAGGTCTGCAGCGCCGGCACCGAGACCAGTCCGGCCCGCCCTGAGGAACGTCGCCCTCAGGGCCCTGCGCTGCCGGGTCACGAGGACCCCGGTCGGCGTGCCTGGCGACCCGGTTGGTCGCGACCACGCGCTCCAGGTACTGGGCCGTTCATCGGTGCCGGCCCCGCTACACGGGACCCCCTGGTGGTCGCTGACACCCTCCTGGTTAGAGTGACCCGGACAGTGACTCCAACCACCGGAGGAAAGATGAGGACTCGGGTGCCTCACCCGGCGGCTTCGACCACGGCGGTGGTCGGCACCTCCCAGGACGGTCATCCACATCCTCGGCCGTACCGGCCCATGCTGAGCCTCGCGGCCCCGGCCACCCGCCCAGCCCACGTCGGCGTGGCCGAGCAGGCACGGGCCGGTCTGCGCCGTCTCAGGCCGGTCGGGAGCCGTCACTGTCGCCTGACCCGTGCTGGTCCCCGCTGAGCCAGGGCCGTGCACCGAGTCGGCGCCGGCACCGGTCCGGCTCACAGCTAGCTCCTTGGTCCAGACAACCAGACACAGTCGCACCCCCGGCGTCCGACGGGGGCCCACCATGCTTCAACGACGAAGGACACCACTGTGGAGGTCAACACCACCACGGCTATCATCGCGCTAGCGATTCTGGTAGTCGCATTCCTGATCGGCTCGGTCACCGAGCTGCACATGGGCATCATGGTCATCGTCGCTACGGCGATCACCGGCCCGCTCCTGTTCCACGACACCATCGCCCAGGTGGAGGAGGGCTTCCCACTCGGGCTGTTCTTCACCCTGGTCGGGGTCACCTATCTCTTCTCCTTAGCCAATACCAACGGCACCGTGAACTGGATCGTCGCGGCCGGGTTGAGACTCGTCGCCGGACGGGCCCACCTCTTCCCGTTCGTGATGTTCACGATCTCCGCCGCCGTCACCGCCATCGGGGCCGCCACCCCCGCCTCGGCCGCGATCCTGATGCCGATCGCCCTCGGCTTCAACCGCAAGAACAAGACCAACCCGCTCCCCATGGCCCAGGCCGTGATCCAGGGGTCGACGGCCGGCTCGTTCTCCCCGATCGGGATGTACGGGGTGATCGTGAACTCGGTCGTCAAGCGCAGCCCCGGCCTGCTTCCGCTCTACAACGCCACCGTCACCTGGGTCCTGGCCTTCATCATCTGCCTCGGGATCGTGGCGGTCACCTGGATGATGTACCGCGAAGCCGGCCCCAGCGAGGAGGAGGTCGCCGCTGCCGACCGCGGCGACATCGACGACGAGGCCGTCAAGGACGCCCTGGTCGATGAGGAGTTCGGCGAGCAGCAGTCCGCCGTCAACACCGACGACCTGGCCGGCACCCGCCTCAACACCGAGCGCCTGTCGACCCTGATCGGCCTGGCCGCGATGGCGCTGCTGGTCGTCGGTGGCCCGCTGGTCACCCAGGCGATGGGCAAGAAGGTCAACTTCGATGTCGGTCTGGTCGCCCTCGCGGTCGGCGCGGTCCTGACCCTGCTGTTCCCGAAGTCCGCCAAGGGCTCGGTCAACAAGATCTCCTGGCCGACCATCCTGCTGGTCGGTGGCATCGTCACCTATATCGACATGCTCGAGCGCCACGGCATCATCCAGTGGCTGGGCGACTCCGCCGCCAGCCTGGGCAACCCGCGGATCTCCAGCGTGATCATCCTCTTCATCGGCGCCCTGGTCTCCGCGTACGCGTCGACCACCGGCACCCTGGGGGCCCTGATCCCGCTCTCGGTGCCGTTCCTGGTGACCACCGACGGCAGCCCGGCCCTGGTCAGCGCCACCATGCTGATCGCGGCCCTGGCGATCAGCTCCTCCACGGTGGACTGCTCGCCGTTCTCGACCAACGGCGCCCTCGGCATCGCAAACGCCGCCCACCAGGGTGACTACACCTACCGGGCCCTGCTCAAGTGGTCGTGGATCCTGATCATCGGGACCCCGCTGGTCACCTGGGCACTGATGATCCTGCCGCCCTGGGGCGCGGGCTCATAGACCGACAGACCGTACGGCTGACGCCCGGTGGCGGCCACCCTCAGGTGCCCGTCGCCGGGCGTCGGCGTGCTCGGCCGCCGACAGACGGCCAGCGGCTGCCACTAGGGTCTGACCATGGCTGCACTCGCTCCCGCGCACCAGGTCCGTACCACCGGGCAGGCTCCCGCCGCCTCCACTGTCGTCGCCGGCCACGCCCGGATCACCGTCCTCACCCAGCGGCTGCTGCGGATCGAGTGGTCCCCGTCGGGCCGCTTCGAGGACCGGGCCACCCAGGTGGTCTGGAACCGGGACCTGCCGACCCCGGACTTCACCGTGACCCGGACCGGGGACGCGGTCCACCTGCGCACCCCGTACCTGATCCTCGACTACGACGGCGGGCCGTTCAGCCCGTCCGGGCTCAAGGTGCAGGTGCACGGGGTGAGCCACCACCAGTCGGTGTGGCGCTACGGCAAGGTCGACCCCGCGACGCACTTCGGCGTCCCCACCAACCTGGGCGGCACCGCCCGCACCCTGGACGAGGCCGACGGGGCGGTCCCGCTGGAGCCGGGGCTGGTCTCGACCAACGGGTACGCCCAGCTCGACGACTCCCGCTCGCTGGCCCTCGACGCCGAGGGCTGGGTCACTGCCCGGGAGGAGGGCGCGGTCGACCTGTACCTGTTCTGCCACGGCATGGACGTCCCCGCCGCCCTGGCCGACTTCTACGCCATCACCGGCCCGCAGCCGCTGCTGCCGCGGTACGCGCTGGGCAACTGGTGGAGCCGCTACCACCCGTACACGGCGGCTGAGTACCAGGAGCTGGTCGACCGCTTCGAGGCCGAGCAGATCCCGTTCAGCGTGGCCGTGCTGGACATGGACTGGCACCTGGTGGACATCGACCCGGCGATCTCGTCGGGCTGGACCGGCTACACCTGGAACCGCGACCTCTTCCCCGACCCGCCCGCCTTCCTGGCCTGGCTGCACGAGCACGGGCTCAAGGTCTCGCTCAACATCCACCCAGCCGACGGGATCCGCCGCCACGAGGACTGCTACCCCGAGGTCGCCCGCCGGCTCGGGATCGACCCCGACAGCGGCCAGCCGGTCGACTTCGACCTGGTTGACCCGGCGTTCCGGGAGGCGTACTTCGAGCTGGTCCACCACCGGCTGGAGGAGCAGGGAGTCGACTTCTGGTGGATCGACTGGCAGCAGGGCCCGTACTCGTCGGTCCCGGGGCTGGACCCGCTGTGGCTGCTGAACCACCTGCACTTCCTCGACTCTGGCCGCGACGGGAGGCGGCCGCTGACCTTCTCCCGGTACGCCGGGCCCGGCTCGCACCGCTACCCGGTCGGCTTCTCTGGCGACACCGTGATCTCGTGGGAGAGCCTGCAGTTCCAGCCGTACTTCACCGCGACCGCGTCCAACATCGGGTACGGCTGGTGGAGCCACGACATCGGCGGGCACATGTTCGGGGTCAAGGACGACGAGCTGGCGACCCGCTGGGTGCAGCTGGGGGTCTTCTCCCCGATCACCCGGCTCCACTCGACGCTGAACCCGTTCGGCTCCAAGGAGCCGTGGCGCTTCGGTGAGACCGCCCGGCGGGTGCAGACCGACTTCCTGCGGCTGCGGCACCGGATGCTGCCGTACCTGTACACGATGAACCGCCGCGCCCACGAGGGCCGCCCGATCGTGGAGCCGCTGTACTGGTCGCTGCCCAGCCTGGAGGCGCTGCGCTGCCCGACGACGTACGGCTTCGGCTCCGAGCTGCTGGTGGCCCCGGTCACCAGCCCGGCGGACCCGGCGACCGGGCTCGGCTCGGTGCAGACCGTCCTGCCCGCCGGGCTGTGGTGGGACGTCTTCAGCGGTGCCGGCTACGACGGCGGCCGGCCGGTCACCTTCCACCGGGACCTGGAGTCGGTGCCGGTGCTGGCGAAGGCCGGTGCGATCTGGCCGCTGACCGGGCCCGGCGAGCTCGGGACCGCGAACCCGGCGAGCCTGGAGGTCCGGGTCTATGCCGGCGCTGACGGCGAGCTGGTCCTGTACGAGGACGACGACGCCGCGAGCCCGCGCGAGGTCCGGACCCGGCTGGCGCTGGACTGGTCCGGCGGCAGCTTCAGCATCGGCGCTGCCGAGGGCGACTGGGAGGGTGTGGTGCCGGCGAGGCGGACCTGGACCCTGGTGCTGGTCGGCGCCGGCCAGGTGCCGGTCGAGAGGTACCCGACCCGCTGGGACGAGGCGACCGGGTCGCTGACCGTGGAGCTGGGCGAGGTCGCTACCGGGGCCGGTCTGACCGTACCTCTGGGCAGGCTGCAGGTGGCTCCCCCGGACCCGCGGCAGCGGCTGTCCGGGCTGGTCGACCGGGCCCAGGTCCCGTTCGCCGACAAGGACCAGGTGATGCTGGCACTGAGCCAGCCCACCCCGGCCGCGCAGGCCCGCGAGCTGCTGGAGCGGCCGATCGACCCGACGCTGCGGGCAGCCGCCCTGGAGCTGGTGCTGGCCCGCTGCTGAGCCAGGTGCGGGCAGGAGGACCCAAGCCTGGCTCTAGCCCGGCAGCGCCTCAGAGACCGTCACAAAGCGGTACCCGGCCCCCTGGAGCCGGTCGATGACCGGCCCGACCGCCTGCTGGGTAGCGGTCCGCCCGTGCCAGGGGTGGAGCAGGATGACCGAGCCGGGCCGGGTCTGGGCTACGGTCTCCCGGACCAGGTCCTCGCTGCTCTGCGGTGCCGCGCGCGAGCTGAAGTCCTCGACCGCCACGTCCCACATCACCGTGGTCCGGTGGTGCTGCTCCAGGTACAGCGGCAGGTTGAGCAGCTTCTTGCCGTACGGGGGCCGGAAGGTGATCGGCCCCTGGTAGCCGGCCCGGCGGATCGCGGCGTCGGTCGGCTCGATCTCGGCGGCCACGGTCTGCTGCGAGACCAGCACCATCCGGCGGTGGCTCCAGGTGTGGTTGCCGAGCTCGTGCCCCTCGGCCACCAGCCGCCGGGCGGCGTCTGGAGCCTGCTCGACCGCGGCCCCGTTGACGTAGAAGGTGGCCCGTACGCCTCGGGACCGCAGCGCGGTCAGGACCGGCTCCAGGTCGTCGGCGGTGGGCCCGTCGTCGAAGGTCAGGGCCACCACCGTGTCTGTGGTGGGCAGCCGGGCCACCAGGCGGCCCGTCACCTGCAGGGTCCGGGACGCGGCGAGCTTGTACCCGCCGCCGGCCACCAGCCCGGCCACCAGCACGAGCAGCCCGGCGCCTATCCAGAACCGACGCACCGGGCCACCGTACCTGCCGCGCGGCTCGCTCCTGAGCGGTCACGAGGATCTGCCCGTGGCCGACCCGGGCCCGTGCGTGCGCTGGCTCAGGACCGGCTGGGTCGGCACCGGTCTGCCTCCGCAGCCACCGTACGGAACGCGGGCGCGCTTCCGGTCCCTGCGAGTCATCCGTCTGGACGACAGGCGCATCACCCGTCCAGGGGATACCGCCCGGGGCCACCGGCGCCCAGGATGAGGGCCCGTGAGTACCCAACCGGCAGCCATTGAGATCACTGACCTGGCCAAGGAGTACCCGCCAAAGCAGGCCCTGCGGGGCGTCAACGTGCGGGTCCCGTACGGCACGACGCTGTGCCTGCTGGGGCCGAACGGTGCCGGGAAGACAACCACCGTAGAGATCCTGCAGGGGCTGCGGCGGGCCAGCGGCGGCACGGTCCGGGTCCTCGGGGAGGACCCGGCTCCCCGTACGAACGCCTGGCGGGCCCGCATCGGGGTGGTCTCTCAGGCCTCGGGTGACCTGGGTGAGCTCACCGTACGGGAGGCGGTGGAGCTCGCCAGCCGGTTCTTCGCCGACCCGATGCCGGTCGACGAGGCGGTGGCGAGGGTCGGGCTCTGCGACGACGCCCGGAGCCGGGCCGGGAAGCTCTCCGGGGGACGGCGGCGCCGCCTCGACATCGCGCTGGCGGTTGTTGGGCGGCCCGAGCTGCTCTTCCTGGACGAGCCGACGACCGGCTTCGACCCGGAGGCCCGCCGCGGCCTGTGGCAGCTGGTCAGCGACCTGAAGAGCGACGGCACCACCGTCCTGCTCACCACCCACTACCTCGACGAGGCCGAGGTACTCGCCGACGACGTCGCGATCCTGCTGGACGGGCGGGTCGTCGAGCAGGGCAGCCCGGCCGCGCTGCGCGACCGGGCCGGGCAGTCCTCGACGGTGTCCTGGCTGGAGGGCCCGACCCGCCGCAGCGTGGAGACCGCCACCCCGACCGCCGTGGTCGCCGACCTGCTGGCCCGCCACCGCGGGACCGACGGTGAGGTGCCGGGGCTGCAGGTGGTCCGCCCGAGCCTGGAGGACCACTACCTGGCCCTGATCACGGCCCACCAGCACCCGTCCGCCCCCGAGACCGCCAGGAGGCCGTCATGACCGCACCCGCCCACGACACCCGCCGCCCGGGGCGAGCCGGTGCGGTGGTCACCGGGCTGACCGTCAAGAACCTCCGCTCGGTCGTCCGGACCCCGATCAGCCTCATCATGAGCCTGGCCTACCCGGTCGCCATGTACGTGCTGTTCGCCCTGGTCTTCCGTGACCCCCTGCCGAGCGGCATCACGTACGCGACGTACTCGCTGCCGGCGATGGTGGTGATCGGGCTGTTCTCGAACTGCCTGTTCAACCTGTCGGTCGATGTCACCAGCGAGCGGCAGCAGGGTCTGCTGAAGCGGCTGGCGCTGCTGCCCTGCCCGGCCTCGGCGTACCTGGTCGCGAAGATCATCTCCGCCGCGGTCCTGGCCACGGTGTGCACGCTGGTGCTGCTGCTCACCGGGGCGCTGGTGCTGAGTGTGCCGCTGCCGACCTCCCTGGCGGCGTGGGGCCTGATCGTGGTCACCAGCCTGCTGACCACCGCCTACTGCGCGGCGATCGGGATCGCCGTCGGGCGCACCCTGGGCAGCGCCCAGGCCACGCTGGGCGTGGTACTTCCGGTCTTCATGGTGGTCCCGTTCGTGTCGGGGATCTTCCTGCCGCTGTCGCTGCTGCCCGGCTGGCTGGTCACAGCGGCATCGGTGCTGCCGCTGCGGTGGTCGGCCCAGCTGCTGCGGCACGGCTTCCTGCCCGACTCGATGGCCGCCGTGGAGCCGTCCGGCGGCTGGCAGACCGGCACCGGGCTGGCCGTGGTCTGCGCCTGGGTCGTGATCGGCGTGGTCTGGGCCGTGGTCGCCACCCGCCGCGACACCTTCGACCGGTGAGCCTAGGGGTGGCGGGGCGGACTACTGGCCCGCCTCGCCAGCGGCCGTACCAGTGGGACAGACTGCGCAGGTGGTCGCCAGCTCCAGTCCAGAGCAGGCACCGGTGAAGACTCCGCGACCGGTGCCGTTCCTGGACCGGTGGCCCAGCGCCGCCCTGGCGTGGCTCCTGGCGGCGGTCAACCTGTACCTGCTGCCCCGCAGCCCGCTCGCCTTCGCCGGCTTCAGCCTGGTCTATCCCGCCTTGTGGCTCACCCACCGCAGTGTCCGTGGCGGCGTCGTGGCCAGTCTCTTGTTCAGTCTCGCCGCCGGTGTCTGCCTGGTCGGGCGGACCGGGGCCGGTGCAGCCACGCTGATCGCTGTCGTGTCGGGCATCGGCTCGATCAGCATCGGAGGCTGGCTGGCCTGGCTGGGCTCGCTGCGGGAGCGGACCAACCAGGCCCTGGCCGAGAAGGAAGCAGCCCTCGCCGCCACCCGGGAGGCTCTGGAGCAGCTGGCGACAGCCCAGGAGGCCCTCGTGGCGGCGGAGCGGGCGGCCGCTGCGTACGCAGAGCGGCAGCGCTGGGCGCACGAGGTCCACGACACCCTGGCCCAGTCGTTCGTGTCGCTGATCACCCTGGCCCGGGTGGCCGACGACAGCGACGCGGCCGAGGCGGCCCAGGTCCACCAGCGGATCGCCACCATCGCCCACGAGGGGCTGCGCGAGGCCCGGGCCCTGATCGCCGGCGGCGAGCCGGTGGCGCTGGCCGGGGGGCTGGCAGACGCGCTGCGGCAGCTCTGCGAGGGGCAGGCCACGTACGGGGCCCCGGTGCCCGAGCTGCGGCTGGGCGTGGACCGGGAGCTGACCCCCTGGCTGCAGGCGACCACGCTGCGGGTGGTCCAGGAGGCGCTGAGCAACGTACGGCGCCATGCCCAGGCCTCCGAGAGCCTGGTTGAGGTGGTCACCGAGGACCAGGAGCTCGTGGTCCGGGTGCTCGATGACGGCACCGGCACCGGTGGTGCTCCGGAGGGCACCGGGCTGACCGGGATGCGGGAGCGCCTGGACGAGCTGGGTGGCTCGCTGACGGTGGACCCGGCCCGCCCCAGGGCCGGTCGGACCGGAACCCTGCTGGAGGCTAGATTGCCGCTGTGAGCTCTGCAGCGGGGTCCGAGCCGTCTGGTGCCGACGCCGAGACCCCTCCGGTCCGGCTGCTGGTGGTCGATGACCACCCGGTGGTGTGCTCCGGGATCGTGCAGCTGCTCCAGCCGGAGCCGGGGATCGAGGTGGTGGCCGCGGCCGGCGACGGTGAGCAGGCCGTGGCGCTGGCCGCCGAGGTCGAGCCGGATGTGGTCCTGATGGACCTGCGGATGCCCAGCACCGGGGGCGTCGAGGCCACCCGACGGGTCCGGGCCCTGCCCAACCCACTCCGGGTCGTCATCCTGACCACGTACGAGACCGACGCCGACGTCGCCCGGGCGGTGGCGGCCGGGGCGATCGGCTACCTGCTCAAGGACTCCACCCGCGAGCAGATCGCCAGCGCGGTCCGGACCGCGGCCCAGGGCTGCGCCGCGATGTCCGAGGTCGTAACCACCCGCTTTCTCCGCGCGACCAGGCAGGCCGCCGCCGGCGACCTGTCCCCCCGCGAGCGGGAGGTGCTGACCGCTGTCGCCCAGGGCCTGTCGAACACCGAGGCCGCCCAGCAGCTGTACGTCTCCGAGGCCACCATCAAGACCCACCTGCGCCGGATCTACGCCAAGCTCTGCGTGGACTGCCGCACCGCCGCGGTCACCGAGGCCGTACGCCGCGGCCTGGTCGAGATCTGAGCCGTCCGCAGGGGCCCCTCAGGACCACCAGACTGACCGTTATAGTTGACCTTCCCTTCATCGAGATGACGCGATAGCATCCCCATAACTAGCGGTCAGCCCTTGCCGCTCACCTGAGGTCGGTCAGCGCTGCCGTCACGAGCACCAGGAGGATCGCGATGCGGCATCCACTCTCACCGTGGTACGCCTACCCAGTACTTGCCCTAGCCCTGCTGCTGGCGGGAATCAGCCCAGCACCGTCTTGGGCAGTCCCCATCTTCAAAGCTCCTTTCCTCTGCAACCAGACGTGGACCGCCTCCACGTACCCCGGACACGGGGCGGGCGACAACGCTGTGGACTTTAATCTCTACCCCGGGCAGTCAGACCTGGGCCAGCCCGCCCTGGCGGATGCCCCCGGCGAGGCTCAGACTCACTGGGACCGGGGGGGTGGAAACATGGTCACGATCGACCACCGCAACGGCTGGCGCTCTGTGTACGCCCACTTGCTGGACACCACCTTCAGCGGCAAGAAGTGGGTCAGCACCGGGGAGCAGATTGGCCGAGTTGGAGCAACTGGCAGTGACGCCACTGCACCACACCTCCACTACGCCCAGAAGCTCAACGGCGTCGAGCAGCCGGTGCACTTTGATGGCAGTCGCATCAGCGTCGGCCGCAGCTACACCGCCAACGACCCCAAGGTTCGGAGCACGAACTGTGGAGGGACCACGCTCAACGACGGCGACTTCATCTTCTACCAAGGGAATGTCTACCGAATCGCCGGGGGCGCACCCATTTACGTCAGCACCTGGAACGCCTTCGGCGGCCCCCAGCCCCTCATTCACATTGGAGACGCTGACTGGGTGAAGCTCCCTCAGTACCCACGAGACGGAACATTCATCCAGTCGATCGATGGCGCAGTCTTCAGAATGGCCGGAGGAGCTCCTGTCTACGTCTCCGACTGGAATCGCGTCGGCGGCATGCAGCCTCACGTTATCGTCGACTCGATAGCTCTTCATCATGCCGGTGGGGACGGCGTCTACTCGCACGTGAGAGCGCACCCGGCCGACGGCACCTTCCTGATCACCCAGGCCGGGGACGTCTACTGCGTCGCCGGTGGCGCACCGGTCTACGTATCGAACTGGGACCACGTCGGCGGGGTCAAGCCGCATACTCAGGTGGACTCGGTGGCTGTCGACCGAGCCGACAGCGGCGGCTACTTCTCGTACCTGCGCTACTACCCGCCGAACGGGACAGTTCTGAGAACCAGCGCCGGGAAGTACTTCCGAGTCTTCGAAGGCACCCCGGTCACGGCAGACCCCGCAGAGCCGTCCTCTCTGGTCGACTTCACCGCTGTTCAGCACGCGGGAGAGCCCGGACCGCTCAGCCACCTGCACGCCTCAGGGTCTTTTGTGTCGCTCCCCCCGTCGCGGGTCCTCGACACCCGAACTGGCACCGGCGCCACCGGACCCGTCAGCCCCAACACCACCATCACCATCCCCGTCACCAACCGAGCCGGAGTCCCCAGCAACGTCAGCGCCGTCGTCCTCAACCTCACCGTCACCGACACCAACGCCCCCGGCTACATCACCGCCTGGCCCTCCGGAACCCAGCAGCCCACCACCTCCAACATCAACTTCCAGCCCCACCAGCCACCCACACCCAACCTCGCCATCGTCAAAGTCGGAACCGACGGCAAAATCAACCTCATCAACGCCAGCGCCGGAACCTCCCACATCATCGCCGACATAGCCGGCTACTACCGGAGCTGACAGCGACCTCTGGAAGGGCGGCGGACTCCTGGTCGGCTCAGGTCCAGCGGCGGAAGCCGCCCTCGGTGCTGATCACCTGGCCGACCACCCAGCGGGCGTCGTCGCTGACCAGCCAGGCGATCAGCCGGGCCGGGTCGTCGGGCTCGCCGACTCGGCCACCGGGGAAGCGCCGCCTCGCAGCCTCCAGGGTGTCGTCGTCGAACCCCATCCCGGGGTCCAGGTAGCCGCTGTTGACCGGGCCGGGGTTGACGGTGTTCAGCCCGATCCCGAGGTCGGCCAGCTCGTCGGCCACGGTCTGGGTGATCCCGGCCAGGGCGGCCTTCGCCGACCCGTACGCGATCTCGCCGGGCAGCGGGCCGAGCTGCTGGCCCGAGGTCATCCAGACCACCCGGGCTCCGGGACGCGACGGGTCGTGAAGACGGGCGAAGGCCTGGGTCGCCAGGAGCACCGAGCGGGCGTCGACTGCCCAGTGGTGGTCGAGCTGGGTGACGGTCTGCTGCAGCAGCGGCCCGTCACTGCCGGACGCGGCGTGGTTGCAGACCAGGATGTCCAGCGGCCCCGCCAGCTCCTGGGCCTGGCACACCACCTGCTCCGGGGTGCCGGGCAGCGCAAGGTCCCCGGGGACCTCGGCCAGGCTGGCCCCGGGAGCCAGCAGCGGACGGATCTCGGCCAGCACCGCCTCCAGGTCGTCGCCACCCCACGGCTGGGAGTCGTCGTGCGGGCGGTGGTGGTGGATCACGACGCTGGCCCCGGCCGCGGCCAGCCGCTTCGCGATCGCGACACCGATCCCGCGACGGCGGCTGGCTCCGGTGACCAGCGCGGCCCGGCCGGCGAGCACAGGGGCAGAGGCTTCGGTCATGGCCCCTGCTTAGCAGGCGGGTCGGGGCGCGGGCCAGCGGTTTCGCCGGGTCAGCGTCCGAAGCGGCGCTCCCGCTGGGCGTACGAGCGCAGCGCCCGCAGAAAGTCGACCCGGCGGAAGTCCGGCCACAGCGCCTCGCAGAAGTAGAACTCCGAGTGCGCCGACTGCCACATGAGGAAGCCTGACATCCGCTGCTCGCCCGAGGTCCGGATGATCAGGTCCGGGTCCGGCTGGCCGGCGGTGTACAGGTGCTCGGCGATCTGCTCGATCTCCAGGGTCTGCGACAGCTCCTCCAAGGTGGTGCCCTTGGCCGCCTCCTGCGCCAGCAGCGAGCGGAAGGCGTCGCGCAGCTCGTGGCGCCCGCCGTACGAGACGGCGACGTTGACGCACAGCCCCTCCTGCTCCTCGGTCGTGGCGCAGGCGGCCCGCAGCCGCTCGGCGACCTCGTCGGGCAGCAGGTCCAGCGCCCCGACCGTACGGACCCGCCAGCGGCCCGCCGCGGCCAGCTCGTCGACCATGGTCGCGATCACGTCCAGCAGCGGCCCGAACTCGTCGTCGCCGATCCGGGCGAAGTTGTCGGTCGACAGCACCCACAAGGTGATCACGCTCAGCCCGACGTCGTCGCACCAGCCGACGAAGTCCTTGAGCCGGGCCGCCCCCGCCCGGTAGCCGGCGACCAGCGGCTGGCCGGGGGCGTTCAGCTTGGCCCAGCGCCGGTTCCCGTCGGCCAGCACCGCGACGTGACGCGGCAGCCGGTCCGGGTCGAGCTCGGCGATCAAGCGTTGCTCGTACGTGCTGTACAGCAGCCCGGCCGGGTGCAACCGGTCTAGCCAGTTCCGGAACCGCTCCCTGCGCCCCACGGCCACACCTTAGCGAGACGGCACCCGTCCTGGGAGCTGGGCGCGCGAAGCCAGCAGCCGACGACCGGGTGGGACCAGCGGCTAGGGTGGCCAGACCACAACCTACGGTTGCGTTAAGGAGTGCCGATGTCCAGTAGTGGGTCCATCGAGAAGGTGGTGGCCGAGATCAAGCCCCGCCTGCGGGGCTGGCTCCACGCCGCCGCGGTACCGCTGTGCCTGGTCGGGGGGATCCTGCTGATCGTCTTGTCCACCTCGACCGCCGGCCGGGTCGGCAGCGCGGTCTACCTGGCGGCGTCGGTGATGCTCTTCGGCACCAGCGCCCTCTACCACCGAGGCCGCTGGGCACCGAAGGCGGTCGCGGTGCTGCGCCGGCTGGACCACTCCAACATCTTCGTCTTCATCGCCGCCACGTACACCCCGCTCGCGCTGCTGCTGCTTCGGGGCACCGACCGGGTGGTCTGCCTGTCGGTGGTCTGGGGGGTGGCGGCGCTCGGAGTCTTCTTCCGGGTCTTCTGGCTGGGAGCGCCCCGCTGGCTGTACGTGCTGCTCTACCTCGGGCTGGGCTGGGTGGCGGTGTTCTGGCTGCCGCAGATGTGGGCGGCTGGCGGGCCGCTGGTGGTCGGCCTGATCATCGCCGGTGGTCTGGTGTACAGCCTGGGCGCCATCGTGTACGCCCGCAAGCGCCCCAACCCGTTCCCCCGCTGGTTCGGCTTCCACGAGGTCTTCCACCTCTGCACGGTGGTGGCTGCCGGCAGCCAGTTCGCCGCGATCACCCTGATCACGGTCTAGCTGTCCGTCCTGGCAGCGGACGAGCCCGGCTCAGCCGTGGTGGTCAGGCAGCTGAGGCTGCAGCTGCGCGGCCAGCTCCTCAGCACTCGTGACCGGGGCCTGGCAGACCGACCCGCGGCACAGGTACGCGGTCTGGACGCCGGTCTTGCCGCTCAGCAGAGCCTCGAAACCCGTCCTGCCGGCCGGGGCGACCAGGACCACGCTGCCGTCGGGCGCCAGCCGGTACGCGGCCTGGGCCAGGGCCGAGACCGGGTCGTCGCTGAGCACCACCAGCTCGGCCGGGCCGCGACGGTGGTGGACCTCCGCGGCCTGCAGCAGCTCCCGCAGCGGCCAGCCGGCGAACCGGGGCGAGGCCGACACGGTGGCGTGCTGGGTGGCGAGGGCCTGGTCAGCGCGCTGGTGGTAGCGGGTCTCGCCGCTCAGGCGCCCCACCAGCCGCAGCGCCGCCACCAGCGCCGAGGTCCCCGACGGGGTGGCGGAGTCGGCGACCTCGCGGGGCCGCAGGTAGAGGTCCTCGGCGGTCGTGTCCCAGAAGCCGCCGTCGTCGGCGGCGAAGTCGTCCAGGGCCACGTCGAGCAGCTGCTGGGCCCGCTCCAGCCAGACCGGGTCGCCGGTGCCGGCCGCGAGCCGGGCCCAGCCCAGCGCGACCGCCCCGTAGTCGTCGGCGGCGCCGGGCACCTCACCCGGCTCCCCCAGCCGGGAGGTCCGCCGCAGCGCCCCCTCCACCCAGTGCACCCGCCACAGGTAGTCGGCGGCCTGACGGGCCAGGTCCAGCCAGCCGGCCTCGCCGAAGACCCCGGTGGCCTGCACCAGGGAGTCGACCAGCCAGCCGTTCCAGGCGGCCACCACCTGGTCGTCCAGGTTGGGCCGAAACCGGTTCTCCCGCTCGGCGAGCAGCCGCTGGCGTACCGACTCCAGCCGGACCGGCTCGACCGCGCCCCGCAGCTGCAGGGTCGACAGGCCGTGCTCGACGTTGCCACCGGGGGTGACGTGGAAGACCTCCTGGGCCCAGGCGGCATCCTCCTCACCCAGCGCGTCCAGCAGCAGCTCCGGGTTCCACAGGTAGTAGATCCCCTCGTGCGGCAGGCCGCGGACGTCGGCCGAGTCGGCGTCCAGGCTGGCAGCGAAGGCACCCTCGTCGAGGCGCAGCTCTCGCTCCAGAAAGCCGACCAGGCGCCGGACCACGTCCTCCAGCAGCCAGCGCCGGCCGTGCTCGCCGTCCGGCACCCGGCACCAGCCCCGGGCGTACGTGCCCAGCAGCAGCGCGTTGTCAGACAGCATCTTCTCGAAGTGCGGCACCGCCCAGGCGGCGTCGACCGCGTACCGGTGGAAGCCGCCACCGACCTGGTCGTGGATCCCGCCGCGGGCCATCGCCTCCAGGGTGTCCAGCACCACCTCGTCGCTGTCGGCCCGGTTCCGGGCCAGCAGCGCGTCCAGCACCAGGGTCGGCGGGAACTTCGGGGCCTCACCGAAGCCGGCATAGACCGGGTCGTACGCCTCGGCCAGCTCTTCCAGGACCGGCTTCAGCGACGGCGCCTCGACCACCTCGACCTGGCTGCTCGCCCGCAGCCGCTCGACAGTCACCGCGGCCGACTCCAGCACCTCGTCGCGACGCTGCTGCCAGGCCTCGACCAGGGCAGCCACCACCTCGGTGAACGAGGGTCGGCCGTCGCGGACCGGGGGGAAGTAGGTGCCGGCGAAGAACGGCCGCCCGTCGGGGGTGGTGAAGACGTTCATCGGCCAGCCGCCGGCGCCGGTCAGGGCCAAGGTGGCGTGCAGGTAGGCGGCGTCCACCCCGGGGTGCTGCTCGCGGTCGACCTTGATGGCGACCAGGTTCTCGTTCAGCAGCCGGGCCAGCCCGGGGTCGCTGAACGACTCCTCCCGCATCACGTGGCACCAGTGGCAGGCGGCGTAGCCAGACGAGACCAGCACCGGGACGTCACGGCGAGCAGCCTCGGCGAACGCCTCTGGGCCCCACGGCCACCAGTCGACCGGGTCGTCCGCGTGCTGCAGAAGGTACGGACTGGAGCTGGTACGCAGCCTGTTCATGCCCGCACCTCATCATGACCTGAGCACCGACGTCACCTTGGCAAGCACCAGGACCGGTCCCAAGTCGTGGTCCCCGCGCCGCCAGACCGAGCCCGCGCCCCCTCCGGCGAGCGGGGTCTCGCTCACTCCTCGGCCGGCTCCCCGGCGGCGGCCGCCTCTCGAGCCCGCCGCTCCCGGCTGGTCTTGGCCAGCCTCGCCAGCGACTTGCGCAGCCCGATCACGGCGATCACCACCATCACCAGGGTGATCAGTCCGCTCTGGATGTGGCGCAGCCCCCCGTACAAGGCGATGTAGACGTACGGTCCGGCCACCCCGACCAGGACGCAGACCATCGCGACCGTGCCCCGGGTCCGGCTGTGGGAGCCGGTCATCGCGCCCCGCACCAGGTCCCCGATCCCCCACACGTACGGGACCGTCGTCACGATCTCCAGCACCAGAAAGACCCGCCAGTCGGTCTGGGCGACGGTGTCGATCCCCGTCGCGACCGCCACCGTACGGAAGGCCGTGTACACCATCATCAGCACGAAGGCGGTGACCTCCGGCCAGAACTTGCGGAACCGGTGGTAGATGGTGCGGAACGTGTCGACGACAGAGGCGAGTCCCTGGGGCGCGGACGCACGGGCCGGAGCAACGTCAGCTCCCTTGGCCATGCTCTCCCCTCCGTGCGTGCTCATCGCCGGCCAGGATAGCCAGGTTCCCCCCGCAGACCCGCTGCTCGCCAGCCTCTGTGGCCACTCCCGCTCCTTTTCAGCGGGCAGGTCCTGGCCCTGGCGCAGGTGCCGGGCGCAGTCCGCGGCTCTCACCGAGGAGCCGGTCAGGTGCGGGAGCACCAGACCGGCCTCGCGCAGCACGCCGTCCAGCGTAGCCTCAGCCGCACTGGTCAGATCGTGAACTCGGGCTCGGGCTCGGGCACCTCTACCGCGATCCCGGAGAAGAGGTCGTGCTCGGGGATCGTGGTCGGCACCGTCGACAGCACCAGCTGGTAGTCCTCGGTTGGCCAGCCGACCTTCTGGATCTCCATCGGCACGGCGAACCAGTGCCCGTCCGGGTCGATCTGGGTGGCGTGGGCGCGCAGCGCCGCGTCGCGGACCGGGAAGTAGTCGGCGCAGGGCACAAACGTCGTCAGCCGGTGGGCGAGGTGGTCGGTCGGCCACTGGGTCAGCCGCTCGGTGTAGACCGGCTCCAGCCCGTGCTCGTGCATCAGCTCGTCCAGCTTGGCGAACCGGTTCCGGTGAAAGGTCATGTGGTAGTAGACCTTGAGGACCTGCCACGGCTCCCCCAGCTCGGGCCGGTCGGCCGCAGCCGCCATCGGGACGGCCGCCATCGACACCCGGTGGCACTGGATGTGGTCAGGGTGCGGGTAGCCGCCGTTCTCGTCGTACGTCAGCAGCACGTGCGGGCGGAAGTCCCGAATCACCTCGACCAGCCGGTACGCGGCCTCGCTCACCTCCTGCAGCGCGAAGCAGCCCTCGGGCAGCGGCGGCAGCGGGTCGCCCTCCGGCAGGCCGGAGTCGACATAGCCCAGCCAGACCTGCCGGATCCCGAGCAGCCGGCGGGCGGTCTCCATCTCAGCGGCCCGGATCGAGGCGATGTTCTCCCAGACCTCCGGGCGGTCCATCTTGGGGTTGAGGACGTCGCCCCGCTCACCGCCGGTACACGTCGCCACGAGCACCTCAACGCCCTCGGCAACGTACTTGGCCATGGTCGCGGCACCCTTGCTCGACTCGTCGTCAGGGTGGGCGTGCACGGCCAGCAGGCGAAGAGGATCGCCCGCCGGGTCGAGGCGGACAGGCTCGGGCATGCCCGGTATTGAACCACCGACTGCCCCACCCACCAGACCAGTGACAACGGAGTGGACGCCCGCCGCTGGAGGCCGGGCCACCTGGTGCAGGGCACAGCGCCGCCAGAGCCCGCAGCCGCCGCGCTGCGGGCCGCTTGGCCTGACGCCCGCCCCCGGCAGCCTCCGACTGGACTAAGATGCCCCGATGAGCACGGACGAGATCTGGCTGACCCAGGACGCGTACGACAAGCTGCGCGAGGAGTACGAATACCTGATCAACGTGGGGCGCGACGAGGTCTCCACCAAGATCGCCCGGGCCCGCGAGGAGGGCGACCTCTCCGAGAACGCCGGCTACCACGCGGCCCGCGACGAGCAGGGCCAGCAGGAGCTGCGGATCCGCCAGCTCAAGGAGATCCTGGCCCACGCCCAGGTAGGGACCCCGGGCAGCGGCGACACCGTCCAGCCGGGGATGAAGATCACCATCGCCTTCGACGGCGACCGCGACGACACCGACACCTTCCTGCTCGGCTCGCGCGAGCTGGTCGGCCTGGACGACTCGGTCGACCTGGCCGTGTACTCGCCGCAGTCGCCGCTGGGGGCCGCGATCACCGGCCACCAGATCGGCGACGACGTCTCCTACCAGGCCCCCAACGGCCGCACCATCACGGTCACGATCATGGACGCGGTCGCGTACTGACTCGAAGCGTCACCGGTCGACCAGCCGTCGGCTGAGACAGGTCGGCGCCCATCCTCACAGGTCGACGAGCAGCCGCTGCGCCTCCGCCGGGTCCAGCGCTCCGGCCGCGACCTCCCTCAGCACCTGCTCGCGGGTCAGGACCGGCTCCGGCTCAGCCTCGGCACCGGCCAGCCCGAGCCGGCTCAGCACCTGCGTGAGCCGGGCCCGGGCGGTCGGGTACGAGACCCCGAGGTGCTTCTCCAGCTCGCGGACGTTGCCGCGGGCCGCCAGGAAGACCCGTAGCACGTCCAGCTCGACCTCTGACAAGGCACAGAACTCGCAGGGCTGGAAGTGCCCGCCGATCTCGGAGCCGCAGCCGGGGCAGCCGAGGCGAATGACGGCGAGCCGCTCGCCGCAGACCGGGCAGTCCGAGGGGGCCCGGTAGGCACCGGTCATGACGGGTCCTGAGGCTCGGGGCTCTCCGTCTTCCCCAGCCGCACCGTGGCGTACCCCATCACCACCGAGATGTCGAGCCGGGCCGAGCCGTTACCCATGACAACCTCGTCGGCGCCCTCGGCGTGCCGGCCGGGCCAGGAGACCCGCCCGAGCTGGGTGTCGGCCTTGACCAGCACGTGGGAGTCGTCGTCGAGGGCGATGGTCATGCTCCCCGACTCGCACCGCATCCGGGAGCGGCCCGAGGTGATGGAGCCCGAAAGGCTGACCTGGCCTGCCTGCACCAGGACGTCGGAGGCCTCGGCCACCCCGTCGAGCACGGCCGACCCGGCGGTCACCCGGACCTTGCCCAGGTACGGGACGTCCTCGGCGTGCAGGGTGCCGGCGGTGAGCTCGACGTCCAGCACGATCGCCGGGTTCACCCGCAGCAGCAGCTCCTTGCCCAGCCCCAGCGAGCGCAGGTCGTCGAGGCTGCGCGGGGGGCGCAGCAGGGAGAAGCCGTCCAGGCTCGGACCGACCTCGCCGTCGCTGGCGACCTCAAGCACCGAGCCGTTGCGGCGCAGCAGGTGCGGCCCCTCGGCGGCTGCGGTGGCGACGGCCGGGTCCCCGACGATCCGGACCCGGCGGCCGACGGCTCGGACCGAGATCCGGTCGACCCCGTTGGTCCCGGGCGCGCGGCGCTTCCTCGGGCGCTCCGGCTCCTCGCGGAACGACTCCCGGGCATAGCTGCGCCACTCCCCGGACGCCTCCTGCGGAGTCGGGGTCGGCGGCTGCTCGAAGCGGACCGGGTCGGGCTGGTTGCGCAGGTGGTCGATCCGGCGGCTGGCCTCGGCCGCATCGATGCGGCCGGCGGCGAGCTCCTCAAGGATCGGGGTGATGTCAGCTGAGTCCGTCATGCAGGAAATGCTAGTCGGAACTTTCGAGATTAGAAAGACCGGCTTACCTGCTTAGCATTGATATCCTCCCGGCATGGACTCCTCCCCTCGCCTGCCGGGCGCGGTGTGGGTCCTCGGCGTCGTCGGCTTCTGTGTCTCTGTCGGGTTTGGCGTCGTGGTCCCGGTGCTGCCGGTGCTCGCCCGGACCTTCGAGGTCTCCGCCTTCCTGGTCGGGGTGGTCCTGTCCTCGTTTGCGCTGGTCCGTCTGCTGTCCACCCCGCTGGCGCCCCGGCTCACCGAGGCCTGGGGCGAGGCGACGGTGGTCGCCGTGGGCTGCATGGTCGTCGCCGGATCCAGCGTGGCAACCGGCCTGGCCGACTCGTACCCGGCCCTGCTGGCCTCCCGCGCGGCTGGCGGGATCGGCTCGGCGATGTTCAGCCTGGCCGCCCAGCGGCTGATCATCCGGGTCAGCCCGGCGCCGGTGCTGGGCCGTGCCAGCAGCATCCTCGGCGGTGGCTTCCTGCTCGGCAGCATGGCCGGGCCTGCGATCGGCGGAGCCCTGGCCTCGATCTCGCTGACCGCGCCGTTCTTCTTCTACGCTGCCACCCTGGCCGTGGCCAGCCTGGTCGCAGTCACGGCACTGCCCCGGCCCGGCCGCCACGAGCAGGCCGACGTGGAGTCCCTGCCGCTGTCGGCGGCCCTGCGCGACCCGCGCTACCGGGCCGCCCTGATGTCGGCCTTCAGCTCTGGCTGGCAGTCCCAGGGGGCGCGGGGGCTCGTGGTCCCGCTGCTGGTCACCGAGGTCCTGCTGCTCCCAGCCGCCAGGTCCGGAGTCGCCTTCGCGCTGGCCTCGGCAGCCCAGGCCGTCACCGTGTACCTGGCCGGCTGGCTGACCGACCGGGCCGGGCGGCGGCCGGTCCTGGTGACCGGGTCGCTGCTGACCGCCACCCTCGGGGTGGGCTTTGCCATGGCCGGCAGCTTCACCTGGCTGGTGGTCCTGCTCTGCCTGTACGGGGTGGGCGCCTCGCTGTCGTCGACATCCACCCAGGCCGTGCTCGGCGACGCAGTCGGCCCCCGGCGGGGACCGGCGCTGGCCGCGTACCAGATGGTCGGAGACCTCGGCATGATCGTCGGTCCGCTGGCGGTCGGGCTGCTGCTCGACCACTACCCGGCCGCGACGGCGATGTCCGCGGGCGCGGCTCTGCTGCTGGTCACCGCGGCCCTGGCGGCGGCGGTCCCCCGGCGTCGAGCAGCTCACGAGCCGCGTACGGGTCTGCGCTGAGCGAGCGGACCAGCGCCGCCGCGGCGGCGCCTGGCCGACCGGCTTCCTCCGTACGCTCCCCTGGCCACCGGCGCATCCTCGTGCGACCCAGCGCTAGGCTGCCGGGCATGGCCGAGCTTCGTGACCTCGTGGCTGCTGACTGGGCTGCGGCCCTGGCTCCCGTCGAGGACCAGATCCACCAGATGGGCGACTGGCTGCGCTCTGAGCTGGCCGAGGGCCGCGGCTACCTGCCGGCCGGGGAGCACGTCCTGCGGGCCTTCACCCGGCCCTTGTCCCAGGTTCGGGTGCTGATCGTCGGCCAGGACCCGTACCCGACCCCGGGTCATCCGGTCGGGCTCTCCTTCTCGGTCGCCGCCGATGTCCGTCCGCTGCCGCCGTCCCTGCGCAACATGTACGCCGAGCTGCGCGACGACCTCGGGGTGGAGCCCCCCAGCAACGGCGACCTGACGCCCTGGTTCGAGCAGGGCGTGCTGCTGCTGAACCGGGTCCTCACGGTGCAGCCCGGCAAGGCCGGCTCCCACCGCGGCCGGGGCTGGGAGGCGGTCACGCAGCGGGCGATCGAGGCGCTCGTCGCCCGGGGTGGGCCGCTGGTGGCGATCCTGTGGGGCCGCGACGCCCAGACCCTGACTCCGCTACTGGGAGACGCCCCGGTCATCGCCAGCGCCCACCCGTCGCCGCTGTCGGCGCGCTCCGGCTTCTTCGGCTCCCGCCCGTACTCGCGAACCAACGCCGCTCTGGTCGAGCAGGGCGCCGACCCGATCCGCTGGGCCTGACCCGGCCTGCCCGCGCTGGCTGAGCCAGCCGGACGGCCGCAGCAGCGACGCCCTGGCGCCGCTGGCCCGGACAGCCCCGCCGGGCGCCTGGGTCTGCGAGCCGGTCTACCCCGACCCCAGGTACGCCTCATCATCCCTTGCCAGAAGCGGTTCTTCGGGCAGCCCAGGAGCGCCCGAGAGCCGTCGCCCACCCCTGGCGACACCCTCCGCCGAGTGAAAAGTAAGGTAAGCCTCACCTCTCGATCTGGATGGAGTCTGATGTCTTCCTCGGCCACCGTCACCAGCCGCCGCCTGGCCCCGCCCGACCTGATCACCGTGGGCATCTTCACCGCCATGTACTTCGCGGTCTTCTTCGGCTTCGGGATGCTGGGCTTCTTCGGCCCCGCTGTCCACGCGGTCGGGATGGTCCTGGGCAGCCTCGCCAACGGCGTCGTCTTCGCCCTGTACACCACCCGGATCCGCAAGCCCGGGATGGTGCTGCTGACCGCGCTGGTCTCGGCGCTGCTGATGCTGCTCACGGGGCACGCCTGGACCACCCTGCTCACGGCGGCCCTGTTCGGCGGCCTGGCCGACCTGGTGCTGGCCCGTGGCGGCTACCGCTCCCGGTGGGCCGGCGTGCTCAGCTACGGGCTGTTCTCGCTGTGGGTGTGCGGCCCGCTGCTGCCCCTGTACTACCAGCGCGAGGCCTACCTCGCCGACATCAACCGGCAGATGGGTGAGGTGTACGCCCAGGCCTGGGAGGCCCTGTTCTCTCCCGGCTTCCTGCTGGCGCTGCTGGGCCTGGTCTTCATCGGCTCGTGCCTGGGTGGGCTGCTGGGGCAGAAGCTGCTCCGCAAGCACTTCGTCCGCGCCGGCATCGCCTGATGCAGCTGCTGGCGGTCACCACCAGCACCGGCTGGCTGCGGCTCGACCCGCGGACCAAGCTGCTGCTGGTGGCGGTGGTCAATGTCGCCGCGCTGACCCGAGCCGAGCCGGTCTCCTCGGCGATCGCCTTCGCCTGCGGTGCTGTCCTGCTGGCCAGCATCGGCTCCTGGCGCAGCCTGACCACCCTGAGCCTGCTGTTCCTGGGCTGCCGAGGGGTCCAGCTCCTCGGCACCCGGGTGCTGGCCACGTCGCTGTGGCAGACCGTGGGGGCGGTGGGCTTCTTCATGGGCAACTTCGTCGTGGTGCTGACCATGGGGGTGTACCTGGTCCGCTCGACGGGCCCGTCCGAGCTGGTCGAGGGGCTCCGCCGGCTGCACGCCCCCGACACCGTGGTGATCCCGCTGGCGGTCATGCTGCGCTTCTTCCCGACCCTGGCCGAAGAGCTGCGCGCCGTCATCGAGGCGGTCCGGCTGCGCCGGCTGCACCCCGGCCCCTGGGCAGCACTCAAGGAGCCCCTGACCCTGGTGGAGCACGTCATGGTCCCGTTCCTGGCCTCGGCCACCCGGATCGGCGACGAGCTGGCCGCGGCCGCCCTGAGCCGCGGGCTCGGCAGCCCCGGGCCGCGTACCAGCATCGCCGACCTCCGGATGCGCCGGGCGGACCTGGTCGGGCTGGGGATGTCGGCGCTGGTCGCCGGGGCCTTCGTGGTGGGTGTCAGATGATCGATCTCGACCAGGTGAGCTTCGGCTACGGCGACGGCGACAGCCTCAGCCTCCACGAGATCAGCCAGCACGTCGAGCCGGGTGAGTGCCTGCTGCTGTGCGGCCCCAGCGGCTGCGGCAAGTCCACGCTGCTGCGGCTGCTGAACGGGCTGGTGCCGCACTTCCACGACGGCCGGCTGAGCGGCCAGGTACGGGTCGCCGGGCTGTCGGTTAGTGAGGTCCCGCTCGATGTCACCGGGGGCGTGGTGAGCACGGTCTTCCAGAACCCCAGGACTCAGTTCTTCGCCTCCCGGGTCCGCGAGGAGCTGGCCTTCGCCTCGGAGAACTGTGGCGTCGAGCCGGACCTGATCCGGCAGCGGCTGCAGGCAGCCGCTGAGCAGACCGGCATCGAAGGGCTCCTGGACGCCAGCCTGTTCCGGCTCTCCGGCGGCTACCAGCAGCTGGTGTCCTGCACCGCCGCCATGGTCGCCCAGCCCCAGGTGTACCTGCTGGACGAGCCGACCTCGAACCTGTCGGCGAGCTCGATCGAGCGGCTGCGTACGGTGCTGCTGCGGCTGCGGGAGGCCCAGGCGACGATGGTCATCGCCGAGCACCGCCTGTCGTACCTGCACGACGTCGTGGACCGGGTGCTGCTGCTGGGCCAGGGCCGGGTGGTCCGCGAGATGCCCGCCGCCGAGCTGTGGTCCATGCCCGAGGCGGAGCGCGTACGGCTGGGGCTGCGCAGTGTCCAGCCGCTGCCGCCCCGGGCGTCTGATGTGGTCCTGCACGACCAGGTGAGCCTCCCGGAGCCTTCTCCCCCGCCGGCCTCGGCTGGGCTGTCGCTGCGAGACCTGCGCCTGAGCTACGGGTCGCACCCGGTGCTCGACATCCCGGCCCTCGACCTGCCGCGCGGGCAGGTCACTGCCGTGGTGGGGCCGAACGGGGCCGGCAAGACCACCCTGTCCCGGGTCCTGGTCGGGCTGCAGCGCGGCCAGGGGCAGATCTGGCTAGACGGGCAGCCGGTCCGCCCCCGGCAGCTGGTTGGCCTGGGCTATGTCGTGATGCAGGACGTGCACCGCCAGCTCTTCGGAGCCGAGGTCCGCGAAGAGCTGGTGCTGGGCCTGGACCACCCCGAGCGCTACCAGGACCGGGTCAGCGCGGCCCTGGCCCAGCACGGGCTGACCGACTGCGCCGAGCGGCACCCCATGTCGCTGTCGGGAGGCCAGCAGCAGCGGCTGGTGATCGCTGCGGCGCAGCTGGTCGACAAGCAGGTCTACGTCTTCGACGAGCCGTCGTCAGGGCTCGACCACCGCCACCTGCAGTCCAGCGCAGCGACGATTCGCGACCTGGCCGACCAGGGCCGGGTGGTGGTCGTGGTCACCCACGACGAAGAGCTGCTGGCGGCCTGCGCCGACCGGGTCGTCGAGATGCGCCCTCTCTCCCGCCCGAGCCGGTAGCCCCCGCCACGGGACTGCTGAGCCGGCGCCTGGGACCTGCCCCAGCGCCAGAGGCACCGGGCACCAGGTGGCCGCGGTCCGCCCACTCACTCCTGCACGGCCAGCGACTCGGGGGTGATCACGGGCAGGACCGACCAGGGGAAGTTGATCCAGCGGTCGGTGACCCGCCAGCAGTAGTCAGGGACGAAGACCGACCCGGGCTTGCGGTACAGGACCGCCGAGCGGGCGTCCACAGCGACCGTACGCCCGCCCACCTCCAGCCCTTCTCGGCGCAGCAGGTCCATCACCAGGCGCAGGGTCTGCCCGGAGTCGACGACATCGTCGACGACCAGCACCTTCTTGCCGGGCAGGTGGGAGGCGTCCATCAGTGGCGGCAGGATCACCGGCTCGTCCAGGGTCTGGCCGACTCCGGTGTAGAACTCGACATTGATCGTCCCCATCGCCTTGACCCCGATCGCGTACCCGATGGCACCGGCGGGGATCAGCCCGCCTCGGGCGACCGCGATGATCAGGTCGGGGAGCCAGCCGGAGGCCACGACCTGCGCCGAGAGCTCTCGCCCGGCCTGGCCGAAGAGCTCCCAGGTGAGCTCCTCCCGCTCGGCGCTGGCGGGCGCAGCATCACTCACAGGGGCATCCATAGCGTTGTCAGGCTAGCGGTCGCGAGGGCACCTCAGAGCACAGGCTCCAGACTCTGCCCGTGAGCCCACCGGGCCTGGGTCCAGGCACGCGACCTTGACTCCCTCTGGTGTTCCATGGTTCATTCGTCGGGCAACGGGCTAGTGAAGCAACGGGGAGCGTCCGGAGGGAGGAGCTGCGGATGCACTTCGCAGATGCCACCCCGATCTACCTCCAGATCGCCGAGGACCTGCGCACCCAGATCCTCAACGGCAGTCTGGAGGAAGGAGCCCAGGTGATGTCGACGACGCGCTATGCCACCACATACCAGATCAACCCCGCTACGGCTGCCAGGGCCTTCGCCCAGCTGGTGGCCGAGGACCTGCTGGAGAAGCGGCGCGGAGTCGGGGTGTTCGTCCGGCCCGGTGCTCGCGACGCGCTCCGGGAGCGAGGCCGCAACCGCTACTGGGACGAGGTTCTGGCCCCCGCCCTGGACCAGGGGGTCCGCCTGGGTCTGGACCGGCACGAGCTGGTCAACCGGGTCCGCGACTACCTGGGCTCTCGGAAGGAGGAGTGCCGATGATCGTCCTGGACCGGGTCAGCGCGGGCTACGGGCAGCACCCAGCCCTTCAGGAGATCTCGCTGAGCCTGCTGCCGAGCACGGTCACCGGCCTGGTCGGGCCGACAGCCTCCGGCAAGACGACCCTGATGCGGGTCCTGGCCGGGATGGTGCCCGCCACCAGCGGCAGCATCACGGTCAACGGCGAGGCTCTCGACGCCAGCCGGCGGCTTCCGTGGTGCTCGTACGCTGACGACGGCGCCCGGTTTGGCAGCCAGCGGCTGTCGCGGGTGGCCTCGTACGCCTCGCTGCGCCCCAGCTGGCAGCCCGAGCGGTTCGCCCGGCTCTGCGAGCGGTTCGGGATCGACCTGCGCCGCCGGGCCCACCGGCTGTCGGTCGGCCAGCGGTCGGTCTTCTCGGCTGTCCTCACCCTGGCGTCCGGTGCCCCGGTCCTGCTGCTGGACGAGTCTCAGGCAACCCTGGACGTGCCGACCCGGTACGGCCTGTACGAGGAGGTCCTCGACCTGGCCAGCAGCGGCGAGCAGAGCATCATCGTGTCGACCCACCTCGTCGGCGAGGTCGAGACCGTCGTCGAGCAGGTCGTTGTCCTCGACGCCGGGGCACTGGTGGTGGCCACCGGCGCCGACGACCTGCGGTCCCGGATGACCAGCCTGGTCGGCCCGCCGTCAGCCATCGACGCCGCCCTGGCCGCGCTGTCGGGGATGATGGTGATCTCGCGGCGCTCGCTCGGCTCCACCACCGCGGTGGTCCTCGAAGGCCACCTTGACACTGCCGTCCTGACGCACCTGTCCGAGCGCGGGATCACCACGAGCCCGGTCCCGTTCCAGAACGCCTTCGCCCATCTTCTCAAGAAGGTCCACCCATGAGTGCCTCCTGCCCCACCACCCACCCGCGTCTGCCCCAGCCCCGGCGCACCTCACTGCTGGCCCTCGCCTGGGCCCTGCTGCGGCAGGGCGCCGCAGAGCTCTTCTGGGCCGAGGCCGCGGTCCTGGCGCTGGTGGTCTTGACCGTGGTCGGCGTCGCCCCCGAGCGGCCCCCCGTCGGCCTGGCCGAGCAGGCACTCCTGGTCGCTGGGCTGTTCTCTCTCGGCTTCGGGCTGGTCTACCCCACCACCATGCCCACCCAGGCCACCTCCGGGGCCACCCGGCGCCAGCTCGCGACCGCGGCCTGGGCCGTGGACGCCGTGATCGCTGCCCTGGCCCTGGTGGCCTGCCTGGTCGGCTCCCTCGCCACCCGGGCGCCGGTCCACTCGGTCCAGCTGTTCACCCTGCCGGGAGTGGTGCTGCTCGGCGGCGGCACCGGCCGGCTGCTCTCGGTCGCCTGCCGGGACCTGCCGAAGGTCCTCACGCCCCTGTGGGTCGTCCTGGCTCTGCCGGTCCTGGCCTTCGCCAGCCTGTGGGTCCTCCCGACCCAGGACCTGACCGTCACCGCCGTCTTCGGCCTGTCCCGCTGGCTGCTCCTCCCCTACGGGGCCGTTCTCGCCGCCGCCGGCCTGGTCTCCACCGCCGCCACGCCATCTGCCTGACCCAGCCGGCTGGACCACGGCTGAAGCGCTTCCTCACCGCGCGGAAGCGGCCGGGCCCGAGTGGTGCTCGGGCCGTCAGGCACAGCCGCGCAGGTGGCCGCGGTCACGTACTGGCAGCGATCTTGCGGTGGTGGCGGACCACCTCGGTGACGATGAGCTGCAGGAACTTCTCGGCCAGCTCGGGGTCCAGGTCGGCCTGGACCGCCAGCTCGCGCAGCCGGGCGATCTGCTGCTCCTCGCGGGCCGGGTCGGCCGGTGGCAGCCCGAGCCGGGCCTTCAGCTCTCCGACCCGGCGGGTGATCTTGAACCGCTCGGCCAGCAGGTGGACCAGGGCGGCGTCGAGGTTGTCGATCGAGGCCCGGGCCGCGCTCAGCTCCGCAGGGACCTGGTTCATGAGGTCAGCACCAGCTCGATCCGCTGGAACTCCTTGACGTCGGTGTAGCCGGTCGACGCCATCGAGCGGCGCAGCGCCCCGACCAGGTTCATCGAGCCGTCCGGGGTCACCGACGGGCCGTGGATGATCTCGGCCAGCGAGCCGATGGTCTCGAACTTGGCCCGCTTCCCCCGCGGCAGGCTCGGGTGCCAGGCCTCGGCGCCCCAGTGGTACCCGCGGCCGGGGGCCTCGGTGGCCCGGGCCAGCGGAGCCGCCACCATCACTGCGTCCGCGCCGCAGGCGATCGCCTTGGCGATGTCGCCGGAGCGGCCGACCGCGCCGTCGGCGATCACGTGGACGTACCGGCCGCCAGACTCGTCGAGGTAGTCCCGCCGGGCCTCCGCCACGTCCGCGATGGCCGAGGCCATCGGAACCTCGATCCCCAGCACGTCCCGGGTGGCGTGCTGGGCGCCGCCACCGAAGCCGACCAGCACCCCAGCCGCGCCAGTCCGCATCAGGTGCAGCGCCGACTGGTACGTGGCGCAGCCGCCGACGATCACCGGCACGTCCAGGGTGCGGATGAACGTCTTGAGGTCCAGCGGCTGCTCCCCCTCGGCGGCCACGTGCTCAGCCGAGACCGTGGTGCCGCGGATCACGAAGAAGTCAGGCGCAGCGCTGACCACCACGCTGGCGTACTGCTGGGTGTTGTTCGGCGACAGAGCGCCGGCGACCGGCACCCCAGCATCGCGGATCTGGGCCATCCGCTGGGTGATCAGCTCGGGCTTGACCGGCTCGGCGTAGAGCTGCTGCATCCGCCGGGTGGCCTCGACCTGGTTCTCAATCCCGGCGAGCTCGGCGAACAGCGGCTCGGGGTCCTCGTACCGGGTCCACAGACCCTCCAGGTTGAGCACCCCCAGCCCGCCCAGGCGACCGATCTCGATCGCCGTCGCCGGGCTCATCACCGAGTCCATCGGCGCCGCCAGCAGCGGAAAGTCCAGGGTGATCGCGTCGATCCGCCAGGTCAGGCTGACCTCCGACAGGGCTCGGGTCCGTCGTGACGGCACCAGGGCCACCTCGTCGAAGGAGTAGGCCTTGACTGCTCGGCGGCTGCGCCCGATGTCGTACATCTGTGGTTACCCTTCGCTGGAGTAGTTGGGAGCTTCGATCCGCATCTGGATGTCGTGCGGGTGCGACTCGCGCAGCCCCGACGAGGTGATCCGGACAAACCGTCCGCGCTCGTGCAGCTCGGGGATCGTCGAGGCCCCGGTGTAGAACATCGACTGCCGCAGCCCTCCGACCAGCTGGTACGCGACCGCCGCCAGCGGGCCGCGGTAGGCGACCTTGCCCTCGATCCCCTCCGGGACCAGCTTGTCGTCGCTGGTCACGTCGGCCTGGAAGTAGCGGTCCTTCGAGTACGAGCCCTTGCGGCCGCGGGCCGCCATCGCGCCGAGCGACCCCATCCCGCGGTAGCTCTTGAACTGCTTGCCGTTGATGAAGACCAGCTCGCCGGGCGACTCGTCGCAGCCGGCCAGCAGCGAGCCGATCATCACGGTGTCAGCGCCGGCGACCAGGGCCTTGGCGATGTCGCCGGAGTACTGCAGGCCGCCGTCGCCGATCAGCGGCACCCCGGCCGGGCGGCAGGCCCGGGAGGCCTCGTAGATCGCGGTCACCTGCGGCACGCCGACCCCGGACACGACCCGGGTGGTGCAGATCGAGCCGGGCCCGACCCCGACCTTGACCCCGTCCACCCCGGCCTCGACCAGGGCCAGCGCCCCGTCATAGGTCGCGACGTTGCCGGCCACGATGTCGACCCCGCTGGCGGCCGGGTCCTTCTTGAGGCGCCGGATCATGTCGACCACGGCCCGGCTGTGCCCGTGCGCGGTGTCGACCACCAGCACGTCGACACCCTCCTCGACCAGGCTCATCGCCCGCTGGTAGCCGTCGCCGAAGAAGCCCACCGCGGCCCCGACCCGAAGCCGGCCCAGGTCGTCCTTGGTGGCGTTGGGGTGCTTGTCGGACTTCACGAAGTCCTTGAGGGTGAACAGCCCGGTGAGCCTGCCGTCGGCGTCGACCAGCGGCAGCTTCTCGATCTTGTTGGTCGCCATCAGCTGCAGCGCCTTCTCACCGCTGATCCCAGGCTCCCCGGTGACCAGGGGCATCGGCGTCATCACGTCACGGACCAGGCGCGTCGGGTCGTCCTCGAAGCGCATGTCGCGGTTGGTCACGATCCCCAGCAACCGCATCTGCTCGTCGACCACGGGCACCCCGGAGATCCGGAAGTCGGCGCACATCTGGTCGACCTCGCCGATGGTCCGGTCAGCGGTGATGGTGATCGGCTCCTCCACCATCCCGGCCTCGGAGCGCTTGACCCGGTCCACCTGGGTCGCCTGGGCCTCAATAGTGAGGTTGCGGTGCAGGATCCCGAGCCCGCCCTCGCGGGCCATGGCGATCGCCATCCGGGCCTCGGTGACGGTGTCCATCGCCGAGCTCAGCAGCGGGATCTTGACCGCGACACGGCGCGAGACCCGGCTGGAGGTGTCTGCCCCCGACGGGATCACGTCACTCTCGTTCGGCAGGAGCAGGACGTCGTCGAACGTCAGCCCCAGCATCGCGAACTTCTCGGGAACCCCAGCACCTGTCAGGTCGGACACGCCACCACCTTTCGCCTGGCCGCCATCCTAGGGCGAGCCCACCGGGTCGGGGTCACCGACCGCACTGCGACCCGGACGCCTGCTGTGGTCTCTGCTGTCGCTGGTAGCGCCCGGCCTGTACCCGGAGGTCTTCAAGGCGCGCTACGCGACCCCGACCGAGCGCAGGGGAGCTCTTCGCCCAGGTCGTCGACGACGGCTCGGTCCTGTCGACCGCCCCGACCGGGGACGACCTGCAGGCACTGCTGGCGCCCTGACGGCCCGGCTCAGTCGCCGCCGATCCCGGTCCGCTCCACGCCCTGGACGATCCAGCGCTGCAGGAAGACGAACATCACCAGCAGCGGGGCGATCGCCACGATCGCGGCCATGAACAGCTGGGCGTAGTTCGTGCTCTGGGCGGTGATGAAGGTCGACAGGGCCACCTGGACGGTCCAGGCCTCGGCGTCGCGTCCGATCACCAGCGACCACAGGAACGCGTTCCAGGAGCCGATGAAGGTGATGGTGGCGATCGCGGCGGCGAAGCCGGACGAGCTCGGCACCACGATCCGCCAGAAGGTGCCCCAGTAGCCCAGGCCGTCGATCATCGCGGCCTCCTCGAGCTCGCGCGGGAAGCCGAGGAAGAACTGCCGGAACAAGAACGTGGCCAGCGCCTGGAACAGGCCCGGGATGATCAGCCCGCGCAGGGTGGAGACCCAGCCCAGCGACGAGACCAGCACGAAGCTCGGCACGAAGGTGATCGAGGCCGGGACCAGCAGGCTGGCGGTGACCGCGCCCAGCACCAGGTTCGCCCTGCGGTACGGGATCCGCGCCAGCCCGTACCCGGCCATCCCCGACAGCACCAGCACCCCGGCGGTCTGGGCCACCGCGATCACCACCGAGTTGACCAGTGCCCTGGCCAGGTGCAGGCTCGGGTCGGCGAACAGCCCGGTCAGGTTCTCCCAGTGCCAGGTCGGCAGCCAGCGCCAGACCGGGGAGGCCAGCTCGGTGTTGGTGAGCAGCGCGTTGCGGGCCAGCAGGTAGAACGGCAGCAGGAAGACCACCGTCGCCAGCCCCAGCGCCAGGTAGCGGGCCACGGCCGCGGCCCCGCCCGACCGGCGTCCGGCCGCCATCAGTCCCGGCTCCCCAGCCGCAGCAGGCGGCCCTGGAGCACCGCGACCACCGCGATGATCCCGGTCAGGATGACCGCCCCGGCCGAGCCGTGGCCGAAGTCCTGGCCCTGCCCGAGCGCCACGTAGTACAGGTAGACCAGCGGCGGGCGGGCGTACGGCGGGTACTGCCCGAAGGTCGACATCAGGTTGAAGAACTCGTCAAAGGCCTGGAAGGCGCTGACCACCAGCAGCAGCAGCACCGCGGTCGAGGTCGGGCGCAGCAGCGGCACGGTCAGGTGCCGGAAGGCCTGCCAGCCGCTGGCCCCGTCGATCGCGGCCGCCTCGTACAGCTGCGGCGAGATCCGCTGCAGCCCGGCCAGGAACACGATCATGTAGAAGCCCAGCTGCAGCCAGAGCCGGACCGTCACAATCACCACCCAGTACAGCGGCGGCCGGGTCTGCGACAGCCACAGCACCGGGTCGGCGCCCAGCCCGCCCAGCACCTGGTTCACCAGCCCGGCCCGCGAGCTGGAGAACAGCGACATCTTCCAGACCAGGCTGGCGACCACGTACGAGCAGGCGGTGGGCAGGAAGAACACCGACCGGAAGAAGGCCTGCGCCCAGCGGACCTGGTTCACCAGCACCGCCGTCGCCAGGCTTAGCCCGAAGGTCAGCGGCACGATCAGCGCCGCGAAGCCGCAGAAGGTGAGCAGCGAGTCCCGAAAGGCCCGGTCGGCGAGCATGTCGCGGTAGTTGGCCAGCCCCACCCAGGTGGTCGGGGTGACGGTGTTGTATGAGTCGAAGAACGACAGGTACCCGCTCCACAGGATCGGGACGTACACGAACAGCGCCAGCCCGGCCGCGAACGGCCCGACGAAGACCCAGAACCACAGGCTGCTGTGGTGACGGCCCAGCAGCCGGGCCGCCAGCGACGGCGCTCGGGTGGCGGCGAGGCTCATCGTCCCCGGACGCGGCTCACCTCGGCCTCGACCTGCGGCTTCGCGCTCGCGATCTCCGCGGCCGGGTCGGCCCCCTCCTTGACGATCCGGGTCAGCATGTCACCGACGACCGTCTGGCACTTCGGGGTCCACAGCATCTGGTTCTGGGCGTGCCCGTACGCCTGCACCGCGTCGACGGCGTCCTTGCCCTGCCCCGACTGCAGCGGCTTGGCCTGGCTGAGCAGCGAGGTCCGGCTCGGGATGTGGAAGCCGTAGCTGGTGGCGAAGTCGAGCTGGTGCTCGGTCTGCTCCACCCACAGCCAGCGGGCGAAGTCCTGCGCGGCGGCGACACTGCGGCTGCGGGTCGACACGCACGACCCGTACGCGCCGACCGTGACCGACGCCCGGCCGCCGTCGCCGGCCGGCCAGGGAACCACCGCGTAGTCGTCGCCGAGCTGCCGGGCGAAGTCGGGGAAGTTCCACAGCCCGGTCATCGCCATCGCCGCCTGCCCGGTGGTCAGCGCGTCCGGGGCCCACCAGCCCTTGCCGTCCAGCACCAGCTGGGTGACCTTCTCCTTCCACAGCGAGGCCAGCAGGCCCCAGGCCGTGACCGCCTTCGGGTCATCAAAGCCGACCGTCCCGTCGGCGGTCAGGAAGTCCAGCCCCACCGACCAGAGCAGGTTCCCGCCGACCAGCCCGGCGCCGCCGTCGTTGCCGAGGTAGAGCCCCTTCACGCTGCCCTGGGTCAGCGCGCGGGCCGCGTCGGCCAGCTCGCTGAGCGTGGTCGGAGGCTGCACCCCGGCCGCCTTCAGCAGGCTCGGCCGGTAGACCAGCAGGATGCAGTCGACCACCTGCGGCACTGCCCAGATCTTGCCGTCGTGGGTGTAGCGCTGAATGATCGCCGGGTTGAAGTCTGAGACCTCCGCGCCTACCACGGCGGTCATGTCGGCCACCTGGCCGCCGCGGATCATGTCGATCGTGGGCCCGTTGGAGTACTCGAAGACGTCGGGCCCGTGATCGGTCAGCAGCGCCGCCGCGGTGGTCTGGTCGTAGTCGCCGACCTTCCACTCGACCTGGACCTGGGCCCGCTGGTACCCGGCGGCGTACCGCTTCACCGCGTCCTGGGTGCCGGCCTCCCCGTACTGGTGGTACCACTGCGACAGGCTGGCGCCGGCCGGGCCGGACGGGGTCGGCTGCCGGCCGGTGTTTGAGCCGCAGGCCGCGAGAGCACCCAGCGCGGCGGCCCCTCCACCGAGCCGGATCAGGTGACGACGGGAGAACGGGGTGGTCATGGTCAGCCTTCCTGGAGTCGGGTGCGACCACATCCTGTCAGGAGTAGCGCTGCCCTGCCAGGCAGTCTCAGCCCGACCGTACGATGCCCCTGTGACCAGCACCGAGCGCCAGTACCACATCGGCTACGGCCGCCGCGACCTTCCCGCGGGGACGACGACCGCCCTGCTGTCGGGAGACCCCGGGCGGTCGGAGCTGATCGCCACGACCTCGCTCACCGGGGCCCGCGAGCTGTCTCGCAACCGGGGGCTGGACGGGTTTGTGGCCCAGCTGCCCTCGGGGCGCCCGGTGGTCTGCGCGACCAGCGGCATGGGCGCGCCGTCGATGTCGATCGTGGTCAACGAGCTGGTCGCGGTCGGGATCCGGACCATCATCCGGGTCGGCACCTGCGGCTCGATCAGCCCGGACGTCCGGGCCGGCTCGGTGGTCATCGCGCAGGCCGCGCTGTCCAGCCAGGGCGCGACCCTCGACATCGCCCCGCCGCAGTTCCCGGCGGCGGCCGACCCGTTCCTCACCGTCGACCTGGTCACCGCGGCCCGTGACCTCGGCGTCGACCACCGCCTCGGCGTGGTCGCCTCCACCGACACCTTCTTCGAGGGCCAGGAGCGGGCGTCGTCGTCAGCCAACCCGGCGCTGCTGCGGCGGCTCCAGGGCCAGACCGACGAGTACCGCAGCCTCGGCATCACGGCGTACGAGATGGAGGCCGGCGCCCTGTTCACGATGGGGCTCGTGTACCGGTTCCGCGCCGCCTGCGTCCTCGGCGTGGTCGCCGAGCGTACGGAGCAGGAGCAGCCGCTTCTGGACGCCAAGGACCGGGCCGTCGCCAACGCGGTCGCGGTTGCGGTTGCCGCCGCCGACTACTCGGTCGGCTGAGCAGCGCCAGTCAGCCGAGAGCCGCCGGAGCCGGCAGCCCAGGCCCTGGGCTCGCGGCCGGCGCTGCCTGCGACCTCGCGCCGAGACGGCCAGCCGCAGGCGCTCACCCAGCGGCGCCGCCGTGGGCGGGCGGGTCGCTCCAGCTGCCGCGGATCTCAGGAACCGTCTGGAAGCCGTTCATGACCGCCGCCAGTCGACGGGCCCGGACGCTGGCGAAGACATCCTCCAGGTAGAGCCGCTGCCCGTCCGGCCCCGACAAGGGGACCCGCCAGTTCGGGTACTCGTCGATGGTGCCGGGCTGGTTCTGGGTCCGCCGGTCCCCCACCGCGTCGGTCAGCGCCACCCCCAGCACCCGCGACGGGGTCCAGGTCACCAGCCGGTGCAGCGCCAGCACGAGGTCCTCAGTGTCGCGGTCCCCCTCGGGCAGAGCCCCTCGCGACTCGAGCATCCCGATCACAGCAGCCTGCTCGCGGGCGTCGTGCTCAATCTCGGAGTCCAGCGACTCGGTCAGCAGCCCCAGCTGGTAGCGCAGCCGGACGTGGTCGTGCTGCAGGTAGCCGGCACTGGGCGGCAGGTCGTGGGTGGTGACCGACGCCAGGCAGTACTCGCGCCACTGCTCCGGCGGCAGCGGCGAGCCGTCCGGGCCGTACTCGAACCACAGGATCGAGGTGCCGAGGATCCCGCGCCGGCGCAGGTAGTCCCGGACCCAGGGCTCAACCGTCCCCAGGTCCTCCCCCACCACCAGCGCCCCAGCCCGGTGAGCCTCCAGGGCCAGGATTCCGACCAGCGCCTCGTGGTCGTAGCGCACGTACGCGCCCTGCTGCGGGCCGCGCCCGGCCGGGATCCACCAGAGCCGGAAGAGGCCGATGATGTGGTCCACCCGGACCCCGCCCGAGTGCCGCAGGATCCCCGCGACCATGGAGCGGAACGGCGCGTACGCCAGGTCGGCCAGCCGGTCAGGGCGCCACGGCGGCTGCCCCCAGTCCTGCCCGGCCTGGTTGTACGGGTCGGGCGGCGCGCCCACTGTCATCCCTTGTGCAAAGACGTTGTGCAGGGCCCAGGTCTCGGCCCCGTGCCGGTTCACCCCGACCGCCAGGTCAGACACGATCCCGAGCGGCATCCCGGCGTCCCTGGCGGCCTGCTGGGCACTCGACAGCTGGGTGTCGGCGATCCACTGCAGCCACATGTAGAAGGTGACCAGCTCGGCGTTCTCGGTGGCGAAGTCGGCCACCTCCGGCGAGGTGGGGCGCTGCATCGGCTCCGGCCAGTCCCGCCAGACCCGTCCGTACCGCTCAGACAGCGCGCACCAGGTCGCAAAGTCGCGCAGCTGGCGCCCCTCCCGGCGGCAGAAGTCCTCAAAGGCCATGGTCCGGGCGGGTTTGCGGCCGGACCGGAAGACCATCTCCAGGGCCTCCCGCTTGGAGTCCCAGGCCAGGTTGCGCTCGACCGCCTCCGAGCCGGCCGTCTCGGCCAGCAGCTCGCTCCGGAGCGTCTCGACGGCGGCCCGCTCAGCGGCGCTCAGCCCCGCGTACTCGGGGATCGCCTCGGGGCGGATGTAGAGCGGGTTGACGTAGCGGCGGCTGGCAGGCAGGTACGGGCTCGGCTCCAGCGGGGTGACCGGCTCGGCGGCGTGGAGCGGGTTGATCAGGACGTAGTCGCTGTACGTCTGGGTAGCGGCCCAGACCGACAGGTCCGCCAGGTCGACCAGGTCACCGACCCCCCAGGAGTCGTGGCTGGCGACCGAGTACAGCTGGGTCGCGAAGCCCCAGACCCGCTTGCCCCCCATCTGGCGCGGGAAGCCCAGCCAGCTCGGGGTGACCACCAGGGTGGACTCGACCTCCCGGCCGTCGCTGACCAGCACCAGGCGGTGGTAGCCAAGCGGCATCCCGGCCGGCAGCTCGAAGCTCGCCTCCCCCAGCCAGACCCCGTCCACCTCCCGGTCCGGGGCATGGTTGGGGACCTGGGTGGCGTCGGCGAAGCCGCCGTCCTCGAAGGTGACGTAGACGTGGGCCGAGTGCCCAGCCTGAACGTGCACGCTCACCACGTACGAGTGGTCGGCCTCCATCACCACGCAGGGCGGCAGCGCCCGCTGCCAGATCCGGCGGTGGTACGCGTCGACCGCGGCCCGGGCCAGCTCGGGGGTGGAGGCGTCCACATCCATCGCCTGGAGCACCGCGACCACGGTCTCGTCGTCGACCTCGGTGTGGCGGCCCTTCCAGTCCCAGAACTCGGTCGAGATCCCGTAGCGGTCGGCCAGCTCGGCCAGGGCTGGGTCGGTCAGTGGCATCGCGGCGGCTCCTTCAGTGAGGCTGCCGACCAGCCTCCCAGTGCACCAGCGCTCGTGCAAGGCGTCATGAGCGAGCGCCCCCGAACGGGCCGGCTCACCTGCGGCGCACCACCTGGGTGCGGCTCAGCAGGTCGTGCAGGGTCTGGCGCCGCGGGTGCCACAGCGGCATCAGCCCGTTCACTATCTGGACGGCCTGGAACAGGCCGTACCCGCTGGACAGCAGCGACCAGGCGACGGTCCTCAGCACGGCTGCGCCCGGGGAGACCTTCTCGTGGCCGTGGTCGACCGGCACCACCCGCATCCCGAGCACCCGCTGGCCCAGAGTGCCCGACAGGGTCAGCAGGCAGAGCAGGCCGTACGCCAGGGTCACCGAGACGGTAGCGATCGTCAGCAGGGTCTGCAGGTGGAGCATCTCGGCACTCGGCTCGATCTGGGTGGAGCCCTGCACCACCTGTGACCAGAACCCCAGCACCTCGGTCTGCAGGCGCTCCGAGAGGTTGGCCACGCTCAGCTGCAGCGCCACCGTCGCCAGCACCGACACGACCAGGGAGTCAATGACCATCCCGACCAGACGCAGCCCCCAGGGTGCCAGTGGCACCTCGTCAGCCGTCACCGGACCGTCCCGTCGGGCGGTGGGCTCCGCCGGGGCCGGCCTGGGCGGCGGGGCTGGCGCTGGCTGCAGGGCCTGGGGCACCGTCGGTACGGGGCCAGAGCCCGGTGCCAGGCGGACCTGGTCCGACCAGCGCCGCCCGTCCCAGAGCCGCTCCCGGCCGGGCTCGGCCGGGTCGGGGTACCAGCCCTGCGGCGGGCCCGCAGGCTCGGACGGTCCAGGATCGCTCACGGCTCCTAGTCTGCCGCAGTCGGGCGCTGCTCGGGCAATGCCCGTCGTCAGCCGGGCCGCGGTCGGTGAGAAGCACCACGGAGGAGAGACCGAGACACCCGATCCGGGGTACCATCCCTGCGGGGGGTTGGGGGTACCGGGGACACATCTGCGCCCGGACCCGATCCCCCCGAGGTGTCAGGTCGAGGAAAGGCTCCGTGGAGAAGATCGGTCGCTACCGGCTCACCCAGCGCATTGGCGCTGGGTCCTTCGCGACCGTCTGGCGTGGGCACGACGACGACCTTGACGTGCCGGTTGCGGTGAAGGTCCTCGCCGACAACTGGGCCGACAACGACGACGTCCGCCACCGGTTTCTGGCCGAGGCCCGGCTGCTGCGACGGATCTCCGACGAGCGGATCGTGCGGGTGTACGACATCGGCACCCTGCCCGACGGGCGCCCGTACTTTGTCATGGACTTCGCCAACGGCGGCTCGCTGGAGCAGCTGCGCAAGCAGCCCGCCGAGCCGGGTCGGGTGCTGCGGCTGTGCGCCGAGGCCGCCCGGGCCCTGGAGGTTCTGCACCGGCACCGGATCATCCACCGCGACGTCACCCCGGGCAACATCCTGCTCAGCCACTCCGAGACCCAGGGCGTCCGGGTGCTGCTGGCCGACCTCGGCGTCGCCAAGAACATGGTCGACCGGGCTGGCGCCACGATGACCGCCGGGACCCCTGCGTACATGGCTCTGGAGCAGGCCACCGGCGGGCCGCTCGACCAGCGGGCCGACATCTACTCCGTCGCGGCCGTCACCTACGCTCTGCTGGCTGGGCGGCCCCCGTTCCCGGTGAAGACCCTGCCCGACCTGCTGAGCCGCAACCCGAGCATCGACCCGGCCCCGATCGCGGACCGGATCGGGGCGCCGCCGGCCCTGGACTCGCTGCTGTTCGCGGCCCTGTCGCCAGACCCGAGCCAGCGCCCGCAGACCGCCGAGATCATGGCCACCGCACTGGACCAGCTGGCTGACGTGATGCCCGGCGGTGACACGTACGTGCCTCGCCCGCTCCTGCCGGCCGAGGGCTCAGAGCTGCGGCCGGCCCCGCCGATGCCGTTCGGCACCCCGTCCAGCTTCATCTCGGACCTCCACATGAGCCCGAACGCCCCGGTGTCCCTGCCGCCCAGCACGTACACCCAGCCGCGGCTGCCGGCCGGGATGGAGACCCCGATGAGTGTCATCCACAGCTATCTGCCGGAGGCCCAGTACAACCCGGGCACCGAGCGGGAGCGGCACGGCCCGCTGTTCTACGCCTGGGTGGCGCTGACCTGCCTGGCGCTGTTTCTGCTGACGATGATGATCACCCTCTGGGTCACGAGCTAGTGGCCTGTCTCGGCTGTGGCTGACTCGTCGCTGAGGGTGGCTCGTGCGCCGGCGGCTTTGGCGAGGCCCACCCGGGCCCGCACCTCCCGGTACGGCGCACTCACCGACCGGGCAACCCGTTCCAGGACCTCACGCTGAGCAGGAGCCACCAGGGCAGGCGCGGCAGTCCGACGCCAAGCCCACCACACCCACCTGTCCGTGCTGTGCGGAGCGCGGTGGTGGCCCCGCTGGCCGGGGCTAGCTGGGCTGGGGGTGGGGGGTGCGGTTGGGGACGATGACG
>CALBCJ010000005.1 GCA_937926975.1 uncultured Propionibacteriaceae bacterium | reverse complement strand
CGCCCGGAGCCGGGAGTGAGCATCCCCAGCGCGAAGTGCACCACTAGGGCACAGACGGCACAGATCCCGACTCCGGTCAGCAGGTAGGAGACGACGTACCGTAGCCACGGATAGGTGAACACGAAGAACGAGATGTCGTAGCCGAAGTGAGGCTCCTTCACGCCGAACGCCGTCTGGTGGTGGTAGGCCTGCCAGACCGGGGTCGCCGAGGCCGCACTGACCCCCGCCATCAGGCCGAAAAACACCCCTGGGGCGAGCGCCATCAGCCACAGCCGCTGCCCGAGCGCGACCCGGTAGCGGTTGAGCAGGGCACTGGAGGAGGGGCTGCCTGCCTGCGCCAGCCGGCTCGCCAGCACGATCGTGCCGGCGACTGCCGCGCTCAGGGTCAGGCCGAAGACCAGGAAGAGGACCACCTCGGTGCTCAGCCGGGTCACGAAGACCTGCCGGTAGCCGAGGTGGGAGAACCACAGGCTGTCGGTCCACAGACCGGCCAGGATGGTGTACCCGCCACCGAGGACGAGCAGAGTCATCAGCGTCTTCACCCAGGTACGGCGGGGACGGTTCAGGGACTGGGGGCTGGACACAGGCTCCTCCTTGCCGAGATCAGTCCAATGTAGCGAGCAGGGCGGTGGCGAGGTTCACGGCCAGCTCGGGACCACCCAGCAGGTGCTCGGGCTGGTCGCGGAGCCGGGCCACGGCGTGGCGTGACCCGTCTCGCAGCACCCCGGTCACCAGCCGCAGCTCCTGCCGGTGCGGGTGATCGGTCACCGCCTGGGCTGCCAGCTGCGGGTCGTCGGGAAGGTCTGCCTCGTCAGCGGCCGGCAGGAACGCCCGCTCCACGGCGACAGCACAGCCTGCCACCGAGGGCGGCCAGGCCAGGTGGGCCAGCGCCTCGGCCAGGTCCCGGCCGGAGTGAAAGCCGTCCTGCTCTACGCAGGAGAGGTGGTCGTCGGGGCGGTCGGCCCCCAGGTGGGCCCTCAGCTCAGGCACCGCCCGGACCAGGTCGGTGGTCGGGACCAGCGCGAACAGCCGGGCCTGCTGGTCCCAGCCGGCCGTACCGACGTGGCGCTCGATCTCCAGCAGCGACGCAGCCAGGGCCTCGTTCAGCACTGGGGCACCGCCGGCTCTCGGGCTGGGTCCTTCAGGTCCCGCAGCGCCGCCACTGCCTCCGACAGGGTGGCGACCTTGACCAGCCGGACCGAGGTGGCTATCCCGGCCACGTCGGCGCAGTTCCCGGCCGGGACCAGGAAGATGTCGGCCCCGGCCGCCTCGGCCCCGGCAATCTTCTGCTGGACCCCCCCGATGACGCCGACCTCGCCGCGGGCGTTGATGGTCCCGGTGCCGGCCACGGACCGTCCGTCGATGAGCGGGCTGGGGGTGATCCGGTCGTAGATGGCGACCGCGAAGACCAGCCCGCCGGAGCTTCCTCCGATCGCCGGGTCGATAGCGTACGAGACCTCCGCGTTGTAGGAGTAGCCAACATCCAGGCTGACCCCCACCGTGGGCACCCGGCCGTCATTGACCGAGGGCGCCAGGTCAATGGTGACCGTGTCGGCCCGACCGTCGCGACGGAAGCCGATGACCACCTTCTCTCCGACGGCCTTGCGCCGGACCCGGTCCGCCACCTCGGCCGGCATGCTCACCGGCTCGTTGTCCACCGTCAGCACCACATCGCCCGGTTCCAGCTTGCCGTTGGACGGGCCTGCGGTCCGGACTGCGGTGACCCGCGGGAACTCCGCCACCGGCTGCCCGGCCTCGCGCAGAGCGGCGACCACGGCGTCGCTCTGGGCGCTGGTCATCAGCTTCTTCTCCTCCTGCTCAACCTGAGTGGGCGGCTTGCCCGCCTCGTACACGGTCTCGCGGGGCAGGATGTCGCGGTGCGGAAGCAGGTAGTCGATCAGGGCCTCGGGCAGGCTCAGGCTGGAGTCAGCCCGGGTCTGCGAGACCGTTGTCAGCCGCAGCTGGCCGGGCGTGGGATAGGTGGCCAGCCCGTCCACCTGGATGACCTGCCTCCCGTCCGCCCCGGAGCCCAGCAGGTCGTGGCTGTCACCCGGGACCCAGGCAACGAACGGGATCGGGACGAAGGCGATCAGGGCAGCGGTCAGGACGAAGACCACCGCGGCGGTCACCGCGCTCCAGGTCTGCCGGGTCACGAGCGGCCCCGGGCAGGAGCCGATCGGTCCACGGCAACGGGTTCGACCGGGCTGAGCATGAGGAAACCCTACCTGAGCGTCAGGGGCCGGTAGGCTTGCCAGACTACTGTGGCGAAGGAGACCAGCATGGCTAACCGTCCTCCCGAGGGACCGGGCCTGCCCGGCGACGACGGTCCCGAGGACCCTTTCTCGGACGACGCCTTCCCGTTCGCTGAGATCTTCTCCCAGCTGGGCATCCCGCTCCCGAAGCAGGGTGACCAGGTCGACCTGGCCGCCATCCTGCAGGGGCTGCAGGACCTGATGGCTCGCAGCGGCCAGCAGATGACCACCCCCAGCGGTGGTGTGAACTGGGACTTCGCGAAGGACACGGCCCGCAAGTCAGTGGCCGTCCTGGGCCCCGACCCGACCCCTTCGAGCCGAGAGCGGCACGAGGTTGCCGACGCGGTCCACCTGGCCGAGCTGTGGCTGAACTCCGCGACGACCTTCCCCGCGGTGCCCGCGGCCCCGGCCGCCTGGAGCCGCGCCGAGTGGGTCGAGGCCACCATGCCGACCTGGCAGACGATGGTGGAGCCGATCGTCACCTCAATCGCCACCTCGCTCGGCGCGGTGATGACCGACCGGATGGCCGAGGACCCTCAGCTGACCGGGATCCAGCAGATGTTCCAGCCGATGCTGCAGCACTCCGCCGCGAGCATGTTCGGAGCCCAGCTCGGCCAGGCGATCGGGAAGCTGGCCACCGAGGTGGTCTCCGCAACCGATGTCGGGATGCCGCTGACCAGCAAGCCCCAGGTGGCTCTGCTGCCGACCAACCTTGCCTCGTTCGGCGAGGGGCTGGACCTGCCGGCTCGTGACGTGACCCTGTACCTGGCGCTGCGAGAGGCCGCTCGGCAGCGGCTGTTCAGCGAGGTCGCCTGGCTCGGCCCCCAGCTGGTCGCCCTGGTCCAGCACTACGCCCGCGAGATCACGATCGATCTCTCAGCCCTGGAGCAGAACCTGGACCTCGGTACGGGCGAGAGCCTTTCCCTGGACCAGCTCAACGAGCTGGGCCAGGAGTTCAGCCGCAACCTCTTCTCGCCGTCACGGACCTCGGAGCAGGACGCGATCCTGGGCCGGCTGGAGACGCTGCTGGCCCTGGTGGAGGGCTGGGTCGACGACGCAGTGACCCAGGCGACCGCAGCGTACATGCCGTCGGCGGTCGCGCTGTCGGAGCTGGTCCGGCGCCGTCGTGCAGCCGGTGGCCCGGCCGGGCGGGTCCTGGCCTCCCTGGTGGGCCTGGAGCTGCATCCGCGGCGGGTCCGCGACGCCGCCAACCTGTGGGCGGCGGTACGGGCGGACCGGGGAGTCGACGGCCGGGACGCGGTCTGGCAGCACCCCGACTCACTGCCCACCGCGGCCGACCTGGACGACCCGCTGGGCTTCGTCACCGGCGACTCCCGCCAGGCCGACGACCTGGACGCCGAGCTGGCCCGGCTGCTGGACCAGGCGACCCGGGACCGTGACCAGGAGGGACCCGCCGACGGCGCGGCGCGTTGACGACTGCGCCAACGCTGGCTACTGTTTTGGGTGCAAGGTCTTCGCAGACACCGTTCGCAGGGGAAGGCAAACGTGCGTCTGCGGGGGCCTTGTCTTTCTGTGCGGCACCTGGTTCTGGACCACCGCCGGCAGGAGAGAGGGTGTGTGGGCACTCCCGCACCCACTGTCTGTGGCCAGACGCGGGCAGCAGATCCCGGTGGCGGCCGGTATGGGTCGTCATCGCCGAGTGAGGAGGAGACGTGGCCGACAAGACGTACACGGGAGAGTTCTACTGCGTCAAGTGCAAGGCCAAGCGTGAGACGACCGGCGACGTGGTCGTCAACGACAAGGGCACCCGGATGGCCAAGGGCAAGTGCCCCGAGTGCGGCACCAACCTGAACCGCATCCTGGGCAGGGCCTGACGCTGAGCCGCGCGGGGCGGGACCGGTCGGTCCCGCCCCGCTGCCGTCCCCAGGTGTTGTCCGATCGGCCGAGGTGTTGGCGCGGTGTGGTCCGGTGGCCGCAGCCTCTGGCAGCGGCCCTGGTGGCAGGGTCACGATGGGCCAGTGACCGCCATCCAGCTCCCCCGACCCGACTCCTGCCTGTCCGGGATCCCCGACCACCCGCGGCTGCGCTCCGGTGTGACGGTGGTCCAGCGCTCCCCCGGCTGCGTCCAGGTGGGCCTGCAGGGTGAGGTCCTGCTGCTGGAGCAGGTGCCTGAGCACCTGGTGGGCATGGCGAGCCGGCTGGACGGGCGCAGCACCGTGGCCGACCTGCTGTGCCGGGAGGACAGCCGCTGGCTGCCCTGGCTGCTGACGACGCTGCACCAGAACCACCTGCTGGTCGACGGGCCTCCCGAGCCGGCGCACCCCACCTGGGTCCGGGTGCTGGGCCACGGCCCGACCGTAGCCGCGATGCTGCCGCTGCTGCTGGACGCAGGCGTCGAGCTGTCCCTGGTGGACCTGAGCGGCTCCAGCGTCACCAGCCGCAGCCCCGTTCGGGCGCTGGCCGCCAGCCTCGGCAGCCCCCGCCGGGTCCGGGTCGAGTCTCGACCGTCCTGGGACGACCCGGGTGCCGACCTCACCATCCTCGCGACCCGCACCTGTGAGCCCGACCGAGTGCTCACCGACCGGCTGCTGCGGGCCAGCTCGGCCCACCTCGTGATCCGTCACCACCCCGGCACCGCCATCGTGGGTCCGCTGGTCGACCCCGGCCGCAGCCCGTGCCTGCGCTGCAGCGACCTGCGCCGGTCCCGGGCTGACCCGGCCTGGCAGATGGTCGCTCTCCAGCTGTCCCGGACGGAGGCACCGCCGGACCCGCTGCTGGCGACGTGGGCGGCCGCCACTGCGGCCTTCCAGGCACTGACCTTCCTCACCAGCCACCGATCCGACCTTCTCGGGGGCTCGGTGCGGCTGGCCCGGGACGAGGGGGAGAGCTACCAGCGCTGGCCGGCTCACCCCGACTGCGGCTGCCAGGACCCGACATGACTTGGCCATGCTCCCAGCGACGGCCAGAATTGGGTCGTGGCTCGTGACCTTCCCGATGACCAGAGCACCGTCCCGACCTCGGGGCTGGGTCGGAGCGCCAGAATGCTCCAGATTCCGCTGGGCTACGCCAGCCGCCGTACGGTCGGGCTGAGCCGCCGGCTGCTGGGCCAGGACCGCGACGAGGTCGACGCCGAGCTGCGCCAGCAGACCGCGAGCCAGGTGTTCCGGGTCCTGAGCGAGCTCAAGGGCGGGGCGATGAAGTTCGGGCAGGTGCTGAGCCTGTTTGAGGCGGCGCTTCCGGAAGATGTGGCCGAGCCGTACCGGGAGCAGCTGCGACGGCTTCAGGACTCGGCCGCGCCGATGCCCGCGGCCCGGGTCGAGGCGGTCATGGCGCAGGAGCTGGGCAGCCGGTGGCGGGACCTCTTCTCCAGCTTCGACCGCCGCCCGAGTGCGGCCGCGTCGATCGGCCAGGTGCACCGCGCGACCTGGGCGGCCACCGGCCAGGAGGCTGCGGTCAAGATCCAGTACCCGGAGGCCGACCAGGCGCTACGCAGCGACCTGACCGCGATCTCCCGGCTGGCCACCGTCATCGCCCCGGTGGCGGGCGGCATGGACGTGAAAGCCCTGGTGGCCGAGGTCGGTGAGCGGATCGCTGAGGAGGTCGACTACCTGAGGGAGGCGGAGAACCAGGACCTCGCTGACCAGGCCTTCCGCGATGACCCCGACTTCGTGGTCCCCCAGGTGCTGGCTGCCACGCCCCGGCTGCTGGTGAGCACCTGGCTGGAGGGGACCCCGCTGTCTGAGGTCGGGTCGTGGGCCGAGGAGGACCGGAACCGGGTCGGGCTGAGCTACGTCCGGTTCCTCTTCTCCGGGCCGCACCGGGCCGGCTTGCTCCATGCCGACCCCCACCCGGGGAACTTCCTGGTGCTGCCCGACGGCCGTCTCGGGGTGATCGACTGGGGACTGGTGGCTCGGCTGCCCGACGGTCTCCCGGAGCCGATGGGCCGGTTGATCCGGACCGCGCTGGCCGGCAGTGCCGAGGAGATGACCCGCGGGCTGCAGGCCGAGGGCCTGGTGGTGGCCGATGTCGACGCGGACCACCTGCTGACGTACCTGGCCCCTTTCATCGAGCCGGCCCGGGTGAGCGAGTTCCACTTCACCCGGGACTGGATGCGCTCGCAGTACGAGCGTCTGCAGCGGGAGGCGTCCGATGTCGAGTCGGTGATGCCGGCCCTCAACGTTCCCCCGGTGTACGCGCTGATCCACCGGGTCTGGACGGGTGGCGTGGCGGTGCTGTGCCAGCTGGACGTCCGGGCCCGGTTCGCCGATGTCCTCGCCGAACTGCTGCCTGGCTTCGCCGCCGACCAGGGCTGAAACCGGGTACGAGACCAGCCACCTGCTGGCCCGTACCCGGCCCTGACAACGGCTGACAGCGTTACCTGCGGCCTAGGGGCCTAGGCGGCCTGATCTGCCCCGGCGGCGGCAGCCACCAGCGGCTCCTCGGCGGGCTGCACCTTCCGCGGCCGGCCACGAGGCCGCTTGCGGGCCACGACCTCGCCGGCGACGAAGAGCTGGCCTCCCCAGACACCGTGCGGCTCGCGCCGCCGCAGCGCCCCGGCCAGGCACTGCTCCCGGACCGGGCAGGGTCCGCAGACCAGCTTGGCCAGCTCGATGTCGGCGGGCGACTCAGCAAAGAAGAGCTCCGGCTCTTCCTCAGTGCACGGCAGGTCCAGCCGTCCTTCAAAGGGGGCGAGCAGCTCTAGCATGACGGTCACGTGATTCTCCTGGAATGGTCGAGGTCTCCCCGGAGAAGCACGAAGGCCGTGGATTCCGGGGTCCGGTCTCCACGGCCTGAGGGCCTGGTGGTGCTACGCCGTCATGGCGCATCCCAACGGATGGACCGGAGCAGGGTGCCGGACGGGGTGAACGGGGTCTGGTCGTTCAGGAAGGCACGCGGCTTCTCATGAGTGCGCTTAGCCACGACCTTGCCGTACTGCTGTCCGGCTGGGCCGCTGAGGATCAGCACCGCGTCGCCTCCCTTCCGTTCTTCTCCTGGCACCGCCGACTCGCAGCGGGCACAGGCAAGAGCCTAGCGAACCTCGGGGGTCACTGCGCAACACATTTTTCACCAGGGGTTTCACGTCTAGTCGGGGTCGGGGTCGACCTCCACCAGGGCCAGCACGTCGGCCGCGTACTTGCTCAGCTTCGCCGGACCGACTCCCGGCACCTGGGCCAGCGCGTCCCGGGTCAGCGGCTCAGCCTCCGCGATCGCGGTCAAGGTGGCGTCAGTGAAGACGCAGTAGGCCGGCAGCCTGGCCGCGCTGGCAACCCGGGTCCGCCACTGCTTCAGGGCGGCCAGCAGAGGCTCGTTGTACGGGGCGGGGCAGTCCTCGTGGCGCCCCAGCACCCGCTCGGCGGGGCTGGTCAGCCCGCCCTGACAGACCCGGCAGACCCGGGCTAGGGCCTTCTTCTGGGCCTGGCGACGCCGCTGCGGGGTGCGCGCCGAGCCGCCCTGCTCCCCCACCAGCGAGTCCAGGAAGCGGGAGGCCGACCGGTCTCCGCCGCCACCGTTGCGGCTGCGGGCCCACGAGATCCGCAGGTGCCGACGGGCCCGGGTGATCCCCACGTACAGCAGCCGCCGCTCCTCGGCCAGCTGCTCGGCGCTGGTGGCTAGGACGAACGGGATGCTCCCCTCGTGGACGCCGAAGAGGGCAACCGCCTCCCACTCCAGCCCCTTCGCCGAGTGCAGGGTCGACAGGACGACCCCACTGGCCGACGGCGGCTGCTCCAGGCTGGCCCGCCGCTCCAGCTCGGCCACGACCTGGGCCAAGGTGGTGCTGGGCCCCAGCCGAGCCGCGATCTCGGTCGCCGACTCCACCAGCGCGTTCTGCGACTCCCAGCGCTCCCGGACCCGCCCGCCGGCCGGGGGGGCATCGCTGCTCCAGCCGAGGGCCGCCACCACGGCCCGGACCCGCGGCACTCCCTCCAGCTCCCCCTCGGTACGAGCCGCGGCCGCCAGGGCAGCCATCGCCTGGCGTACCTCGGGCCGGTCGTAGTAGCTCTCCGCGTTGCGGACCTGGTACGGGATCTTCCGCTCCGCCAGGGCCAGCTCCAGCGCCGGCGACTGGGCGCTGACCCGGTACAGCACCGCCATCTGGTTCCAGGCCACCCCGCTGCTGCCCAGCTCGGCCAGCCAGGCGGCGACCTCCTCGGCCTCCGCCGCCTCGCTGGCGGCGCCCTGGAGCAGGACCGCCGGCCCCGGCGGCTGCTGGGCCACCAAGGTGACGTGCTGCTCGGCCGAGCGGCGCAGCACCTCGTTCGCGGCCGCGACCACCTCGGGGGTGGAGCGGTAGTCGCGGACCAGCTCGATCCGGCGCGCCCCCGGGTGCCGGCGCGGGAAGTCGCGCAGGAACTGAGGCCGAGCCCCCGCGAAGCTGTGGATGGTCTGGGCGGGGTCGCCGACCACGCAGACGTCATGGTTCTGCTCGCCGAGCCACAGGTCCACCAGGCGCTGCTGGACCGGGCTGACGTCCTGGTACTCGTCCACCACCAGGTGGCGGTAGGTGCGCCGGACCCGGTCCGCCACGTCGTCGTGCTCGCTCAGCAGCGCCACCGTGCAGAGCAGGATGTCGTCAAAGTCGATCCGGCGCCGCTCCTGCAGCAGGGCCTCGTACCCAGACAGCACCCGGGCCACCTGCTCGGGCTGCAGCGAACCCACCGTCCGGCCCGCAACCCGGGCCAGGCTCGGGTAGGCCTCGGGGAGCACGTTGCTGACCTTGCACCACGAGATCTCGCTGGCCAGGTCACGGACCAGGGCGGTGTCGGTCGCCAGGCGCAGCGCCCCGGCCGCCTCGGCGACCAGCCCGTAGCGGGCCTCGGTCACCTCGGGCAGCGGGGCCCCGTACGCGGTGGGCCAGAAGTACTGAGCCTGCCGCAGCGCCGCCGAGTGGAAGGTCCGAGCCTGTACCCCGAGCACTCCCAGCTCGGCCAGCCGGCCCCGCAGCTCACCGGCGGCCCGGGTGGTGAAGGTCACGGCCAGGGTGGCCCTGGGGTCCAGCGCCCCGGTCAGCGCGCCGTAGGCGATCCGGTGGGTGATGGCGCGGGTCTTGCCGGTCCCGGCCCCGGCCATGACCACCACCGGCTGGCCGAGGCTGGTCGCCACCTCCCGCTGCTCGGGGTCCAGCTGCTGCAGCACCTCGTCCGGGTCGGGTCGCGCCATGGGTGCCACTCTGCCAGAGTCCTGCGACAGACCGTCACCGGCGCAGCCCGCGCAGACCGGACCGGAATACCAGCCCGGCGCCGGGTGTTGCTGCGACCATGGCACTGACGATGTACACAACCGCCTGGTGCGGCTACTGCCGGCGGCTGGCGGCCCAGCTGGACCGGGCCCAGATCCCCTTCGAGAAGGTCGACATCGAGCAAGTCCCCGAGGCAGTGGCGATCGTGGAGCAGGCCAACGGCGGCAACCGTACGGTGCCGACCCTGCTCTTCGATGACGGCTCAACCCTCACCAACCCGAGCGTGAAGGAAGTTCAGCAGCGACTCGCCAGCCTGGCCGGCTGAGCCGGTCAGAGCCTGTCAGCGGCCGCCCCTAGGGTGGTCGTCGTGGCGGAGACCGGAGTGCAGCTGTGGCAGGCGCAGAGCCTGGCCGAGGTCGCGGACGCGCTCGGGGCCGAGCTGGCCCGGCCCCGCGCGGACCCCTTCGCCGCCGACCTGGTCCTGGTTCCCGGCCCGGGCCCGCAGCGCTGGCTGGCGCAGCGCTGGTCGCAGGTGCTGGGCGCCGAGACCGGCGACGGGGTCTGCGCTGGGATCGACTTCGTCACCACGGCCACCTTCGCGGTCGAGACCGAGCTGGCGGCGCTGCGGCTGGAGCCTGGCGACGACCCGTGGCGGGAGGACCAGCTGACCTGGAGCCTGCTAGCCGCCTTCGACGCCTGCCGGGGCCAGCCCTGGTTCGAGCCCTTGGCGGTCTTTCTGGGGCACGCCGACCAGCAGCGCCCCGGTCGGAGGCTCAGCCTGGCACGGGCGACCGCTCGGCGCTTTCTGCGGTACGCCCGGTGGCGGCCCGAGCTGCTGACCACCGTCACCGGGCCGACCGACTGGCAGCCCCGGCTGTGGCAGGCGGTGACCCAGGTCATCAGCGCCGAGGCCCCGTGGCTGCGGCGGCAGCGAGCCGTGGCGGCGCTGCTGCGAGAACCAGGACTGTCGAGTGCCCCGCCGGTCCTGTACGTGGTCGCCCCGCCCCGGCTCAGCCCGGCCGAGACCGACATCCTGGCTGCCCTCGGCCGGCACCGCCAGGTGGTGGTGGCGACGGTCCGCTCGTCGGTGGCCGACGAGCCTGTGCACCCGCTGCTCCGCTCGCTCGGCCAGGCCGAGCTGGCGACGGCTGACCGGCTGCGCACGATGGCCGACTCGGTGAGAACGATCACGGCCCCACCTAGCCCACCGGCCACCATGCTGCAGGCGCTCCAGCGCGGAGTCCGAACCGGCCAGGTCGGCGCCTGCGGGCTGCCCACCGACGACTCGGTCCAGGTCCACGTCAGCCACGGCCCCGACCGGCAGGTCGAGGTGCTGCGCGACCTGCTGGTGGACCTGCTCGAGCGCGACCCCAGTCTGGAGCCGCGCGACATCCTCGTGGTCACCCCGGACCTCGACCGGGTCGCTCCCCTGGTCCGGGCCCTGTGCACCCTTGACCAGGACCGGGCCGCCGGCCCGGTCCACCCGGTCGGCGAGGTCCGGGTGCAGGTGGCGGACCGCTCCCTGCGGCAGGCGAACCCGGTGCTGCTAGTGCTGGAGCGGCTGCTGGCCCTGACGACGTCCCGGGCCGGGGTGGGCGAGCTGCTGGCCCTGTGCTCGATGGCCCCGGTGGCCCGCCGCTTCGGCTTCGACGAGGAGGCGCTCCAGACCCTGACCGAGCTGACCGAGCAGGCCGGGATCCGGTGGGGCATCGACAGCCGCACCCGGCGCCGGTTCCAGATGGAGCAGTTCGGGCAGAGCACCTGGATGGCAGGTCTGCAGCGGCTCCTGCTGGGGGTCACCCTGAGCGAGCAGGACCTCGCCACGCGAGGCTCGGTGCTCCCGGTGGGGACGGTTGAGTCCTCTGACGTTGAGGTGCTCGGAGCCCTGGCAGAGCTGGTCTCCGTGGTCCGTCAGGCGGTCCTCGACTTCGAGCAGCCGACCGACCTGCCCGGCTGGGCGACCCGGTTCCGGGGCCTGCTGGAGCGGCTGGTGGCGGTCCCGGCGGCCGACTCCTGGCAGCTGGCGCACGCCTGGCGGCTGCTGGCCGAGCTGGAGCAGCCACGCTCGACGGTCCTGTCCGCAGGCGAGGTCCGGGCCCTGGTCGCCGAGTGGCTCGGTGGGCGCTCCCCCCGCCCGGCGCTGCTGACCGGCTCCCTGACGGTGACCTCGATGGAGGCCCTGCGCCACGTACCACAGCGGGTGGTCTGCCTGGTCGGGCTGGACGAGGCGCGGTTTCCCGCCAGCAGCAGCCACGACGGCGACGACCTGCTGGCGCGGGCGCCTCTGCCGGCGGAGCCGAACCCGTCGTGGGACGACCGGCAGCGGTTCCTCGACGCGGTGCTGTCGGCGAGCGACTCGCTGCTAGTGGTCTTCAGTGGCCGAGACCCCCGCACCAACGACGAGCTGCCGGTCCCGACCCCGGTCCTGGAGCTGCTGGAGGCGCTGCGAGGGCACGGTTTTGACCCCGCCACGGTGGTTCGCCAGCACAGCCTCCACCCGCACGAGCCTCAGGACCCGTCACCGACGTACGACCGACCGGCCGCCACCGCCCGGCGGGCTCTGGCCCGGGCCCGGTCCGCTCCTCCGCCGCCCCGGAACCGCTTCGCCACCGCGGACCTGCCCGAGGCCGAGCTCGAGGCGGTGGTCCCCCTGGAGCAGCTGGTGGCCTTCTTCCAGCACCCGGTCCGCAGCTTCTTGACCGCCCGGGTCGGCTCCTGGTGGGACATCTCCCGCTTCGAGCCCCGGCCCCGGCCGGCGCAGCGGCCGCGTGAGGAGATCCCCGTCGACTCAGACGGCCTGAGCCGCTGGGCCGCTACCGACCGGCTGCTCAGCCTGCGGCTGGCCGGCCACGACCCGGCTGCCGCGGCCGCTGCCGAGTGGCGCCGCGGCGAAGTGGCTCCCCAGGCTCTCGGACGAGAGCAGCTGGAGGTGGCCGAGCATGACGCCACCGAGATCTGGCAGCGGGCGCAGGCGTACCTGACCAGGCCGCTGCAGCACCGCGACCTGCAGCTGCGGCTGGGCGACCGGCTACTCACCGGCCGGGTCCCGGTCCACGGCGAGGTGCTGCTGCAGGCCAGCGCCTCCTGGCCCCGCGGCCGGCGCCTGATCCAGCCCTGGCTAGGGCTGCTGCTCCTCGCCGCGGCCGAGCCCGGCCCGACCTGGCGAGCCGTCCTGTGCGGCCGCGGACCTGCGGTCCAGCTGGGCGCGCCGGGCCCCGAGCAGGCCCGCGCAGTGCTGGGCGACCTGGTCGAGCTGATGCGCGACGGCTGGCAGCAGCCGCTGCCGCTGCCGCCGGACACCGCGATCCAGGTCACCGAGTCCCCGCACCTAGAGGACACCCTGCTGGAGCGGACCTGGGGCTTCGAGCAGGACCCGACCTGGCGGCTGTTCTTCACCAGCCTGGGCGACCTGGACCGGGCCGCCCGAGCCCGGCAGACCAGCTTCGAAGAGCTGGCCCGGCGGGCGTACAGACCACTGGTGGCGGCGAAGGGGCGACCATGACCTTCGACCTCACCGCTGCCCTGCCGACTGGCGGCCTGGTCCTGCAGGCCAGCGCCGGGACCGGCAAGACCCACACCATCGCCACCTTGGCCACCCGCTACATCGCCGAAGGGGTCGCCACCCTGCCGCAGCTGATGGTGGTCACCTTCTCCGGCGCCTCGACCCGGGAGCTGCGGACCCGGATCCGGCGGCGGCTGCAGCAGCTCCACCGCGCCTGCCTGGCTCCCCAGTCCGACGACGACCCGGCCTGGGCGGCGGTCCTGACCGCAGCAGACCCCGGCCTGGTGCGCCGGCGGGTCGCCCAGGCTCTCGGCTCCTTCGACGCCGCCATGATCTGCACCACGCACCAGTTCTGCGACCGGATGCTCGCCGAGCTGGGGATTCTCGCCGACCACGAGCCGGGCACCACCTTGGCCGACGACCTGCAGGACCTGGTCCGCGAGGCCACCGGGGACGAGTACCTGCGCCGCTACGCCGCGACCGGCCGGGCCCCGTTCCTGCTTCAGGACGCGGTCCGGTTCTGCCGGGCAGCGGTCGAGAGTCCCGCTGCCCCGCTGCTGCCTGACCCCGGCACGGGTACCGGCGCCTGGCGGGAGCGGGTCAGTCTGGCACAGACCGTGCGCGAGCTGGTCGAGCAGCGCAAGCGCGAGCTGCGGTGGTACTCCTTCGACGACATGCAGCTGCGGCTGCTGCAGGCCCTGCAGCACCCGGTGACCGGGGCGGTCGCGCGGGAGCGGGTCCGGCGCCGGTTCCCGGTGGTGCTGGTCGACGAGTTCCAGGACACCGACCCGGTCCAGTGGCAGATCATCAGCCAGACCTTCGCCGGCGACCAGACCAGCACCATCCTGATCGGGGACCCGAAGCAGTCGATCTACGGCTTCCGGGGCGCTGACGTCCAGGCCTACCTGGAGGCTGTCCGCAGCTCTCGGGTCGAGGTTCTCGACACCAACCGCCGCAGCACGCCGGCGCTGGTCGCCGCGGTGGACGCGATCTTCGGCGGCGCCGCCCTCGGTGACCCCCGGATCGTGGTCGAGCCGGTCCGGGCGGCGGGCCAGACCCGGCTCGAGACGACCGGGCCCTGGCGCCGGGCGGTCCGGATCCGCCACACCCGGCAGCGGTCGTCGTCGGCTTTCTTCCGTACGGCCGCGGCCGACCTGGTGAACGACCTGGTCGCCCTGCTCGGCTCCGACGCCGAGCTGGTCTGCGGCGGCTCCCGCCGCCGGGTCCGAGCCAGCGACGTGGCGGTGATCGTGCACACCAACGAGCGCGGCCGCTACCTGCTGGACCAGCTCACTCGGCACCAGGTGCCGGCCGTCTTCACCGGCAGCCGCAGCGTCTTCGCCGCCCCCGCCGCCCAGGACTGGCGCAAGCTGCTGACCGCCCTGGACCGTCCTCAGGCGGCTGCAGTCCGCGCGGCGGCGCTTACCGACCTGGTCGGCTGGGACCTGCAGCGGCTCGCCACGGCCAGCGAGGACGAGCTGGCCGAGCTGGCCCAGTCGGTCCGCCGCTGGGGCCGGCTGCTGCCCCGGGTCGGGGTGGCTGGCCTGCTGCAGGTGCTTCAGGCCGAGGGTCTGTCAGCCCGCCTGGTGGCCCAGGCCCAGGGTGAGCGCAGCCTGGCCGACATCCGGCACCTGGCCGAGCTGCTGAACGCCGAGCAGGTCGCCACCGGCGCCTCGGCGCTCGGGCTGTCGCAGTGGCTGGAAGACCGGATCACCGAGGCGACGACGTCCCAGACCGACGACCGCAGCCGCCGGCTGGAGACCGACGACGCGGTGGTCCGGATCCTGACCGTGCACCAGGCCAAGGGGCTGGAGTTCCCGGTGGTCTACCTGCCGGACCTGGCCATCCGCCGCGCCCGACCAGTCCGTGACGAGGCCATCCAGCTTCACGTGCCGCGGTCCACCCACGACCCGGCCGGGCCCGGGCTGGTCCGGGCGCTGGATGTCGGTGGTCGGACCGCCCCCGGCCGACCGGACCGGGTCCGGGCGTACCTGGAGGAAGAGGCAGCGGAGTCTCTGCGGACCCTCTACGTCGCTCTCACCCGAGCCCAGGTCCACATCACCTGCTGGTGGGCCCGGACCGACGACACCCCTGGCGCCGCGTTCCACCGGGTACTGTTCCGGGACCCGGCCTCGCCCCAGGTGCCGCTGGAGGTGAGGCGTCACGACACCGACCTGACCACTGTGCCCCGGCTGCTGGGTGCCGACCTCGTAGTGGAGGCGATGGTCCCGGCCGAGCATCGTCCTCCTCCTGCCCGGCACGCGGACCCGGGCGCCTGCCAGCCGGCCCGGTTCACCCGCAGCATCGACCAGGAGTGGCGCCGGACCTCGTACTCGGCCCTGACAGCAGCCGCGCACGACAGCGTCATGGCCGACCCGGAGCTGCTGCACGACGAGCCGCCGCTGCCCGAGGACGCCTTCCCCCCGGAGCCGGACCCGGGCCTGGCAACGGTCTCCGCGGACAGGCTGCTGCCGGGCCTGGAGCAGCGCTCACCGATGGCAGACCTGCCGGGCGGGGTGGGCTTCGGTAGCCTGGTGCACGCGGTCTTCGAGTACGCCGACCCGGGCAGCGCCGACCCGCAGGCCGGGCTGCAGACCATCGTCGCCGAGCAGGTGGCCCGGACACCGGTCCCCGGAGTCACCACCCACCACCTGGTGACGGCCCTCACCCCCGCCCTGGTGACACCGCTGGGGCCGCTCTTCGAGGAGCGGACGCTGCGTGACATCCCGGCCCGGGACCGGCTGGCCGAGCTGGACTTCGAGCTGCCACTGGGTAGCGGGGAGCACGGGGCCACCATCGCCCAGGTCGCCGAGACCCTGGCCGCTGGGATACCACCCGGCCACCTGCTGGCCGACTACCCAGGCCGCCTCGCCGCCGCGGGCCTCGACCGTGGCCGGCTGCGGGGCTTCCTGACCGGCAGCATCGATGCCACCCTGCGCATCGGTGAGCGCTACCTGGTGGTCGACTACAAGACCAACCGGCTGGCGCCACCGTCGACCGAGCTGCTGCTGGCCCACTACACCCCGCAGGCGATGGCGGAGGCGATGATGGCGTCGCACTACCCGCTGCAGGCGGTCCTGTACGCGGTCGCACTGCACCGCTTCCTGCGCTGGCGGCTGCCGGGGTACCGGCCCGAGCAGCACCTGGGCGGAATCGGGTACCTCTTCGTCCGGGGCATGGCCGGCGCAGCGACTCCCCGGATCGGCACGATGCCGTGCGGCGTGTTCTGCTGGCAGCCGCCGGCGAGCCTGGTGACCGAGCTCTCGGACCGGCTGGGAGGCCGATCATGACCACGGCACCGGTGTCGAGCATCGCGACCGGCCTGCTGCGGGACTTCAGTGAGGCCGGAGTGCTGACGGTGGCCGATGTCCAGGTCGCCCGGCGGGTCGGGCACCTGTTTGACCCTGCCGCCCCGGAGAGTGTGCTGCTGGCCTTCGCGCTCACCGTCCGGGCGCTGCGGATGGGCGCGGTAGCCCTCGACAGCACCCAGATCCCGCAGCTGGTGGAGGCCTCGCTGGAGGAGCCACCCCCGCAGCCACTGCCCTGGCCCGAGCCCACCGCCTGGGCCGCCAGCCTGCGCAGCAGCCCCTTGGTCACGGTCGGCGCCAGCGAGCCGGGGCGCCGTCCCCTGCGCCTGGTCGACGACCTGCTCTACCTGGAGCGGCACTGGGCCGAGCAGGAGCTCGTCCGGCGTGAGCTGCTGCGCCGCAGCCGGCGCCGCCCGCAGGTCGCCGACCCTGACGGGCTAGCCCAGTGGGCGGCGGAGGTCTCCGCCCGGGACCGGCTCGGCCCCGGCGAGGTGAACCGTCAGTCCGAGGCCGCCCAGAAGGCGGTCGAGTCGTCAGTGCTGGTCCTGGCGGGCGGGCCCGGGACCGGCAAGACCACCACCGTCGCGAGGGCCCTGGCCCTGGTGGCCCGCGAGCTCGGATGGGCCCCGACGGTGGCGCTGGCGGCCCCCTCGGGACGGGCCGCGGCCCGGCTGGAGGAGGCCGTGCACCAGGCGCTGACCCAGATCGACGTCATCTCACCGGAGATCCGCCGCGAGCTGCAGGCGACCCGGGCCACGACCGTGCACCGGCTGCTCGGCTACCGCGGCCGCAGCTACAGCCGCACCGCGGCCGATCCGCTGCCGCACGAGGTGGTGGTGGTCGACGAGCTGTCGATGGTGTCGCTGTCGCTGATGGCGAACCTGCTCCCGGCCGTACGGGATGACGCCCGCCTGATCCTGGTCGGCGACCCGGAGCAGCTGGCTCCGGTGGACGCCGGCGCGGTCCTCGCCGACATCACCGCCGCCCTGGAGGAGGCCGCCAAGCCACCGCTGCCGCTGGTGAGGCTGCGGCACACCTGGCGCTACAGCGGTGAGATCCAGCAGCTGGCCGACCTGGTCCGCTCCGGCGAGGCCGAGCCGGCCCTCGAGCTGCTGCGCCACGGCTGCGAGGTAACGCTGGTCCCCCTCGACGACAGCGGGAACCCGGGCGACCTGACCGAGGTGGCCCAGGTCGCTCAGCAGGTCGGGGCCGCAGCCGATGCCGCCGCCCGCGCCGGGCAGGTGAGGCAGGCGCTGCAGGCCCTGAGCCAGCACCGGGTCCTGTGCGCCCACCGGCACGGCCGGTACGGGGCCAGCACCTGGGCCCGGATGGTGGAGCAGTGGGTCGGGCAGGTTGTCGACGAGCACCGCGGAGAGTGGTACCTGGGACGCCCGCTGCTGGTGACGAAGAACGATGTCGACCTCGGGATCGCCAACGGTGACGCCGGGATCATCGTGGCCACCGAGTCCGGGCCCCGGGCCGCCTTCGAGCGGGGCCCGGAGCCGCTGCTGCTCCCACCGGCCCAGCTGGTCGACGTCGAGACCATGCACGCGATCACGATCCACAAGGCCCAGGGCAGCCAGTTCGAGGAGGTGACGGTGGTGCTGCCACCGCTGCCGTCGCCGCTGCTCACCCGCGAGCTGCTGTACACGGCGGTGACCCGGGCCACGACCCGGGTCCGGGTGGTGGCGCACCCGGAGGCCTTCGCGGCGGCGGTCGCCACCCGGGCACTGCGAGCCTCCGGCCTGCGCTCGCGGCTGCTCGCTGCGAGCTGACCGGCCCCGGCCGCACCACCGGGTCAGTCGGCGGCAGTCAGCCAGCCGTCGATCAGCCGGAAGGCGATCGACGACTCTCCAGGCAGCAGCAGGGTCTGGGCAGCGGCCCCGGCTCGTACCTGCTCGCGGCTGAACCAGCGGGCGTCAGTGATCTCGTCCTGGTCCACGGCAATCGTGGTCGCCACCGCCCGGGCCCGGAAGCCGAGCATCAGCGAGCGTGGGAACGGCCAGGGCTGGCTGCCGACGTACTCCACCTGCTCCACCTGGATCCCCGTCTCCTCCACCACCTCCCGGTGCACGGCCTGCTCCAGCGACTCGCCTGCCTCCACGAAGCCCGCCAGTACTGAGTAGCGTCCCTGGGGCCAGACCCGCTGGTGCCCTAGCAGCAGCCGGTCCTGGGAGTCGGTGACGGCGACGATCACGGCCGGGTCGGTACGGCAGAAGAGCTCCCGGTCACAGCGCGCGCAGTACCGGACCAGCCCGCCGGATGCGGGGCGGGTCGGCTCGCCGCAGCGCGGGCAGTACCGCTCCCCGCTGTGCCAGGCCGCCAGGGCTGCCGCCATCGCCGCGGCCTGGGCCTGCTCGGCCGGCAGCAGGGCCCCGGTCTCGCGCAGGGTGACCCCGTCCACCTCGTCCTGCGGCTCGCAGAACAGCGCGGCCCCGTCCACTCGGCCGAGCAGCCAGTGCCGTTCCGGGTCGAAGCTGCCCTGGGTGGCGGCGACGGCGAGCCGGACCGTCGGCGGCTGCCGGTACGCCGGCGGCCGGACCGCCAGGACAACCTCGCCGGAGGACTGCCACTGGTCGGGACCGACGGGCTCACAGACCGGGAAGACACCGCGCCGGTCGACCGGCAGCACCCGGCTTGTGCCCGCCTGCCACAAGGCCTGCAGCCGCTGCGGGTGACGGTCCTGGTTCATCCGGTCCAGCTCGGCGGGGTCGCCCCAGATCCTCATGCTCTCGTCTCTACCGGAACGTACTCAGGCGGCGCAACACATGATGTCTCATGCCTGGTGCCCGAGCGTTGTCACCAGGGCCTCGATCCCGTCCCGGTCCGGCAGCCCGCCGACCAGCTGGAGCCGGTCGCTGCGGACGAAGTAGAAGCCGGCCGCGACCCGGTCCAGGTCCAGTCCGTTCAGCTCGGCCCAGGCCAGCCGGTACATCGCCAGCTGCAGCGGGTCAGGGGGCGAGGCGCCGGTCTTCCAGTCCACGACCAGGCCGTCCATCCCGGCCGGGGTGACTGGGCTGGCCAGGTACGCGGCGTCGATCCGGCCGCGGACCACCGACGAGCCGACCAGCACTGAGAACGGCAGCTCGAGCGCCGCCGGGACGACCTCGGCGAACCGGCCGGCGGCGAAGGCCTGGCACAGGGCGCTCAGGTCTGTGTCGTCGATGACCTCGGCGTCCGCGGCATCCAGCTCATCGGGGTCGACCAGGGTGGGGGCCTCAAAGTGGCGCACCACCCACTCGTGGAACCGGCTACCGAACCGGGCCGCAGACGACGGTGCCCGCGGGAGCGGACGGGCCAGCCGGGCCGCCAGCGCCTCCGGGTCCCGGGTGGCCAGCATCACCTCGGTGGCGGTCAGCGATCGCGGCGTCGCCACCTCGACCACTGCGCAGCGGGCGCTGCGGGCCTCGGCCAGCAGCCGGGCCAGCTCGTCGTCCCACCGGGCCACCAGGTCCGCGACCTCCCCCGGCGCGACCGCCAGCGCGGCCTGGGCCTCGGCCCGCAGAGCCTGGGCGGCGGGCTCGTCACCGGCCATAGCCCGGACCGTAGCCGCTGCCCGGCGTCGCCGGGCTACCTCCTCGGGGCTGGCCAGGGCGGGCCAGTCCACGGGAAGGACCTGAGCCTGCAACGGGTTCTCCGGCGGGACTGGGGCGCGGCTGGCCCGGCCCAGCCGCTCAGAGGTCTCCTCCAGCGCCTGCAGGTACGGCGACGGCTGGCGCTGGCGCTGGTCTCCCGCCCGCCAGCCGTGCCCGGAGCCGATCAGCAGCCGCCGGGCCCGGGTCACGGCCACGTACGCCAGCCGGTCCTCCGAGCGCCGGTTCTCCGCCTTCAGCGCCGACTGGTACCGGTTGAACCCGGCGTCGCCGGTCTGGTCCAGCTGCGGCACCGAGGCGGCGTCGCCGCGCAGCTCGGCGGGGATCATGGCGGCTGAGGTGACCCAGTTGTCGGTCACCCGGTCTGAGGGGAAGGTCTTGTCGCACAGTGCTGGCAGCAGCACCACGTCCCACTCCAGCCCCTTGGCCTTGTGGATCGTCAGCAGCTGGACCGAGTCGGCAGCGGCCGGGGTGGCCTGGTCCAGGCCGGAGCCGAACCGGACCTCCGCGTCGAGGAAGCCGAGCAGCCCCTTCAGGCTGGCGTCGGTGTCGACCTCGGTGTACGCGGCGACCGCGTCGGTGAAGGCGCCCAGCTGTGCGGTGGAGCCGCTACCGGCCCGGGTCACCAGCTCCGCTTCCAGTCCGAGGGTGGCCACGACCCGGCGGACCAGGTCGGTCACCGGTTCTCCGGCGTGCCGACGCAGCATCTCCAGCTCGGCCCCGAGCATCGCGAACCGCTCCCGGGCAGTCTCGGAGAAGGGGCCGTCACCGAGGTCGGTGAGAGCCTCGGACAGCGACACCAGCTCGCTCGGGTCGACCTCGGCCACCGCCTCGGTCAGTGCCTGCCCCAGCGGGTCGTCGTCGCTCGTGGGGCCTCGGTGCCCGGTGTCGGCGAGCTCTCGGGCGCGGCGTCCCAGCAGCTCCAGGTCACCGGAGCCGATGGCCCACCGGGGGCCGGTCAGCAGCCGGACCAGGTCCGGGTTGGCCGTGACGTCGTCGACCAGCCGCAAGGTGCTGACCACGTCGGCCACCTCGGGCACCGACAGCAGTCCTCCCAGGCCCACGATCTCGGCCGGGATGTCGCGCTCCCGCAGCGTTGCGTAGACCGCACCGATGTCCTGGTTGCGCCGGGTGAGGACCGCGATCTGGGACCAGCTCGTCGCCTCGCCGCTGGTGTGGACGTGCTCGACCCGGTCCGCGAGCCAGTCGACCTCATCGGGCCAGGTCGGCAGCCAGGCGGTCTCGACAGCGCCGGGCGGGGTGCCGCCGGGCGCCTGGAGCAGGTTCTCGCTCAGCCCGTACGACAGGCTGGCGTCGGCCCGCAGGGGCCCTGCCAGCCGGTTCGCGACCTCCAGGATCCTCGGCCCGCTGCGCCGGTTCACGGTCAGCGGGAGGACTGCGGCTGGCGAGCCGTCGCGGCGGGGGAAGTCGGAGGGGAACTGCATGATGTTGCTGGGGGCCGCTCCGCGCCAGCCGTAGATCGCCTGGAACGGGTCCCCGACCGCCGTCACCGGGTGCCCCCGGCCCGTGCCCGGCGCCCCGGAGAACAGGTGCGCCAGCAGCGAGGCCTGGGCCGAGGAGGTGTCCTGGTACTCGTCCAGCAGCACGATCCGGAACTGCTCGCGCAGCTGGTAGCCGACCCGCGGGACGGCTGCCGCCAGCCGGGCCGCGGCGGCCATCTGGTCGGAGAACTCCACAAAGCCGAGCCGCCGCTTGAGGTCGGCGTAGGCACGGGCCAGCGACGCCAGCTCGCGCCTTTCCCGGGCCGTCGCCTCGGCTCGCCGTACGGAGGCATAGGTCTGGCGGTACCGGTTCTTCGGTGCCCTGGCCAGCTCCAGCAGAAAGGAGCGGGTCTGCTCGTCCAGCGCCTGGTCCGAGACCAGGTGCGACTGCAGGTGCCCGTCGAGCGCCAGCACCCGGTCGATGACCGAGGCCGGCTGCAGCCGGGAGAGCTGCTCAAAGGGACCGGCCGCTGCCCCGACCACCCGGGCCGCCAGCCGGTGCCGGGCAGCGCCGGTGATCATGGTCGGGTCCGACTCATAGCCCAGCCACAGGCCGTGCTCGCTGACCAGCCGGGCCGCGAACGAGTCGTAGGTCAGGATCACCTGCTCCCCGGCGTCGTCAATGTCGTCGGTCGCCAGCACCCCGGCCCGGACCAGGGCGCTGCGAACCCGGTGGGCCAGCTCGGCGGCCGCCTTGCGGGTGAAGGTCAGTCCCAGCACCTGACCGGGCTGGACCTGCCCGCTGCCGACCAGCCAGACCACCCGGGCGGCCATCACCGTCGTCTTGCCGGAGCCGGCGCCGGCAATGACGACCGTCGGCTCCAGGGGTGCCGTGATCGCGGCCAGCTGCTCGTCAGAGAAGGGGATCTGCAGGGCTGCCACCAGGTCGTCGCTGTCGCGCAGGGCCGGGCGCGGCAGCCGGCTCACCGGACGCATCAGACCACCTGCCGTCCGGTCGGCCGCGCCGGGCAGCTGGAGGAGAAGACGCAGTACCGGCAGGACTCGCCAGCCGTGGCGGCGAAGCGCCCGGCAGACAGCACCTCTGCGGCGGCTGCCAGCCGCTGGTGAACCCAGGACGGGTGGTCGTGCTGCTCCCCCACCCGCCGGCGCCCGGCGTCGTCGAGCATGGGCAGCGGCTTGGGCTGGTCCAGGTACGGGTGCTCAGTCAAGGACGGCTGGGCGACCACCTTCGGGTACGGGCGGTCGCCGTCGTTGCGGCGCAGGTAGACCAGCTCGGCGCCGGCGACCTGGGCGCCCGGGCCGGCGAGGGCCTCGAAGGCCCCCAGCTGGGCGGCCAGCTGGTAGACCCCGAGCTGGTCCAGCCCGGCCGCCTCGACCGAGGTCGGCACCGAGCGGCCGGTCTTGAAGTCGACGATCTGCAGCCGCCCGTCGGGCATCTGGTCGAGCCGGTCCACGGTTCCGGTCAGCCGCATCTCCACACCGCCGGTACGAAACGGCACCTCGAATCCGACCTCGACCCCGAGCACCCGTCGCCCGCTGCGGGCCTCGGTCCAGGCCACCAGCCGCTCGAGGGCGTCGTCGGCCTCGGCCCGCTCGGAGGCCGAGAACCAGACCGCCTCGAACGGGATCTCTTGCCAGACCCGTTCCAGCTGGGCACTCAGCTCGGCCGGGCTCAGCCCGTCGCGGACCCCGTGCTCCGCGAGGACATGGACCACGGAGCCGAAGCTGGCCGAGGCAGAACGGCGCCCGCCTGCCTGGACCCGGCGCTCCAGGAACCACTGCCGGGGGCAGGCGAGGAGAGTCCCGACCTGGCTGCCGGACAGCCGGACCGGTCCAGGCCGGGCGGGCGGCACGCCCCGGGTCAGGTCCCGGACTCCCCACCAGCGCTCCGGGTCGGCCGCCGGCGCCAGCGGGCGCCCGGAGTCGTCGGTGGCCGCGGCCAGGACCGCGAGCCGCTGGGCGGCGGCCGCCCGGGCGGCCGGGTGAAGCTGCGGGTCGACGACCGCCCGGCGCAGCTCGGCCACCAGTCCAGTGAGCGTCAGCGGCCGCCGCGGCCCGCCGGCCACCGGCACCGGCTCCACCCCGAGCTCGGTCAGGAAGCGGGACGGCTGGTCCCCTTCGCCCTCGGCCCCGTCGACGGCGGTCACCACCAGTCGTCGGCTGGCCCGGGTGCAGGCGACGTAGAACAGGCGACGCTCAGCGGTCAGCAGCACCGAGGAGGGGGTCGGCTCCCCCACGCCGTCCACGGCCAGCCGGTCAGTCTCGAGCAGTGATCCTCGCCGCCGCGGATCGGGCCAGACCCCTTCCTGGACCCCGGCCACCACCACCAGGGGCCACTGGAGACCCTTGGAGCGGTGCGCGGTGAGGATCCGTACGCCCCGGTCACGGACCCTGGACTCGCGCGCCGTGTCGGCTGGGATCTCCTGGGCTGCGACCTCCCCCAGGAAGCTCAGCACCCCCCGCCCACCGGTGAGCTCGTCGGAGCGTTCCGCCACCTCGAAGAGCGCGCACAGGGCATCCAGGTCCCGGTGCGCGGCCCCTGCCTGGTCGGGTCCCCCGGCCAGGGCGCCCGTCAGCCGCTGGGACCACGCGGTCCCCTCCCACAGCAGCCACAGTGCCTGGTGAGCGGTGGCTCCGGTGGTGACCGCCTCCCGGCAGCGCCTCAGCAGCCGGCCCAGCCCAGTGACCACCTCGACCTCTGGGCCCGCTTCGACCTCGGCCACCGTCTCGGGGTCGGCCAGCGCCCGCCGTACCAGCTCGGCCGACGACCGAGGTGAGGCGGCTCCGGCCAGCTCAGTCCGCTCGCGCTCGCGCAGGGCCCGGCCCAGCCGCCGGAGCTGGACCGAGTCCAGCCCGCCCAGGGGCGACAGCAGCAGCTGGGTGGCAGCATCGGCGTCCAGCCGCTCCTCGTGGCAGACCACGTCGAGCGCCAGCAGCAGCGGCTTCACGGCAGCAGAGGTGCCGAGTGCGATCTCGTCGCCAGCCACCTCGACCGGGACCCCGGCAGTCAGCAGCGAGCGGCTGAGGCTGGCGATCATGCCGGCGGACCTCACGAGTACGGCCATCTCGGTCCAGCCGAGCCCGTCGCGCAGGTGCGCCCGCCGCAGCAGGTCAGCGATCTGGTCAGCCTGGGCACCGGAGTCGGTGCAGGTCAGGACCTCCACCACCCCCGGTGCCAGCCGGGGGTCGGCAACCGGGCGACGCAGGCCCTCCCGCACCGGCCCGGCCAGCGCCCGCGGCAGGGCCAGCCGGTCAGCGACGCGCCGGGTCGCGGCCAGCAGCCTGGCCCCGGCCCGCTGGCTGGTCGACAGGACCAGGACCGGGGCCGGGCGCCCGCTGCTGGTTCGGAACCGGTCCGGGAAGTCGAGGATCTGGCGGGGCTGGGCCCCCCGGAACTCGTAGACTGACTGGTCGGGGTCCCCCATCACGATCAGGTCGCCGCCCTCGGGTACGAGCTGGCGCAGCAGGCCCACCTGCGAGGGGTCGGTGTCCTGGAACTCGTCAACCAGGACGACCCGGGCGCTGCGCCGTACCTGGTCTCGTACCTCGGGGTCGGTCAGCAGCACCCGGGTCCGGTGCACCAGCTCGGCGTAGTCCAGGACCTGCTCGGCCTCCAGCACGTCGAGGTAGGTGTCGAAGAAGTGGCCCAGGCTGGTCCAGGCTGGGCGGTCGTGCTGCTGGCCCCAGGCCCGCAGCAGGTCGGCGTCGATCCCCTGCTGGCGGGCAGTGGCGAGCGCCCCGCGGACCTCACTGGCGAACCCCCGGGTCGGGTAGGCGGCCGCCAGCTCTGGGGGCCAGGTCGTCGCGGACCCAGCCGCCAGCAGCTCGCGGACCCGGTAGTCCTGCTCGGGGGCGGTCAGCAGCCGGACTGCCTCCCCGTACAGCTCGACGTCGCCGAAGCGACGAACCACGCTGTAGCAGAACGAGTGGAAGGTGACCGCCCGGGGCGTGCAGACCGAGCGGCCGAGCCGCAGCGCGATCCGCCGGCGCAGGTCGACCGCTGCCCGGCGCGAGAAGGTCAGCACCAGCAGCTGGTCCGCCGGCAGACCGGCCTCGACCCGGGCGGCGGCGGCCTCCACCAGGGTCGTGGTCTTTCCTGTACCCGGGCCCGCCAGCACCAGCAGCGGCCCCGCCCCGTGCTCAACCACGGCCCGCTGCTGGTCGGTCAGCCGGACGCGGTCACGGTGCAGCGGGCGAGCCGGTACCAGCCGGTACCTGGGCCCGGTTCTGGAAGTCACAGGGCTACTCAACCATCTCCCTGTGACACTCGGTCGAGCGCGGCCCCTCGGCCCGGTTGCGTCAGCCGCAGGACGGCACAGCACCGCCGAGCCGCAGGGGTACCCGCCTGCCCACCGTGGCGAGGAGGCCTGGCCTGCTTGAGTGGTCGAACCCAACAGTCGTTGATGTATCAACCGGCACTCGAGGTGACTGGACAAGTTCCGCGGGCCACCGATCTGTGGTTGGCTGGTAGCGCTGCTCCCCCACCCCGGGGGTCGGGCCCTGGGCTCAGCAGACTGAGATCTCAAGGTGCGGTCTCAGACAGTGCAGTTGGGAGAAGTGCATGGCGCAGGGAACCGTCAAGTGGTTCAATGCCGAGAAGGGCTACGGCTTCATTGCCGTCGAGGGCGGCAACCAGGACGTTTTTGTCCACTACAGCGCGATCGATGCGACCGGGTTCCGGTCGCTCGACGAGGGCCAGAAGGTTGAGTTCGAGATCACGCAGGGCCCCAAGGGCCCGCAGGCGGATCACGTCCGCATCATCTGAGGCTTCCGCTACCGCGAGGGGTTCCGGTCACAGGCCGGAGCTCCTTGCTGCGCCATCAGCCACCGCCGGAGGCTTCCTCCGCTGACCTCGAACCAACCCATGACTACTCCTATCACCACTCGGCTCCATGACCGCGGGCTGACCCTGACCAACCTGGGCAAGGTCCTCTACCCCGCGACCGGTACCACCAAGGCCGAGGTGGTGTCGTACTACCTGGACGTGGCTGCCACCGTGCTGCCGCACCTGGCCGGGCGGTGTGTGACCAGGGTTCGTTTTCCTCAGGGTGTCGGCGGGTACTCCTTCTACGAGAAGAACCGCCCTTCCGGAGCCCCCGACTGGCTGGTCTCGCAGCGGGTCGAGTCGTCGGAGGGCGGGGTCGACTACCCTGTCATCACCGAGCCAGCGGCACTCGTCTACCTGGCGAACCTGGCCGCCCTGGAGCTGCACGCCCCGCAGTGGACCCTCCAGCACGCCACCCTGCGTGACCAGAGTGTGGTCCTCGACCCTCCCGACGAGCCGCGGGCCACCACCTGCGTCCTGGACCTCGACCCTGGTCCCGAGGCGGGGCTGGAGGCGCTCGTCACCGCGGCTCTGCTGGTGGCCACCCGGGTGGCGGCCGACGGCCTGGTCCCGTACCTCAAGACCACCGGGTCCAAGGGACTGCAGATCTCCTGCCCGATCAGCCCCACCCGGGCCGAGACCGTCGTGCGCTACGCCGCCCAGGTCTCGGCCGAGCTGGCGCGGCAGCGCCCCGACCTCTTCGTCACCACGATCGCCAAGGATGCCCGGCAGGGGCGGATCTACCTGGACACCCTCGTGAACAAGGCGGCCCGCAGCTGTGTCTGCGCCTACTCGCTGCGGGGTCGTGACCGGCCCGCGGTGGCGACCCCGATCAGCTTCGAGGAGCTGGCGGCAGCCGCCGGGCCCGAGGACCTCCGCTTCAGCCCCGATCAGGTCCTGGAGCGGGTGGCGCGCCACGGCGACCTCTTCGCCCCGGTCCTGGCCGAGGGACCGAGCCTGCCTGTAGCAGACGAACCGCCCGCCGTACGGCCCCAGCGTCGCCGCTGCAACCAGCCTTGAGCCCTGCCCTCGGCCGTGCCAGCATCAGGCCATGACTGACCCCGCCCAGATGCGCGTCGGCGACGCCGACCGCTCGGCTGCTGTGGCCCGGCTGCGCCAGAACCGCGATGCCGGGCGTCTCACCGAGACCGAGCTTCAGGAGCGCGAGAGCCAGGCCCTGGCGGCCCGGACCCAGGGTGACCTGGACATGGTCTTCGCCGACCTTCCCCCGGTCCTGACCAGCGGCACCTACGACCTGTACCCGCACCGGGCGGTGGTCCCCGCCGACGAGCCCGACCCGCGCCCTGCCGAGAGTGCCCGGGCGGCGCAGGACTTCACCTACTGGCCGCCGAGCCGGCAGGGCTTCCAGGCCTTCCTGCAGGCGGTCCCGGCCTGGGTCTGGTGGGTCGCTTCCGCCTGCTTCCTGGCCTCGCTCATCGGCTCCACCACCAGTGGCTACCCCGGCCTGTGGCTCCCTTGGTGGCTGGTGTTCTTCCTTCCGGGGGTCTGGAACCGCAAGGGCGACCGCCGCAAGCGGTAGCGCATGCGGCAGCCGCGGCGCCCGCGGGGGGCCACCGAGCTGTACCTGGGTCCCGCTAGATTGGGCTGTGGAACCGTGACCGCGCTGCTGCCACCGCCGTGCGGCTCTTGACGAAAGGCGATCCATGACCGACCAGGCCGCTGCGTACGCTCCCCTGACCCCGCCCACGGCTGGCGCAGCCCTGACCCTGGAGGCACCGCCGGCGATGCAGCAGGTGCCGACCACCGCAGCCCCCAAGATGGCTCCTCAGGTCGAGGCCTCCCAGGTCCCGGTCCTGGACCAGAAGGTCGATGCCTTCATGGAGGCGATCACCAAGGCTCAGACCAGCTCTCCGGAGTTCTCGGCCCAGGCCGACGCGGTCCGGTCGATGGGCGACGCCGACATCCGCAAGGCGGCTGAGACCTCCAACCGGCTGCTGAACACTCCGGTCAAGGCACTCAAGGAGGGCGGCATCTCCCAGGGCAGCAAGGTGGGCCAGACCCTGCTCGACCTGCGCCGTACGGTCGAGGACCTGGATCCCAACCGTGAGGGGGTCGAGAAGAAGGTCCTGGGGATCTTCCCGGTCGGCAAGAAGGTGCAGGACTACTTCCGCAAGTACCAGTCGTCGCAGACCCAGCTGAACGCGATCCTGCACGCGCTGCGCTCCGGGCAGGACGAGCTGACGCGCGACAACGTGGCACTCAATATGGAGAAGCAGAACCTCTGGCAGACCATGGGCCGGCTGAACCAGTACGTCTACATCTCGGAGCGCCTCGACGCCAAGCTGACCGCTCAGATCGCCGAGATCGAGATGAGCGACCCGGACCGGGCCAAGGCCATGAACCAGGACGTCTTGTTCTACGTCCGTCAGAAGCACCAGGACCTGCTCACCCAGCTGGCGGTCTCGATCCAGAGCTACCTCGCCATCGACATCATCATCAAGAACAACATCGAGCTCATCAAGGGTGTCGACCGGGCCTCCACCACCACCGTCTCGGCGCTGCGGACCGCGGTGATCGTGGCGCAGGCCCTCGGCAACCAGCAGCTGGTGCTGGACCAGATCACTGCCCTCAACACCACCACCTCGAACATGATCCAGCGCACCTCGGAGATGCTGAAGGAGAACTCGGCCCGGATCCAGGAGCAGGCCGCCAGCTCCACGATCGGCATTGAGCAGCTCCAGGCGGCGTTCGCGAACATCTACCAGACCATGGACTCCATCGACGAGTTCAAGCTGCGGGCCCTGGACAACATGGCTCAGACCATCGGGGTGCTGGAGAACGAGGTCGTCAAGTCGCGCGACTACCTGGAGCGGGTGCAGCGCAGCCAGCCAGCGCAGGTTCCGAACCTCGACGTCGACGTCGCCCGCTGACGGCGGTCGCTGAACCACGATGGGGCTGTTCGACTGGTTGAAGGGTGACGAGCCGGAGCCGCAGGCGCCGCCAGCCCCGGCCGGCCCGCCGACTCCGGAGCAGATCGTTGCCTCGCTGGGGCAGGTGGAGCAGATGGCGGTGGACGGGAAGGTCCCCCCGCCGGTGCTGTCGCGGGTCTACCGGGTGACGCGGCGGCTGCGGGAGACTCTGCCCCGGATGGCTAACGCGGGTCTGGACTCGATGGAGCAGTACTCTCTCATGGCCACCGCCACCGACTACCTGCCAGAAGCCCTCAGTGGCTACCTGCGGCTTCCCCGAGACTGGGCCGACAGCCGCCCGATCGAAGGGGCCAAGACCTCGTTGCTGCTGCTGGTCGACCAGCTCGACCTGCTCGGGTCGACAGTCGACAAGATGTACGACGCCGTGCTCCAGAAGGATGCCCAGGCCCTGATCGCCCACGGCCGGTTCCTGCAGGAGAAGTTCGGGCAGGCACCGACCCAGCCCCCCGCTCCCCCGAACCCCTCTCCGGCCAGCCGACCCGCTCCCGCCGGCCCGTCCAACCCCCTCGACCTGGAGGTCTGAGTTGTCCGTCACACTGCGCACCGCTCTTGAGCAGCTTCAGCAGGCCGCTGCTGCGGCCGGTCTGGACCCGGCTCAGGCGCGACAGGAAGGGCTGCAGCTGTCGGCCACCATCGCCGAGCCGGCCCGAGGGGCCTTCCGCACCTGGGGGGAGGAGACCGGTGAGCCGGGCGGAGCCGAGGCCTTCTTCGACGCCGCCAGCCGAGGCCGCCGGTTCCGCAGCGCTCCGACAGTGCTGATGTCCCAGCTGGCGCACAACGACCTGGCCCAGGCCGACGCCTACGCCGAGGCGCTGGCCCAGGTGGCAACGGCTGCCTGCCTGCTCGGTGAGCCTCATCCGCAGGTGACTGGCAACGCCACCCTGGCCGCCTCGGCGCAGCGCTCAGTGCTCCCTTCCTCGGCCCCGGCCTCACCCGATCCGGTGCCGTCGGCAGACCAGCCCCACAGCGGTGTGCTGCCACCGGTGGACGGCCCCGGCGCCTTCCCCGGCCTGCCGACCGGGTCCGAGCCGGCCCCCGCCCCAGCAGCCAGCGACGACCAGTCCTGGCTGGAGTCGATGGCCGGCCACGGTCGGGACGCGGCCGAGGCCATGGGCGACTTCACCAAGCGGGCTCCGGGGATCCTGTCCAACGTCCTCGGCCAGCTCAGGCACACCCAGCAGCGGATGGCCGAAGCCGGGATGCGTCCCCAGCCGGACCTGCAGCCGCTCCAGGTCAACCCCTTCGACCTGACAGGCCTGGACCCCCACTCCCCCGGGGCCTTCCCAGGCATCACCGCCACCCCTGCCGCCTCCCCCGCGGCCGGGAGCGACCCGGCTGCGGCGCCGGCCCCGGCCCAGGCTGCGCCGAGCCCGGAGCCGCAGACCGAGCCGGAGGAGCCGCAGGAACCGGCGAAGTCCGTCGAGGAGCTGCTGGCCGAGCTCGACGAGCTGGTCGGGCTGCAGTCTGTCAAGGAGGAGATCCACCGGCAGTCGGCGATCCTGAGGGTGCAGGCGCTGCGCAGCAAGGCCGGTCTCAAGGACCCCACCATCACCCGGCACCTGATCTTCGTCGGCAACCCCGGCACCGGGAAGACCACCATCGCTCGGCTGGTGGCCGGGATCTACCGGGCCCTGGGACTGCTCAGCAAGGGCCAGCTGGTGGAGGTGGACCGCTCCGAGCTGGTCGCCGGCTACCTCGGCCAGACCGCCATCAAGACGGCCGAGGTCTGCAAGAAGGCCACCGGCGGGGTGCTGTTCATCGATGAGGCCTACAGCCTGTCGGGCGACCAGTACGGCGAGGAGGCGATCAACACCCTGGTCAAGGAGATGGAGGACAACCGCCACGACCTGGTCGTGATCGTGGCCGGCTACCCCCGCCCGATGGCCACCTTCATCGACGAGAACCCCGGCCTGAGCAGCCGCTTCCGGACCACGATCGAGTTCACCGACTACTCCGACGACGAGCTGGTCCAGATCTTTACCGGGATGGCCGAGAAGGCCGACTACGACGTCAGTGAGGACACCGCGACCGCGTTCCGGGTGCTGCTGGCCCAGCAGGGGCGCGACGAGTCCTTCGGTAACGGCCGGTTTGCCCGGAACACGCTGGAGGCCGCCATTGGTCACCAGGCCTGGAGGCTGCGCGACGTTACCGACCCGAGCCTGGACCAGCTGCGAGAGCTGCTGCCTCAGGACCTGGCCCCGACCAGTGAGGAGGAGGCCGTGCCCTGGGAAGGTGCGCCGACCGACGACGCCCCTGCCGAGGACGCCCCTGCCGAGGACGCCCCGACCGACGACGCCCCTGCCGACGACACCGGTCTGGGAGCCGGCGCTGCCGCCCCGGAGTCCCCGCTCTCGCCCACGGGCCCTGAAGCCTCCCCGGAGGCATCCTCGTGAGCAGCAGCCTCTACGGGGCGACGGCCACCCAGGCGCCCCCCGTGCGGCCTACCGGGCAGCAGCTGGCGACGATGGCGCCACCTGCCCGCCCTGCCGGGCCCGACAGTCCTCAGCAGGGCATGTCGACCCCCCGGCTGCTGGTGGCACTGCGGACTGTGTCGGTGGTGCTGTGCCTGCTGTTCACCGGGCTGTCGCTGCTCGGGACCCTCGTGCCGAGCTACCAGCTCAGCTACGCCGTTGGTGACGTCTCCCAGGGGCAGCGGCTCCGAGAGGCCCGGACCCAGCTCGCCCAGGCAGACCAGATCGCCGCCGACGCCTTCCTGGCGGAGACTCCGCCGCCGGCCGAGCTGCGTGACTTTCAGAGAGTCATGGACAGCGTCTCGACCAGCCTGATTCTGGCGGCCTCATACAACGAGACGGATGCTCCCCGCCTGTCGCAGGTGCAGGAACGGGTCAATGCCTACCGCCGACAGGTTGATGCCGCTGTGACTACCAGCGGCAAGGACCCGGCCGCCGGGGCAAAGGAGTTCGCCCAGACCAGCACCACGCTGGAGGAGCCGATGCAGATCCTGGCGGAGCTGGCGAGCAAGACCGACGCGACGGCCACCTCCCGGTTCAGCCTGACCTTCGGGACGATGGCGGTGGTGACCGGCTGGGTCTCGGTCGCGGTCCTCCTCCTGGCGAGCGTGCAGACGGCCCGACGTACTCACCGAGTGCTGAACCCGGGTCTGGCGATCGCCATGGCCCTGCTGCTTGCCGCCACGCTGACGCTGACCAGCCACCAGGGCACGACCCGCGACACTCTCAGCAGCGCTGAGCAGACCACCATCATCTCGGCGCACTCGGCGGGCGACGCCCGAACCGCGGCACTGCGGGCCAAGGCCGCCGAGAGCCGTGCCTACCTCGTCCCCGACGGCGGCTACGACCGGCTCTGGTCCCAGCACAACCAGGAAGTGACCGCGGCGCTGGCTCGTCTCCGGCCCGGCTCGCTGCAGACCACACCGGCCAGCCAGTGGGCGACGTACAAGTCCGCCCACACCGGCGTCAGCAGCCGTGACGCCCGCGCTCTGGGCCGGTCGACCGGGCAAGGCGGCACCCTGGGCCCGATGAAGGCCTTCGTCGAGACGGTCTCCACCCTGGAGAGGGCCCAGACCGCAGCTGCCACCGACGAGATCAACAACGCTCGCCGGCCGGGGACTGGGGTGATGATCGTGTGCCTCCTGTGCGGGCTGGGCGCGGTCGGTACCGCGGCGTGGGGGCTCAGCCGACGGCTGGCGGAGTTCCGATGACCACCGCCCCTGCTGCTCCAGGCCGTCTGGGAGAGCCGGTCGAGCCCCAGGCTGCGATGGCCTACCTTGGCCAGCTCGGGGCCTGGGTCGCCGAGCGCCGGGCCGAGCTCGACGAGCTGGACTCGCTGATCCTGGCCTCCGCCGACAGCGCGACCCTGACCAACGACATGGTGCTCTCGATGTCGGTCTGGCAGGCGATCAAGAACCGGTACGACCTGCTGCTGACGACCTGGGACTCCGGCAGAGTCGAGCGCCAGCAGCTGGAGCAGCTGTCGAGCCTGATCTGGGGCCGGCTGGACGACACCGACTCTGGCTCCTCGAGCGCGGCTGCGGTCACCGGGCTGTCGGTCTCCCTGCCTGAGGCCTGCCGACTCAGTGACGCCCTCGCCTCCCAGCTGCGGAGCAAGCTGGTCCGGGCCCCCGGCGCCGACCAGCTCACACGGCGGCTGCGCGACCTGCGGGCCCAGCTGGAGCGGCTCCGTGACCAGGTCAAGCTGGAGCCTCCCGCCTCGGCCGAGCAGGCCATGGCGAAGGTCACTCAGATGGCTGCCCGGACCCAGGACCTCGACGACCGCCTCTCCCGGGGCGGCGACATTGGTGGGATGCTGGGACCGTTGGAGATCCAGGCGGCGACCTTGGAGCGGGACCTCATCGTCGGCAACACCCTGCGCCGCCAGGCGCGCGACAAGCTGAGCCGGGCCCGTGGCCTACGGGAGGACCTGGTGCTGCGCGAGAAGGCCCTCACCGAGCTGGTCAACCAGGTCGTCTCGACCGTGACCCCAGCACCGAAGTACGCGGTGCCCCAGGTGGAGGCTCTGGGCCCGGTCCCCAGCAGCGCCTCGCAGCTCGACTCCTACCTGACCCGGCTGAACCAGGTCAGTGCGGCCATGCAGGTGGCGCAGCAGGCGTACGCGAAGGCACTCGAGTCCCGCTCCGGGCTGGCACGGCAGATGGCGACGCAGCGCGAGCAGGCCCGGTCCCTGGGGCTGGACCGGGACGCCGACCTGGCCGCGCTGGACCAGCTGGTCCAGCGCTACCTTGATCGCACCCCGTCTCCCACCGACGTGGTCAGTCGTCTGGTATCCGCCCACGCCGAGGCGGTCCGGGTCCTGGCTCCAGGAGGTTCGGCATGAGATGCAGTCAGCCTGGCTGCCCAGGCACGATTGCCGACGGCTACTGCGACATCTGCGGGATGCCGGCGCCCGGGGGCGCCCACTCGGCCGCCGCCGCCTCGGTCGGGGGTCCTCACGCGGCCGCCGTCTCGGTCAGGGGTGCCCCCTCGGTGAGGGGCCCCGCCGCGCCCCGGGGCACCCCGCCGGCGCCATCGCAGCCCTACCAGCCGCAGCCCTTGTCGTCGCGGGGTATCCCCCAGGCGCCACCGGCCCAGGTCGCCACCGGCGCCTGCGGGATGCCAGGCTGCTCGGGCCGGGTCATCGACGGCTACTGCGACATCTGCGGAACTCCCGCCGGTGCCACCGTCTCAGCCCCAGCCTCGTCCTCGAAAGCCGCAACCTCGGTCACCCGAGCCTCAAACCTGATCGGGTCCACCGCCCTGGGATCGGCCCGGGCGGGCGCTGGCCGGTCCTCGCGACGGGTCCGCAACACCCAGCGCTTGCGGGCCGCCCGGCTCGGGGCCGGTCTGACGACCGTCCCCCCGGCTCCCGACACCGATCCCGAGAGCGTCGTGATGAAGGACCCGGTGATCCCGGAGGACAAGCGCAACTGTCCATCCTGCGGATCCCCGGTCGGTCGCTCCCACGGTGAGCAGCAGGGGCGGCTGGAGGGCTTCTGCCCTCAGTGCCGCCGCCCGTACTCCTTCACCCCCAAGCTCCAGCCGGGTGACCTCGTCGCCGGGCAGTACGAGGTGAAGGGCTGCCTGGCCCACGGGGGGATGGGCTGGATCTACCTGGCCCGGGACAAGAACGTCTCGGACCGCTGGGTGGTGCTGAAGGGTCTGCTCAACCTCGGCGACGAGGACGCCCTGGCAGCCACCATTGCCGAGCAGCGGTTCCTGGCCCAGGTAGAGCACCCCCTGATCGTCGAGATCTACAACTTCGTCACCCACCAGGGTGCCGGCTACATCGTGATGGAGTTCGTCGGGGGCCGCTCCCTCAAGGACCTGCTGAAGGAGCGGAGAACCGCTAACAACGGGTCTGCCGACCCGCTCCCCGTCGACTGGGCCATCGCCTACATCCTGGAGGTGATTCCGGCCTTCAGCTACCTGCACGACCAGCACCTGCTCTACTGCGACTTCAAGCCGGAGAACGCGATCCAGGTCCAGGACTCGATCAAGCTGATCGACCTCGGCGGGGTCCGCCGCGAGGGCGACGACGACTCTCCGATCTTCGGGACGGTTGGCTTCCAGGCCCCTGAGGTGGCGACCCTCGGCCCGTCGGTGGCTAGTGACCTGTTCACTATCGGGCGGACCCTGATGGTGCTGACCGCGGAGGTTCCCGGCTACCAGAGCACCTACGAGTTCACGCTGCCGCCCGTCGACCAGGTCCCCGTGTTCGCCGAGTACGACTCGCTCTACCGGCTGCTGCTGAAGTGCTGCGCACCGGACCGGACCGATCGCTTCGTGTCGTCCGACGAGCTGCGGCTCCAGCTGCTCGGAGTGCTCCGGGAGGTCGTCGGGTCGCAGCAGCCGGGCATTGCCCAGAGCTCGGCCACCTCGCTGCTGTTCGAGCCTCCCACGGTCAGCGGCAACACCTTCGACTGGCACCAGCTGCCACGGCTGCGGCCAGACACCACCGACCCGCAGTTCGCCTGGCTGGCGTCCATCAACCTGGAGGACCCGGTCGAGCGGCTGGCTGCTCTGAGCGCCGCCCCGCAGACCACGAGCGAGGTGCTGCTGGCGAAGGCACTGACCGCACTGGAGATGGACAACCACCAGCTGCTGCGGCAGTTCGTCAACGAGCTGCTGACCGCCGACCCCTGGGAGTGGCGGGCGGTCTGGATGTCCGGGATCGGGGCGCTGCGGACCGGCGACTGGCAGACCGCCCAGTCATCCTTCAACGCCGTGTACGGGCAGGTGCCAGGTGAGCTGGCTCCGAAGCTTGCCCTGGCCACGGCCTGCGAGATGGGCGGCCAGCCGGATGTGGCCGAGAACCTCTACCTGATCTGTGCCTCGACGGACGCCAACTACATCACCCCGGCGGCCTTCGGCCTGGCTCGGCTCCGGGCCCAGCGTCAGGATGTTCGAGGCACCCTGGACGCGCTTGACCTGGTGCCGTCCACCAGCCGCGGTTACCTTGAGTCCCGCCGGCTCAAGGCCGAGCACCTGCTGGCCCACAGCAGTGGGCTGGCCGACCTGCAGCAGGCGATGACGGCAAACCACAGCGCCCGGCTCGACCAGCTCACCCAGGCCCGGATCGATGTGCAGATCTATGAGCGGGCCCTGGCAGAGGTCCGGGCCCGCGGGGCACAGGCCAGCACGACGGTCGGGGACGTACCGGCAACCTCGGCCGCGCTGCGCGACCGGCTGGAGCAGGCGTACCGGGCCCAGGCTGTCTTGGAGACCGACCCCGCTCACCGGACCGCCCTCGTCGAGAAGGCCAACCAGACCAGAAAGTGGAGCCTGCTGTGACTGATCCTGAGACCACGGTTCCCGATCCTCTGCCCGGCCCAGGTGACGCCCCGCTGCCCGACACGCACCAGTCGGCCGCTCCACCCCCTGTCACCGCACCGCCCGCCTCTCCTGCGTCGCCCTCCAGGCCGGCCAAGAAGCAGTCTCTCTGGTCCACGCTGCTGCCCAGCAGCATCGAGCGCTGGATCCGGGGCCGTGGCCAGCAGCCGGGAGTCGAGTGGCACCCAGGTCCTGCAGCCGTGCCCGACCCGTTGCCCGGCGACGACCCGGTGCTGCGGTACCAGCCACCCGGGGTCGAGTGGACCCCGGCTCCCGACACCGACGCCGAGCTGTACCCACCGCGCAGCTGCTACCGGTGCGGCGGCGAGGTGGACCAGGACAGCTACTGCACCGTCTGCGGAGCCAAGGCGCAGAGCGAGCGTGACCACTTCCGCGAGCAGCCTGCGGACTGGGTCGGCGGGGTCTGCGACCGCGGCACCCGGCACCCCCAGAACGAGGACGCCATGGCGCTGGCCGCGGACCAGGCTCCGGGGAGCCGCGCCGTGCTCGTGGTCTGTGACGGCGTCTCCAGCTCTGAGGACTCCGACGTCGCGTCCCTGGCGGGAGCCCAGGCAGCCCGGGACGAGCTGTGGGAGGCGGACCTTCCCGATGCCGACCCGGTCGAGGCCCAGCTCGCCGCGGTGACCTCGTCACTGATCAAGGCGGTTGCCGCTGCCAACCGGGCAGTCGTCGAGAGGACCAGTCCCGACAGCGTCAACGCCGCCTCCGCCACCTTCGCCGCCGCTGTAGTGGTCGGCTCGCAGGCCTACGTGGCGAATCTGGGGGACTCCCGGGTCTACTGGCTGCCGGACGCCGGCGACCCGGTCCAGCTGACCGTGGACGACTCCGTCGCTCAGGACAGGATCGAGTCCGGGGTCTCTCGGGAGGATGCCGAGGCCGGTTTCGGTGCCCATGCCATCACCAAGTGGCTGGGACGCGACGCACCAGACCTGGTCCCGCGGGTGGCGACCCTCACGCTCTGCGGTGACGGCTGGCTGCTGGTCTGCTCCGACGGGATCTGGAACTACGCCTCCACACCCGCCGAGATCTGTGAGGTCCTGCAGACCGCCCTCACAGCGCAGCCCGGCCCGACCTGCGTCGTCGATGTCTGCGAGAGCATGGTGGCCTGGGCCAACGAGCAGGGTGGCAAGGACAACATCACGGTCGCCCTGGCCAGGATCGGCACCCCAGCCCAGTACCGGGCCCCGGAGCCGGCTGCCGCGGATGTCCCCAGCACCCCGGCCCCAGAGCCCGTCACAGTCTCCAGCTCCCCGTCCCCAGCCGCTCCGGAGGAGGACCACAGCCAGCCCGGCACCGGCCCTGCCTCTGACGCCCCCGAGGCTCGACCGCTCGTGGAGCCGGAGCCGGACCCACAAGGCGGCTCGCTTCCCGGCACCACCACCGGGTTCCCGTCCGCCACGGATCAGCCCGGTACGCTCGCCGAGCCGCCCGCCTGGCAGGCACAGCCCGCTTCGGAGCCGACCTGGCAGCAGCCGCCCCCGCCAGCCTGGCAGCAGCCGCCCCCGACGACCTGGCAGTCGGCCCAGGCCGAGCCTCACCCGACCTGGCAGCAGCCCTCCCAGGCAGCCGAGCCGACCATGGAGCGGTACGTGCCCCCGAGCCCGGTGCCTCCGCCCGACTCCGCAGCGCTGTACCCGTACCCGGCCGTGCCCACACCAGCGGACCCGCCCCCGACCGCTCCCGGTGACCGGACTCATCTGACTCCCTTCCCGGTCCAGGCAGCTGACGCTGCAGAGGAGTACCGTCACCCCGATACACCGCAACCGGGTCGCGAGGCCCACTGAGAGGACCGCATGGCACAGTTCACGTCGACCGTCTACCAGAACGAGTTCCTCACCGACGGCGGCACGGATGTCAACGCAATCGTCACGATCGACTGCGTCGGCGCTGGTGCAGCCGGGCAGACCGGCTCCGGGGACGCGGGCGAGATCATCATCGTCGACACCTCGGGCTCGATGGGTGACGCCAACATGCACGCCGCGAAGCAGGCCGCCATGGTCGCCGTCGACGCCATCCTGGACGGCACCTACTTCGCGATCGTCGCCGGCAACCACAAGGCCTACCTCGCCTACCCGATGGTGCAGAGCGGGGCCGGCATGGTCCGGATGAACGACACCACCCGGCGCGAGGCCAAGGACGCGATCAGCTTCTTCCGCTCCGACGGGGGGACCGCGATCGGTTCCTGGCTCAGGGTGACCAAGGCCCTGTTCAACTCGGTCGGCCCCCTGTCACAGAAGCATGCGATCCTGCTGACCGACGGGGAGAACCACAACGAGGCCCCGCACCAGCTTGATGCTGCGATCCGCGAGTGCCTGGGCCAGTTCCAGGTCGACTGCCGCGGTGTGGGGGTCGACTGGAAGGTCGACGAGATCCGCAAGATCGCCCAGGCCCTGCTCGGGACGGTCGACATCATTCCCTCGGGCCAGACGATGCCCCAGGTCTTCCTGGAGCTGATGCGCAAGGCGATGGCTCGCGGTGTGGCGGACGCCCAGCTGCGGGTCTGGGTTCCACAGGGTGCGCAGGTTCTCTTCGTCCGCCAGGTCTCGCCGCAGGTAGAGGACCTCACCTCCCGGGCCACCCCGGTCAACCCGCTCACCATGGGCTACCCGACCGGCTCGTGGGGCGACGAGTCGCGTGACTACCACATCGCGGTCCGGCTGGCGGCCAGAGCGGTCGGCCAGGAGCAGCTGGCAGCCCGGGTCCAGCTGGCCCTGGGCAGCAACGTCGTCACTCAGGGCCTGGTCAAGGCCCGCTGGTCGAACGACCCCACCCTGACCGCCCGGATCAGCCCCGAGGTGGCGCACTACACCGGGCAGACCGAGCTGGCGGCAGCGATCCAGGAAGGGCTCGCTGCCAAGTCTGGTGGCGATCTCCAGACCGCCACCATCAAGCTGGGGCGGGCGATCCAGCTCGCGGTGCAGACCGGTAACGAGGAGGCGACCGCGAAACTGCGCAAGGTCGTCGACGTGGAGGACGCCGCCACGGGCACCGTACGGCTGAAGCGTGATGTCGCGAAGGTCGACGAGATGGCTCTCGACACCGCGTCGACGAAGACTACGAGGATCCGAGGCTGATGGCCGGAACCTGCGAGGCCGGGCACCACTCGACCACCGATGACTACTGCGACGTGTGCGGGCTGCCGGTGCACCCGGCTCCCCCGCCCGCCGCTGCCCCGGGGCCCGTCCACGCGGCTCCCCCAGGGGCGGTCCGCCCATCCCCTCCGGGGCCTGTCCGGGCAGCCGCCCCAGGACCCGTACGCCCGGGTCCCCCAGGACCGGTCCGCCCGGGTACGCCCCCGCCAGCCTCCCAGCGCTGCCCCCACTGCCGCACCCCCAACCCCGCCGACGCTCTCTTCTGCGAGGCCTGCGGCTACGACTACACCACTGGCACCCTGCCCCGGACCGACCTGGCCGGTATGCTAGGGCTGCACCCCACCACCGAGGAGAAGCCCGTGAGCGACCTGTCCGGCACCGAAGCCCCCGCCCCGGAGACTGACTGGCTGGGTGACGGCCCCCCCGCCCCGACCGCTCAGAACGGCAAGCCGGCCGAGCCGACGAGTGCCGCTGCCGACGCTGCCCCGGCCGACCCCACGAACCAGTCCGCAGCCCCAGTGGACCAGCCTCCCGCAGCCCCCGTGGACCAGCCCGCTCCCGACCAGCAGGCACCTGCGGCAGACCCCGTTCCCGCCCCAGCAGACGCCCAGCCGGATGACGACACTCCGACCTCTGGGCGACCAGCCCCTCGGGCCGAGGCGTACGTGGCTGAGGTCTGGATCGACCCCGACTGGTACGAGGTGCAGCAGAGCCCCGAGCCAATGCCCTCGGTGGGACTGCCGACGACCTACCGGCTCGGCACCGAGAACCTGGTCGGACGCCTCTCCCGGAGCCGCAACATCTACCCCCAGGTTGACTGCGGCGTCGACTCGGGCTGCAGCCGGGCCCAGGCCCGGATCGTGACCGACGGCAGCCGCTGGTACGTGGAGGACCTGAACTCGGCCAACGGCACGTACGTGGCTCCCTCGGCCGGGCCCCTGCCCACTTCGCCGATCACCGGCCGGACCGAGCTCGGCCCCGATGACCGGATCTATGTCGGGGCCTGGACCCGGATCGTGGTTCGCAAGGCCTCCCGGGACGAGCTGGACGCGCTGGGGCTGACGGCTTAGCCGATGGCGAACAGCGACCCGGCCAGCGCTGGGGTGTGGCAGGCTCTGTGCTGGACCAGCGAAAGGGGAACCCGTGGAGATCAAGGTCGGCATCGTCCACTCGAGCCGTGAGGTGAGCCTGGAGACAGACCGCCCGGCCGATGAGATCGCAGCCGAGCTGACACAAGCCGTCACCGACGGCGGGCTGCTGACGCTGACCGACACCAAGGGCCGTACGGTGCTGATCCCCGGGGCCCGGGTCGCCTACCTGGAGCTGGGCCAGGAGCATGCCCGGCCCGTCGGCTTTGGCAGCCTCTGAGCCCGCCTCGCTGCGTCGCAGGTCACAAAGTCGCTAGACTAGCGGCTAGCCGTGCACACCGTACGGCTCGATACCGGCACCCCGACTCCGTCGGTGCGGTGCTGGCGAGACCATCTCCGGCCTTGACGGGCCGGCCACCAGCGAAGGTACGACCCTGACTAGTTTCGACGACGCCGTCACCGCCGACCCAGGCCAGACCGGCGGTACTGACTCCCCCACCACGTTCGACGACCTCGGGGTGAGCCCCGAGATCACCGAGGCCCTAGCCCGGGTGGGGATCACTCACCCGTTCCCGATTCAGGCGATGTCGATCCCGATCGCGGTCCAGGGCACCGACATGATCGGTCAGGCCCGCACCGGGACCGGGAAGACCCTGGCCTTCGGGATCCCCCTGCTGCAGCGGATCACCGTTCCGGCCGAGCCGGCGTTTGAGCAGCTGGAGGCACCCGGCAAGCCGCAGGCCCTGGTGATGTGCCCCACCCGGGAGCTGGCCCTGCAGGTAGCTCGCGACCTTGAGGTTGCCGCTGCCGTGCGCCAGGCCCGAGTGCTGACCGTGTACGGCGGTGTGGGGTACGAGCCGCAGCTGAGTGCCCTCAGCGAGGGCGTCGAGGTGGTCGTCGGGACCCCCGGCCGGCTGCTCGACCTCGCCGACCGCCGGGCTCTGGACCTCTCCCAGGTCCGGGTGCTGGTGCTGGACGAGGCCGACGAGATGCTGGACCTGGGCTTCCTGCCCGATGTCGAGCGCCTGGTCGCGATGACGCCAGTGAGCCGTCAGACGCTGCTGTTCTCGGCCACCATGCCGGCCGCGATCGTGGCTCTGGCCCGGACTCACCTGTCGCACCCGGTGAACATCCGGGCCGAGGCCCACGACGCCTCGGCCACGGTTCCTGACACCACTCAGTTCGTCTACCAGGCGCACGACCTGGACAAGCCGGAGATCGTCGCCAAGCTGCTCCAGGTGCCCGGTGCCTCCCGAGTGATGATCTTCTGCCGGACCAAGCGCACGGTGCAGCGGCTCACCGACGAACTGGTGGACCGTGGCTTCCAGGCCACCTGCATCCACGGTGACCTGACCCAGGTGGCTCGGGAGAAGGCGCTCAAGAAGTTCCGTGACGGCAAGGCGCAGGTCATCGTCGCCACGGACGTCGCAGCCCGGGGTATCGACGTGGCCCAGGTCAGTCACGTGGTGAACTACGAGTGCCCCGACGACGAGAAGACGTACGTGCACCGGATCGGACGGACTGGCCGGGCCGGGAACACCGGGGTCGCAGTCACCCTGGTCGACTGGCCGGACGTGACCCGCTGGAAGGTGATCAACCGGATCCTGGATCTTCCGTTCACCGAGCTGGCCGAGTCGTACTCGACCTCGCCGCACCTGCTCAGCGACCTGCAGATCCCGGAGGGGACGAAGGGCCGGATCGCGACCTCGTTGCCCCGCGAGCGCGACAGCGAGCGGTCGAGCCGCCGGGGCAAGGGCAAGCGTGGCGAGGGCAAGCGTGACTCCGACGGCAAGCGGCGCGAGAGGGTGCGCCGCCGTGAGGGCGACGTGGTCACGGTCGAGGCACCGGAAGGCAGCGACGGCCCCACCAAGCGGCGCCGACGCCGGCGCCGCAGCGGTGGCGGCTCCGGATCGGAGGCACCGGCTGCAGCTGCCGAGGCCTCGGCGCCCGACCCCGCCGAGTAGCCTGCGCTCCCCAGCCGACGGGTCCGGGACGTGGCGGTGAGCACACTGCACCACCGCCCGCTGGGGCGAGACACGGGCCTGCTGGTCTCCGGACTCGGTGCCGCCAGTATCGAGCACCTGGGCCGTCTGACGATGTCCAGCAGACCAGGCTCAGGCTCTCGCTCGTCACCGCTGGCAGCGCAGCTTCTACCGCCGACGCACAGATGGTCCCCCCTGCTGAGCAGGGGGGACCATGGTTGTAGCCCCGACGGGATTCGAACCCGCGCTACCGCCTTGAGAGGGCGGCGTGCTAGGCCGCTACACAACGGGGCCCTAGCTGGTCAGTGACCGTGCGCAACACTACCGGAGAACCTGGTCTGGCAGCGAACCGCGTTGGGGTACTAGGACTCGAACCTAGACTAACGGAACCAGAATCCGCTGGGCTGCCAATTACCCCATACCCCATCGGCGCCGGGTGGCGCCGAGGAAGAACTGTACCGGAGTGACGACTCCGGCGCCAATCCAGATTCTGCCCCGGCTTCACACCCGCTGCGGGACCCGCATCCGGCGCGCGACCCACCAGGCCACCGCCGTCACCAGGGCGAAGCCAGCCAGCTCGCGCCCCAGACCGGCCCAGCTGATCTCCTGGGTGGCGCGGACCTGGGCCACGGAGCTCGTCAGAACGGCCCAGGTGAAGGCCCCCAGGTTGTTGGCTACGTGGGCGGCGACCGCCGCCTCCAGCCCACCCGTGCGCCAGACCAGTGCCCCGGCCAGAACCCCGAAGCCGAACCGCTGCAGCATCAGGGCGTAGCTCTGGTGGACGCCGTGGAAGACGGTGAACACCGCCGCTGAGAGCACGATCGCCAGCACCGGGCTGCGCACCGCCATCCCGAGCGCCTGCAGCAGGTAGCCCCGAAACAGCGCCTCCTCCCCCAGTGCCTGCACCGGCGCGGTCAGCAGCACGGCCACCAGCCACAGCCAGGCCCCGGGCTGCGGTCGCAGCTGGGGGGCACCGGTACTGGCCAGCAGCACCCCGTTGAGGATCACCATGGACGCCAGCAGCACCACCAGGCCGTACCGCCAGCGCACCGTGGCACTGACCGACCACAACCAGCCGGCTCGGCGTCGGTGCACCAGGCGCAGGACCCCGATCACCACCAGGGTCAGGCTGCCCAGCCCTAGGTGAGCCGCCACCATCCCGGAGACCATCTCGAACCGGACCGCCCGACCCTGGTACTGCGACATGGGCTCACCGGCTCCGAACCAGGCGTGGGTCAGGCTGAGAACCACCCAGTTCACGGTCGGAACGACCAGCGAGAACCCCGCCAGGGCCAGCAGCACCCCGACCACGGCGATCCCCCGGGTCCCCCAGCTCGTCGGGTCGGCTCCGGCTGCCGTCAGGGCCAGCGGGTAGCTGCTGCCCTGCTGCGGGACCGTGAGGCCAGCCAGCTGGTCGGACCGGTCCTGGACCGGCCTAGCCACGAGTGTCCGTGCCGGCTTCGTCCAGGACCGGGCTGGACAGGGAGCCGATCTCGTCGATCTCCACGTCGACCACCTGCCCTGGCAGCATCGGACCCACCCCGGCCGGGGTCCCGGTCAGGATCAGGTCGCCGGGCAGCAGGGTCGTGAACGACGACACGTACTGCACCAGGTCGACGATGCTGTGAACCATCAGCGAGGTGGAGCTGTCCTGAACCAGCCGTCCGTCGAGCCGGGTCCGGATCCCCAGGTCCTGGGCCTCGGCCAGCGAGAGGTGGGTCACGATCCACGGCCCGAGCGGGCAGAAGGTGTCATAGCCCTTGGCCCGAGACCACTGGTCGTCGCGGCGCTGCAGGTCGCGGGCGGTGACGTCGTTGGCCACCGTGTAGCCGAAGACCACCTCGCTCACCCGCTCGGCTGGGACGTCGCGGGCGATCCGCCCGATCACCACCGCCAGCTCGCCCTCGTAGTGCAGGTCGTGGGTGGTGGCGGGCCTGACCACGGGCTCGTCGGGGCCGATCACACTGGTGTTCGGCTTGAGGAAGACCAGCGGCGAGTCGGGGACCTCGTTGCCCAGCTCGGCGGCGTGAGCGGCGTAGTTGCGGCCCACCCCGACCACCTTCGACCGGGGGATCACCGGGGCTAGCAGCCGGACCTCGCTCAGCAGCTGCCGCTCTCCGGTGTACGAGACAGGCCCGGCCAGCGGGTCGCCCGAGATGGCGGCGACGGTGCCAGGATGCTCTCCGCCGTCCTCGGCCAGCTCCACGGTCCCGTACTGGATGGTGCCGCCAACGGCGTATCTCGCAATCCGCATGGCGCCGACTCTACTGGCGCCGCCCGTCACTGAAGGGCTGGCTCAGCGCATGATCTCGCGCCGCTTGGCCAGCGCCTTGCGGGCCCGGCGCCGCTCGAACCAGCTCGGGTGCCGGACCCGGAACGAGCCGATCCCCACGGTGCCGGAAACAAAGATGACCGGGCAGCCCGGCTCCGGGTCGGTCGGCACGGTGCTGCGGGCGGAGCCGATCCCGTGCCCCAGCTCGTCGATGTTGGCCGCCCATCCCTGCGGTACGACCACCACCACCGACCCAGCGCCGGCGCTCACGGTCATGGAGATCACCGGCGCGGCCGGCTTGGCCAGCAGGCAGTCCAGCTTCACCGAGCCGAGACGGGGGCTGACCGCCACGTACGCCGGGACCGTCCACTCGCCCTTGCGCACCACCGAGTCCCAGCCTGCCTGGACCACCAGCGGGTGGTCGGGAGTGCTCCCCGGGAGGACCCGCTCAGCCGGCTCCCGGCCAGGGTAGGCCTGGACCTGGATCGGCACCGGGGCCGGCTGGGCCGGCGATCCCAGGTCCCCCACGAGGACGCCCAGCGCCTCCACCGAGGCTGCAGCCCGGGCGGTCGCAATCCGCTCGTCAGCCTCGTCCAGAGTCAGCCTGCCGTCACCAGCGGCACCATGCAGCCGCTTGATGGTGACAGCCCGTTCCTGCTCGAGCTGGGGGTCGTCCATGACCGGACAGCCTATCCAGCGGCCTGTCCTGCCACCGCGGCGGCCTCGGCACCGGCACCACGGACGCTGATCCCGTACCGGAAGGCGTCGACCAGGGCCTCGTACGAGGCCTCGACCACGTTGGCACCGACTCCGACCGTGGTCCAGGAGTCCCCGTCGAAGCGGGTGTCGATCAGAACCCGGACCTTGGCGTCGGTGCCGTGGCCCTGGTCCAGGATCCGGACCCGGTAGTCGACCAGCTCGTAGTCCGCGACCGCCGGGAAGGCCGGCACGAGAGCGTTGCGCAGCGCCTGGTCCAGGGCGTTCACCGGGCCGTTGCCGTCCCCGGCGTACAGCCGGGGCGCGTCCTCGCCTGTGCTGACTCGGACCACGGCCTCAGAGACGTCGCTCTGGTCGGTGACCACCCGCCAGGTCTCCACCCGGAACGGGTGCTGGCCCTGGCCGAGCTCGTCGCGCAGAACCAGGTCGAAGGAGGCGTCTGCCGCCTCGTACGAGTAGCCGTTCGCCTCACGGACCTTGATGGTGTCGGTGACCCGGGCCGCCAGGCCCCGGTCGGACAGGTTGTGGCCCAGCTGCTCGCCCTTGATCTGGATGTTGGCCCGGCCGGCCATGTCGGAGATCAGCATCCGCATGCCGTTGCCGACCTGGGCAGGCTCGGTGTGCTGGTACAGCATCGGGTCGACCTTCATCGCCGAGGCGTGCAGCCCGGCCTTGTGGGCGAAGGCCGAGGCGCCCGCGTACGGCTGGCGCGCCAGCGGCGCCTGGTTGGCGATCTCGGCGATCGCGTGGGAGGTGCGGGTCAGCTCCCGCAGCGACTCCGGGCTGACCAGCTGCCAGCCGAACTTGAGCTGCAGGTTCGCGATGAGTGGCACCAGGTCGGCGTTACCGGTCCGCTCCCCGTAGCCGTTGACGGTCCCCTGAATGTGCATCGCGCCAGCCTCGACGGCGGCGATCGTGTTGGCCACAGCACAACCGGTGTCGTTGTGGCAGTGGATGCCGAGGTCGACGCCGATTGCGGCGGCAGCGCTCACCACGTCGCCCATCCAGCTGGGCAGCATCCCGCCGTTGGTGTCGCACAGCACGACCACCTCGGCCCCGGCCTCTGCGGCGGCGCGGACCACGTCCAGCGCGTAGGAGGGGTTGGCCCGGTAGCCGTCGAAGAAGTGCTCGGCGTCGACGATGACCCGCTTGCCGTGCCCGCGCAGGAAGCTGACGGTGTCGCGGACCATCTCCAGGTTGGTCTCGAGGGTGGTCCGCAGCGCCTCGGTGACGTGCCGGTCGTGAGCCTTCGCCACGATGCAGACCACCGGTGTCTGGGCGTCGACGAGGGCCTGGACCAGGGGGTCGGTGGCCGCTGTCATCCCGACCCGGGCCGTCATCCCGAAGGCCACCAGGGTTGCGGTCCTCAGCCGCAGGCTGCGGGCAGCCTCGGCGAAGAAGGCCGTGTCACTCGGGTTGGCTCCCGGCCAGCCGCCCTCGATGAAGGTGACCCCGAGCTGGTCCAGCAGCTGGGCGATCCGCAGCTTGTCGGACACCGTCAGTCGCAGCCCTTCCTGCTGGGCGCCGTCGCGCAGGGTGGTGTCGAAGACGTGGAAGTTCTCGGGGGCTACCGGCTTCATGCGCTCCGCCTCTGTCGTCGTGGGTGCGGTCGGCCGGCAGGCAGGGCGGCGCCGCAGTGCGCTCTGGAGTCTTCCGCGGTGGGTCGAAGAGTGGAGTGCGTGCCCGAAGTCTGAGACCGACCACGAGGGCCTGGCCACACCAGGAGCCACGGCCACAGACCACACAGACCGGAAACGACCTGCCTGCTCGGGTACGTCACCGGAGCACGCAGGTTCCGGCCGCGACCCAGAGCGGCTGCCAGTGAGCGGCTGCCTCAGCAGACCTTGCGGGTCCAGCCGTGCTCGTCGGCGGCCCGGCCGTACTGGATGTCGAGCAGGTGCGCCCGCAGCGCGGCGGCCTTCTCCCCCACCGGCTGGAGCAGCCGGGCCGGCTCGGCTCCCTCCCGCACCAGGCTGGCGATCGGGGTGATCACCGCGGCCGTACCGCAGGCGAAGGCCTCCACCACCTGGCCCGAGCCGATCTGCTCGACCAGCTCGGTCAGGGCCACCGGGCGGACCTCCGGGGTCAGGCCGAAGGCCGGGGCCAGGGCCAGGACCGAGTCCCGGGTGACCCCGTCCAGGATGGTCCCGGAGACCGGCGGGGTGAGCAGCCGGTGGTCGGCGGTGACCACAAAAATGTTCATCCCGCCCAGCTCCTCCAGCCAGGTGTGGCTGGCCGCGTCGGTGAACAGCACCTGGGAGCAGCCGTGCTCGTCGGCCTCGCGCTGCGCCAGCAGCGAGGAGGCGTAGTTCCCGCCGCACTTGGCCGCCCCGGTCCCACCGGCCCCGGCCCGGCTGTACTGGGTGGTGACCCAGATGTCGACCGGCATCACCCCGCTGCTGAAGTACGGGCCGACCGGCCCGGCGATGACTGCGTACTGCACGGTCTGGGCCGCCCGGACCCCGAGGAAGCTCTCGGTGCCGAACATGAAGGGGCGGATGTAGAAGCTCTGCTCCCCGCCGCTGGGAACCCAGGCCTGGTCGGCCCGGACCAGCTCGGTGACCGAGGTCAGGAAGTCCGCTTCCGCCAGCCCGGGCAGCCCCAGCCGCCGGGCGCTGGCGCTGAACCGGCGGGCGTTCATCTCTGGCCGGAACAGCCAGACCGAGCCGTCCTCGTGGCGGTAGGCCTTCAGCCCCTCGAAGACCTCCTGCCCGTAGTGCAGCACCGCCCCGGCCGGGTCCAGCGGGAACGGCCCGTACCCGACGATGCCGTCGTCGTGCCAGCCGGTCTCCTGGTCCCAGGTCGCGACCGCCATGTGGTCACCGAAGACCCTCCCGAAGCCCGGGTCAGTCATCGCGGCGGCCCGCTGCTCGGCGGTAGCAGGAGCGGGGTTGGCAGTGAGCGGGAAGTGCAGGGCCATGCCCGGCAAACTACCAGCGCGGCGCTGAGACGAGCGCTCGTCCCAGAGCCTGGGTGGCTAGGGTCGCTCAGGTGAGGCAGCAGCAGACCATCGCCGTCATCGGCGGAGACGGAATCGGCCCTGAGGTGACCCGCGAGGCGGTCAAGGTGCTGACCGCGGTGGCGGGCCCCCAGGCCTTCACCTTCGAGCCGTACGACCTCGGCGCCGAGCGCTGGCAGCGGACCGGGGAGGTGCTCCCGGACGCCGAGCTGGAGCGGCTGGCTGGTGCTGACGCCATCCTGCTGGGCGCGGTCGGCGCGGCTCCCGGCTCGAAGACGGTCCCGTCGGGGCTGCTGGAGCGGGGCCTGCTGCTGCGGCTGCGGTTCGCCTTCGACCACGCGGTCAACCTGCGTCCCTCCAAGCTCTACCCGGGGGTGCCGACCCCGCTGGCGCCGTCGGTCGTTGAGGGCACGACGGTCGACTTCGTCGTGGTCCGGGAAGGAACCGAGGGCCTCTACTGCGGCAACGGCGGCACCGTCCGGCAGGGCACCGCCCACGAGATCGCCACCGAGGTCAGCGTCAACACCGCGATGGGCGTGGAGCGTGTGGTCCGTGACGCCTACCGGCGCGCCAGCCAGCGCCGGGGCCGGCTCACCCTGGTCCACAAGCACAACGTGCTGGTCAGCGCCGGCGGGCTGTGGAACCGGGTCTTCACCGAGGTCGGGGCGGACTTCCCCGGCGTCGAGACCGACTACCTGCACGTGGACGCGGCCACGATCGCGCTGTGCACCAACCCGTCCCGCTTCGACGTGTTGGTCACCGACAACCTCTTCGGCGACATCCTCACCGACGAGGCGGCCGCGGTGACCGGCGGGATCGGGCTGGCGGCCAGCGCCAACATCAACGTCGAGGGCCGCTACCCGTCGATGTTCGAGCCGGTGCACGGCTCGGCCCCGGACATCGCCGGGAAGGGGATCGCCGACCCACGGGCCGCGATCCTCTCGGCTGCGATGCTGCTCGACCACCTCGGCCACGCCGAGGCGGCCCGCCGGGTCCAGGCCGCGGTCGAGGCCGACATCGCCGCCACCCAGGGCGCGTCGCGGACCACCACCGAGGTCGGCGACGCGATCGTCGCCAGCCTCTAGGCGCACCGGGCTCTGCCCGCCTACCTCGAGCTCTGCGGGCCCACCACCTGGGCGGCCCAGGCGCCGGCCCCCGCGGCGGAGTCGCTCCAGGGCCAGGCGATCACGTCGCCGGCGATCAGCACCCGGCGCCCTGGGGCCGAGCGGCGGTAGGCGGCGATGGCGGCCAGGCGCCCGGGCGGGCTGGCCGGCATGGCGTGCTCGATCCGGGCCACCCGGTTCCGCTCCGGGTCGGTAAGCAGCTCGGGTCCCAGCCGGGGCTCCCAGGCCAGCAGGGCCTCGCGAGCGGCGTCCAGGATCTCGGCGTCATTCTGCTCGGCGCGCAGGTGGGCCTGCTGGTCGGTGAGCAGGCAGGTCACCAGGTCTCCCGCTCCACTGGCGTGCCCGGCCCGGGAGGCGACGCAGACGGCGGCCAGCGGGCCGGAGCCGGGAGCCAGCAGCACCCCGTACGCGCCACCCAGCTCGTCGTCTCGGAGCCGCCGACGCACCCCGAGCCCGACCAGCAGGCCCCGGGTGTACGGGGTCGCGGCGACTGCCGCCTCCAGCGGGTCCAGCGCCCACAGGCCGGTCAGCGCCGGGCCGGGCACGGTGACGACCACCCGGCTGGCACGGAGCTCACCAGCACTCGTCCGCAGCAGCACCTCGCGCTCTGCGGCCTCGACGGCGTGGACCTGGACCTGGGTGCGGACCTGAAGCCGCCCGGCGAGTGCCCGGGGCAGCCGCTCCAGGCCACCGGGCAGGGTCAGGGTCCGCTGGCGCAGCCCGTGCGCGGCCATCGCGGCGACCCCGGCGGCCGAGGTCTGCTCGGTGTCGCCGAAGTAGAAGCCGTGGTACGCGGGGCGCCAGGCCCGCTCCAGCAGCATCGGGAGCCCGAGTGTCTCGGCCCACTCCCGGGCCGGCAGGCTGTCCAGAGCCAGCCAGTCGAGCGGGTCGACGGTGCCCCGGCCACGGCAGGAGGCGGCGAACCGGGACAGGCCGGGCAGCATCCCGAAGCCGTCGCGCCAGCTCAGCAGCCCGGACCGGACCGCGGTCAGCGGGCGGTTGGACCGTAGCGGGTACAGCCGCTGCCGGTGGACGACCGCGCTGGCGCTGCTGACCGTACGGGGCATCAGCCCGAGCTCGGCCACCAGGGCCGGCAGCAGCCGGTAGGCGCTGGTGTAGAAGGTGGCGCCGGCCTCCATGACGGCGTCGTTGACCTGGACCGAGTGGATCCGCCCGCCCGGCCGGGCCTGCTGCTCCAGCACCACCGCCTCGACCCCGGCCTGCCGCAGGCGGTACGCGGCACACAGGCCGCTGATCCCGGCGCCGACCACGACCACCTCAGGCATCGTGGCCCTCCAGTACCCGGTCCAGCAGCCGGGCCAGCCGGCGGTACTCGTCCCCCTGGACCGGCGGGTCGAGCAGTACGGCTCCCAGGTAGAAGGCCTGTGCCAGGCGGGTCAGGTCACGGGCCTGCTGGGGATCGGCGGACAGCAGCCCCTGGTAGAGCCGCGAGACCAGCTCGCCCCGGGCCGTGTCGACCCGGGCCACGTGCTCGGCGACCGCCCGCTCGGTCACCGCCCAGCGCCGGATGGCCGCCTCCAGAGCGAGGTCCTCCGCGGCGATCGTCTCGACCAGTGCCTGCAACCTGGCCCGTGGGGTCTCGACCCGCGCCAGCTCGGCGAGCGGCTGCTGGGCGCCGCGCCGGTCGAGGTAGTCCAGGAAGGCCTCGGTGAAGTCCTCCAGGCTGCGGAAGTGGTGGTAGAAGGAGCCCTTGGTCATCCCGGCGGCCTGGCAGAGGGCATCCACCCGCAGCCGACCGGGCCCCTGCTCGACCAGGACCCGGGCAGCGGTCTCGAACCAGTCCTGTTTCCGGTAGCGCACCACGTTCCATACCATACGGTATGGTTCGGTTCGCTCTCACTCCCCCGAACCCCACAGCTTGGCGAGAGCCAGCGCCTGGGCAGCGGAAAGGGCCGGGCAGAACCGCCCGGCCCCTCGCGTCAGGTCAGCGCGCCGCCGTGCCCTCGGTGTAGTCGGCGTCGTTGGTCTGCACCCAGCTCATGAGCTTGCGCAGCTCGCGGCCGGTGGCCTCGATCGGGTGCTGCTCGGCCTCCGCGCGGAGCCGGGCGAACTCCGGGGCGCCGGCGTCCTGGTCGGCGATGAAGCGCTTGGCGAAGGCACCGGACTGGATGTCGGCCAGGACCTCCTTCATCCGCTGCCGCACCGAGTCGTCGATCACCCGCGGGCCGGAGACGTAGTCGCCGTACTCGGCGGTGTCGGAGACCGACCAGCGCTGCTTGGCGATCCCGCCCTCGTACATCAGGTCGACGATCAGCTTCAGCTCGTGCAGGCACTCGAAGTAGGCCACCTCGGGCTGGTACCCGGCCTCGACCAGGGTCTCGAAGCCCGCCGTCACCAGCGACGAGATCCCGCCGCAGAGCACGGTCTGCTCGCCGAACAGGTCGGTCTCGGTCTCCTCGGTGAAGGTGGTCTTGATGCCGCCGGCCCGCAGCCCGCCGAGCGCCTTGGCGTACGAGAGCACCAGCGGCCAGGCCTGCCCGGAGGTGTCCCTCTCGACCGCAACCAGCACCGGCACCCCGCGCCCGGCCGCGTACTCACGCCGCACCAGGTGCCCGGGGCCCTTGGGGGCCACCATGCAGACATCGACCCCCTCGGGGGCGGTGATGTAGCCGAAGCGGATGTTGAAGCCGTGCCCGAAGAAGAGAGCATCGCCGGCTACCAGGTGGGGGGCGATCTGCTCGGCGTACAGGCCGCGCTGGACCTGGTCCGGGGCCAGCACCATCACCAGGTCGGACTCCTCCACGGCGTCCGCCACCGACAGCACCCGCAGGCCCTCGGCCTCGGCCTTCTCCCGGGACTTCGAGCCCTCGTGGAGCCCGACCCGGACATCCACCCCGGAGTCGCGCAGGTTGAGCGCGTGGGCGTGGCCCTGCGAGCCGTACCCGATCACCGCGACCGAGCGGTTCTGGATGATCGAGAGGTCGGCGTCGTCGTCGTAGAACACTGTTGCTGCCATCTGGGTCTCCTTGCCTGGGTTCAGAACGCGTCAGGCGCGCTCAGCCTTCGGGGTCTTGTCGTAGCGGCTGCGGTCGGTGATCGCCCGCACCCCGCGTCCTAGGGCAACCGAACCAGACTGGACCAGCTCGCGCACCCCGTACGGCTCGAGCAGCTCCAGCAGGGCCCGGATCTTGCTGTACGAGCCGGTCGCCTCGATCACGATCGACTCCGGAGCCACGTCCACGATCCGGCCCCGGAACATCGTGGCGATCTCCATCAGCTGGCTGCGGCTGCGGGCGTCGGCCCGGACCTTGACCAGGATCAGCTCCCGACGGACCGCCTCACCGGCGGCGAACTCGAGGATCCGGATCACCTCGACCAGCTTGTTCAGCTGCTTGGTGATCTGCTCCAGGACCTGCTCGGACTCGGCCTCGATCACGATCGTAACCCGGGAGTACGCCGGGTCCTCGGTCGGGCCGACCGCCAGCGACTCGATGTTGAACCCGCGCCGGGCGAACAGCCCGGCGATCCGGGCCAGCACGCCGGGCCGGTTCTGGACCAGCACGCTCAGGGTGTGAAACTGGCTCACAGCTCCTCCTTGTCCCACACCGGGGCCATGTCCCTGGCGATCTTGATGTCTGAGTTGCTGGTCCCGGCCGCCACCATCGGCCAGACCATCGCGTCCTTGTGCACGACGAAGTCGACCACCACCGGCCGGTCGTTGATCTCCAGGGCCTGCAGGATCACCGCGTCAACCTCCTCGGGCCGCTCGGCCCTCAGCCCGACGCAGCCCATCGCCTCGGCCAGCTTCACGAAGTCGGGGATCCGGTACGAGTGGAGGTCGGTGTTCGAGTAGCGCCCGTCGTAGAAGAGGGTCTGCCACTGGCGCACCATGCCCAGCGACTCGTTGTTGATGATCGCGATCTTCACCGGGATGTGGTTCAGGGCACAGGTGACCAGCTCCTGGTTGGTCATCTGGAAGCAGCCGTCCCCGTCGATCCCCCAGACCAGGGCGTCCGGCTGGCCGACCTTGGCCCCCATCGCGGCCGGCACGCAGTAGCCCATCGTCCCGGCACCTCCGGAGGTGAGCCAGGACCGTGGCCTGCCGTGCGGCAGGAAGTGGGCCGCCCACATCTGGTGCTGCCCCACGCCGGTGGCGTAGATCGCGTCGGGACCGGACAGCTCCCCGATCCGCTTGATCACCTCCTGCGGCAGGAGGCGGTCGTCCATCGGGTCACCGGCGTCGGTCGGGTAGCGCTCCTGCAGCCCCAGCAGGTAGTCGGTCCAGGCGGACAGGTCCCGCCTGGGCTGCCGAGACAGCTGCTTGAGCAGGTCGGTGAGGAAGAGCTTGGCGTCGCCCACCACAGGCAGGTCGGCGACCCGGTTCTTGCTGATCTCGGCCGGGTCGATGTCGCAGTGGATCACCGTGGCCTCGGGCGCGAAGCTCTCCAGCTGCCCGGTCACCCGGTCATCGAAGCGCATCCCGACAGCGATGAACAGGTCACAGCGCTGCAGAGCGCCAACCGCGGCCACCGACCCGTGCATGCCGGGCATGCCCAGGTTGAGCCGGTGGCTGTCCGGAAAGACGCCCCGGGCCATCAGGGTGGTCACCACGGGGATCCCGGTGGCCTCCACCACGGCCGCCAACGCCTCACTGGCACCGGCCCGGGCGACTCCCCCGCCGATCACCAGCACCGGCCGCTGGGCCTCGGCCACCATCCGGGCCGCCTGTGCCACCTGCCGCGTGTGGGGGCGGACCGTGGGCCGGTACCCCGGCAGGTCGACCTTCGGAGGCCAGCGGAAGGTCGTGGTCGCCGCCAAGGCGTCCTTGCTGATGTCGACCAGCACCGGTCCGGGCCGGCCGGTGCCGGCGATCTCGAAGGCCTCAGCGAGGGCCTGAGGGATGTCATCGGGGTTGGTCACCAGAAAGTTGTGCTTGGTGATCGGGAGGGTGATGCCCCGGATGTCGGCCTCCTGGAAGGCGTCGGTCCCGATCGCGTGGGAGTTCACCTGGCCGGTGATGGCGACGATCGGCACCGAGTCCATGTACGCGTCTGCCAGCCCGGTCACCAGGTTCGTCGCCCCAGGTCCGGAGGTCGCGATGCAGACCCCGACCCGGCCGGTGACCATCGCGTACCCCTCGGCCGCGTGGGCGGCGCCCTGCTCGTGCCGGACCAGGATGTGGCGGATGCTGGAGTCGAACAGCGGGTCGTACGCGGGGAGGATCGCCCCACCCGGGATTCCGAAGACTACCTCGGCACCGAGGCTCTCCAGCGACCTGACGAGTGCCTGGGCGCCCGTCACCTGGGTCTGATCAGCGGCCTGGTCCGTGCTGGCCATCAGTGCTCCTTGGTGTTGATGGGGTCGTCTGTGCGGTGCTCATGAAAAAACCCTCGCTGCTGGTGGCAGGCGAGGGTGCGTGTCTGACGCCTCAGTGGGCGGGACACGCGGTCACGGTACGAGCACGGGTTGCACGGGCGCCACTCTGGCCGACCGACAAGGAGCTCGTCAACAGATGTCCACTTTGTGGACGGTGCGGGGCCAGCCAGGCCAGCCCCGCACCAAGAGCTCAGGACTCGGCGGCCGGGCTCAGTGCCGCCGTCGGCAGGCCGCGGGCGAGCCTGGTCAGCGCCAGCCCCAGCAGTCCCACCACCAGCCCCAGAGTGATCGCCAGCAGGCAGACGCCGTAGCCCAGGACCGAGGTCAGCAGCGAGGCCCGCAGGAGGGAACCGTTCTGGACGATGCCCCGCTGCTGGGCGTACTTGTCCGCCAGCTCGGGGTGGCCCTCGTTCTTCGCTTGGTTGGCCAGCGCACCCAGCTCGGCGAAGGTCTTGCCGCCCGAGGCGCTCAGGGAGTGCTTGCGGATCGTCTCGGTCTGCGCGTAGGCGCTGAACGGGCCGTTGACATCGTCACCCGCCAAGAACGAGCTGTCGGCAGACACGGTGACCTTCTCGGCGGCCAGCTGGGAGGTGATCACACCCCAGAAGACACCTCCCGACACCACCAGGAGCAGGCCTGCCACGATCGACAGTGCGCCGATCAGCCGTACGGATCGTGCCATCGCGATGATTCTCCTCTGTTCTGAGCCCCCTTCTCATCAAATCGTAAACTACTTCTCGTGGTCAGCCCTCCGCAGACCGACGGGGCCGCTCTTGCTCGTCCCGGTGGCACCTGGGGAACCCACCGGGGCCACCGCCCAGGAAGCGCTGGTGGCCTCAGGGGCGTCACCGAGGAGTCTGAACGCCCCTCCGCCGCCGCAGGTGCTGAACCAGCTCCCCGGTCATGCCCAGAACCAGCACCGAGCCGAGCACCGGCCCGAGGCTGCCCACGATGTTCTGGCTCACGGAGTAGCCGAGCTCGACCCGCCCGCCGTACGGCAGGACCGCCAGCGGCAGGCAGAGCGCGAGCCACACCATCCAGACCCGCGCTGTCCACTGGGCCCAGGCCGGAACCCGGCAGCCAGGCAGCGAGACCGCCACCAGCAGCACCACCGCCCAGACGTGGTGGTGGGTCCACGACAGCGGCGAGGCCAGGCAGGTGGCCAGACCCACCAGCCCGACGGCGAACACCTGCTCGTCGCGCCGCCACCAGGAGGCGGCCACCAGCGTGGCCAGGCCGGCCACCAGGAAGCCCAGCAGCAGCGCCACAACCACGGTCGGCCGGTCCTCGGCGAACCACCGGGTCAGCACGCCGCTCATCCCCTGGTTGCCCACGTACACCGGCCCGGCGGTGTTCACCTCGCCCTGCCCCAGGCCGCGCCAGAAGTGCATCGACTCGCTCGGCAGCAGCAGGAAGCCGATCCCGGTGAACACCAGGAACGACACCAGCCCGACGACGGCCGCGCGGTACTTGCGGATCAGAACCGCGAAGACCAGGAACAGCAGTGGCGTCAGCTTGATCGCCGCGGCCAGGCCGATCAGTGCTCCCTGCGGGACCCGGCGCCGCTCACCCGGAGCGTCCGGCAGCAGGTCGGCCACCACCAGCGCCATCAGCATGGTGTTGACCTGCCCGTAGCCGACCGTGGTCCGGATCGGCTCCATCGCCACCACCAGCACCGCCGCCAGCGCTCCCAGCAGCCAGCCCCGGGGTACCCGGCAGCGGCGCAGCACCACCACCAGGGCCCAGGTCCCCAGCAGCGTCCAGAGCACCTGCCACAGCAGGTACGGCCCCACCAGGAGCGGGGTCATCAGCACCGCCGCTATCGGGGGGTAGATGAACTTGAGGTGGTCGTCGGGGGTGCTGGTGAGATAGATGTCACGGCCGTTGACCAGGTCCTCGACCGCCAGGTGGTACACCCGCAGGTCAATGGTGTTGGGGTGGTACGGCAGCAGCTGCCCCTTGGAGATGATCAGCGGCAGCAGCACCAGCGAGACCAGGAACGCTGGCACCAGCTCCACGACCTGCCGCAGCGCCCGCTCCCGGGTGCTCACCCGGCCTCCCCCAGCAGCCGGTGCAGCTCGTCCAGGTCCCGGCTGGCGTCCCGGTCCATCAGCGCGGCCATCCCAGGCGCCGAGGCGTACCGGGGGACCAGGTGGACGTGCAGGTGCCCCACCTCCTGCCCAGCCACCGGTCCGGCGTTGACGACGACGTTCATCCCGTCGGCGGCCAGCCTCTCAACCAGCCTCGGGACGACGGCCTCCAGTGCTGGCTGCACCTCGGACCAGGCGGCCGGGTCCGCGACCAGGTCGCTGACATGACGACGCGGGACCAGCAGGGTGTGCCCGTCGTGCCAGGGCTCGATGTCGAGGAAGGCGACCGCCTGCTCGTCCTCGTACACCCTGCGGCTCGGGATCTCGCCGGCGATGATCCGGCAGAAGAGGCAGTCGTTCATGCGCCCGGCCCCGCGACGACATTGACGAAGGGCTCCCCGGCCAGCAGGTGGCGGACCTGCTCGGCCAGCAGCCGGTCGTAGCGTGGCTGGAAGGAGGACGAGTAGCCACCCACGTGCGGGCTCAGGGTGACCCCGGGCGCGTCCCACAGCGGGTGGTCCGGGGGAAGCGGCTCGGGCTCCATGACGTCGAGCGCGAACCGCAGCCGACCGACCTCACCCAGCACCGCCTCGGTCACCAGAACCGAGCCCCGCCCGACATTGACCACCAGGGCCCCGTCAGGCAGCAGGGCCAGCATCTCGGCACTGAAGACGCCGACCGTCTCCGGGGTGGCGGGGGCGGTGATCACCACGAGGTCGACGCTGGGCAGCAGCGACGCCAGGTCCCTCGCCGCCCGTACTGGCGGGTCGGTCCGCTCGCGCCGCGCTACCCGGGTGACGCTGGCCGGCTCGAAGCCGGCCAGGCGCCGCTCGACCGCGGCACCGATCCGCCCGTACCCGTAGATCAGCACGTGCCGGTCGGCGATGGTCCGGCCTGTCTCAGGCCTCCAGGCGTGCTCGGCCTGGTCGCGGGCATAGCGGTCCAGCCCCCGGCCACTGGCCAGGGCCAGCGCCACCGCCATCTCCGCGGTCCCGACGTCGTGGACTCCGGCGGCATTGGCGAGGGCTACCCCCGGCGGAAGCGCCGCCAGCATGTGCTCGAAACCAGCCGAGCCCAGCTGGAGCAGCCGCAGCCGGGGGAAGACCTGGTCCTTGACCGCCTGCCAGGCCGCCGGCCCGGGAGTGTTCGCAAGGGCGATCAGCTCGACTCGCTCGGCCCCGTCCGGGAGTGGCGCGCTGGCGTCCGGATAGACCCCGATCTCGACCCCGGCCGGGTGCCCCACCGCAGCCTCAGCCTGCTCAATCGTGTGGTACGGGAGCCACACCGTCCTCGTCATCTGGGCATCCTCTCTGCACGTGGTCGAAGACTCGTCGACATCCGGACCGGGTGGCCGACCGCGGCCAGCGCCTGCTTCACCTCGGCGATGGCCAGCTTCTGGTAGTGGAAGACCGAGGCTGCCAGCACCGCATCAGCCCCGGCGTCCACAGCGGCCACAAAGTGCTCGGCGGTTCCGGCCCCGCCGGATGCGATCAGCGGTACGTCGACCGCGGCCCGCACGGCGCGGATCATCTCCAGGTCGAAGCCGGAGGTCGTGCCGTCGGCGTCCATGGAGTTGAGCAGGACCTCACCGGCTCCCCGGCTCACCGCCTCCCGGGCCCAGGCGACCGCGTCCAGCCCGGCCGAGCGGCGCCCGCCGTGGGTGGTCACCCCGTACCCGGACGGCATCCCAGGCTCCCGGCGGGCATCCACCGACAGCACCAGGACCTGGTTGCCGAAGCGCCCGGCGATCTCGTCGACCACGTCGGGCCGGCTGATGGCCGCGGTATTGATTCCGACCTTGTCGGCCCCGCAGCGCAGCATCCGGTCGACGTCGGCGACCTCGCGGATCCCGCCGCCGACAGTGAGCGGGATGAAGACGGTCTCGGCGGTCCGGGCCACTACGTCCCGCATCGTCGCCCGCCCCTCAGCCGACGCCGAGACATCAAGGAAGGTCAGCTCGTCAGCGCCCTCGGCCCCGTAGCGGCGGCCCAGCTCGACCGGGTCGCCGGCGTCGCGCAGGTTCTGGAAGTTGACGCCCTTCACCACCCGGCCGTCGTGGACGTCCAGGCAGGCGATAACGCGAGCTGCGAGGGGCACAACCGCCAGCCTAGCGGTGCTCGCAGGCCGGGCCTGGCGGCTGCTGCGCGGGGGCTTCCGGCAGCCTCCCGTACGAGTGGCCGCCACGCCAGACCCAATGGGCTGCGGGCCGCAGCCAGGCCACTAAGGTCGCGAGCATGCCTGACCTCGACCCCCGGTTCTGTGCTCTCCCCCTCGACGCCCTGGCCGACGCGGCCCTGCAGCGGGCCGCTGTGCTGGGCGCCACCCACGCCGATGTCCGCATTGAGCAGGTCCGTTCTGGAACCCGCTCGCTGCGCGACGGCCAGATCGACTCCACCAGTGACGAGACCACGCTGGGGCTGGGCGTCCGGGTGGTGCACGACGGCTGCTGGGGCTTCGCAGCCGGGATCACCCTCACGACCGGTGCCGCTGCGGCGCTCGCCGAGCAGGCGGTCATGGTGGCACGGGTGTCGCGGCCGCTCACCGACCGGGTCGTTGAGCTCGCGCCCGAGCCGGTCCACGTCGGCGACTGGGTCTCCTGCTTCGAGACCGACCCCTTCGAGGTCACCGAGGAAGAACGCATCGGCCGGCTGCGCCAGCTGTCTGACCAGGTCCAGCAGGCAGATGGCGTCGACCACGTCCGGGCCTGGCTGGAGATCGCCGACGAGCACACGTACTACGCCGACTCGGCTGGGACCCGCACCCGGCAGCGCCGGGTCCGGATCTTCCCCGAGCTGGAGGCGGTCAGCACGGCCTGCGGGTACTCCTCCATGCGCAGCTGCAACCCGCCCGCGGGCCGGGGCTGGGAGTACCTGGCCAGCAACCAGGGCTGGGACTTCGACTCCGAGGCGGCCCAGCTGCCGGACTGGCTGGCAGAGCACGTGGCTGCCCCCTCGGTCGAGCCGGGCCGCTACGACCTGGTGGTTGACCCCACCAACCTCTGGCTCACGATCCACGAGTCGGTCGCCCACGGCACCGAGCTCGACCGGGCGCTGGGGTACGAGGCCGCGTACGCCGGGACCTCGTTCGCGACCGCGGACGGGCTCGGGAGCCTGCGGTACGGCAGCGACTGCATGACGGTCACCGGGGACCGGGTCACCGAGCACGGGCTGGCGTCCTGCGGCTGGGACGACGAGGGGGTCGCCGCCCAGAGGTTCGACCTGATCCGCGACGGGGTCCTGGTGGGCTACCAGCTGAACCGGCAGATGGCGGCCGAGCAGGGGCTGGAGCGCTCCAACGGCTGCGCCTTCGCCAGCTCTGGCAGCCAGATCCCGCTGCAGCGGATGCCGAACGTCTCGCTGCAGCCGGCGGACACCGAGGTCAGCGTCGCCGACCTGGTCGGGCAGGTCGAGAACGGCCTGTACGTGGTAGGCGACAAGTCCTGGTCGATCGACATGCAGCGCTACAACTTCCAGTTCACCGGGCAGCGCTTCTACCGGATCCGCAACGGCCGGTTGCAGGGGCAGGTCCGCGACGCGGCCTACCAGGCCACGACCACCGACTTCTGGGGCTCGATGACCGCCGTCGGCGGGCCTGGGACGTACCGGCTGATGGGGGCCCTGGACTGCGGCAAGGGGCAGCCTGGGCAGCGGGCCCCGGTCTCGCACGGGACACCAGCCGCCCTGTTCCGCGCCGTGAACGTGCTCAGCACCGAAGCCGAGGGAGGCCGCTGATGAGCCAGGAGACGACCTGGATCGAGCAGGCGCTGGCGGCCAGCAGCGCTGACGACTGCGTGGTGATCCTGCGCGACACCACCGAGGCCAACCTGCGCTGGGCGCTCAACGCCCTGACCACCAACGGTCAGACGCACAGCCGGACCGCCTCGGTGGTGGGGGTGGCCCGTCGCAACCAGGTGGGCCACGCCGCGGTGGTCTCCGGGCCGGTCAGCGACGGGTCGGACCTGGTGGCTCTGGTACGGCAGGCCAGCGCGGCAGCGACCGAGGCCCCGGCCAGCGAGGACTCGGCTCCGCTGCCGGAGCCGGTGGTGGACCCGGACTACGAGCTCGGCGCGGAGCCGACCGGCATTGGGGTCTTTGCCGACCTCGCCGCTGGGCTGGGTCGTGGGCTCACGGCCTACCGGGAGGCAGGCAACGAGCTCTTCGGCTTCGCCCAGCACCGGGCCACCACGACCTGGCTGGCGACCTCAGCCGGCGCTCGCCGGCGGCACCTGGAGCGCTCCGGCATGATCGAGGTCAACGCCAAGCACCCGGACCGGATCGGCTCGGCCTGGGTCGGCCAGGCCACCACCGACTTCACCGATGTCGACGCCGACGCCCTGGTCGCCGAGGTGACCAGGCGGCTGGGCTGGTGCGAGAACCGCATCGAGCTCCCGGCGGGGCGCTACGAGACGATCCTGCCCCCGTCGGCGGTCGCGGACCTGATGATCCTGGCGTACCTCTCCATGAGTGGCCGTGACGCCCAGCAGGGCCGCAGCGTGTACGCCGGCCAGAAGCCCGGCACCACCCGGGTCGGCGAGCGGCTGGCCGGGCTCGACCTGTCGCTGTGGAGCGGCCCCGGCTCGATGCCCGCGGCTCCCTTCGCCGTGGTGCCCTCCTCGGAGGCCGGTATGACGTCGGTGTACGACAACGGGGCGGACGTGTCCCGGCAGGACTGGCTCACAGACGGGGTGCTGACGCAGCTCATCTACCCCCGGGCCGGTGCCGAGCGGGCAGGGCTCGACGGGCTGCGGTTCCCGACCGCGAACCTCACCCTCGACGCCGGCTCGCCGACCAGCCTGGAGGAGATGATCGCCAGCACCCGCCACGGGCTGCTGCTGACCTGTCTGTGGTACATCCGACCGGTCGACACCGAGACCCTGCTCGCCACCGGGCTGACCCGCGACGGGGTGTACCTCGTGGAGGACGGGTCGGTCGTCGGCATGGTCAACAACTTCCGCTTCAACGAGTCCCCGGTTGACCTGCTGCGCCGGGCCACCCAGGCCAGCAGCAGCCAGCCCACCCTGTGCCGGGAGTGGAACGGCTACTTCACCTGGACCTCGATGCCTGCGCTTCGGATCCCGGACTTCAACATGTCGACCGTCTCGAGGGCCTACTGATGAGTACCCCACCAGTCGTGAGTGAGAGCGCTGCCATCTTCACCCCCGAGGCGCCCTGGCCTGCCTACCGTCCTCGCTGTCACGCCGGCCCGGTCACCGGGTCGGCAGGCTCGGGGGGAGCACCATCATGCTGACGTCTCAGTGGGCTCGCAGGGGCCTGGTCGCGCTGGTCGCCGTGGCTGCGGCTCCGGCTCTGAGCACGGCGCTCACGTACGACGACCACGACCCGGCGCCAGCCTCGGTCGGCACGACGCAGGCCTGGCCTCAGCACAGCACCGGCTCCGCCGCGGAGGCGGGCAGCCTGGAGGCCGCCGCCTCGGCCGGTAGCCAGCCCGGCTCGGCGAGCACCGACGGGAGCCTGTCGGCCCCGGAACCCGCCAGTGCAGCCTCGCCCGCCCCTGCCAGCCCGCCAGCCCCCGGCTCTCCGGCTGCCAGCCCTGCCGGCCCCGAGCCCAGCCCGGCCCAGGCTCCGGCCGCGAGAGCAGCCGCTGCCCCTCGCACGGCCACGACCACGGCCGGCGCACCGACGCCGCGGGCCGCAGTGGCCCCCAGCGCATCACCGTTCGTCCGCTCCGCCGCCGGGAGCCGCGGCCCGGCTGCCGCGCCCAGCACCGACCCGGCCCGGCGAGTCCTGGAGCTCACCAACGCCGAGCGAGCGAAGGCGGGGCTGGCTCCGCTGACCTGGAGCCCGTGCCTCGCCCATGTCGCGCAGCCGTTCTCGCAGACGCTGGCCAGCTCCAAGAAGCTCTTCCACAACAGCATGGGGACGGTGCTGTCCGCCTGCGGGGGGCGGACGGCTGCCGAGAACGTGGCGATGGGACACCCGACTCCTGACGCTGTCGTCGCCGGCTGGATGGCGTCGCCTGGTCACCGAGCCAACATCCTCAACCCCCAGCTGAAGGCCCTGGGCGTCGGGACTGCCCGAGACGGCTCGGGGGTCATCTACTGGGTGCAGAACTTCAACGGCTGAGAGGTCGTCGACGCCCCGGGGATGAAGGGCCCGCACTCCCTTGCCCGGGGCTGTTCTGAGAACTCTCTCACAACTCCTGAAAAGCCCCCTCTTGGCCCTATGAGAATACCCTCACAGAACCCCCCAAAGAAGGACCTTCAGGCCCCCAGCTGATCGACATGACCGATCAACCCACCTGGCCAGTGGCATTTTCCCGGTCCTCAGCGGCAGAGTGAGACCCTCCTCATCTCACCCGCTAAAACAGTCAGTCATCCGTACGGTGAACTCACCAGCCCCCGCCGATGAGGCTGCTGGTCAGATCACTAAGGAATTTCTCATGTCGAATCGCGTTGCTCGCTCGCTCGCCTGGGCAGCCGTTGTGCTGGCCTTCTCTGCCCCATTCTTTTCCGGCTGGGAGCAGGTCTCGGCCGCGGCCCAGCCCGTACTGGCAGCGAGCAGCTCCGCGGTCACGCCCAGCACCACCGAACCCGCCCTGCCTGAGGTCACTGCTGCGACCCCCACGACCACCGCTGCGGCGTCTTCTTCCGCCCCGCCCGCCGCCAGCACCCGGTCCGTCGACAGCGTCCCGGCGGCTTCGGCCAGCCGAGCCACCAAGGCCAGCAAGCCCACCAGCGAGACCACCCAGCCCCAGCCGAGCCCTGCCCAGACCACTGCTCTGGCGGCCACCACCCCGGCCGACAGCGGTGTCGAGGGCCGCGCCCAGGTCGTCAGCAAGGCCACCCCGTTCCGGGCCGCGGGTGCAACCCGGCGCGGAGGCCCGGTCACCACCCTCCCGACCCCGAGCACCGTCGTCGGCCCGGTCCTGCCACCCCCCGTCGTCCAGGACGCCCCTGGTGTGGTCACGGCTCGGACCGACCTGGCGGCGTCGGTCCTGGCACTCACCAACCAGCAGCGGCTCCAGGCCGGGCTGCCGGCCCTCGCGCTCAACAGCTGCACCAGCTCCCGGATCGCCCAGCCCTGGGCCATCCACATGGCCACCGTGCAGCGCTCGTACCACAGCGCCGTGCACCAGGTCCTGTCCAGCTGCGGCGGGGTTACCGCCGGTGAGAACATCTCCTCCGGCTGGACCAGCCCAGAAGCGGCCGTGGCGGCCTGGATGGGCTCCCCCGCGCACCGAGCCAACATCCTCAACCGGAGCTTCACCACCATCGGGATCGGGATCGCCCAGGCCCCTGACGGCACGTTCTACTGGGTGCAGAGCTTCAACGGCTGACCCCCACGCCGTTCTCCCTGTGCCGGTACGCGCGGGCTCAGTCCGTGCCGGGAACGCCCAGGTCGACCACCCCGCGCCGCATCGCAGCCACCAGCAGGCGGCAGGTGGTCCGCAGCTGGCCTGGGCCGGCGACACCGACCAGCTGGCTGGCGGTGTCGATCACCTGCCGGATCCAGCGCGCCAGGTCGCCGGCGGTGAAACCGGTCTGCCGTAGCACGTCGGCCAGCTCGCCCCCGTCGGCCCAGGCGTACGCAGCCTCGGCAAAGCCGATGTCCGGCTCCGGGCCCCGCTCCACCCGGTGGTCGCGCTCCACCAGGCTGACCTCGCGCCAGACGCGCCGCAGCGAGGTCTGGGCCTGCTCGCTGGCCCGGTCTGGCATCCGCGCAGGCCGGCGGGCATCCGCGGGGCGGGCCTGGAAGACCAGGCTCGACAGCACCGCCGCCAGCTGCGGCACCGAGAGGTCCGTGAAGACCCCGGCCTGCACGCACTCGGCGGTCACCAGGTCCATCTCCCCGTAGACCCGCGACAGCACCCGCCCCCGCTCGGTGACCTGCTGCCCCTCGTCGTCGAGGTACCCCAGGCTGGCTAGCACCCCGCAGACCCGGTCGAACGACCGGGCGATGGTGCTGCTGCGCTCCTCGGCCCGGGAGCGTGCCTGCTCGACCTCCCGCTCCAGGCGAAGCGCCTGCTCCGCCAGGCGGGCGTGCTGCTCCCGGTCTGGGCAGGCGTGGCAGGGGTGGGCCCGCAGCTCCAGCCGCAGGGTCTCCACCTCAGCCATCGCGTCAGAGTCGGCACGGTCACGGTAGCGCGGGTCGGGCAGGTCGATCTCCCGCAGCCGGGACCGGAAGGCCGCGGCCAGGTTCCGCCGGGACGCCGCCTCCTTGGCGTGGAAGTGCTTCGGCACCCGGACCCGGCCCACCACCAGCGGCGGGGTTGGGAAGTCGGTCAGCGTCAGCGGCTTCAGCTGGTTGGCCTCGGTCATCACCAGCGGCGAAGGCCCCTCCCGCCCGTTCACGCGAGGCTCCACCACCGCCGCCCAGCCCCGGTGCCGGCCCGCCGGCACCGAGATGATGTCGCCCGGCTTGAGCTGCTGCAGTGCGCTCAGCGCCTCCGCCTGCCGGTCGCTGCGGCGGGCCCGTGCGGCCTGGGCCTCCAGCCGGCGGACCTGCTCGCGCAGCCGGGCGTACGCGACGAAGTCGCCGCGCTCGCAGTGGGCCTGCTCCCACAGCTCGGCCACCTGGCGCTGGTGGCGCCGCACCGTACGGGAGGCCGCCACCACTCCCCGGTCGGACTGGAACTGGGCGAAGCTCTGCTCCAGCACCGCCCGGGCCCGCTCCCGGCCCAGCGTCGCGACCAGGTTCACCGCCATGTTGTAGGTGGGCCGGAAGGCTGACCGCAGCGGGTAGGTCCGCCGAGCCGCGAGCCCGGCCACCGCGCGCGGGTCGAGCCCCGGCTGCCAGCTGACCACCGCGTGCCCCTCGACGTCGATCCCCCGCCGCCCGGCACGACCAGTGAGCTGGGTGTACTCCCCCGGCGTGATGTCGGCGTGCGACTCGCCGTCGTACTTCACCAGCTTCTCGATCGCGACCGTCCGGGCCGGCATGTTGATGCCCAGGGCCAGGGTCTCGGTGGCGAAGACCACCTTCAGCAGCCCCTCGGTGAAGGCCACCTCGACAGCCTCCTTAAGCGCCGGGAGCAGCCCTGCGTGGTGGGCGGCGACGCCGCGCTGAAAGGCCGTCAGCCAGCGGTCGTAGCGCAGAGCGACCAGGTCCTGCTCGCTCAGGCCGACGGTGTGCTCCGTCGCGATCTGGTGAAGCGCCCGGCGCTGCGCCGGGGTGGTCAGCCGGACCCCGTCGGCGATCAGCTGGGACACCGCCTGGTCACAGCCCTGCCGGCTGAAGACGAAGATGATCGCCGGCAGCAGCCCGGCGCCGTCGAGGGCCTGCACCATCTGGGAGCGCCGTGGGACCAGGCTCGGCCCCTCGCTCCAGCGCTGGTGCGCGGCCCCGCCCATGCGCCCCGAGCCGTACCGGGGACTGCGTCGACCCTTGCCCGAGGCGCCCCGCGGCCGACGGGCGTCATCGCGGGTCCGGCGGTCCTGCCGAGCCAGCTTCAGCAGCTCGGGATTCACGTCCGCTGGCCCGCCCGGCAGGGCCCGCGCGGTCGGCGCCTCCTGGGCGAAGAGGTCGTACAGCCGGGACCCGGCCAGGACGTGCTGGTACAGCGGCACTGGACGGTGCTCGCTGACCACCACCGCGACCGCACCCCGGACCTCCGACAGCCAGTCCCCCAGCTCCTCGGCGTTAGAGACCGTGGCCGACAGCGCCACCACCTGGACCGACTCCGCCAGACCCAGGATCACCTCCTCCCACACCGGGCCGCGGAACCGGTCGGCGAGGTAGTGGACCTCGTCCATCACCACGTACCCCAGCCCGGCCAGGGTCGGTGACGAGGCGTAGATCATGTTGCGCAGTACCTCGGTGGTCATCACCACCACCGGGGCCTCCGAGCTGATGCTGACGTCACCGGTCAGCAGGCCGACCGCCTCCGTGCCGTGCTCGGCGACCAGGTCCCGGTACTTCTGGTTCGACAGTGCCTTGACGGGGGCCGTGTAGAAGCACTTGCGCCCCTGGGCCAGGGCCAGGTGGGCGGCGAACTCCCCCACCACAGTCTTGCCGGCCCCGGTCGGCGCCGCTACCAGGACCCCCGAGCCGGACTCGAGGTGGGCGCAGGCCACCCGCTGGTAGTCGTCGAGCGGGAACGGGTAGCGGGCCGCGAACCGGAGCAGCTCCGGGCCGGGCTCAGGCGCAGCAGTGTCAGTCATCGCGGCCAACCTACCGGGCCAGGCGGCGACGGCCAGTCAGGAGCGCTGCTTCTCGCCCGGTGCGTACACCACCAGGGCCCCCGGCGCTGCTTCCAGCAGCAGCGGGGTGGGCCCCAGCGCCTCCCCGTCGGCCATCGCATACAGCTCATCACCGTCAATGGTCACCCGCTGCGCCCGCAGCCGCTCGACGGCCGGGTCAGACACGAAGGAGCCGCTGAACATCGAAGGCAGCAGCCGCAGCAGTGTGGCCCGGCTGACCGGGTGCACCACGGTGACGTCGAGCAGTCCGTCGGTGATCGAGAAGTCGGGCGCGATCCGCATCCCGCCCCCGAACAGGCCGGCATTGGCCACCGCGACCAGCATCGCGGTCTGGCGACGGGCGACCCCGTCGATCGAGATCTGGTACCCGACCGGCTCGAAGGCGGCCAGCTCGGCCAGCGCCGCGTACGCGTAGCCCAGCGAGCTGGCCCGCTTCATCGCGTTCGTTCGCCGGTTCACCCGGGCGTCGTAGCCGGTCGAGACCACCGACCCGACATAGCGCTGAGTGGCTCCCTGGGTGAGCTGGCCCTGCACCTTCGTCAGGTCCATGGTGAGGGTCCTGCCGGCAGCCACCACCCGGGCCGCCTGCAGCGGGTTGCGCGGGATCCCCACCCCGCGGCAGAAGTCGTTGCCGGTCCCGGCCGGCACCAGTCCCAGCGGGACCCCGCTAGCGGCAGCGGCGTTGAGGCCGAGGTGCATCATCCCGTCACCGCCCATGACCACCAGGCAGTCCTGCCGCCCACCCACCGGGTGCGGGCGGGCCGTCTCCACTGCCGCGATGCAGCGCAGCCGGGCCTCCTCGTACGAGGTGGCCTGGTGGACCCGCAGCGACGCCTCGGGAACCTTGCCGAGCAGCTCGCGCACCACCTTAGGCAGCATCTTGCCGGCCCGGCCCCGCCCAGCGGTCGGATTCACCACCAAGGTGATGGCGGCGGCCTCGCGCGCCATCAGTCGAGGCTGACCGACATCTCGTCGGCCGCCAGCCGCTTCGCGCGGCGCTTGTCGTGGCGTCGGCAGATCAGCTCTGCGATCAGGTACATCAGCGCCATCGGCAGCGACAGCGCGATCATGGAGAAGGGGTCGGTGGACGGGGTCGCGACCGCTCCGAAGACGAAGCACAGGAAGATCGCCACCGTACGGGCCTTGCCCAGCTGCTCACCGGTCACCACGCCGGCCAGGTTCACCATGACCAGCACCACTGGCAGCAGGAAGGACAGCCCGAACATCAAGATCAGCAGCAGCTCCAGCTTCAGGAAGTCCTGCACGTCCTGCATGTTGGTGACACCCTGCACGGTGAACTCGAGCATCACCGCGATCCCCTTCGGCAGCACCACATAGCCCAGGGAGCAGCCAGCCAGGAAGAGCGGGACCGCGGCCCCGATGAAGCTGATCGCGTACCTGCGCTCATTCTCCAGCAGCGCCGGCACCACAAACCGCCACAGCTGCCACAGCCAGACCGGGCAGGCGGTGATCAGCCCGGCCACCGCGGAGACCTGCAGCGCCAGCATGAACGGAGACACCACGTCCTTGTTGACGAGCAAGGTGCTGGCCCCCGGGTTGGCCGCCTGGTAGTCGATGACCGCCTGCTCCCAGGGGGACCGGACGACAGCGATCAGCTGGGTGTAGAAGAACGCGGCGACGATCGTCGTCACCAGCACTGCCAGCCCCGAGACGATCACCCGGTAGCGCAGCTCGCGCAGGTGGTCGTACAGCGACATGGTGCCGTCCGGCGTCGAGGGCGGCGGCTTCAGCGCCGACCAGGTACGCCGTACGGCGGTGATCGGGGACATCGACTAGGCGCTGCGGCCCGGCTCCGGGGACACGGGCTCGGCCTTCGCCGGCTCAACCACCTCAGCGTCGAGCACGGCCGGGTCCTCGGCGGGCTCGTCCTTCTTCTTGGCCTCGACCTCGGGAGCCTTGACCTCCTCGCGGAACTCGCGAATCGCTCGACCGGCGCCCTTGCCCATCCCGGCCAGGCGGGTCCCGCCAAACAGCAGCAGGGCGACGACGAGCAGGATGACCCACTCCGCGCCGCCTGGCAGGCCGGCAACCAACGCAGTCATGTCCACTCCTTCGGTTCGACGTGCGTGCCCATCTTAGGGCCGCACCCCCAGGCGCTCGGGCGGCCGGGGCAGCTGCGGGGTGTCCAGCCCGCTGTCGAGCTCGCCCAGCCGGTCACCGATCTCAGCTGCAGCCCTTTCCAGCTCGTGCAAGAACCGGCGCCCCTTCTGGAAGACCCGAACCACGAGGTACCCGATGCCGACGATCTCGGCGACCAGGAGCACCGCAAAGACCAGCCACCACACCCGACTGACCCTACCGGCCGGCCTGGTCACCTGCCAGCCCGGCGGCCTGGTACGCGGCCAGGGCGTCTCGGGCGGCCCGCACGGCACTGTCGGCGGCACCGCGGGGGCTGACGACCTCGGCGCCGCCGCCGAGGCGCAGCAGCAGCCGCCGAAGCCAGGCCGGGTCCGCGACCAGGATCGTGACCTCCAGCCCCTCCGCGGTGCCGCGGCGGGACTGGACCGGGACGTACTCGGCCAGCCAGGTGGCCTCCGGGGCCAGCCGCAGCACCACCTCGGCGGCGCCGGCGGCCCGCAGCCAGTCCGGGCGGCTGGGCGGCGGCCCGTGGTCGGCGACTCTCTCGCCGGTCGGCTCGGCGGCCACCAGCCGGTCCAGCAGGTAGGTCCGCCAGCCGCACCGGTCCAGTGACCAGGCCTCGAGGTAGACGTACCCGTCGCGCAGGCTGAGGGTCACCGGGTCCACCACCGGGTAGGTCTCGCCGCGCGACTGCCCGTCGTACGTCAGTCGCAGCCGCTGACCCCGGGCGATCGCCTCGGTCACCTGGGCCCGGGTCTCCTCCTGCCCGGCCGCGACGCTCACCAGGACCTCGCCCTCAGCAGTGCTCAGGCGCTGCAGCTTGGCGACGGTGGAGTCGATCACCGGGTACGTGTCGGGGCTGGCCACCTCGCGTACGGTCTGCACCGCGGCGAGCAGCGTCAAGGCCTCGTCCGGGGTCAGCCGCAGCGGCTTGGCCAGCACCTCGGCATTGCCCAGGAGCACCACCCCGTCGTCGATCGCGTCCAGGTCGACCTCGAACAGGTCGTTCGGCATCCCCCCGGGCAGCCCGCAGAAGAGAGCGACCTGAAGGTCCTTCCGCAGCTGCTGAGGAGTCGTCCCCAGTGCCCGAGCGGCCTCCTCCAGGCTGATCCCCTGGCGAGCCTGGAGGTACGGGATGGCCACCAGCAGCCGGGCCACCTGCTGCGCGGACGTGCTCATGACACCTCCTCGCTGAGGGGGCGCGCAGCGACCCCGGCCAAGCGCCGCAGCACAGCCTGCTGCAGCTCGGCCGGAGCCAGCACCAGCACGTCGGGCCCGGCCTCGGCCACCTCCCCCGCGAAGAGCTCGACCAGCCCGTACTCGACCTCGAAGCTCCGGTACCCCTCGGGCGCCGGCTCGTCGCAGGGCTCGCCGCGTCGGCGCAGCGCCGGCGCGGCCACGCCCCGGACCGCGACCGTGGCCCGCTGACCGGTCTGCGGCGGCTCCAGGCTCTCGGTCGCCGCCTGCAGCAGCGCCGGCTCAGGGCGCGGGTACGCCTCGGGCTGGCCCTCGGTCACGGCGCTCAGCACCCGGGAGACCTTGAACACCCGGGGCTGGTCTCGGTCCGCGTCCCGGCCGACCACGTACCAGGCGCCCTTGCGGTGCAGCACGGCCCAGGGCTCGACCAGGCGGCTCTGGCCCGGCTGCCGGTACTCGAAACGGACCCGGGTCCGGCTAGCCACAGCCTCCCAGAACAGCAGAAAGGTCGGCTCCGGGGTCGACACCGCCGCGGTCACCGCCGACAGCCGTCCCGGGTCGGTCTCGATCCCGGCGGCTCGCAGCTTGCCGACCGCGGTGGCTGCCTGCGGGCTCAGCGCGGCGTGCGCGAAGACCTGAGAGGCCAGTCCCAGCACCATCCGCTCCTCGGCGGTGAAGTCGACCGGTGGCAGCTCGAAGTCGCTGCGCCGGACCCGGTAGCCGACCTCGTCGTCGAAGAAGCTGTCGTTGGAGCCGGTCTCAACCGGGATCCCCATCTGGCGCAGCTCGTCCTTGTCGCGCTCGAAGGTCCGCTGGAAGGCGCCGTCGGACAGCCCCCGGTACCCCTCCACCAGGTCCCGGATCTTCTCCCGCGGCAGGTACCGGGTCGCGCTGAGCAGGCAGATCAGCAGGTTCAGCTGCCGTTCTGACTTCCGCTGGGTCATCTCGTCCTCCCGTGCTGGTGACAGTCTTGCAGCACCTGGCCCGACAATGGGGCCATGTTCGGCCGCTTCGCCCCGTCCCCCACCTGCGACCTGCACCTGGGGAACCTGCGCACCGCCCTGGTGGCGTGGCTGGCTGCCCGCGCATCAAGACGGGGCTTTCTGGTCCGGGTCGAGGACCTCGACCAGCAGCGGGTGGCGGCCGCCCCCGGGGTGGCCGAGCGCCAGCTGGCAGACCTGGCGGCGCTGGGGCTAGACCACGACGGGGAGGTGGTCTGGCAGTCGCAGCGCCTGGACCGCTACCGGGCGGCGCTGGAGAGGCTCGAACGGTACGAGTGCTTCTGCACCCGGCGCGAGATCGCCGAGGCGGCGCAGGCCCCGCACGCGGACGGGTTCCGTCCGTACCCGGGGACGTGCCGGAACCTGACCGAGGCCGAGCGCCGCCGCCGGCGGGCGGTCCGCGCCCCGGCCTGGCGGGTACGGGCGGGGGGCGCGGTGGTCCGGGTCGAGGACCTGCTCTGCGGCACGGTCGAGATGGAGGTGGATGACTTCGTGGTGCAGCGCGGCGACGGCACCGTCGCGTACCACCTGGCCGTGGTGGTCGACGACGCCGCTCAGCGGGTCGACCAGGTGGTTCGCGGGGACGACCTGCTGACCTCTGCCCCACGGCAGGTCTGGCTGGCCCGGGCCCTGGGGCTCGAGCCGGTACGGCAGTACCTGCACCTCCCGCTGGTGGTCAACGCTGACGGGGTCCGGCTGGCCAAGCGGGACCGGGCGGTGACGCTGGCCGAGCTGGCCGCGGCTGGTCGCAGCCCGGCCCAGGTGGTGGCCTGGATCGGGTCCTCACTCGGGCTGTGCCGCCCCGACGAGCCGGTCACCCCGCAGCTGCTGCTGGACCGGTTCGACCCGGCCCGGCTGCCCCGGACCCCGTGGGTGGTCTGAGCCGGGTCAGCTCGGGTTCTCGTACGCGAAGAGAATGTCCACCACGTACACGGTGGTCTCGCCAGGGTTGATCTTCTTGCGCGGGTCCCCCGACGGGTAGCCAACGGCGGGCGGGGCGATGATCAGCAGCCGGCTGCCGACGGGCTGGTTCACGAGGGCCTGCTGCCAGGCCGGCAGGGTCTTCGCCAGGGCCCCGTCCTGCGGCTTGTAGCCCTTGTCCTTGTCGCCGTACGTGGTCCGGACCATCTTGCCGGTGCTCCAGGCGTACTCGACGAAGTTCACCCGGACCGAGTCCGCCGCCGCCACCGGGGTCCCGGTGCCCTTGATCAGCGGCTGGACCACGAGGCTGGTGGGCGCCGGGGTGTCCTTGGGAACCGTGACCACTGGCTGGTCCAGGTCCCCCTTCACTGTCGGCAGCCCAGCGGGAGCGGTGACCCGCTCCCCGCTCGGCTCGGTGCGGGAGACGTCGATGATGTCGACCACGAAGACCAGGCAGTCGTCAGCCTCGATCCCGGCCTGCGGGTTGCCGCCCTGGGACCCGTACCCGTCAGGTCCGGTGATCCCGATCAGGACCCGGCTGCCTGCCTTCTGCCCGATCAGCCCGGTGATGAAGCCCTTGATGAGCCCCTGCATCGGGAACACCACCGGCTTGCCCTCGGAGAAGCTCTCCTGGAAGACCGTCCCGGTCCGGCCGTTGCCGCCCCAGTAGTGGACCTTGACCATCGAGTCCTGCGTGATCTCGGCGCCGCTGCCGGGGATGATCACCTTGGACTGGGACGTGTCTACCGCCCAGGGCGCCGGAATGGTCACCGCCGGCAGCTTCTGCAGCTCCCCCGCCACGCTGATCCCGTCCAGGTTGGTCGACACCGGGACGGAGGGCTTCGGGGCACTCGAGGTCTCGCCGGGGCTCGGGCTGGCGCTGGCGACCGGGCTCTCCGAGGAGCCCGGAGCCGGCGAGCCGCTGCAGGAGGTCAGTCCAGCAACCAGGACGAGCACGGCGGCCAGGCCGCGCAGCGGGCGGAATTGGTTCCAGAGCACCGAGACAGGCTACCTGAGGTCCGACCTGGACTGCCCCACCCGACCGTGCCTCGGGCTACAGGTCCACGGCGTCCAGCAGCGCGCCGACCTCCTCCCGGGTCAGCTCGCGCAGCTCCCCCTGGCGCAGTGACCCCAGCCTGACCGGGCCGACTCGGGTCCGCGACAGCCGTCGTACCGGGTGCCCTGCCCGGTCGAACAGGCGGCGGACCACCCGGTTGCGGCCCTCGTGCAGCACCACCTCAATCAGGCTGCGTCCCCTGGCGGTGTCGACGAGCCGGACCCGGTCAGGCGTCACTGGCCCGTCGTCGAGAGTGACTCCCTGAGCCAGTCGGCGCAGCGTCCGGGGCTCGACCACACCCTCGACCTCGGCCAGATAGGTCTTGGGAATCCGGTACGAGGGGTGGGAGAGGCGGTGCGCCAGCTCCCCGTGGTTGGTGAGCAGGATCAGCCCCTCGGTGTCGGTGTCGAGGCGGCCGATGTGGAACAGTCGTTCCCGGCAGCGAGTCAGGTAGTCCCTGAGAGTCGGCCGACCTTCCGGGTCGGACATCGTCGACACCACGCCGCGCGGCTTGTTGAGCACCAGGTAGGTATGACGCCGAGCTGGCGGGATCCGCCGACCGTCGACCCGGATGTGGTCCTGGTCCGGGTCCACCCGCAGGCCCCGCTCCTGGACCACCCGGCCGTTCACCTCAACCCGGCCCTCCGCAATCATCTCTTCGGCCGCCCGGCGCGAGGCCATGCCGGCCGCAGCCAGCACCTTCTGCAGCCGCACACCGGCTCGGGCTCCCGGATCCGCTTCCACGCTGTCATCCTGGCCTGCCCCGGGTTCGCTGGTCGAGTTCTGGCCCAGGTGGCGTGTCACTGCCTCGGCCCAGCTTCGGGAAGGTCGGCCCCGGTCTGGGCGGTCGCCACCAGCTCCGCCTCGAGCTCGCTCGCGTCCGGCAGGTGGGGCGCCAGGGGTGGCAGCTCGTCCAGCGAGGCCAGCCCCATCCGTTCCAGGAAGTACCCCGTCGTGGTGAACAGCACCGCCCCCGACTGCTCGTCCCGCCCGGCCTCGGTGATCAGGTCCCGGGCCACCAGGGTCCGGACCACCCCGTCCACGTTGACCCCGCGTACAGCGGAGACCCGGCTCCTGGTGACCGGCTGCAGGTACGCGATCACCGCTAGCGTCTCGAGGGCCGCCCGCGACAGCCGAGCGTGCTGGCCCTCCAGCACGTACCGGGAGACCACGGCGGCGTGCTCGGCACGAGTCGCGTACCGCCAGCCGCCGCCGGCATGGCGCAGCTCGAAGCCCCGGTGGGTGTCGGTGTAGAACCGCACCAGCTCGGCCAGGACTGCGTCCACCCGGTCCGCCGGGACCCCGAGTGCCTGGGCCAGCTCGGCGGCGCTGACCGGCTCGGTGGCCATGATCAGCAGGGCCTCGACCGCCCCCGAGAGCTGCTGGTCGTCCGGCTCGGCGGGCGGGCTGAACGGCAGGGCCTCACTCACTCGTCTCCTCCTCGTCGTCGTTGCGGCGGGCATCGAACTCGTCGGTCACCTCGACCTCGCCCGACTCGGTCCCGGTCCAGCGGATCACCAGCTCTCCCAGGGGAGCCATCTGCTCAAACGCCACCGATGCGCTGCGGAACAGCTCCAGCAGGGCCAGGAAGCGGGCCACGGTCGTCAGCCGGTCCCCGGCGTCGGCGACCAGGGCTCGGAAGGTCGCCGACCCCAGCCGACGCAGCCGTTGCGCCACCAGCACCGCCTGGTCGGCCACGCTCACCCGGACCTGGTGGATGTGGGCCACTGAGACCTGCGGGACTGCCCGCGGCTCCATGGCCCGGGCGGCCAGGGCTGCCAGCTCGTCGGGTGACAGGCCCAGATCGACGTCGGGCAGCAGCGCCGCGTACTGGGGCTCCAGGCCACCCGGGCGGACGAAGCGGAGCCCCTCGGTGGCCAGGGTGGTCTCGATCCAGGCCGCCACCTGCTTGAAGGCCCGGTACTGCAGCAGCCGGGCAAAGAGCAGGTCTCGGGACTCCAGCAGGGCTAGGTCGTCCTCGTCGTCTACCTCGCCGTGCGGCAGCAGCCGGGCGGTCTTCAGGTCCAGCAGCGTCGATGCCACCACCAGGAAGGAGCTCGCCTGGTCGAGGTCCCAGGTTGCTCCCTGCGCCCGGATGTAGCCGATGAACTCGTCGGTCACCTGGGCCAGGGCGATCTCGGTGACGTCCAGGCGGTGCTTGCTGATCAGCTGGAGCAGCAGGTCGAACGGCCCCTCGAAGTTGTCGAGGTGGACCGAGAACTGCTCAGGGGCCGCTGCTGACACCTCAGACGCCGAGCCGCCTGAGCACGTCGGCCTGGTCCCCGTTCGACTCCAGGTCTGCCAGTGCTGACGCAATCGCCGCCCGGACCAGCCGGCCTCGGTCGACGGCAACCCCCTGGGCCCGCAGCGCCAGCCTCGCCTGCTCTAGGGCCAGCAGCTCGTCACCTGAGACGTACACCGTGATCTTCTCGTCGTGCTTCACCCGCCCCGAGGCGCTGCCCGGCTCCGGATCGGTGCTGGGTCCCGGCTGGGTCGCCCGGAACAGCTCACTCGCGCCCGGCAGCCTTACGCGTCGGGGCATCTCACCAGCACCTCTTGAGCGAGGGTCCGGTACTGCTCGGCGCCGCTCGAGGAAGGAGCGTAGGTGGTGATTGGCTCGCCGGCCACGGTAGTCTCGGGGAACTTGATCGTGCGCCGGATGACGGTGTGGAAGACCGTGTCCCCGAAGGCCTGCACCACCCGGTCCAGCACTTCCCGGCTGTGCAGGGTACGGGCGTCGTACATGGTGCCGACAATGCCGAGCAGCTCCAGGTCCTCGTTGAGCCGGTCCTGCACCTTCTCAATGGTGTCGGTCAGCAGCGCGATCCCCCGCAGTGCGAAGAACTCGCACTCCAGCGGGGTGATCACCTGAGTGGCTGCCGTGAGGGCGTTGATCGTGAGCAGCCCCAGGGAAGGCGCACAGTCAATCAGAATCACGTGGTACTGGTCACGCAACGGGTCCAGCACCCGCTTCAGGGTCTGCTCACGGGCTACCTCGCTGACCAGCTGCACCTCGGCCGCGGACAGGTCGATGTTGGCCGGCAGGATCTCGAGACCGGGGACCTTCGACTGCAAGATCACGTCCGCAGCGTCCATCCGCCGGCTGAGCAGAAGGTTGTAGATGCTGCGCTCCAGGGTGTGGGGGTTCACCCCCAGGCCAACCGAGGCCGAGCCCTGCGGGTCAAAGTCCACCAGCAGCACGCGGCGGCCGGTCTCGGCCAGCGCCGCGCCCAGGTTGATCGTGGTCGTGGTCTTCCCGACCCCGCCCTTCTGGTTGCACATTGCCATCACGACGGCCTTGCCAGGGTCGCGACGCGGTGGCCGAGGGGGTGGTAGGAACGGCCAGGGACGCCCGGTGGGCCCGATGTCACCGACCGCGGTCGTCTCCTCGACGAGCGCCCCCTGAGTGGTGTCACTGAGCACGCCTACTCCTTGCGTACAGATACGTTCGCTTGGCCGCAGGCTACCCGGACCAGGACCATTACGTCGCCCCGGGGGCGGATCTGCCCTCGTCCCGAGCCCGGGGGTGAGCCGTCAGGTACACGTCTCGGATGTGGTCGACGGTGACCAGAGTGTAGATCTGGGTGGTCGTCACCGAGGCGTGCCCCAGCAGCTCTTGCACCACTCTGATGTCGGCTCCCCCGTCGAGCAGGTGCGTGGCGTACGAGTGCCGCAGGGTGTGCGGCGAGACCTCCGTCTCGATCCCGGCCCGGAGCGCGGCGGCCCGGACCCGGTTGAACGCGCTCTGCCGGCTGAGCCGGCCACCCCGCTCGTTCAGCAGGAGGGCTGGGGTCGCACCCCCTCGGGCGGCCAGGACAGGCCGTCCCTGGACTAGCCAGGCCTCGACCGCGGCCCGGGCGTACTGACCGAGCGGGACCAGCCGCTCCTTGTCGCCCTTGCCGATCAGCCGCAGCCCGGCGTCTGGGTCCGCGAGGGCGCGGGTCAGGTCGTCGACGTCCAGCGCCACCACCTCCGAGATCCGCCCACCGGTCCCGTACAGCAGCTCGACGAGCGCCCCGTCGCGCAGCTGGGCCCTGGTCCGCGGGGCCAGCAGGTCCCCACCGGCCGCAGCCACTAGCCGGGTCACCTGGTCGACCGTGAGCGCCTTCGGCAGCCGCCGCCCGGTCCGCGGCGGCTCCAGCTGGGTGGTGACGTCGTGGGTCACCACCGACTCGCTGAGCCAGAACCGGTGCAGCCCCCGGACCGCGGCCAGCATCCGGGCCACGCTGGCCGGAGCCAGCCCCGGCCGTCCGCCGCTGCCCTGGCGCAGCTCGGTCGCGAGCTGCTGGGCCTGCTCTGCGGTGATCTGCCGCGGAGCTGTGACTCCGCAGGCGCGCAGGTGCTCGAGGTAGCGAGTCAGGTCCCCGCGGTAGCTGCTGATGGTGTTTGCCGACAGTCCCCGCTCCACCCGCAGGTGAGCCAGGTAGGCCTCCAGCTCCCGGTCCAGCAGGTCGGCCACCCGACCATGGTGCCACCACCAGCCGGGATAGGGTCGCAAGCACGTCGACGCAGGAGGAACCATGACCAACCCGCCCACCACCCCGCAGTCCTCGCCGGGCCCCGCCTCGCGTGGCTCCTCAGCCGGGGCGCCGCGCCCTGCCACCGGCGGTGCCCCTGTCCCGCCCAGGCCGGTCCCGGCGACCACACCGGCTGGCCCACCGACCCCCGCCAGGTCAGCCTCCGGCCCAGCTCCGGCCGGCCCACCACGTTCCCAGCAGCCCGGAGGCTTCCGGCGAGGCTTTGGTGCCGGGATGGGGGCAGCCCTGGGCGTCGGAGCCGTTCTCCTGGCGGTGTCGCTCCTCTCCGTCCTGGCCCTGGTCGGCATGACCGCTCTGGCCGGAAGCGGCCAGCAGCAGGCGTCGAGCGTTCCTACCCGGGTGCTCTGGGGGCCGACGACGGCGAAGGGGACCCTGTACGCGATCCAGGTCACGGGGACCATCCAGGCCTCCGCCAGCGAGGGCCTGACGCTGACCGGTGGCACGAACGGCTACGAAGTGGCTGACCTGATCGACCAGCTGAAGCCGTCCGACGCAGGTGGGCTGCTGCTGCTGATGAACACCCCCGGCGGCACCATCAACGGTTCCCGGGCGATCGCCGAGGCCGCCAACCGGTACCGGGAGCGCACCGGCCAGAAGGTCTATGCCTATGTTGAGGGGACGTCCGCTTCTGGCGGTGTGTACGCCATGGCCAGCGCCGACCGGATCACCGCCGACCACGGCACCATGATCGGAAGCATCGGTGTGGTCTCCGGGCCGTTCGCGCGGTACAAGGACGTCACCGCCACCTCGGGCACCCTGCTCACCAGCGGGGTCACCACCACCGGCGGGATCACCTATGAGTACCTCACCCAGGGCACGGGTAAGGACTTCGGGTCTCCCTACCGCGACATGACGCCCGAGGAGAAGGCGATCTGGGTGAACGGCCTGGCCAACGAGTACGAGCAGTTTGTGAACTGGGTGGCCCAGGGCCGCAAGATCCCCGCTGAGACCATCAAGACCCAGCTGGGGGCCCACCTCTACGACGCCCGTACTGCCAAGGAGAACAAGCTCATTGACGAGATGATGGGCCGGTCTCAGGCCTTCGCTGACGCGGCCCAGCTGGCTGGTCTGGACCCGAAGTCCACCAAGGTGATCACTCCCACCAACCCCAGCCTCATGGCCTCGCTGCTGGGAGCCGAGAAGAGGGTGTACGGGCAGGTGCCGGCCGCCCAGCCGGCCAACGGGCAGCCCCCGGTGGCCACCAGCGTGATCTGCACCGGGGCCCCCGTGGTTCTGGCGTACCACGGCAACCCCCGGACCATCTGCGGCTGATCCCCCGACGGCCTGTGGTCCCGGACGAGGTCATGACCAGCAGCATCGAGAGCCCAAAGACCTAGCCGCTACCGGCATCTGTCCGTCGGCGCGGTCCGGCTGCTGCAGCTGGCCGACCGGGACCCGGCCGTCGACCCAGGCCGGGTCCCGGTCCGGGGGCCCGCCAGGCAGCGGCCTGGCGACCGCTGCCGTCGGGCGAGCGAGCCTGGGTGCCGGAAGCCGAGGACCTGCCCCACCAGGAGGTCCCCACCAGAAGGTCACAGACTGGCTGGTGACGGTCAGCAGGAGCACTACCTCTCGCACATCGACAGGGTCACCCTAGCTGGGCCACTTGCTCCGGCTCTGCTCTCGACGGGCCTGGAGGGCTAGACCTGTCCTCCGCCGACGGTCTTCGCCGCCCGCCACGCCTGGGCAGCGACCTGGCACACCTCGGCACTGGCTGCGCCCACCCTGGCCTGATGAGCCAGGCTGCCCGCTCAGAAGACGCGAGCGCCGCCTCCCGGTATGGGAGGCGGCGCTCGTGCTCGTTAGGACCGGACTACTGCTGGGCCCGGCGACGCACGCTCTGGAGAACCAGGGCGCCACCGCCGATCACAGCCAGGAGACCTCCCACCAGCGCGCCCAGCGGCATGTCGGAACCCGTGTTGGGCAGCGGGGCCGGATCGCTGGGGTCGTTGGGCTGCGACGGGGGGGCGACCTCGCCGTAGTTGGTCAGGGTCAGCGACGCCTCACTGTCGTTGTCCGTAGCGGACTTCGCCGTGTCGGTGTCGATGGTCGGGACCACCAGCGGGTTCGTCTCCGGGGTCTCGCCCTTGGCCGGGGAGACGTAGGCGACGTTGCGGTACGTGACCGGGTAGGTCGTCGTGCTCGGCAGCTGGAAGGTCGCCACGATCGGCTTCCCGTCCGCCCCAGCGGCCAGCGCCTGCGACGAGGTGCAGGTCAGGCCGGTGCAGCTGTAGCCCTCACCCGAGATGCTCACCAGCGTCAGCCCCGCCTGCGGAATATCGGTCACCGACCAGCCGGCGATCGCGTCCGACGGCCCCACGTTGTGGGGAACCAGCAGGAACGAGACCTGGGTGGCCGTGGTGTACGGCGCGTTGGTGATGAGCTTCTTCGACAGGGTCAGGTTGATCTGCACCAGACCGGCGTCGAGCGTCGGCAGGTCCGTCTTGCCCGGCGCTGCGTCGTTCGTGCCCGTCACCGGGGTCTTCACCGCCACCCGGCCGTTGGCCGGAACGTCGGAGTCAGCCGCGTCGTCGCCACCGGCGTTGTCGATGGTGAGGGTCGCGCCATCCGGCTTCTGGAAGGCCAGCACGTAGTCGGTGCCCGGCTTCAGACCGGTGAAGGAGTAGTACCCCGACTCGTTGGTCTTCGTGGTCTGGACGGTCTTGCCGCTGGCATCCTCCAGGGTCACCGTGACCCCACTGGCCGGCTTCTCGCCCGGCTGCTGGATCCCGTCCCGGTTGGCGTCCCACCAGACGTAGTCACCGATCGAGACCGGGGTCTCAGCGACGTTGATGGTGGCCTGCGCGTCGTTGTCAGTACGCGAGGTCGCGGTGTCGGTGTCCAGGGTAGGAACGTCCAGCGGGTTGGTCTCTGGCACGTCACCGGGGGCCGGGGCCACGTAGGCGACGTTCTTCAGGCTGCCGGAGGTGGCAACCACCTTGACGACCGCCGTGATCGGGGCAGCCTTGGCGCCCGCCGCCAGCGGCACGTTCGAGGTGCAGACCGGCTTGGTCGGGGCCGTGGTGATGTCGCAGGTGTAGCCATCGCCCGACATCGACACGATCTGGGTCCCAGCCGGCAGCAGGTCGGTCACCGACCAGCCCTTCATGGCCTCCTGCTTGCTGTCATTCGACGGCTGCAGGGTGTAGGTGACCTGGTCACCGGTCTTCACCGGACCGCTGGCATCAACGCTCTTGGCCAGGACCAGGTTGATCGGCTCCTTGACGAACCCGAAGTCCAGCGACAGGTCCTTGGCGCCGTTGGTGGTGAGGTCCGTCGAGGTGGCCGACCCGGTCGAGGAGTCCTTCTCCCGGTCACTGCCGACGTGCTCGGTGGTCGGGACGTACCCGTCTGGAGCCTTGACGCTGACGGTGTAGTGCTGGCCAGCAGGCAGCAGAGGCAGGTTCTCGAAGAGGTAGGTACCCGTCGGGCCTGTGGTGATCGGGGCCACCGGCTTGCCGAAGATGTTCGTCACCGGCTGCCCGTCGGGACCGGTCAGAGTCAGCACGGCGCCCGAGATGCCGGAGCCGGCGCCCTCGTCCTGCAGGCCGTTGCGGTTGCTGTCGAACCAGACCGTGTCACCCACGGAGACAGCCTTCATGGTGCCCGCGCCGCTACCGCCGTTGTTGAAGTAGGACTCAGTGCGCGAGACGGTCTGCGACTGCCGACCGTCCCACTTGGCGGTCATGGTGTTGGTGATGTCACCGGCGTACCCGTCCATCACGGTCACCTTGTAGGTGAGCCGCCACCAGCCGCCCTTGGCGAGCAGCGGGGCCTTGAACTGGAAGCTCTTGCGGGCCTGGTCCAGGTTCACGGTGAACAGCGAGGAGGGCGCATCCTCCCAGACCGGCCAGGCGCCGGGAGGGTCCAGGCGGGTGGCGTGCTGGAGCACGAAGCTCCCGGGGACGATCGACTGGCCGGCGCCGACCGTGTCGTCCACGACGACGTTGTGGTAGTCCTGGCTCTGACCGGTGGTGCCCCCGGGGAAGTAGAGGTACCAGTCAGCGCCGCCGGGGTAGACCCCGCCGTCCTTCCACAGCTGCAGCCCCTCGAAGGGCACAGAGCCATCGGTCTTGTACGTGATCTTGACCGTCTCCCGCCCGATCGTGAACGGGACCTCGACAGTAGACCGCTCCTCGGCGTTCACCTGGTTCAGCGCGAACCAGACCTTGCCGCCGATGTCGAACGGGTGGGTGGCCACGAAGTCGGTCAAGGTGCACGACACACCACCGGCCGACAGCGTGCAGTTGGCCACGACGTCACCGTCGGGGTTCTTGAGAGCCAGGGAACCGGTGTTGCCCTTCATCTTGTCGGTCGGCCAGGCCATCGTGAAGGTGCTGCCCGCCGGGGTCCGGTCCGGGACAGTCCAGTCAGCGGTTACCCGAACCTGTTCCCACGGGTAGATCGGCCCGCTACCGGAGGCCGCCGTCACCTTGATGTTCTTGAAGGCGCCCGGCACCTCCGCGGCACGAGCTGGCACCGGCATCGCGAACGCGACCACCCCTAGCACCAGGCCCGTTACCAGAACCAATGCCCGCATCGCGTGGTGCGGGATCCTGCGAGTCAACACTCTTCCCCCAAGACTGGTCGTTTGTACGGGAGTGCCCCCCAAGGCACTGCAAGAGCCAACGTAGTCCCACCGGCCACTCAATAACAACCTGAGAGCATAACAACCTGGCAGCGCCAAGGCTCAGGCCGTGGTGCGGGGGCTGCGCCGCGCTGGCCAGTCCGCGCTGGCCTGGCGCAGACCGCCAACCACTCCCCCGAGCTGGACCCCGTACAGGGCAAGAACCCCGCTCACCAGGGTGGGACTCTGGACCCGTCCGGCGAAGACCGCAGCGACGAGGTCCTCCAGCCGAGCCCACCCCAGGCTCATCTGGGCCTCTTCCGCCTCCCGCTGGAATCCCTCAGGGGCTGGCACCGGGCTGAGCCCGCGGGCGAGGAAGACCCGGATCGACTCGGTGCTGCAGCCCGGTGAGGTGAACAGGTCGACCAGGACCCGCCAGTCCGCGGCGGCCAGCCCGGCCTCCTCGGCGAGCTCTCGCTGCGCGGCGACCAGGCAGTCTTCGTCGGCCACATCCAGCAGCCCTGCTGGCGGCTCGACCAGCCGGAACCCGGCCGGGTGCCGGTACTGGTCCACCACCGCTACCCGTCCCCGGTCGTCGAGCGCGATCACTGCCACCGCCCCCGGGTGCACCAGGTACTCGCGCCGGATCGTCTCCCCTGCTGGGGTCTGGACCTCGTCGGTGACGAAGTCACTCACCCGTCCTGGGCAGGTCGCGACCCGTTCCGCTGGCCAGGCCAGCGCGACGTCGGCGAGGTCCTCAGGCGCCAGGTCCACTCCCGGAAGACTCATCAGCTGTCCTGAACGGGCAGCCGGGCCGCGTTGCGCCGCCGCAGCGCCGCCTCGACCAGTCCAGTGAACAGCGGGTGCGGGCGGGTCGGGCGAGACTTGAGCTCGGGATGGCCCTGGGTCGCCACGAAGAAGGGGTGCACCTGCGGTGGCAGCTCGATGAACTCCACCAGGGTCGAGTCGGGAGAGGTGCCGCTGACCACCAGCCCGGCCTTCTCCAGCTGGGGCCGGTAGGCGTTGTTCACCTCGTAGCGGTGCCGGTGCCGCTCACTCACGCGACGGGTCTGGTACAGGCGGCTCACGATCGACCCCCGGACGAGCTCGGCCGGGTACGCCCCGAGGCGCATCGTCCCGCCCAGGTCACCCTCTCCGGAGACGATCGCCTGCTGCTCCTTCATGGTGGCGATCACCGGGTGCGCGGTATCCGGGTCAAACTCGGTCGAGGCGGCGTCGGCCAGCCCGGCGAGCGAGCGGGCAACCTCCATCACCATGCACTGCAGCCCCAGGCAGAGCCCCAGGACAGGGACCTGGTTCTCCCGGGCGTACCGGATCGCACCGATCTTGCCCTCCACCCCTCGGATCCCGAAACCACCAGGCACGACGATCCCGTCCACGTCGCCTAGCTGCCGCTGGGCGCCTTCGGGGGTCTCGCAGTCGTCGGAGGCCACCCAGCGGATCGAGACCCGGGCCCGGTTGGCGAAGGCCCCGGCCCGCAGTGCCTCGCATACCGAGAGGTACGCGTCAGGCAGGTCGACGTACTTGCCCACCAGGGCGATCGTGACCTCCTCCTGGGGGTGGTGGACCCGCTCCAGCAGGTCGTCCCAGGCCTTCCAGCGCACGTCTCGGAAGGCGACACCCAGGCGACGCACCACGTACGCGTCGAGACCCTCGCTGAAGAGCACTCGCGGAATGTCGTAGATCGACGGGGCGTCGGGGCAGGAGATCACGGCCTCCTCGTCGACGTCGCACATGTTGGCGATCTTGCGCTTCACCGGCTCGGGGACCGGCCGGTCGGCACGGCAGACCAGTGCGTCCGGCTGGATACCGACCTGGCGCAGCGCGGCCACGGAGTGCTGGGTGGGCTTGGTCTTGAGCTCTCCGGAGGGGCCGATGTACGGCACCAGCGAGACGTGCAGGAAAAGGACGTTCTCCCGCCCCACGTCCCGGCGGACCTGACGGGCCGCCTCCAGGAAGGGCAGCGACTCGATGTCGCCGACCGTGCCGCCGATCTCGTGGATCACCAGGTCGATCCCCGGCTGGGCCATCGCCAGCATCTGGTCCTTGATCTCACCGGTGATGTGCGGGATCACCTGGACCGTGTCGCCGAGGTACTCCCCGCGCCGCTCCTTGGCGATCACGCAGGAGTAGACCTGGCCGGTCGTGACGTTGGCCGAGCCGTCCAGGCTGACGTCCAGAAAGCGCTCGTAGTGCCCGATATCGAGGTCGGTCTCGGAGCCGTCCTCGGTCACGAAGACCTCTCCGTGCTGGAACGGGTTCATGGTGCCGGGGTCGACATTCAGGTACGGGTCCAGCTTCTGCATGGTCACCCGTAGTCCGCGGGCCACCAGCAGCGAGCCGAGACTGGAGGCGGTCAGTCCCTTGCCCAGCGAGGACACCACGCCGCCGGTCACGAAGATGTGCTTGGTCTGGTTCGTCTTGCCCACGGGCCTTCACCCTAACTCACCAGCACCCCTCGGGTACCGATCCGGTACGGCGGGTCAGCCCGGGCTGCGGCCGGTCAGGAGCACCAGCGGGTAGCTGCGAACGGTGCCGTCCGGGCCAGGTCGCTCGGTGGTCGCCACAGCCTCGATGGCCACCTGCTGGAAGCCGGCCTCGACGGCCGCATCGGTCAGGTCCTCGTCGCTGAAGCCCTGGTGCGGCACCTCGTGCTGGTGGTAGGACCCGTCCTCTGCGGCCAGGTCGCAGACCGCGATCCAGCCGCCCGGCTCCAGCAGCTCCAGGATCGCGGCCAGCAGCGCCCGTACGTCGCTGACGTGGTGGAAGGCGAGCAGGCTGTACGCGATCCGGAACGGTCCCTCCCCCGGGTCCAGCCGGCGGCGCGTGAGGTCGACGCAGACCGCTCGCTGCTGGGTGTCACCCGCCTGGGCGATCCGCTGCGAGGCGACCTGGGTCATCCCCGGCGACGAGTCGACCAGCAGGATCGGGCCCAGGTCAGCGGCCAGGGCTCGACTCAGCAGCCCGGTCCCGCTGCCGACCTCGAGCGCCGCCCAGTCGGGTCCGACCGGGATCCGGGCCCGGATCGCGTCGGCGACCTGCTCAGCCCGGGCCAGTCGGCGCGGGTCGTTGTCCCAGGTGGACGCTGCTTGGTCGAAGTAGTCGGATTTCTCGGGCTGGGGCTGCTCCCCGGATTCAGGCATGCGCCGACCCTATCGCTGGAAGCGGCCGGGTGAGAGCCCGGCGGCCTGCTCCAGCAGCTCGTCGGCGTGAGCCAGAGCGGAGGCGGTCGAGGTGATCCCGCTCATCATCCGGGCCAGCTCGGCGCGCCGCTGCTCGCCGGTCACCTCGGTGAGGCTGCTGGCGGTGACGCTGCCGTCGTCGGACTTGGTGACCACAACGTGCCGGTCAGCGAAGGCGGCCACCTGGGCCAGGTGGGTGACGACGATGACCTGGCTAGAGCGAGCCAGTGCGGCCAGCCGGCGCCCCACCTCGAGGGCCACAGCCCCGCCGACTCCGGCGTCGACCTCGTCGAAGACGAAGGTCTGCCCGGCCTCAGCATCAGCGAGGACCACCTCGAGGGCCAGCCGGACCCGGGAGAGCTCACCGCCAGAGGCGACCGTCGCCAGCGGGCCGGGGGCCGAGCCGGGGTTGGTACTCAGCTGGAGCTGCACCGCGTCCGCCCCGTACGGGCCGGGCTCGGCGAGCGGGCTGAGAGCGAACTCCAGACGGGCGCGCGGCATCGCCAGGGCGCTGAGCTCGGTCTGGACGGCGGTCGCCAGCCGGTCTGCTGCCGCCCGCCGCAGCTCGGTGACCTGGGCGGCCCCGGCCTCGACCTGCTCGGTGAGCTCGGCGACCTGCTGCTCCAGGAGCCCGATCCGCTCGTCGCTGCCCTGGAGCTCCAGGAGCCGCTCAGCGGCACCGGCCGCCCAGGCCAGGACCTCGTCCACGGTCTCGCCGTACTTGCGGGTCAGGCTCAGCGCCGCCCGGCGAGCCGTGACCTGCTCCAGCCGGAGCGGGTCGGCATCCAGGTCAGCCAGGTAGGACGAGGTGCTGGCCGCAAGGTCGGCGAGCAGCGCCGTCACCTCGCGTGCCTGGCCCGCCAGCGCCGCCGCAGCCGGGTCATGGCTGGCAGCCAGCTCCAGTGCCTTGCGGGCGGCCCCCGCCAGAGCCAGGGCACTGGCCTGGTCGCTGGCGGTCTCGTCATCACCGGCCAGCGCCAGGGCGGCTTCGCGGGCCGCGAGGCGCAAGTCGTCGACGGCCTGCAGCCGCTGCGCCTCGACCGCCAGGGCCTGGTCCTCCCCCGGCTGCGGGTCGACCGCGGCGACCTCGTCCAGCCCGAAGGCCAGCAGGTCCTGCTCGCGAGCCCGCTCGCGGGCCTCGGTCCGCAGCCGGCTCAGCTCGGTCATCGCGGCCCGGCGCGCCTCGTACGCGTCGTGGTAGCGAGTCATCACCTCAGCGAGCTCAGCCCCGGCGGCCCGGTCCAGGACCTGACGCTGCCGCTCCCCGGTCGCCAGCCGCTGCTGCTCGGACTGGCCGTGGATCGTGATCAGGGCCGAGCCGACCTCGGCCGCCACACTCAGCGGAACCTGCGCGCCGCCCAGCAGGGCCCGGGAACGGCCGGTCGCGGCGACCTGGCGGCAGACCAGCAGCTCGTCACCGTCGAGCACGCCCCCGGCCTCGTCCACCAGCTCTCGCAGCGGCTCGTCAACACCGGCGAACCTGGCCTCGACGAGGGCTCGGGCGGTTCCGGTCCGGACGCTGCGGGAGTCGGTCCGGCCCCCAGCCACCAGGCCTAGCCCGGTGACCACCATGGTCTTGCCGGCCCCGGTCTCCCCGGTCACCACGGTCAGCCCAGGGCCGGGCTCCAGCACAGCGGAGTCGATCACGCCCAGGCCGGTGATCCGCAGCTCAGTCAGCATCAGCTCTCCGCACGTGGGACCCACCAAACCCGTCCACACTGAGCCCGAACTTCTTGACCAGCCGGTTCGTGAACGGCTGCTCCGACAGCCGGGCCAGCTGCAGCCGGTGCTCGGACTGCGACACCCGGATCCGGGAGCCGGGCGGAGCGTCAGCGGTCCGCCGACCGTCGCACCACAGCACGGCGTCGCCACCGACCAGGTCGATCTCGACCACCGTGTCGGGGGCCAGGACCAGGGGCCGGGCGAAGAGGGCGTGGGCGCTGAGCGGCACCATCAGGAAGGCGTCCAGGTCGGGCCACATCACGGGACCACCCGCCGAGAAGGCGTACGCGGTGCTGCCGGTCGGGGTGGCGACGAGCAGCCCGTCGCAGCCCCACCGCGAGACCGGTAGGTGGTCGATGTGCGCCAGGACCTCGATCATCTTGCGCCGCGAGCGCTTCTCGATCGACACCTCGTTGACCGCGAACGACCGCCACAGCGCGGGCCCGTCCGCGGTGGCCAGCAGGTCCACGTCGATAGCCACTCGGCTGTCGATGGTGTACGCGCGGTCTGCGACCTGCTGGGCCAGCCGCGGCAGGTCACTGACCTCGAGCTCGGCCAGGAAGCCGACGTGGCCGAGGTTGACACCCAGCACTGGGACCTCACCGACCACGGCCCACTCGGCCGCGCTGAGGATGGACCCGTCGCCACCGAAGACCACCGCCAGCTCAACTTGGTCGGCCCCCGGCCACGGGATCAGCGCCCCGTCCGGAACCTGACCGGTCACCCGGTCGAGGTCGTCGGGCGGGATGGTGCCCGCAATGCCGTGCTCGCTCAGCTGCCGGACGAAGCCTGCGGCTGCCTCGAGCGCGTCGGGTCGCTGAGGATGGGTCACGACGGCCACCACTCGACTCGGCGGCGGACTGGTGGCGGTCACGGCGTCACCCTACTCATCTCACCCTGAGGCTCGCTGCGCAGTCGGACGAAGGTCTCTCGGTTGCCGTCGCGGCCCGCCAGCCGGGAGTCGCCGCGCCAGTCCGCCTGCCAACTCAGCTCGGCGGCTACTGCAACCACGGCCTCCACCGCCGCGTGGCGGTCCGCCTCGCTGCGGACCACCCCGCCCTTGCCGAGGCGCGCCCGGCCGACCTCGAACTGCGGCTTGACCAGCAGCAGCGCTGTCCCTTGGGGGCGCAGTACCCCCAGCATCGGCTTCAGCAGCAACGTCAGCGAGATGAAGGACACATCAGCCACGAGCAGGTCGACCGGCTCCCCGTCCAGGTGGGCCAGGCTGAGCTCGCGCAGGTTGACCCCTTCACGGACCACCACCCGCGGGTCGCAGCGCAGCTCGGGGGCCAGCTGGCCGTGGCCGACGTCGACGGCGTACACCCGCTGCACCGGGCCAGGCTGGGTCAGGAGCACGTGGGTGAAGCCGCCGGTGCAGGCTCCGGCGTCCAGGACCCGGGCACCGGGCGGCACCTCGGTCTGGGAGTCCAGCAGGGCGCCCCGCAGCTTCTCGCCGGCCCGCGAGACCAGCGCAGGGCCCTGGTCACCGGCCAGGGTCAGCTCCTGCTGGTCTGTGGCCGGCTCGCTAGGTCGCCTCAGCTCTCGCCCGTCCAGGCGCACCCGACCGGTACGGATCAGCTCGACTGCCCGAGCCCGGGAGCGGGCCAGGCCGCGGGCGACCAGGGCCTTGTCGGCTCTCACCGTGGGTCCAGCCGCGGCTGGGCGGCACCCCGCAGCTGCTCGGCGATCTGCTCGTGGGCCTGGGCGAGCCTTTCCACGTGCTCCCCCAGCGGCACCTCGCTCAGGTCAGCGACCTGAGCACAGGCCTGGTCGATGCTGGGATCGCCAGTCGTCGGGGGCGCCGGCTCGGTCATGGCCGACATCCTATGCGTCCCAGTCGGTCAGCCCTCGGGCCGCGATCGCGTCGCCGGTGGTCTGGCCATAGCTGACCGCTCGGACCACACCTGGGGCCAGCCGGGCCAGCAGGTTGCGCTCCAGGCCCCGGGCCTGGGCGGCTTCCCGGACCTCGGTGAAGACCCCCACCAGGTACGGGATGCTCCGCAGCATCACCGTGACGGCCAGCCCGACCAGCTCCGGCGAGATCTTGACCCAGCGCAGCGGCCGAGCCACCCAGACCAGGGCCTCGAGCAGCTCGGGGACCGGCTTGGTCATGATCAGCAGCCGGCTGGCCAGCACCGCCAGGACCAGGTTCGCCGACAGGACCGCCCCGGCCAGCGGGTTCCCGGTGACCGCCTGGTACCCGCCCATCAGGGCGAGGACGAGCAGCAGCCGCCACGACAGCCAGATCCCCCGCCGCCCCAGCCGGCTGCTCAGCAGCAGCCCGACCGTCAGGGCTAGGCAGCCCCCGGTCAGCCACCACCGGCTCAGCACCACCGCTGGGACGGTGAGCAGCAGCATCAGCAGGTAGACCCAGCCCACCGTGAGCCGCTCGACCCAGCCGCCCGTGGGGCGAAAGGTCCCCAGCAGGTTGTCGCGGGCGCTCACAGCCCGACCGCCGCCAGCTCGCGGTAGTGCTGGAGGGCCGGCCCTGGCGGACCGTCAGCCACGACCCGCCCCTGGTCGACGACCAGCACCCGCTCGGCCTCGGCAGCCAGCTCCAGGTCGTGGGTGGCGTACACCACCTGCTGCGGCAGAGCGGCCAGTGCCTCGCGGAACCGGATCCGGTTACGCAGGTCGAGCAGGGTGGTGGGCTCGTCGGCCACGACCACCTCCGGCTCGACCGCGAGGACCGAGGTCAGGGCGACCAGCTGCCGCTCGCCCCCGGACAGGTCATAGACCGAGCTGCGGGCGACGTGCTCCAGGCCGCGCTCGCGCAGCAGCGCCAGGGCCCGCGCGGTGCGCTGACGCCGGTCTCGGACCGAGCGGCGCAGGCTGAGCTCGACGTCCTCGACCGGGGTTGGCATCACCAGCTGGGCAAGCGGGTCGGTGAAGACGAAACCGACCCGCTGGCGGACCTTGCGCCCCGCCCGTACGGTGTCGAACCCGGCCACTGTCACCGTGCCCCGGGTCGGTCGGACCAGGCCGTTGACCAGTCGCAGCAGGGTGGACTTTCCGGAGCCGTTGGCCCCGACCAGGGCGACCCGGCGCTCGACCAGCTCGAGGTCGAGCTGGTGGAGCAGGGTTCTGCTGCCTTCGCCGCTGGGGACGATGACCTCGACCCCGGCGAAACCGATCACCGGTCGGTCTGGGCCACCTGGACCGGGCGCGGCAGCAGCGACGGGAAGGCCCGGTGCACGGTGGCCGCGATCAGGCCGGCCAGCACGGACTTCACGACGTCGCCTGGCCAGAAGACGATGTCGGTGCCGACGGCGGCGGCGAGGCTCATCTTGGCGTTCACCATCAGCCCGAGGATCCCGGCGGGGTGAACCACGAGGGCGGTGGTAAGCAGGGCTGACAGGGTCAGGGTGGCGGGCAGCCAGCGACCGATGCGCCGCGCCTGGACGGCCAGGACGCCGGTCAGCACGGCGGCGACGGGGAAGGCGAGCAGGTACCCGGCCGCGGGCTTCTGCAGCACGGCCAGCCCGCTAGCTCCTCCGGCGAAGACCGGCAGGTGGGCGAAGCCGGCCAGCAGGTACAGCAGCACGGCCGCACCTCCGCGCCAGGGCCCCAGGACGAGACCGCACAGGGAGACGGCCAGGGTCTGGAGTGTGATGGGCACGGGCCCGATGCTGATCGAGATGTACGACATCGCCACGATCAGCGCCGCGAAGACCGCGACGAGTCCGAGGTCCCGGGCCGGGTCAAATCCCTTGAGGCTCACACCAGTGAACCCTACACGGATACCTGACCGTCATGGCAGGGGCATCTCGCCCAGCCTGGCCAGGACAGGGGCGGGGTCGAGCGGCTCGCCCCGGTCGGCTGACTCCCAGGCTGCCCGGGCCACCGCCCAGGTCAGCGCCACGGGATCCCTGGCGCCAGGTCCCGGCTGGATCGAGGTGTCTTGGACGACGGCGAGGTCTGCTGCCGGCAGCAGCGGCGGCGCCAGCAGACCGGACACGTCGGCCGCGACCCAGGTCGGTCGCTGGTCCGGCGGAGCCTGAATCAGGTCCTGCGGACCGTGGGACCCGGTGAAGACGAACAGAGAGTCCATCCCGGCCCGGTTGGCTCCCAGGATGTCGGTGTCGAGCCGGTCCCCCACGAAGACCGGCCGCTGGGTGCCGAGCCGGCGAACCGTCTCGTCGAGCAGAGGGCGGTAGGGCTTCCCGGCCAGGATGGGCTGCTGCCCGGGCAGGGTCACCGTCATCGCGCCGAGCATGGCGCCTAGACCGATGGCCAGCCCGCGCTCGGTGGGTCGGGTGAGGTCGGGGTTGCAGCCGAACCAGAGCGCCCCGGACTGCACCGCGTAGCAGGCTTCGTTGAGGTCTGTCCAGGTCAGGTCGGGGTCGAAGCCGACCAGCACGGCCTCGGGCCGGTCGGCGGCTGAGCGTACGGGCCGCAGACCAGCGTCGACCACCTCGCGCGCAAGCGCCTCGGTGCCCGTCACCAGGACCGGTGCCCCAGGCCGGAGCCGTTCGGCCAGGAGCCGGGCCGAGGCCTGAGCGCTGGTGACCACGTCGGGAGCCGTTGCCTCGATCCCGATCTGCCGCAGGTGCTCGGCCACGGCCTCGCACGAGCGGGCCGCGTTGTTGGTGACGAAGCCGACCTGGACGCCGATCCGACGCAGCTCGGCGACCGTGGCCGGTGCAGCCGGGACGGGGTCAGGTCCGAGATAGACCACGCCGTCCAGGTCGAACAAGGCAGCGTCGTACGAGTCGATCAGACGCATGAGCGCATCACGAGTCTGACAAGCCAGTCCGTGCGCTGGGCTGCGCTGAGAGCCTGGGCGCCTGCTCGGTCGTACGGCTGAGCGTCGCCGTGGCCGCATCCTGGTTCGCCGCGGTCGTACGGTCTGGAGCCTCTGCTGCAGGCTCCGGTGCGCTCTCGTGGTGACCGTCCGCGTGAACGTCGCACGGCTTCGGCTCCGCCTCGCCCGTGCTGACCGCCGGCTCAGGGCTGCTGAGCTCCCCGGGAGATCCGTTATCGAGCGCTTCGGGGGCCGGCTCGTCGGGACCGGTCTCATCCAGTCGCTGCCCGTCGTCATCGGTGAGCTGGTCATAGTCGGCGGTCAGCACTACGCCGTCGAGCTCGTCGAGCCGGTCCAGGGCGTCGGTCTCGTCGGGGTCGATCCGGGCCGCAGCGACGAACCAGGAGCGCGCGGCTGCCTGGTCGCCGCTCGCGAGCAGGAGGGAGGCGTACGCGTACCGGAGCCTGGCCTGCGCCGGCCGGGGCACGGCTCCGAAGGGGTGCTTGATCTCGTGCGCCAGCAGCCGCAGCGCCTCTGGCCGCTGCCCGAGATCTGCCCGGGCTCCGGCCTGCACCAGCCGGAGCTCGACCCGCATCGCCGGGTCAGTGACCGCCGGCTCAGCCTCGGCCACGAGGGCCAGCGCCTTGGTCGGCGCTCCCAGTGCCCTCTCGCAGTCGGCGAGGACCGGAACCAGGTCAGTAGACCCGGTCATCCGGCGCAGCGCTCGAAACTCGTTGCGGGCTACCTCGTAGTGACCGGCCGCGTACGCAGTCTCTGCCGCCGCCTCACGCACGATGGGAAGGCGGGCCACCCGCCGACGGGCCGCCTCGGCATGCCGGTAGGCCAGCTCGGGGTTCTCGTCGATCAGGGCCCCGGCGGCCACCAGATGGGCGGCAACGACCTCGGCCAGCTCCTTCGGCAGCCCCTTCAGCTCCGCCCTCACCGCCCGAGGAGTGTCCCGCAGGTCCACTGGGGGTGCAGCCGGCTCGTCAGCCGCCCGCTCCAGCCCCGGCGGAGGCAGGTAGTCACGGTCCTGACGAGGCAGCGGCGGCCTCGACTCGTCACCGGAACGACCCAGCCGCCGTACGCGGGACCCCCCGGTGCTGTCCTGCCCGCCCTGACCGCGCCCCGGAGCTCTCCGGACCCCCGACCGCGCCCCGCTGGGCCTTGGCTCACTCGGCCGCTCTCGTCGGGAGGCACCTCGCGCTGATCCAGCCCCGGGTCCGTCTCGGTCTGTGCGACGGTCCCGTTCCCTCTTTTCCCCCCGCTGGGGAGCGCCTCGGCGCGACCTCGCCTGGTCACGCTGCTCTCTGGTCCCGCCGCGGCCCCACCCGCGGTCCACTGAGCCCTGCTTCCCCCAGCCGTCCGACCTTGCTCCCTGCCTTTGAGGAGCACCGGAGTCTGTGGACCTGTCTCTGCCCTCGGTCAGGTGCTCACCGCTGCTCATCCGTTCCGAGCGCTGGCCTCGGTCTCGGGCCTTGCGCTGGGGGACCCCCGACCGGCCTGCTGATCGAGCAGTGCTCCGCGCTCCCCGCCTGCCTCGGTCATCTTGCCACTGGTCAGCCACGGCTCCCATCCTGCCCTATCGCAGCGGCCGCGGCCGGACCACGTCACTGCCCGCCTGTGCCCGCACCGCGCGGCCTCGGCGCCGCTGCGCAGCCATCGTCCACGACGTCAGCACCCCCGGCTGTGCACTGCGGCACACCCGGGGGTGCTGTATGTCCGGCGACGTCCTACTCTCCCACACGGTCCCCCGTGCAGTACCATCGGCGCTGAAAGGCTTAGCTTCCGGGTTCGGAATGTAGCCGGGCGTTTCCCTTTCGCCATGATCACCGAAACTCTATGGAGATGTCAGCCGGCTCCCGACCGTATCTCGGGAACCACACAGTGGACGCGTAGCATCTTTGAGTGAGACAAGCCCTCGGCCTATTAGTATCGGTCAGCTCCAAACGTTGCCGTTCTTCCACGTCCGACCTATCAACCCGGTGGTCTTCCGGGGGCCTTACCAGATTAACTCTGTGGGAGCCCTCATCTTGAAGCGTGCTTCCCGCTTAGATGCTTTCAGCGGTTATCACTTCCCA
>CALBCJ010000004.1 GCA_937926975.1 uncultured Propionibacteriaceae bacterium | reverse complement strand
CCCAGTGGCAGCTCGTCGACTCCGGCTCCTTCGACCCCGACGATGACGACGACCGGTACCAGACCTTCACCGAGATGATCGGCACCATCCTGCCCGAGCGGCTCGACGACTCATTCGACGACTCCGAAGAGTGATTCGGCATGGCGAGAGTCAGAGCCACTGGTGGCAGCATCTTCAAGAGGCTGGTTGAGCCGTACCTCAAGAGAGCCGCCCGAACCGGCGGCAACTTTCGTGGCGTGCTTGATAAGCAGATATACTCCGTCCCGAATGTAAAGGTCATCAGGAGATTTAGGTACACCAAGCGATCCCGGAGGGAGGCGAGAAGACTCCGGAGGCAGTTCAATCGCCGCGAGCGAAAGAACTTCCTCCAGGGTCTCGATGTCGCGGATCTTCGCGCACACGGCTTCACTCAGCCTGAGATCAACCTGATCCAGAAGGGGAAAGTCCCGGACGGATATGAGGTGCACCACAAGGCCCCCCTGGACGACTCTGGAACGAATGCTCGCAGCAACTTGATCCTCATCCGCAACTCGCCCGAGCACCAGCTGATCACAAACCACCAGCGATGGGCGACCGAAGGCCTCGCGCCTGGTCAGAGCAGAGTCATCTCCTGGCCGCTGTTCCCCAGCAAGACCTGGGTCTGGCCTCCTCACAAGTCTATTACGACAACTATTCTTCCGTGACTACCGAGAGGACTGATGCATGAGCGCGATTGCTAGGCTGGTTGACCGGATCGAGGACGAGTTCGACTCTCAGTTCCCGGGGGCGAGCGAGGCTGAGGTGAAGGCCTTTCGTGGGGTTTTTGCCCAGGTCTTCGGGATTCCGGCGCCGGAGGCGTACGTGGACCTGCTGCGGCGGTCGAACGGGATCGACGTGAACGGGCTGGTGGTCTACGGGACGTCGGACCTGAATGGTGAGGTGTTTCGGTACGGGCTGGCGGAGTCGAACCAGCGGCTGCTGCAGGGAGTGCACGTGGTCGAGTCGAGCCTGCGGTTCGTGGGTGAGCAGGACGACCAGCTGCTGGCGTACGACACGGCTGACGGGCGGTGGAAGCTGGTCGACCGGTACTCGTGGGAGCCGGACGATGACGTGGAGGACGTGTACCCCACCTTTGAGGCGCTGGTCGTGGAGCGGGTGGAGGAGGCGCTGGAGTGACAGCCGGTATGGACGGGGTCTTTGAGCAGCTCCAGCGGCACCTGGGCGAGGCCTCGGCGGCAGGCCCGGTGGTGGTGCCTGAGGTTGAGGCGGCTGGCTCAAGCGAGGACGGCCTGGTGGAGGTGGTCATGGGCTCTGGGGAGGTCACGGCCGTGAGGATTGACGCCCGCGGGATGCGGCTGTCGAACGCCGAGCTGGCTGACCGGGTGAAGGAGGCCGTGAACGCGGCCGTCGCGCAGCACACGGCGCTGCTGACCGAGGCCGTCTCGGGCACGGATCTTGGTGCCCTGTCCCGCAGTCTGGACTCGGTCCGGGAGGAGGCCTCGGCGTCGATGCAGAAGTACCTGTCAGGGATGGAGGAGATGCTGAGCCGCGCCGCCGCCCAGAAGGAGCAGTACGGGCTGTGAGTACGAGTATCCGGTTTCACCCTGGCAGCTATGACCAGGGCGCCAGCCAGGTGCAGCGGGCCGCGGCCGACCTGCAGGCCCGTACCAAGGCGCTGCTCGGAGAGGTCAGCGACCTGAGTGTCCTGGGAACCAACGACACCCTGGGCGGGGTCGCTCAGACGGTGTACGGCGTCTTCCTTGAGGTCTTCCAGGAGACCGTGGACGACCTGGGCGAGAGCATCGACGCCCAGGGCCGCCAGCTGCGGGCAGTCGGCGACACCTACCGGGACCTCGAGGCCCGCAACACCGAGCTGGCCCGGTCAGTCGAGAGTGGTCTGTAGATGTCCGTGATGCTGCCGCCAGAGCTGTCGAAGTTCCTGGGCATGATCGGCTTCGAGTGGCCCGAGGGCGACGAGGACAAGATCTTCGACTGGGCCCAGCGCTGGACCACGTACGCCGGCGAGGTCGACACCCTCGTCACCAGCCTGCGAGGCGCCCGCGACGGGATCGCCGCCGAGAACCAGGGCCCCGCGCTCGAGGCCTACACGAAAGCGTTCTCCCAAGAGAACGGAGTCGACGACGTCACCAAGAACCTCGCCGTCGCAGGCAACATCACCGGCGGCTGCCTGATGCTGATCGGCGCAGCCGTGATCGCGCTCAAGATCGCCTTCGTCGTCAACCTGGTCTCGTTCGCAATCCAGGTCGCCTCAGCTATCGCCGCCGCCGTCCCGACCGCTGGAGCCTCCATGAGCTGGATCCCCATCGCCCGCCTCATCGCCCAGAAAGCAATCGAGTTCGCCATCAACCTCGGCATCGAGAAGCTCCTCGGCTAGCCCGCACCCGCCCACCAGCCCCCGGCCAAAGACGGGGCCAGCACCCGGGGTCACCGGGCCGGGGCCTGGCCCAGGGTGAGGTAGCCGGGGCGGGTGGTGTCCTGGCCGGCAGAGGCGAAGCGCAGCGGGACGCCCGTGGGCAGCGGGTTGACGGCCCGGAACAGGATCGTCGCTGTCGCCTGCGGCGGGGTGGTCAGGGTTCCAGTGAGCAGGGTCCGGCCCCCGGGAGCCGCCTGGCGCAGGTCCCCGTCCAGGCGGGCCGAGCCGATCGTGGCCCCGCGGGAGTCGACCGCGACGGCCTCCAGCTCCCAGTCGTACGGGAACGGCGCGACACCCGTGCTCGCCACCTCAATCTCCAGCCGGCCTGAGGCCCGCTCGTAGCGCCAGCGCGGCACTGCGAGGGTGTACCCCATCCGCGAGCTCACCCGCAGAGCGTGGTCCCGCGCCGCACCGGTGAGACCCGACTCGAAGGAGCGGTGGCTGATCAGCCAGGTCACGTGGGTGGTGGCGACCGCCTGGTCGATGTCCTGGGCCGGCACCCCCACGGCCTGCTGGCAGCGCTGCGGCACGTCAAAGACACAGGACTGGATCGGCGGGTAGATCTCGCCGCCGGTCGGCTGGGTCCGCCAGGACTCGGTGGTGCCCTGGGCGGTCATCAGGCTCCAGAAGTGCCAGTCCTGCTGGGGCAGGGTCGAGTAGCTGAACGAGTCGTCGTGGTAGCCGACGGCGTGGGCGCGGCTCGCGGCCGACGGGTACCGCACCTGCGTGGGGGTGGTGTTGAAGGCCCGGTCCCAGGCCGCGACCAGGGCCGCCTGGTTCTCGCGCGTCGGCATCCAGTTCTCGCCGTTCGGGTTCTGCTCCGACACGCTCCCGTCGTACGGCCAGGTGTGCGACTCGCCCCAGAAGCCGACCAGGCCCTGGGTGATGTACCCGATCCGGGGGTCTTTGTCGTAGCGCGCGCCGACGGCCTTGATGAAGCCGGTCAGCATCGCCATCAGGTCCGGGTCGTCGTAGTCGGGCGACACCGAGGTCTTGTTGCCGTGGGCGGTGTAGTGGCGGACCTTCACCAGGTTGCGGTCGGTGAGGTAGTCAGGCAGCCCGCTGTCACGGCCGGGGAAGTCGACGTAGAACCGCAGCGCGCTCTGGTGGCCGCGCGCGGCGACTGCGTCCAGCGACGACTCCAGCAGCGACCAGTCGTACTGCCCGGGGCCGGTGACGACCCGGTCCAGCGGGAGGTAGATCCACTCCATCGTGTACGGCGGGGCGTCCGGCGAGAACGACGGCTGCTCGCCCGGCTGCGGGGCGAACGGCAGCAGCCCCTTGAGCGGGTTCGACACCGGCGCCGCAGCGGCTGGCACCTGCCGCCAGCCCGGCTCTGCCTGGGCCGGGGCGGCAGCGGGGACGACCGACAGGGCGGTCAGGACGGCTGCGGCGAGCACAGCACCCGTACGACGATGCATCAGTCCTCCTGGGGGGTTGACGGGCTCTCACTGTACCGGTGGCCGGGGTCAGAACCGCCTGTCCCCCGCCGCCCAGGAGGCGGCGGTCACCTTCGCCCAGACGTGGCGCGGTCGGCGGCCGGGAACCAGCGGACCAGCTCCTCGGCCGTACCGCCGTCAGCGAAGCGGCTGGTGACATGGTCGGCGGCCTGCTGGACCTCAGGCAGAGCGTCCCCGATCGCGACACCGCGGCCCGCCCACTGGAGCATCTCGATGTCGTTGTACCCGTCACCGAGGGCCAGCACATCGGCCCGGTCGATCCCCAGCCGCTCACAGACCACCTCCAGCCCGGCGGCCTTGTCGACGCCGGCCGGGGCGATGTCGAGCCAGTTCGACCAGCCGATGTAGTACGTCACCCCGTGCAGCCCGAGCCGCTGCGCCAGCCGCAGAAAGTCCTCCTCGTCGGCGTCCGGGTCCCGCACCACGACCCGGGTCACCGGGCGCGACTTCAGCTCCTCAATGCTCTCGCAGCGGGCCTCGCCGAACAGCTCCCCGTCGGGGAAGCCGCCGCTGACCCGGTAGCCGACGCCCAGCTCCTCGACCGCGATCAGAGCCTTCGAGTGCTCCACCACCTTGTCGATCACCTCCGCCGGGTCGAAGGTCACCTCCCGGACCAGCCGCACCGGCTGCGACTCCAGCACCACCGCCCCGTTCGAGCAGACGTGCAGGCCCGGCGGCAGCCGCAGGTAGCCGGCCACCCCCTCGCTGGCCAGCCACGACCGGCCCGTCGCCAGCACCACCGGCACCCCGGCGTCGACGACCCGCTGGACTGCCTGGTAGAGCGCGTCGGGCATCATCCCGGCGGCGTCAACGAGGGTGCCGTCGATGTCGACGGCGACCAGCCTCGGCGTCCAGGTACCGTCGCCGCTCACAGCGGCAGCAGCCGGTCGCGACCCAGGTACGGGCGCAGCGCCGCAGGCAGCACCACCGAGCCGTCGGCCTGCTGGTGGTTCTCCAGCAGCGCCACGATGATCCGGGTCATCGCACACAGGGTGCCGTTCAGGGTGGCGACCGGGCCGACGCCCGACTCGTACCGGGCCCGGGTGCCCAGCCGGCGGGACTGGAACTCCGTACAGTTCGAGGTCGATGTCACCTCGCGGTAGCGGTCCTGGCTCGGGAACCAGCCGTAGCAGTCGTACTTGCGGGCTGCGCTGAGCCCCAGGTCACCGGCCGCCACCTCCAGCACCTGGTACGGGATCTCCAGCAGCGACAGGAACTCCTTCTCGTACCCGAGCAGCCGCAGGTGCTGGTCGTGGGCGTCCTCGGGCGCGCAGTAGACGAACATCTCGACCTTGTCGAACCAGTGCACCCGGAAGATCCCGCGGGTGTCCTTGCCGTACGAGCCGGCCTCGCGCCGGTAGCAGGGAGAGAACGCCGCGTACGACAGCGGCAGCGCCGAGCCGTCGAGGATCTCGTCGCTGTGAAACGCCGCCAGCGCCACCTCCGAGGTGCCGACCAGGTACAGGTCGTCGCCCGGCAGGTGGTACACGTCCTGCGCGGCCTGCCCGAGGAAGCCGGTCCCCTCCATCGCCGACGGCTTCACCAGCGCCGGCGGCAGCATCGGGGTGAAGCCCCACTCGGCGGCCTTCGCCATCGCCAGCTGCACCAGCGCCAGCTCCAGCACCGCCCCGGCACCGGTCAGGACGTAGAACCGGGAGCCGGAGATTTTGGTGCCGCGCTCCACGTCGATCGCGCCAAGCAGCTGCCCCAGCTCTAGGTGGTCGCGCGGGGTGAACCCCTCGGCCGCGAAGTCGCGGGGCTTCCCGACGGTCTCCCGGACCACGAAGTCGTCCTCACCGCCGGGCGGGACGTCGTCGAAGACCGGGTTCGGCAGCTGCCGGAGCAGCTCGTCAAACCGGACCCCGGCCTGCTCGCGCTCCTGGTCGGCCTGCCGGACCGCCGCCGCCAGCTCCTTGGTACGGGCCAGCAGCCGCTGGCGCTCATCACCGGACGCCTTCGGGATCTGGGCGCTGAGCTCCTTCTGCTCGGCCCGCAGCGCCTCGTGGGCCCCGATCGCGGCTCGCCGGGCCTCGTCCGCGGCCAGCAGCTGGTCGACCAGCTCGACCGGCTCCCCCCGCAGCTCCTGGGCACGTCGCAGGCGGTCAGGGTCGGTACGCAGCAGCTTCGGGTCGATCACCCGCCCCAGCCTAGTAGTTGGCTGTGCTTGATCGCCGCTGTGTTTGACTGCCGCCGCCCCCGGCCACGACCGGAGCCACGACGCGCGAGGTGACCGCTCGACCCGGCCCCAGCCGGCCGCGTAGTCCCCGGTCTGGACGAAGGAGCGGTGAAGAACGGCTGGCTGTGTACCTGTCCGCTCAGCCCGGCCACGACCGGCCGCGTAGTCCCCGGTCTGGACGACGAAGAGCGAGAAACGACCCTCCGCGCCCAGCCCAACCACGACAGGTGAGGTGACCGCCAGGCCCAACCACGAGGGCCGGCGAGTCCCCCGGCTGGACGAAGGAGCGGTGAAGAACGACAGGCTGGACCACGACCGAAAGAACCTCTTCACCGCGAGGAGGAAGCCGGGGGTTATAGCGAGCCGGCCAGCCGCCGCGGAGGCGGCGGCGGTCAAGCACGGAAGACCGGGGTTATAGCGAAGCGGCCGAGCCGCGGCGATCAAGCACAGTCCTCGCGCGATGTGTAGCAAAGTGTAAGGAAGTCTAAGCCTGTGTAGTTTTCGTTATACGGCTTACACACTTCAGTAGCAGTGGGGAGGCTGCCGTGGATCCCGTCCTCAACCCGTACGCGCCGGGAACCGGCCGAAAGCCCGCGGCACTGGTCGGCCGCGAGGACGCGCTCCAGGCCTGGAGCGTCGCCATGCAGCGGGCCGAGCGCGGCAAGAGCGGCCAGCCGATGATCCTGTACGGGCTGCGCGGCGTCGGGAAGACGGTGCTGCTGACCCGGATGCGTCATGATGCGGAGAGCCGTGGCTGGGTGACTGCCCAGGTAGAGGCGGGCTCCGGGCGGTCGCTGCGCGAGATGATCGGCGAAGGGCTCTACGGCCCGCTCAGCGACATCTCGCGTCCCAAGCCTGGGCGACGCCTTCTGCAGGCACTCAAGACGGCGCTGTACCTTCAAGGCGTCCTACGACCCGTCCGGGACCTGGACCTTCGGGATGGACCTCAGCAGCGCCCCTGGCGGCGGCGCTGACAGCGGGGTCTTGGAGACCGACCTGAAGAAGATCCTCAAGGACGTCTCGGCGGCAGCGGCGGAGGACGGGGCCGGGCTCGCGATCCTGGTCGATGAGGCGCAGGACCTTCAGCCCGAGGAGCTCACCACACTCGCCGTCGTCAGCCAGGCAGCGGCCCAGGACGACTGGCCCGTTCTGATCGCCCTGGCTGGGCTGCCCAGCCTTCCCCAGGCCCTGGCCGCCGCCAGGTCGTACACGGAGCGCTTCCACTACATCACGGTGGAGACCCTGGACCCGCCCACCCCAGCAACGACTCCCGAGCCTGCCCGCTCGACCTGGCCCCAGCCGGCCGCGGAGCACGCCGTCTGGACGAAGGAGCGGTGAAGAACGACCGGCTCTACCACGACGGATTGCACCTCTTCACCGCGAGGAGGAAGACGGTGTGTCAAGCGGAGCGGCCGCGCCGCCGCGGAGGCGGCGGCCCAGCACGGCCGCCTTCACCGTCCCGGGGATGGCGGCCTTCATCGGGCGGCAGCCAGACGACTAGCGTGACGGGTGAACCCCACGAGACGGCTCGCAGGGGCGAGGCGCCGCAACGTCGCCTCGCTTGGGGTCGACTGAGCGAAAGGCACAGCATGTCCACGTTGCAGACCATGGGCCAGCAGCACACCCGCCGCAGCTGGGCGGAGCCGTACAAGATCAAGGTCGTGGAGCCGCTGCGGACCACCACCCGCGCTGAGCGCGAGGCCGCGATCCGGGAGGCGGGCTGGAACACCTTCCTGCTCCACTCCCGCGACGTCTACATCGACCTGCTGACCGACTCCGGCACCAGCGCCATGTCTGACCGGCAGTGGGCGGCGCTGATGACCGGTGACGAGGCGTACGCCGGCAGCGCCAGCTACTACCGGCTGGAGCAGGCAGTCCAGGAGGCGTACGGGTACCGCCACATCGTGCCCACCCACCAGGGCCGCGGGGCGGAGCACCTGCTGTCGCAGGCCGCGATCAAGCCCGGCGACCACGTCCCGGGCAACATGTACTTCACCACCACCCGCTTCCACCAGGAGAAGGCCGGCGCCACCTTCCACGACGTGATCGTCGACGCCGCCCACGACACCAGCTCGCTGGACCCGTTCAAGGGCAACGTCGACCTGGACAAGCTGCAGCGGCTGATCGACGAGGTCGGCGCCGACAAGATCCCGTACGTCTGCCTCGCGACCACCGTCAACATGGCCGGTGGCCAGCCGGTGTCGATGGCCAACGCCCGGGCGCTGCGGGAGCTGACCAACAGGTACGGCATCAAGGTCTACCTCGACGCTACCCGGGCCGTGGAGAACGCGTACTTCATCATCGAGCGGGAGGAGGGGTACGCGGACACGCCGCTGCCGCAGGTGCTGCGCGAGCTCTGCTCGTACACCGACGGCGCCACCATGTCGGGCAAGAAGGACCACCTGGTCAACATCGGCGGCTGGGTCGCCACCAACGACGAGGACCTGTTCCAGGAGATCCGCAACCTGGTGGTCGTGTACGAGGGGCTGCACACGTACGGCGGCATGTCCGGGCGGGACATGGAGGCGATGGCGATCGGGATCGAGGAGTCGCTCGACCTGGACTACATGCGCTCCCGCGTCGGCCAGGTGCGCTACCTGGGCGAGCTGCTGGACCAGTGGGGTGTGCCGTTCGTGAAGCCGGTCGGCGGGCACGCGGTCTTCCTGGACGCGCGGGCCTTCTACCCGCACCTGGACCAGGAGCAGCTCCCGTCGCAGACGCTCGCGGCGAACCTGTACCTGGACTCCGGGGTTCGCTCGATGGAGAGGGGGATCGTCTCTGCCGGGCGCGGCCGACGGGCAGAACCACCACCCGGCGCTGGAGCTGACCCGGCTCACGATCCCGCGCCGGGTGTACACCCAGGCCCACCTGGACGTGGTCGCCGAGAGCGTGAAGTCCTGCTTCGAGCAGCGGGAGCAGGCCACGGGGCTGAGGATGGTCTTCGAGCCGAGGTACCTGCGCTTCTTCCAGGCCCGCTTCGAGCCGCTGAGGTAGCTCTCCCGACCGCCCCGGCCGTGGCGCTCACACCCGGCCGGGGCTGCCCCCGCGGGGCGGGTGGTCCAGCAGGGGCCCCCGCGCCGGTGTGAGAATGAGCGGCATGGAGGAACGCCGACAACAGTTGTCCTGGCTGGTCGCGGCCGGCTGGACCGGGTTCTTTGGGCTCTGGACGGTCCTGGCGGCGCAGCGGCAGCTGGACGGGCTGGACCGCGCGCTCGCCGCACCCTGGCTCGACCCGGTGAGCACGCTCGGGCAGGTCCTGAGCGCGTTCTCGCTGGTCTCGCACCCGGTGGTCACGGTCGCGGTGGTGCTCGGGATCGCCGCCTGGGCGTACCAGCGGCGGCTGCGGCGACTGGCAGGGGCCCTGGTGGTGGCCTCCTTCGGCTGGGTGGTCGGCTCGCTGGTGAAGGCGGTGCTGCGCCACCCTCGGGTCCCGTCCCCGTTTGACCAGGCGATCTCGTACCACGGCTACGCCTACCCCTCCAACCACATGGTGGAGGCGATGATCCTGACCGTGACGGTGCTCACCATCGCCACCGCGGCCCGCCGCTCAGCGCTGCGGCTGTGGCTGATCCGTACCGGCGGCGGCCTGTTCCTGCTCGCCGTAGCGGCCGACCGCTGGCTGATGCGGCACCACACCGTCTCCCAGGTCATCGGCGGCAGCGCGCTGGGCGCGGCCGTGGTGTACACGGCGCTGCTCCTGGCCGGCGAGCACACCATCGCCGAGTCGCTGGGGATGGCCGACCGGCCCCGCGAGCACGTCGACAAGCGAGCCGCGATCATCTACAACCCAGCCAAGGTCCCCAGCTTCGACCTCTTCCGCAAGCGGGTCGAGTACGAGCTGCGCCACCGCGGCTGGAAGCCGCCGCTGTGGCTGGAGACCGAGATCGACGACCCCGGCTACCAGATGGCCCGCGACGCCATCGCCAAGCAGGCCGACCTGGTGCTGGTGGCCGGCGGCGACGGCACCGTACGGGTGGTGTGCTCCGAGCTGGTCGGGACCCAGATCCCGGTCGGGCTGATCCCGGCCGGCACCGGGAACCTCTTCGCCCGCAACCTCGGTGTCTCCCGCGACGAGCAGCGGGCCTTCGAGGTAGCCTTCTCCGGCCAGGCAACCCCGGTCGACGTGGTGAGGTTCACCACCGACGACCGCTGCGAGCACTTCCTGGTGATGAGCGGGATGGGAGTCGATGCCAAGGTGATGAGCGACACCCGCCCGGAGCTGAAGAAGCTCGTCGGCTCGGCCGCGTACTTCCTCGCCGCGGCGCAGCAGCTGGGTGCCCACCCGTACCCGGTGACGGTCACCGTGGACGGCGGCGAGCCGCTGCAGCGCTCCGCCCTGCTGGCCCTGGTCGGCAACGTCGGCACGCTGCAGGGCGGAATCCGGATCTTTCCCAGCGCGACCGCCGACGACGGCCTGCTCGACGTGCTGATCGGCAGCCCGACCTCGGTCACCGACTGGGCGAAGGTCGCCTCCGGCCTGCTCGGCGGCGCCCAGGTCGAGCCGCTGGAGTACGCGCAGGGCAGGCACGTGGTCTTCGAGGTCGACGATCCGGTCGAGTACCAGCTCGACGGTGACGCGGCCGGCCGGACCCGCCGCTTCGAGGCCGAGGTGGTCCCGGGCGGGCTCACCGTGATGCTGCCCCGCTGAGGCCAGGCTGAGCAGGCTGGTGCTCACCCAGGGGGCCACCCCTGACCCCTCCCGCCCTACGGTAAGGCCAGGCCCGCTCGCCCAGGGGTGTCCCGGTCCGCGCTGCGCCGGGGCGCTATGTGGGCGGGTCTGCTAGCCCCCGCCGGGGGTGTCCCGGTCCGCGCTGCGCCGGGACCGAGCGGTGCTGGACCTACCACGCGAGGCGGTCGCAGAGAGGAAGCACGTGACGACATCGTTGACACCCCCGGAGAAGAGCGCCCCCAGCGGGCACCCGGTCAACTGGGCGGTGCTGGTGGCCTCGGCGGCGGTCATCGCGGCCGTGGCCGGGGCGGCCTTCGTCTCGCCGACCGCGGTCCAGGCGGCCTTCGACGCCGCGGTCGCCTGGGCCGGGCGCTGGTTCGGCTCGTTCTACATCGCCCTGCTGACCGCGGCCCTGATCTTCGTGTCGGTGCTGGCCCTGACCCGGTACGGGCGGATCCGGCTCGGTCCGGACACCTCGACCCCGGACTACTCGACCTTCTCCTGGGCGGCGATGCTGTTCGCCGCCGGCATCGGGACCGGGATCATGTTCTTCGCCGTCGCCGAGCCGGTGGCGCAGTACCTGCACCCGCCGACCGGCCCGGGGCAGACCCCGCAGGCGGCCCGGAACGCGATCGTGCTCACCCTGTTCCACTACGGCATCTCGGGCTGGGGCCTGTACTCGATCATGGGCATGGCGATGGCCTACTTCGCGTACCGGCGCCGCGAGCCGCTGGCGGTCCGCTCGACGCTGCGGCCCCTGCTCGGGGACCGGGTCAACGGCTGGATGGGTGATGTGGTCGACACCGCGGCCCTGGTCGGCGGGGTCTTCGGCATCGCGGCCTCGCTCGGGGTCGGAGTGGTCCAGCTGGGAGTCGCCCTGAACATCCTGTTCGGGGTCCGGCAGGGGCCTCCTGCCCAGGTCGCCCTCATCGTGCTGAGCGTCGTGATCGCGACGATCTCGGCCACCACCGGTGTCGACAAGGGTGTCCGGGTGCTGTCGAACATCAACGTGCTGCTGGCGATGGGGCTGGCGCTGTGGGTGCTGGTCACGGGAAGACCGGCCTTTCTGCTGGACGCCCTGGTCGGCTCGGTCGGCGACTTCATCACCCAGTTCCCGCGGCTGACGCTGGAGACCTACGCGTACGAGCGGCCCGAGGCCTGGCTCAACGGCTGGACCCTGTTCTTCTGGGCCTGGTGGATCACCTGGGGTGCCTTCGTCGGCATGTTCCTGGCGCGGATCTCGCGGGGCCGCACGATCCGGCAGTTCATCATCGGGTCGCTGGTGCTGCCCTTCTCGTACGTGGTGATGTGGGTCTCGACCTTCGGTAACAGCGCCCTGGACCTGATCCGCTCCGGAGCCGCGGACTTCGCCGAGAAGACCGCCGCCGCGCCGGAGCAGGGGCTGTACCTGCTGCTGGCGCGGCTGCCGGGCAGCACCGCGGTGATCGCGCTGGCGCTGTTCGTCGGGATCTTGTTCTACGTCACCTCCGCCGACTCCGGCGCGCTGGTGATGGCGAACCTGTCCAGCCGGATCAAGGGCGAGCGTGAGGACGCGGCCGGCTGGCTGCGGATCTTCTGGGCCACCCTGACCGGGATCCTCACGATCGCGATGCTGCTGGCCGGCGGGATCGGGATCCTGCAGCAGGCGACCCTGGTGATAGCGCTGCCGTTCAGCTTCGCGATGGTGCTGATCGCGATCTGCCTGTACCGGGCGCTGCGGGACGAGCAGACCGAGGCCCTGGCGCGCAGCGAGGCGCTGCGGGTGGGGGTGCTGCGGGCCGCCGGTACGGCGGCCAGCCTGCGGCGGGTGTCGTGGCGCGACCGGCTGGCCCACACCTTCGACTCGGTGACCCCGGCGCAGGCGCTGCGGGCCCTGAGGTCGCGGGTGGTGCCGGCGCTGCAGGCCGTCGCCGACGAGCTCAGCAACCAGTCGCTGGAGACGCGGGTCGTGGTCGAGGGCGAGGAGGTCAGCGACCCCGACGAGGACCGGACCTGCCTGGCCCGGGCCACCCTGCTGGTCACCGACCCGAGCGACCAGCCGCTCGACCCGCCGCTGGACGCCGAGCCGGTCCAGGGCCGGCGCGCCTTCCGCTACCAGGTCCGGGTGATCGAGGCCCCCGCCGCCGCGTACGGGGCGGGCCTGAACGAGGCCGAGGACGTCACCCACCGCCTGGAGGTCCGGCTGCGGGGCAGGGTCGGGTACGACGTGATGGACTGGTCGGTTGACCAGGTCGCCCACGACGTGCTCGACCACTACGAGCGCTGGAGGCTTGAGCACGCCAGCTAACCGGCCCTGGCTAGGTGAGACTCTGTTTCAGGGCCTCGGTGTCGGCGCTGCTCCAGCCCTGGCTGCCGAGCCACTGGGCGAGGCTGCCGCGGCGGGCGTCGATCCGGTCGAAGAAGGCCTCGAGCATCGAGCCGGGGGTCGCGGCCGCCCGTACCGGGCGCCCGGTGACCGGGTTCACCGCGTACACCGGGTCACGCAGCAGCAGCTCGGTCACCTCGTCGAGGCGCTCGTTGGACAGGGCGTAGTCGGCGACCACCGTGTCACGCGGGACCCCGACCGTCAGCAGCGCGATCCCGACCACGGTGCCGGTGCGGTCCTTGCCGGCGGCGCAGTGGACCAGGGTCGCGCCCGGCGCGCCGGCGATCACCCGCAGCGCGGCCAGCAGGCTGTCGGGCCGGTCCAGGTAGGTGAGGTAGAGGTCGGCCAGGTCCCCCTCCCCCGGCTCGTGCTGCCACGGCAGCAGCGTGCCCACCAGGTGCCTCGGCATCGGCTGGTGCAGGTCGAGCGGGTGCACCCGGATCCCGGCCGCCAGCGCCCGGGGCGGCCCGGCCTTGGCCCGCTCGGAGTCGGAGCGCAGGTCGATCACGTCACTGACGCCGAGCTCGTCGCGCAGCCGGGCCAGGCCCTGGTCGTCGAGCTGCTCCAGGTTCGCTGAGCGCAGCAGCCGGCCGCTGCGCACCGTACGGCCGTCGCTGGTGACCAGGCCGCCTACGTCGCGCAGGTTCGCGGTCCCCGGCAGGTCGATCCAGGTCATCCGAGCCTGCGCAGCCACTCGGCGGCCTTGGCGTAGTCGCTCTCGCGGAAGCCCTTCATCACGGTCGGCTCGACCCGGTCGGCGCGCGGGTAGGAGCCGAGGAAGTCGACCCGCTTGCAGATCCGGTGCAGCCCCATCAGCGACTCCGCCATCCGGGCCTCCGACAGGTGCCCCTCGGCGTCGATCGAGAAGCAGTACGAGCCGAGCCGCTCCTTGGTGGGGCGGGACTCGATCCGGCACAGGTTCACCCCGCGGGAGGCGAACTGCTCCAGGATCTCCAGCAGCGCCCCGGAGCGGTCCTCGCGCAGGTACGCGACCAGGCTGGTCTTGTCGTAGCCGGTTTTGGGTGCCGGCGGGGCCGGCCGGGTGACCAGCACGAACCGGGTCACTGCGTCGGGGTTGTCGGCGATCTCAGAGGCCAGCGGGCTCAGCCCGTACAGCTCGGCGGCGATCGGGGCGCAGACCGCCGCGTCGAAGCCGGACCCCGGGTCGGCGACGGTCTTGGCGGCGCCGGCGGTGGAGCCGGCCTCGGTGACCTCGGCGCCGGGCAGCCGGCTCGTCAGCCAGCCGCGGACCTGGGCGGCGGCGTGCGGGTGGGTGATCACCCGCCGTACCTCGGCCAGCACCGACCCGGCCCGCCCGTACAGGCCGAACTGGACCGGCAGCAGCACCTCCTGCACGATCATCAGCGCCTTGCCGCGGGCCAGGCTGTCGAGCGTCGCCGTGACCCCGCCCTCGACCGAGTTCTCGATCGGGACCAGCCCGGCCCGGACCGTTCCGTCGCGGACTGCGTCCAAGGTTGCCGCTACCGTCGGGTACGGGGCGGCCTCCTCCTCGAGCCCCAGGCTGAGCAGCGCCTGGTGGGTGAATGTCCCCTCTGGTCCGAAGTAGCCGAGCACGGCCCACAGGCTACCGGCGCCGGCTGGCTCCCACCCGGCGGCGCACGGGCTGAGACGTGCGGTCAGACCGGCACCCCAGTGGCGAGGGCATGATCCCGGCAAGCCCGGAATGAAGAGCAGAAGCTCTGCTGAGCGGATGCGACGCTGTCACTCGAGCCCCACTGGCTGCATCGCGTCGGAGAGGACCCGGATGGCGAGCTCGTCGAAGGTGTCGAACTCGGCCTCGACCGTGTCGAACTCGAACATCGCCAGGATGCGAAACTTGCGGGCCTCGGGGTTGTAGGCGTACATCCAGATATCGTCGGACTTGCCCAGGAAGAAGTACTCCGGGAAGTCGTCGATGTACAGCTCATTGACGTCAACGATGCCCGACATCCGGTCCCGCCGGTCGGTGGCCCACAGCACGTACCCGTCAAGGTCAATGCCGTTGGCGGTTCTCCAGAAGTCGGCCAGGTCGCTGGGGAGCTGGCCCGGGTGGTGAGCCGCGAACCAGTCCGCCACCCGGCTGACCTGCTCCTCGGTAGCGGGCGGGATCGGACCCTCCTTCCACCACTCAGCGTAGGCCTGAAAGACACGGTCGATCCTAGACTTCAGAAGCGGGTTCATCATCACCCCTGTCTGCGAGTGCGAGTCTGGAGCATGTCCCCAGAGCCTGATCGTAGACGCCGCAGCCCGGCCGGGCCACGATCCAGATGACTATCGGCACACCACGGCGCCGCAGACGGGAGTCTGCGGCGCCGCGTGACCGGGAGCGTCAGTCGACCAGGCCCTCAAAAAGGAGCGTCGACAGGTACCGCTCTCCGAAGTCGCAGGTGATCGCGACGATGGTCTTGCCGGCGTTCTGCGGCTCCCGGGCCAGGTCCAGGGCGACCTTGAGGATCGCGCCCGACGAGATCCCGGCCAGGATTCCTTCCTGAGTGGCCATCGAGCGGGCGACCGCGACCGCCTCAGCGATGTTGACGGTACGGACCTCGTCGTACAGCTCGCGGTCCAGCACGCTCGGGACGAAGTTCGCGCCGAGGCCCTGGATCTTGTGCGGCCCGGGGGTGCCGCCGGACAGGAGCGGGGACTCCTCCGGCTCGACCGCCACCAGCCGTACCTCCGGCTTGCGCTCCTTGAGGTAGCGCCCACTACCGGTGATGGTGCCGCCGGTGCCGATCCCGGAGACCAGGATGTCGATCGCGCCGCCGGTGGCGTCCCAGATCTCCGGGCCGGTGGTGCGGTAGTGGATGTCGGGGTTGGCCTGGTTCTCGAACTGGCGGGCCAGGACCGCGCCCGGCCGCTCGGCGGCGATCTGCTCGGCCTTCTGGACTGCGCCGCGCATCCCCTCCGAGGCCGGGGTGAGGACGAGCTCCGCCCCGTACCCGCGCAGCAGCGCCCGCCGCTCCTGGGACATCGACTCGGGCATCGTCAGCACCACGTGGTACCCGCGGGCCGCGCCGACCATGGCGAGCGCGATCCCGGTGTTGCCGGAGGTGCCCTCGACGATCGTGCCGCCGGGCTGGAGCGCCCCGGACGCGGCGGCGGCGTCAATGATCGCCACCCCGATCCGGTCCTTCACCGAGCTGGCCGGGCTGTAGAACTCCAGCTTGACGGCCACGGTCGCCTGCTCGGCGCCGGGGAGCCGGTTGATCTTCACCAGCGGGGTGCCGCCGACCGCCTGGGTGATGTTGTCGAGAATGGGCATGCAAGGTCCTGTTCGTTTGAAGGGTACGGACGGAGTGGAGCGCTCAGCGCATCACGGAGCTGGGCTCCGGGACGCCACTACAGCCGAGCGCTCGGCCGACAGTGACAGGTGCAGCACGCGAGGCAGATCTGCGGCTCAAGGCCCAGGACGAGCAGCAGGTCACTCATGGGCTGCCCCTCCTCCCGGTGCTGGATGCTGCGACCGTACCCGATGCGGGCCCACCGCGTCAGACAGCGGTCAGCATCCGGACGCCGGCCGCATCAGCCCCTATGCTCGGCAGCGTGCCTGAGATGCCCGCCGGCTGGTACCCGGACCCGGAGCGGACCATGCCGCTGCGCTGGTGGGACGGGCAGTCCTGGACTGCCTGGCAAGCAGAGACAGCCGAAGCCGGGTACCCGCCGCCAGGACCGGTCGAGACGGTGGCGCCGGTCGAGCCGCTGTCGCCGGTCTGGGCCCGGCGGGCGCTGCTCGGCGCGGGGGCTGCCCTAGCCGCTGCGACCGGGCTGGGCCTGTGGGGCCACTGGCTGGTCCGTGAGGACCGAGAGGCTGCGGCGGCGTCCTGGCCGTCGGCGCTGGGGCTGGTACGCCGCGGGACCGGCTCGACCAGCCTGGAGGCCGAGCCCACCGGGGTGGTGCGGTGGAGCACGCAGATGTCAGCACAGCTGCCCCAGGGGTGGTCGCTCGCTGAGGGCAAGGGCCTCCAGTCGGTGCTTCACGCCAACGTCGTCGGCTTCGACCGGACGCCCGGCTGGGAGGACTCCGCGTACTGGTGGCCGGCCGCGGTTCTGCTGGGCACGTTCTCGACGCGGACCTACCTGAGCAGCGACCTGCCGACCACGGCCGGGGTGATCAGCCAGCAGATGGCTGCCCTGCTCTACCGGAACGTTCCAGACCTGAGCCACGAGCCAGCGTCAGCCGAGCCGGGACCGACGGTGCACGGGCACCCGAGCGGGCGGGCGACCACGACCGTCCACTACCGCAGCCAGGGCGGGTCCCAGCAGGCGGAGGTGCAGCACACCGTGGTTGACGTGGCCCAGGAGCAGGGGCTGCTGTGGACCGTGGTTATCCCCGACCGGGCGACCGAGGCCCAGCGCCAGGCGCAGACCACGGCCTGGGAGTCGCTCTGGCTGGCCTGACCCGGCTGCCGTCCGGGTACACCACCGAGCTGTCGCTGGAGGTCCGGCGCTCGGTCTTTCATGCCCATCTGGCCAGGGCTGATGATGAGGAGACCGCGCGGCAGGTGGTCGCCGGAGCGCGACGGCGCCACCCGCAGGCCCGGCACCACTGCTCGGCGTTCGTGGTGTCGCTGCCGGACGCGAACCCGGTGGAGCGTTTCTCCGACGACGGGGAGCCGGCCGGCACCGCCGGTGCCCCGATCCTGGCGGCGCTGCACGCCGAAGCCCTGGGGGACGCGGTGGTTGTGGTGAGCCGGTACTTCGGCGGGGTGAAGCTCGGCACCGGCGGCCTGGCCCGCGCGTACGGGCAGGCCGCGGCGCAGGTGCTGGCCGGCACACCCCGGGTGCGGCCGGTCACCCGTACGGTGTGGTCGACAACCGTCGACCATGGCGTCGCCGGCCGGCTGCTGAGCGACCTCGCAGCCCGCGGCGCCCAGGTCTCCTCCGAGTACGGGGCTCAGGTCCGGCTCACGGTCTGCTGCGACGACGACGCCTGGCTGCGGACGCACCTGGCCGAGCTGAGCTCGGGTACGGCGACCCTGGTCGAGACCGGCACCCGCGAGGTGGAGGTCCCCCTGCCCTCGGTCAGCGGATGACCAGGTACCAGACGGTCTCCTGCAGCGGCTTCTGGCAGCGGTTCTCGCCGCGGCGGCACAGGGCGGTGGTTACCGTCGCGGTGCCGGCCGACCGCCCCTCAACGCGCAGCCCGACCTCGCCGGTGGCGCTGCCTGGGGCCGACGCTCTCGGACGCAGCCGCTCCAGCGGCGACAGCCCCCGCACGACGATCTGGGCGGTCACGGACTCACCGTCCACCGCGACCACCCGGTGCTGGTACGGGACCGAGCGCTCGGAGCCCAGGTGGAGAGTGCGTGTCTGCCCTACCCGAAGCTCGATCAGGGGGGTGTCGACCCGCTCGTACCCCCGGGGCCACAGCAGCCACGCCCCGCAGCCGACCACCGCCAGGGCGATGACAGCGACCAGGACCACAACTCGCCTCCGCACCCCACCATGCTGCCACTCGCCGGGTGAAGCAGGGCCACCGGGGCTCTGAGGTGTACCTTGCTCGCCGACCCAGCCCGGCAGTCAACAACGTCCACCACAGGGGTAACCCTCAGCGCTGCGCCAGGACCTCGCAGGGGCGTGGCTGGGAGGGTCACGCCCGCGTTCAGCGAGGTCACCTGCTCACCGACGATGGCCCTCGCCCCCGACCGCCGTGGACCGGTGTTCAGCGTCAGCCCGGTCGACTCTTCCGCCTAGGCTGGGCAGCGTGCCCGGTTCCGTGACAGCGTCCCCAGGAGAACCCCGATGAGCGACTTCGCCAACCCCAGCACCCCCTGGCCCAGCACCGGCATGCTCACCCTGGTCCTGGCCGAGTCGCCGAACCCGTTCCTTAGGACCACCGCACCCCAGCTCCTCATCGACAGCACACCCCACCTCTGCCACTGGGGCTACAACCAGATCCCGCTGGCCCCTGGACCACAGGGCCCGCAGCCCGTCGGCCTCGTCACCGGGCAGGTCGGCGCCGGCGATCGACTGACCCGGGGCTGCAAGGCTTCGTGGGACTCGGCCGCAGGGCGCTGAGCTTGCATCGGGACCGCGGTACGGCAAGGCTAGATGCGTACAGGTCGAGCTCTGGGGGGAGTGGCTGATGGCGTGGTACGAGTGGGGAACCGGCTGAGCCGGCTGCTGAAGCAGCAGGTGGACCGGGTCCGGGGGACTGGGGCCCGTCCGGACATGACCTGGGAGGAGTTCGGGGACCGGCTGCTCCGTGTGCTGATGACCATGAAGGACCGTGTGCACCTGTCGATTGAGATGCCCGAGATCGGGGACTACCGCTCGATCTCCCTGTCGACCGAGGACGGCCAGCTCCATGAGTCCTTGATCACGTTGTACCTGCAGGAGGAGTACCGGCTGGAGGGCGACAGAGAGGCTGCCATGGAGGCCCTGGGCTGGAACCGGTGCCCGATGATGGGCGATGCCTGGTGCACGAACACCCCACTGCCCGCGTCCAGCACCGAGCTGCGCGTGGTCAGGGACCGGTTCATCGCCACCATGCGCGACCTGCTCCGGGTGGAGTCCCCCGGCGAGATGGTCTACTACGCCTTGCGCGACCCTGAGGTCAAGACGCCTGGCGTGGTCCGCTACGAGAAGGGTGAGAACCCTCTCCTCATCGAGGAGCTTGGCCTTCCGCTGATGTCCACCAAGTAGTCCCCACGTCGCGGTACCGGCTGCTGCCCGCCAGGGGTGGCTGCCAGAACCGACTCGCAGCGGCGCTCGGGGCCGTCGGGATTGATTCGTGATACCCCGCTTTGGCCAGGGGATTGGTCGTCGTGTGTCCGGCTGGTGAGTGACTTCGCCCCGCCCTCTTCCCGGGTCGGAAAGCGGTGGCTAGACTCCCGAGCGTCGGTGAGAACATCGCGAACTGGAACAAGGACGAGGCCCTCAAGCTGATGGAGGACTGGTCCCTGGCGCACCCGGGCGTGAAGGCGGTCATCTCGATGAACGACATGATGGCGACCGGGGCCCTGGAGGCGGTGAAGGGCAAGGCGGGCTTCGCCGGGATCCAGGCGTACGGCGGGGACAGCACCCTGGAGGCCTGCCTGGCGATTCATGAAGTCGGTCCACGCGCTGCTCAAGGATGAGAAGACCGAGATCACCGACGACATCGGCAACCCGGTGATCACGAAGGAGAACGCCACCCAGTACGTGGACATGTACAAGAAGGCCGGAATGATCTGACCGTCGTGGGGCGCGCCAGGCCGACCGGCGCGCCCCCGGCAAGAAAGGACCACCTGATGACTGTTCTGGACACGTTCCAGCTGAAGGGCAAGACGGCGCTGGTCACCGGTGCCGGGCGGGGCCTGGGGGCCGCGTTCGCGGTGGCCCTGGCCGAGGCCGGGGCCGATGTGGTGGTGCACGGGCGCAACCAGGAGAACGCTGAGCGGACCGCCGCCGCGGTCCGGGCCGCCGGCCGTGAGGCGCTGGTGGTGCTCGGTGAGCTGGCCAGTGACGACGGGCCCGAGCAGGTGGTGGCCCAGGCCACCGACTGGCACGGACGGCTCGACATCCTGGTGAACAACGCCGGTGCCTGCGTCCACCGTGACGCGCTGGAGGTCACCGACGAGGAGTGGGACCTGGTGATGAACACCAACCTGCGGGCCCTGTGGCGGGTCTCGCAGGCCGCCGGGCGGCGGATGGTGGCTCAGGGCGCCGGGTCGATCGTCAACATCGGCTCGATGTCGGGCTTCATCGTGAACCGGCCGCAGATGCAGCCGGCGTACAACGCCTCGAAGGCCGCAGTGCACCACCTGACCCGGTCGCTCGCGGCCGAGTGGGCGCCGCACGGCGTCCGGGTGAACGCGGTCGCTCCCGGGTACGTGAAGACCGAGATGTCCCCGGTCCACGAGCCCCGGTTCCAGCGCTACTGGATCGAGGACGCCCCGCAGCAGCGGTTCGCGATGCCCGAGGAGATCGCCCCCGCGGTCGTCTTCCTGGCCTCCGACGCGGCCTCCTTCATGACCGGCTCGATCGTGGTCCTGGACGGCGGCTATACCGCCTTCTGACCACCGGTACGGACGTGCCGGGCCGCGGCAGGGCACGACAACTTGTACATGTTGTACGGTAGTCGTGTGAAGTCGGTGACCTTGTCTCAGTTCCGTAGCCATCAGAGCGACTACATGGCGATCGCCCAGCGGGAGCCGGTCGAGATCACCTCTCGGGGGGTCGGTCGCCGGGCGGTCCTGGTCTCCCCGGACTTCTTCGACCGAGCGGTTCAGGCTCTTGAAGACCAGGCAGATATCCGCGCTGCTGCCGCGGCGCGAGGGGAGCCGAGGACACCGCACGCTGAGGTGATGGCTGAGTTCGGGCTGTGACTTCGTCCGCCGGGCACAGGTGCCAGCCTACGGCTCGAGCCATGGGTCACTAAAGTACGACAAGTCAGGTCCGAGAGGTCCAAGTCAGGCCCGTCTGTCCGACCGAGGCGACGCTGGCAACGAACGGGGCCACGGCGCTCCGCTGAAACGCACGATGATGCAGGAGGTGACTACCCACAGTCGTGGCGCACTTCCTCCAACTCTTGGAAGCGCCACCAGGCGGACAACAGCCAGGAGCAGACTACACCCACGTCCCGAAGCGTGCCTGCGTCAAGGCTGAGGCCGGGTACGAACCTACCGGGATGGCGATCCACCAACTGTGCGAGTTCACCCAGGCCAGCGGCACTGCGGAAGCACAGAAACCACACCCCGGGCAATTCCTCGAGGGCTAGCATCAGGAGGTTGATGCCTTGCTCGGATCTAAGGTCGAGGACGGCACAGCGCACCGTCTTTCCTTCAGCCACCCACCATGCGACCTGCGATGAGAGCGGCAGGTCAATAAGAACGAAGCTTTGCTCGACGCCCAGCAGCTGCTCGTTGTACTCCGGGAGGCGCAACGACTTCAGTGAGGCGAGCACAAGGACCGGCATCGTCGTGAAGGCCTCGCATACCGCCCTCGGGGTTATCGGCGACAGGAGTAACGCAAGCGGAACATGCCGACGACCGGCCTCGTCAACGTGAGGGCTTCCCGCCAAGCAGGTCACGGCTGGTACGTTCGCAAGGTCGACCAGCCCGAACTGCGTCGCGAGCGCCTCCCCGGTGAGCACCGTGCAGAGAACGACAGCGCGACCGTCGGCATCGTGCCAAATGAAGCGCGCTCGGTCAGCCTCGTCGAGTTCCGAGATCTCGGCAACAGCGGGCACGTCGTGTATGAGGATCCGTTCGCGCTCGGCTACGAGCGGCTCCTCGACGAACGGCCTGCGCTTCGTCAACAACTCGACTCGCCACTCGGGAGGGGCCAACAGCTGAAAGGAAGCTCCCAGGGTCTCCATGAGGTGGCGTGATTCGGCATCGTCGAGACAAGCAATCCCCATCGCCTCGAGCTGAGTCCGCGCCACCTCGGTCAGACGTGGGATAAGGATGGTTTCCTCGAACGCCTTGAGCCGCTCGGTGCCACTCTCGTCATTAGTAGTAAGAGCCCGTCCTTGCGACCCGCCAGCGTCGCCGCCGCGTGCCGGGTAGAGGCGGATCAGCTCCTCGAACGCCGCGTGCCACCAGTCGCCGGTGTTGCGGACCCGGGCGAGTCGTCCGTCGGGTCCCGTGATCTGGCCCACATCCCGGCGGGTCACCGCCTCGAACCCGCGGGCGGCGACATCGAGCAGTTCACGAGGCTGCATGAGGCACACGAGGATGGCCCTGATCGCCGTTTCCCGGAACTGCCACGGCCACGCCAAGTCATCCCCGCCGAGGGCCAGGCCGCGCTGAAGGTATCGGAGGTAGCGTTGGTTGTCGCTGAGGAGGGCCCGGCCACGCTCGACGCCGAGGGCCCCGACGCTGAGGGTCGTGGCGAACACTTCGTGCACTTCCTTGGCCCTCCGGTTCGCCCGTGCCGCGACGGCCCCTAGCCGCTGCGCGTCTACCCCCGCCGCCGCCAGGAGTCCCGACATCGCCGCGACCAGGCCCCACGCCGTCGACCACTGAAACTCGTGGTGGACGTGCTCGTGGAGGGAGACCAGCAGCTGAGCATCTCCCGCAGGCACCGCATAGGCGTGGAGATCACGGGTGTCACGACCGTCGAACGAGCCAAGCAGCGTGCGGTCCTGGGCCGCGAGGAATCCTTCATGCTCACACCCGAACCGCAGCGGGCTGGTCAAAGCCACGTGATCCTCAACCATGCTGGGTCGTCGGCGGGGCGCATCCGCACTTCACCGTATCCGGCGTCGTCGGCGTACCCGGCCTGGATTAGCCGCTCGCAAAAAGCGACGAAATCGCCGTAGTTGAGCTGCTCTCGCACGGCGGGATCGAGCCGGTTGTAGAGGCCTTCGTGGCGCAGGGCTATGTCGGTCACCCCGTTTGAGGCGATGTGGAGAGGGATGAGCAGTTCCTGGTCCTGGCGGCTGAGGCGGGCTCGTTCAACATCGACGAGCAGCGGGATCACCGCCGGCAGCAATTCGAGTGGGATGTCGTCAGCACCGCTGAAGAACAGCGCAGCAGCTAGAAGTACGGCCACGAGCACTGCTTTCGTCGCCCCGCCGCTCAGGTTTATACGCCAGCCTCCGGGACGCATATGGAAGACGTCGTCGCCGTCTGAAACGGCGTCGAGGAAGGCATCCTCACAAAGTTCGCCGAGCCGACTCTCCGGCTCAATTCCGAGTGGCCGAAGCAAAGAGTCCGTGAACCAGACACGATCAATGTCGTCGGGGATCTCTAGCATCTCGACCAGCTCGACCAGAGTCCGGGTGTGTTCCATGGGCTGCTCCTTCGACGTTGCTTGGCATGAGCCTACTATTAGGGGGGGCGTCGCACTCCCTGGCCTCCGCCGTCGTAGCGCAGGGCATGCTCGGTGGCCAGGATGTTCGAGGTGACGGCGGTCAGCGCGTCCATCCATTGCCTTCAATCGGAGTCCCGCAGGTGTAGCCGAGACCCCAGCAGGTCCCTCAACTGCCCGGCGATAAGTTGCACCGTTAAATCATCCCCAAGCGCCAGCATGACGTGGGGATGCCCTTCGACGTGCCAGGCGAGGGCGCTGAGCACACCGGACCCTATACCGACATAGGTTCCGTGTACCTCCTCGGTGTCGCCGAGCAGCCGCCCCGCCCCGAGCATCCCGGACAGCCCCATGTCGACCAGCACCACAACCGGCCACGCGGTCAGCGCGGGAAGCCAGGTGCGCTGCCAAGCGGCGTCGAGGTAGCAGCTGGCGGTCACGCACACCGCCGAGGTCCCAGTGCCGGTCCACTCGGCTGCTGCGGCGGCGAACACATCGGGCGACGGGACGATGGTGTTGAGGATGAGTTCGTCGCCGTCGTAGTCGATGAGGTCGCGGATCGCGAAGACGGGTTCGTTGCTCCACTGGGCTAAGCGCTCGATCTCGCCGTCGCTGAACCGGAAGGAGCGCGCCAGGTCGACGGGCCGGCGCCCCTGCAGGACGACGTGAGGCGGGCGGTTGGCTGCGCACAAGGCGAGGATCTCAGAGATCGAAGCCTCCTCGCCGAGAGTCGCCAGGGCGCCTGATTGGGGAGTCTCACGCAACACGAGAACGGCCGCGGCGAGCAGTCGCTGCGCCGACTGCACGTCGCTCAAGACCTCCGGCTCCTCGTGAGGCGACTCAACGCTGACTCCGGTCAGGGATGCCGCCCGTGTCAGGGCGGCCGCCACCCCAAGGTGCCCATCGCGCGGCAGCGTCGGCAAAGCAGCCATCCTGGGGGATGCTTCCAGCAGGGCGGCAACGTTCACTCTCTTCTGTCTCTTCCGTGAGCATCAAGGGCGTGTGAGGAGGAGGATGTACAGGATCAGGAAGAGGACGCCGCTCGCTGCGAGGCCGCCGTAGAGCCTGGCGCCGTCTGCTGGTGGTGGGACGGGTCCGAGGCGGCCTTCGTGGCGGTAGCCGTACGGGGCGGCGTAGTAGAGGCGGGTGGGCTCGGGGAGCATGGTGATGATGGTCTCGGCGATGCCCCACTCCTTGTCGGGGCGCATGCTGATGCGGATGCGGTGGCGGCGGACTGCGGGCTGACGGCCGAGGCAGCGGGCACCGAGCTGGCCGGGTCGCTGCGTGAACTCCTGGGCACAGGTGGCGCGGCAGCACGGGATCGGCGCCCGCGAGATCGCGATCCTGAGCGAGGCGTCGCCAGGCTCTGGCCAGAGCGAAGTAGCACGAGGGCAGCCCAGCGAAACCGCCGGGGAGGCTGGGCCCGTCCGTACACTGCTTCTCATGATCGTGGGTGCACTTCGAGGCTTTGCGCTGGCCAGCGGCATCGGGTACGTGGTCTCCAAGACCATCACCGGGGTGGACCGCCGGTTCCAGGCCCGCAACAAGGAGCGCAAGGCAGCCCCGGCTGGGCCGGCCAGCCGGGAGCAGCGCCAGGCGGCGGTCCAGGCCTACCTGGACGCGCTGACCAACCCGGACCTGGCGTTCGAGGTCCCGATGGCCGAGAGCATCGTCCGGACCACCGGCGGCATCCCCACCGGGTACGGCCGTGAGCAGCTGCAGTGGGAGCTGCACATGCACCTGGCGCAGCGGCTGATCGGCGAGGTCGAGGTCCTGGACTGGAGCATCGGGCTGCCCGACGACCCCGACACCATCCGGGTCCGCTACCGGGTCCGGACCAAGATCGGCCCGGTGCTCGAGACCACCACCGACGCCACGGTCCCGAGCGACGGACTGATCCACCGGATCGCGAACCAGACCAGCCGGGCCGCCGGGACCAGCCAGGACTGAGCACGGCGTACTCCCTTCCTGCACAGGGTTGTCTCACCTCGACCGCAGGATCAGGCTTCCACTGCTGCCCGGTCGCGCCTTCTCTCCCCCCTCACGACCCCCGACGACCACGTGCAACACCTTGTCAACAGCACCTTCGCAGGTGGTGGCGGGGTTACCGGGGAGCACCGCAGCCCCCACGTCGCGATTGACTTCTTCGCCGCAGTACGGTCGACTAGCAGTACCACGGGCCCGTCGGCCGCTCGTCCGTCACGGACTGAGCTCGGGCCGTGGTGCGTCGGCTTAGGGAACCTCAACACGGAGGCATCGTGGACGTGCACATCGCCAAGCTCCGAGAGGCGATTCTGTACGCTGAGTCGGAGTTCGGCGAGGGACTGCTGAGCTTTGCGATCTACGACACCGACTCCGGGCTGGAGATCGTGGCCCGCAAGCCGCACCCGAAGGCAACGGCCCTCTTCCCCGAGCTCATCGAGACCATCGACGCCAAGCTCGCCCGCGCCGACATCCTGCCCCCCGTCGGAGACTCCATGCTCATCCGGCTGGCTGAGGGCCGGCTCGTTGTGGTGCTCTGCTTCAGCGCTGCGCTGCAGGGGCTGCTGCTGGTGGACCTGTCGCTGGTGAGCATCGGGGCGGTGGTCTCGATGGTGGTTCCGCGGCTCCTCGACCTCGGTCGGCAGGCAGTCTCATGACGCTCGTTGACCTGTCCGCGGTCCACAACGCACTGACCGCCGCCATCCGGGCCCTGGACCCGCCCCCGCTGGCCTGCATCGCCTGGGACATGGCGACCTCCCGCGAGCTCGACTCGATGCACCCAGAGCCGGGCCTGAGTGAGCTGCTGCAAGGAGTGATCGACGACCTCGACACAGTCCTGGAGGACCTCTCGCTCGGGTATGTGGACCGCTTCGCGCTGATCCAGCACGCCCAGACCGAGCAGGGGGTACGGACGGCGACTGCCCTGGTCCTGGTTGAGTCGGTCGCCGTCGCGATGACCGTCGACCTGGCAACAGTCCACATCGGGACCCTGTTCAACACGGTGATCCCGACCCTCGAGCAGCAGATCGGCGACGCCCAGGGGAGCTCCTCGACGGCCCAGCCGAGAGAGCACCGCCCGCCCCGCAGCCCAGCCTCGGCCAGCTACGGGATGCCCAGCGCCCCGAGCGCCGCGTACTCGTCACAGACCGCCTCCGCGCCGGCCAGCTCGACCTCCGCCTCGCTGCCGGCGTCCTCGGCCTCGGCCTCCGTGGGTGGCTCCCGCACCGCCGAGCCCGCGCCCGGCCAGCCCGGACCAGGTCAGAGCTGGGTGCTCGCCCCTCACCGGCCCGGTACGGGCCCAGCACCCAGCCAGCCGGGGCCAGCCAGCCAGCCCAACCAGGCACCCGGCCAGGAGTCCTGGTCCTCGGCTCCCTCGGCCTCCACAGGTCAGGCCGGGCCCCACCCGACAGCCTCCGCCTCCGGGCAGGACCAGCCGCCCGCCCCCGGCCCGGGCTGGTCCCCGCAGCAGCCACCGGACCACGGACCGGGATGGTCTTCTCAGCAGCCACCGGCCGGCCCGGCCCCGACCCAGCCGGCACCGGGATGGTCTGCCCAGCAGCCCGCGGCCGGCCCGAACCCGACCCAGCCGGGCCCAGGGTGGTCCCCTCAGCAGTCCTACGGCCCCGGCTGGGCACCGCGACAGCCTGAGCCCCAGCCCGCCCAGGGCTGGTCCCCTGCCCCGGTCCCACCGTTCTCCGCCGTACCGCACCCGGCGCTGCGACCCCACCACCAGAAGACCCCGCAGCGAGCACCGTCGCCTCCGTCGGCCGCCTCGTCGGCTCACGCTGGGCAGCCGCAGACGGGCTGGCACCCGACCCAGCCGGACTCGCCGTTCGACCCGAGCCAGCAGCGGCCCCACCCAGAGGACCCCTGGAGCGACCACCGGGCCGCCCAGCCCGCCGGGACCACCGCACCCGGAGCTCACCCGGGCTACCCCACCGGGTACCCGGGACAGCCCGGCCCGGCACCTCTGCCCGAGCAGGGTGCCCCGGGGTACGGGCCCCAGCCCGGCTACCCGGCCCCCCCGGGCTCGGTCCCGTACCCGGCCCAGCCGTACCACCTGGGCAGCGCCTCCGGCGGCCTGCCCCAGCCCGGGTACCCCGCCTCCGGCGCCTCGGCCCAGCCGTACCCCGCCTCCAGCGCCTCGGCCCAGCCGTACCCCGCCTCCAGCGCCTCGGCCCAGCCGTACCCCGCCTCCGGCGCCTCGGCCCAGCCGTACCCTGCCTCCGGCGCCTCGGCCCAGCCGTACCCCTACCCCGCCTCCAGCGCCTCAGCCGACCCGTACTCAGGCCAGCCCCCCAGCTCTGGCGAGTCGGCGTTCGACCTGCTGGATCCCAAGCCGGCCGCCCCGCGGTCTCAGCGGCGCAGGCTCTGGAACGCCATGATGGGCTCCATCTCGCGGCTGGGCCGCGAGCGGATCCCAGCCTCAAAGACGCCGGCGGTCCTGACCGCAGCCCTGGCCCAGCACCTCGGCGACCTGCGCTCCAAGCGGGGCATGGTTCCGGTACCGGTGATCGCTGACCTGGTCGCCAATGCCCTGCGGGCCATGGCGAAGGCCGAGCTCGACCTGCCTCCGGGCCTGGTCGAGGACGTCACGGTCGCCGCCCAGGAGTACCCCCAGATCGGTGAGGCGCTGCAGCTGCTGATGAACGGGCCCCAGCCGGAGCCACAGCCCGCCCTGCTGATCGAAGCCCCGCCGGACATCCGGCTGTGGACCCATGGTCGGGTCGCCGAGCGGCGCGAGTACCTCGCCCAGGTGCGGGAGCGCGACCCCGCCCAGGCCCGGGAGCTGGTCACCACCTCCTGGCCGTCGCTGCTGATCGACGAGCGGGAGGCCTTTATCTCGGTGATCGCCGCGAAGCCGCAGCGGCGCGACCAGTCGCTGCTGGAGATGGCCTTCACCGACCCGTCGAGCCACGTACGGGCGGCCGCCCGCAGCGGCCTGGCGCTGCTGCCGGACTCGTCCTTCGCCACCCGGGTCCGGGACATGGCGTCCGAGCTCGTGGTCGTCACCCACGGCCACGTACGGACCCTCTACCCGAAGCAGGTCGACCCCCGCGACGGGCTCGACGACGTCCCGTACTCCGCCGACCTGGGCGCAGCCAGGCTGAACGCGGTCGTGGCCGCGCTGCCGACCAGCACCTGGGAGTGGCTGGTCGGGGTTCCCGCCTCCCGGCTGGCGCTGCTGCCGGGGGCCCACGAGATCGGTCCCGGCCTGGAGGCAGCCGCGATCCGGCACCATGACATGGCCCTGGCCGACGCCCTCCTCCAGAGCGGACGGGTCTCCCCCGAGCTGGTAGCGACCGCCTCTCCGGTGCAGCAGACCCTGTACGCCGCCGAGGACGGGACCCTGGTCCCCGACTGGTACGTGGAGGCGGTCGAGAGCTGGCCGCAGCCCTGGCCGAACGAGGTCGCCGGGGCGGTGTCGCGCTACCTGCTGGAGGAGTTCGGGCACGTCCCGCTGCGGCTCTGGGTGGCGTTCGCAACCCGGGTCCCCGACCACCAGTGCGCGGAGATGGCGAACCGGCTCCGCGACGGAATCCCCGAGTTCGCGCCCACCCCGGTGGTCCGGATGATTCGCCAGGTGGCCGCGGTGCTGTCGACCCGGGCCACGGTCTGGAGCAGCACCCGGCACGCCCGCTGACCCTGCTGGCTGCCGCCGCCGTCGCGGCGGCTGGTCGGCTTGCTGCCCCGGTCTTCCTTCTCAGGGCGGGAGGACTGCGAACCGGCCTGGGCCAGACCGAGCGGGGAGGCACCGGCGCCGACCTGCCCGTCCGCAACCGGCTGGACCAGGCGGCGGCGGTGCTCTAGACTGGCACTTCGTCGACCAGCACTCGTGGCTCAATGGATAGAGCAGCTGACTACGGATCAGCAGGTTGGGGGTTCGAGTCCCTCCGAGTGCGCCAGACCAGATGGCCCCGCACCGTGCGGGGCCTTCGTGCTGTGAAGGGTCGGGCACCCCCTGGTCCACTCCCCGAACGACCACCTAACATGAGCAGCGAGATCCGAACAGAAACCCTCATCGAGGAGGACGGACGTATGAGTGCGCCTATCACTGCCCCTGCCGGGGCTCCCCAGTCGCTGATCGACTGGGTCCAGTCGGTCGCTGACCTGACCAAGCCCGACCAGGTGGTCTGGTGCGACGGCTCCGAGGCGGAACGGGACCGGTTGAACCAGGTCCTGGTCGACTCCGGCACCTTCACCCCGCTGAACCCCGACAAGCGGCCCAACAGCTTCCTGGCCCGCTCCACCCCCTCCGACGTGGCCCGGGTCGAGTCGCGGACCTTCATCTGCTCCGAGAAGGAGGAGGACGCCGGCCCCACCAACAACTGGGCCGACCCGGCCGAGATGCGCCAGACCCTCGACAGGGTCTTCGACGGCTCGATGCGCGGCCGCACCATGTACGTGATCCCGTTCTCGATGGGCCCCCTGGGCGGGCGGATCTCGCGGCTCGGCGTCGAGCTCACCGACTCCCCGTACGTCGTGGTCAACATGCGGATCATGACCCGGATCGGGACCGAGGCGCTGAAGCTGATCGCCGAGACCGGTGACTTCGTCCCGGCCGTGCACTCGGTCGGCTACCCGCTGGTCGACGCCGACGGCAACGCCCGCCCCGACGTGCCCTGGCCGTGCAACGACGAGAAGTACATCACCCACTTCCCGGCCACCCACGAGATCTGGTCGTACGGCTCCGGCTACGGCGGCAACGCGCTGCTGGGCAAGAAGTGCTACGCGCTGCGGATCGCCTCGGTGCTGGCCCGCGACGAGGGCTGGCTGGCCGAGCACATGCTGATCCTCAAGATCACCGGCCCCGACGGGCGGGTCTTCCACCTGACGGCCGCCTTCCCGTCGGCCTGCGGCAAGACCAACCTGGCCATGCTGCAGCCCACAATCCCGGGCTGGAAGGTCGAGACCATCGGTGACGACATCGCCTGGATGCGTCCCGGCGACGACGGTCGGCTGTACGCGATCAACCCGGAGGCCGGCTTCTTCGGTGTCGCCCCCGGCACCTCGATGAAGACCAACCCGACCGCGCTGCAGGCCCTGGACCACGACACGATCTTCACCAACGTGGCCCTGACCGACGACGGCGACGTCTGGTGGGAGGGGATGACCGACGATCCCCCGGCGCACCTGATCGACTGGCTGGGCAACGACTGGACGCCCGAGTCGACGACCCCGGCCGCGCACCCGAACAGCCGCTTCACCGTACGCGCTGACCAGGCCGCCACGATCTCACCAGACTGGGAGAACCCGACCGGGGTGCCGGTCGACGTGGTCCTCTTCGGTGGGCGGCGGGCCTCGAACGTCCCGCTGATCAGCGAGGCGTACGACTGGGAGCACGCGGTCTTCGTCGGCGCCACGGTCGCCTCGGAGCAGACCGCGGCGGCTGAGGGCGCGGTGGGTGCGCTGCGCCGCGACCCGTTCGCGATGCTGCCGTTCTGCGGCTACAACATGGCCGACTACTGGGGGCACTGGCTGAAGATGGGCCGGCAGCTCGGCGACAAGGCGCCGCGGGTGTACCAGGTGAACTGGTTCCGCAAGGACGCCGACGGCTCGTTCCTGTGGCCGGGCTTCGGTGACAACGCCCGCGCCATCGAGTGGGCGCTGCGCCGGATCGCCGGGCAGGTCGAGGCCCAGGACGCGATCTCGGGCCGGATCCCGCTCCCGGGTGACCTGAACGTCGAGGGGCTCGACATGAGCGACGAGCAGCTGGAGCACCTGTTCGCGTACGACCCGGAGGCCTGGCGGGCCGAGGCCGACGTGACGGCGGAGTACTTCCAGCAGTTCGGCGACCACTGCCCGCCGGAGATGTTCCACCAGCTGGAGCAGCTGCGGGCCCGGATCGACGCCCACCAGGGCTGACACCCCGACAGCGCGAAGGCTCCCGGCCAGTGGCCGGGAGCCTTTGTCGTTGGCGGAGGCGGCGGGATTTGAACCCGCGATGGGGTTGAGCCCCAAACCCGCTTAGCAGGCGGGCGCCATAGACCGTACTAGGCGACGCCTCCAACGGGCGCCAGGATACCTGGTCGACCAGGGGCGAGTCCACGCGAAACCACAAGCAGCAGCCGGCTGCCGCTGTCGGCGGCGATCGGGCTGGGCGAGTCCACGCGAAACCACAAGCAGCTCTAGGCCTGGGAGACTCGTTACCATCTATGGAGGCGATGCTCGGGGACAACGGACGGGACAAGGCCATGACGAACGACAGGGACCACGGCGACTACGCGCACCGGCTCGGTCCGCGGCGCGGGCTGCCGGACGAGTCCTACTCCCCGGTTCCCGCCCGCGCCTACGAGGACGAGATCCCGCCGTCCTGGCAGGACTCGCCCAGCCCTGTGTACCGGGAGGACCCTGACGAGACCGCTGTCCGGCGCGGGAGCCGCCAGTCCCGCCGCGACCCCTACCGGGACCCCGACGCGACCGTACGGCGGAGCGAAAGCCGCCGCTCGTACCGGGACGACCCTTACCGAAGGCCCTACCGGGACGACCCCTACCGAGACGAGCCCCACCGGGACTCCTACCGGGACGAGCCCCACCGGGACTCCTACCGGGACGAGCCCCACCGGGACGACCCCGACACGGCGGCCCGCGCTGAGAGCAGCCGGACCCACCGAGACCCGTACCTGAACGACCCTGACGCGACCGCTCCCCGGGCGGAGAGCCGTGGGGCCCGCCGAGCCGCCGAGTCGCCCGACACCGGCCCCAGCTTCGGCCGGGCCCTCGGGTGGACCGTCCTCGGCAGCCTGGTGCCGGGCACCGGGCTGATCCGCGCCGGCAGGAAGGCGGCCGGGGTGACTGCCCTGCTGCTGGTCGGTCTGGCCGTGGGAGCGGTCGGGTTTCTGGCCATGGAGCGGAACCTGGCGCTGAGTGCGGCGGTCAGCCCGAACGCGATGATGCTCATCTCCGGCGCCTTGATCCTGCTCGCCCTGGTCTGGGCGGCGATGATCCGCAGCACCTACCTCTCGCTGCGGCCCCGCCGCCTGAACGGGCTGCAGCGAGTGGTCGGCTCCGGGCTGGTGGCGACCCTGGTCTTCGGGATCAGCGCGCCGATGGCGGTGGGCGCGGTCTACACGTACGAGCAGGCCTCGCTGCTGCAGAAGATCTTCACCAACGACCCCAGCGGCACCCGGCCCACTCTGGTGCCCGCGAAGGGTGACCCGTGGGCCGGCACCCCCCGGCTGAACGTGCTGCTGGTCGGCGGTGACTACGGGTCCTCACGCCCGGAGGCCGACAAGGGGTACGGCGAGAACACCGACACCATGATCCTGGCCAGCATCGATACCCGGACCGGGAACACGGTGCTGATCTCGGTGCCCCGCAACATGGAGAAGGTCCCGTTTCCCAAGGACTCGCCGCTGCACAAGTACTACCCGAACGGCTTCCCAAAGATGGCGAACGCGATCTGGGCCGACGTGAAGAACGAGGTCCCCAAGGACGCCCTCGGCCCGACCGCGAACTTCGGTGCCGACGCCCTGAAGCTGGGCCTGGGCGAGGCGCTCGGGCAGAAGATCGACTACTACGTCTACCTCAACATCGACGGCCTGTACGGACTGATCGACGCCATGGGCGGGGTCGAGGTGAACGTCAACGAGCGGATCCCGATCGCCGGCAGCGCCGAGGGCAAGCGCCCGACCGGCTACATCGAGCCGGGCGAGAACAAGAAGCTCAACGCGTACGAGGCGATGTGGTACGCCCGCAGCCGCTCTGGCTCGGTCAACGGCGACTTTGACCGGATGGGCCGCCAGCGGTGCGTCATCAACGCGATCGTGAAGCAGACCGACCCGCAGACCCTGCTGACCCGGTACGAGGGGCTGGCCAAGGCCAGCAGCAAGATGGTGCGCACCGACATCCCGCAGGATGTGCTGCCGATGATGATCGACCTCGGCGTGCGCATGCGCAACGGTCAGCACCAGAGCATGCAGTTCACGAACGGGGTGAACGGTTTCGTCTCAGCGAACCCTAACTACGCGACCGTCCGCGCCCAGGTCGCCGAGGCGATCGCCCAGTCGACAGCACCGGCGGAGCCCGCCCCGACCACGGCAGCTCCCGCCCCGGAGACCAGCGCTGCCCCGGCCCCGACGCCGTCGGCGAGCACCGGCCGGCGTACCACCGCCACCCGGACCACGCCGGCCCCGGCCCCGGCCACCTCGGCCTCGCCGGTCGCGCAGAACATGAACGACGCCTGCAAGTTCGACCCGGCCGCCGCCGCTAAGGCCACTGCCAGCGCCCGCTGAGGGAGCTGCCGCGGCTCAGCCGCTCCTCGCTGAGGTACCCCTCGGCGTGCTGATGGCCACGCACCTGGTCCAGAGGGCCGGGAACAGCCCACCTGGTGCATAACCGGGGTGTGCTACCCGCCGCACTGGATCCAGGGGGCGGGCAGGATCCGCAGGCTCTGATGCAGCAGCAGCACGGTCAGCGGCAGGGTCACCACGATCACCGTGATCGCGGTGTCGAGTGAGCCCGTACGCCAGACCTTCACGGTCGACCAGACCACCAGCACCCCGAGCACGACCGGGACCCAGACGGCCCAGCTCCCGGCCCAGGCGAACCAGCTGGCCTGCTCGGTCACGATGGGGGGCATCAGCTTGGCGTCGGCGAAGCCGATCGTTCCGTACGCGAGCGTGGACACGACCGTCACCACCCCCAGGATGTCGACCTTGCGCAGGCAGTGCATCAGGACGGCGACGAAGGCGACGAGCGGGCCGGTCAGCAGCAGCACAACCACCACGTCCTGGATCGTGTCGAAAGCAGCGCGCGACATTCCGAGCCAGGGCGGCCGAGGAGCCGAGACGTCATCCTGCAGGGCTCCCGCCAGGAGCGTCGCGGCCACGGCAGCCAGCCCCACCACCAGCAGCCAGTGCCGGTCACGGATCTCCCGTACGAGTGCCAGCACCACCGCCACGGCCAGGGCCACCACCGCCGCCGCACCGACGAGCAGCATCCAGCCCGGGGCGGGGATGGTCCAGTTGCACTGCACCATGCGCTGTATGCGCAGCGGGCGTGAGGCTTCTGTAACCAGGGCGAGCGTCCCCGTCGCCACCAGGGAGAGCATCACGACCAGGATCGAGGGGCGGGCATCGGTGGACTGTCTGGCTGTCGGCACACGTCCATCATGCGCGAGAACGGGCTCTCCTGGGCGGCGAGGGTGGGATTCGAACCCACGGGACGTCTCCGCCCGGCCGCTTTCAAGGCGGCTGCACTCGGCCACTATGCGACCTCGCCTGGATAGACCAGGCCAGCGGCCCGGCACCGCCCATCGTACTGTGGCAGGCTGGCTGCATGCGCGCCGTTACTGTCACTGAGCCGGGCGGGCCCGAGCAGCTCACCGTCGCCGACGTTCCCGACCCGGTCCCTGGCCCGGGCGAGCTGCTGGTACGGGTGGTGGCGGCCGGGGTGAACCGGGCCGATGTCCTGCAGCGACAGGGCCACTACCCGCCGCCGAAGGGGATCACCGACGTCCTGGGCCTGGAGGTGGCCGGTGAGGTGGCCGCGCTCGGTGACGGGGTCGAGGGCTGGTCGGTGGGCGACCCGGTGGTCGCGCTGCTGGCCGGCGGCGGGTACGCCGAACTGGTGAGCGTGCCGGCCGGGCAGTGCCTCGCCCCGCCCGCCGGGGTGGACCTGGCCACGGCCGCCTCGGTCATCGAGGTCGCGGCGACCGTGGTGTCGAACCTGGACGGGGTCGGGCTGCGGGCCCAGGAGACCTTCCTGATGCACGGCGGCGCCGGCGGGGTCGGCAGCTTCGCGATCCCGTACGCGTCGGCGCTCGGCGCCACCGTGGTCACGACCGCCGGCTCGCCGGCCAAGCTGGACTACTGCCGCGGGCTGGGCGCCAGCGCCGCGATCGACTACCACGGCGACTGGGTGGCCGAGGTGAAGGCGCTGACCGAGGGGCGCGGGGCCGATGTGGTGCTCGACATCATGGGCGCCAAGTACCTGGAGCTGAACGTCGACGTGCTGGCCCGCGGCGGCCGGCTGGTCGTGATCGGGCTGCAGGGCGGGCGCCGCGGCACTCTTGACCTGGCCCGGCTGCTGAGCAAGAACGCCCTGGTCACCGCGACGTCGCTGCGTCAGCGTCCGGTCGCGGAGAAGGTCGCCGTGGTGCAGCGGGTCGGCGAGGTGGTCTGGCCGCTGCTCGCTGAGGGCCGGATCCGGCTCGGCTCGCTGCGCCGGTTCCCGCTGGAGCAGGTCCGTGAGGCCCACGAGTACCTGGTCTCCGGTGACAGCACCGGCAAGCTGGTCCTCGAGGTCGCCCCGGCCTGACCTGGTGCCCGGTCCTGGCCCGAGCCAGGAGCGGGCACCGCCAGAGGCGGGTTACCAGCAGACGAGGACCCGGCGTATCTCCATCGCACAGGGCATCTGACCAGGCAGAGTACCGACTGCTTCCGAGCCCGTGCGGCCGGTCAGGGTCGGCTGGGCCATACCGCTGCCCGAGGCGGCACCGCTGTGTGACAGGGTGGAGCTGTAGCGATGGGAGGCAGACGATGACGCAGGGGCAGTACCCGGCGCAGCATCCGGGCCACCAGCCGCTCCAGCCGTACGCATCACCCAGCAGCCTGACACCGACGGTCCGCCAGCCCTTGCAGCCGTACGTGCCGTCACCGGGCAGCCTGCCGCCGGAGCCGAAACCGCCGCGCAGGTCCCGGATCTGGCTGATCCTCGGAGTCGTCGCGGCGGCGGTCCTGATCGTGCTCTCCGGGATCGGGGTGGCCTTGCTGCTCAACAGCAGCCGCCCGGGCCCGGTCAGCCCAGTCTCTCTTCCGGCGAAGCCCGACACCGCGCAGCCGGAACCCAGTCTCCGGCAGTCGACCCCGAGCCCCGGCACGACCAGGCCTCACCCGGGCGCCGGGTTCAAGAAGGTCGACCAGACCCTGCCGACGTCGGTGGCCGGGCTGCCCCGCCAGGGCACGGCCTCGACTCCCTCGTCCGCGTTCGCCGACCGCGCCACGTACGGCTCCGGCGCCGACATCCTCGACCTGTTTCTGCGCAAGGACCCGTGGGCCGAGGCCTCGAAGATCCTCGACGGCGACTCGTCGGTGACCGACCGGACCACCGCCCACGGCGCCAGCTGCGGCAAGCGCGGCGCCCGGGCGCTGTGCTACCACCAGCTCGACGGCGGGGTGCTCGTCGTCAACGACAGCCTCGGCAACCGCAGCCCCGAGCAGGTGGCCCAGGTGACCAAAGAGGTCTACGACGCCCTCACCTGACCGGGCTCGGGCCGGTCGGGAAGCGGGAGGGAGTGGGCGCAGGGTCCCGAGGCGACACCCCCGGGCTCGGTCCGGTCAGACCCCGGCCAGCAGGCTGCGGGGGGTGACCGTACGGGCCCTCAGCAGGGCCGCCGTCGAGAAGCCGGCTGCGACCGCCGCCCACGCCAGCAGCCAGAACACCGCCCCGGTGGTTCCGGACCCGCCGGCGACCTGGGCCCGGACCGCGTCCACCGCCGGTGACACCGGCGACAGCGGCCGCAGCGCACTGAACAGGCCCGGGGCCGAGGCGGTCAGCGCGGTCGCCACCGCGACTACAGCGAACGCCACCGCCAGCAGCCGGCCAGCGCCGCGCAGCCAGGCGACCAGCGCGTGGTGGACGGCGACGAACGACACCGCCGCCACCAGCAGCACCGCGGTCAGCCCGAGCCAGCGGCCTACTGGCAGCCGCAGCGCCAGCTGAGCCACCCCCGACAGCACCAGCGCCTGGAAGCTCACCAGCCCCAGCCCCGGCAGCAGCGACTCGCCGAGCAGCGCCAGCGAGCCCCGGCTTGACATCGCCAGCCGCTTGCGGACCGCCGGCAGCACCAGGTACGTGGCCAGCGCCCCAAGCCACAGCGCCAGCACCAGCAGCAGACTGGCCCAGGCGGCCTTCGGACTGACCAGGTCGTCGAGGTCGGACACCGAGATCGGGGAGGCGACCACGGTCGCCAGCTGCTCTCGCTCAGCGTCGCTGTACCGGGGGACCTGCTGGGCGCCCTGGGCCAGCCCGTCGGCGAGCTGCCGGGAGCCGTCAGCGAGCTGGGCCGAGCCGTCGGTGGACTGGGCCAGCCCGTCGCTCAGGGCCCGGGCCCCGCCGGCCGCTTGCCCGACTCCGTCGACCAGCCGGTTGACCCCGTCGCTGTACTGCCGTACGCCCGAGACCAGCCGGGGCCCGGCCGCGGCCGCAGTCCCGAGCCCGCCGGAGAGCCGCTGCGCGCCCTGCGCGGCCTGGTCAACGCCGCCGGTGTAGCGGCCGACCCCGCTCGCGTACGCGCTGGCGCCGCCACTGAGCTGCTGGGCGCCCTGGCCGAGCTGGGTGCTGGCCGCGACCAGCTGCGGCCCGGCGCTCTTGAGCTGCTCCAGCTGGGCGCTCTGGGCCCGCAGCTGCTCGGTGGTCGGCAGGCTGCCGCCGCGGGCCAGCATCTGGGAGGCCATCTGCAGCACCACCTCGACCTGCTGCAGGATCTGCGCCAGCTGCGGGTCGCTGACCGCCGCCAGCGCTTGAGAGAGCCGCTGCAGCGCCTGCTGCAGAGTGAGACCGGTCCGCGGGTCGGGGGTGGTGAGCAGCTGCTGCACGGTCTGCTTTCCGGCCTCGTTCATGGCCTGGACCCCGGCCGCGTACCCGCGGCAGGCCTCGGGCCCGAGCTGCTGCACCTGGGCCGGGCACTGGGCCGCCAGCCGGGCCGCGGCCCGGTCCATCTCGGTGGTGACCGTCTGCGGCAGCGCCGCCACCTGCCGCGACAGCTGCTGGGTGGAGGCCTGGGTGCTGGCGAGCTGGCGCTGCAGGGTGGCGATCGCGGTCTGCAGCTGGGCGACGAGCTGCTCAGGAGGTCGGGAGCCGAGCGGGGTCTGGGCGAGCTGGTCCATCAGGGTGCGCAGCTCGACCAGCAGCGCCAGCTGGCGCTGGTTCTCGCTGGCCAGCTGGGTGGTGCCCTGCGCGTACGGGACCAGCCCCTGGTCACGCAGCTGGGTGATCCCGCCCGCCAGCTGGCCCGCTCCCCCAGCCAGCTGCTGAGCCCCGGAGGTCAGTGCCGGCGACCCGGCCGACAGCTGCGCCAGGCCTCCGGCGAGCTGCTGGCTGCCGGCGGCGGCCTGCCCGACCCCGTCGGTGTACGCCTGGGCCCCGGCCACCAGCTGCTGGCCGCCCTGCTTCACCGCCGGTCCCTGCGCGGCAGCCTGGTCGAGCCCATCGGCGAGCTGGGAGGAGCCGTCGCGGGCCTGGGCCAGCCCGTCAGCCAGGCGCCGGTTCCCGTCGGCGAGCTGGGAGGCAGCGTCGGCCACGGTCTGGAACTTCTCCCCCATCGTGGAGAAGCCGAGGTAGATGTTCTCCAGGTAGGTCTTGGTCAGGGTCCGGTTGAGGGCCTGCGCCGCGGCCTGCGCCACGGACTGCCCGAGCGCGGTGTCGGCGATCCCGGCCTGTGGGGAGGTCTCGACCCGGATCGTGGCCTGGTGGGCGTGGGTGGGGTCGGTCCCGTACGAGGTGGCCGCCTCGGAGAACTCCCTCGGGATGGTGACCACCGCCGCGTACCGGCCGGAAGCCAGCCCGCTACGGGCAGACTTCTCGTCGGCCAGCACCCAGCGGAAGCTCTGCTGGCGCCGGGAGCTGACCAGCTCGGCGCTGAGCTGGCGCCCGAGCGGGACGATCTGCCCGTTGATGGTGACCGCCTGGTCGTGGTTGACCACGGCCGCCTCGACCTGCCGCAGCCGGGCGTCCGAGTCCCAGGTGGCGGCCAGCAGCCCCGCCGCGACCAGGACCGGGACCAGCACCAGCCCCACCACCTGGACCCACCAGGGCCGGCGGCGGGTGCTCTCCAGCAGCCTCATCGGTGACCTCCTTGGGTGTTTGTCAGCGCAGCGTCGTCCTGGTGGTCGCTCAGCTGAGTGCCGGCCGGTGCAGCATCGAGACAGAGGACCAGGTCGCCGGGGCGGATCAGGTCCCGTACGCCGTCGGTGGTGCTGGCGCCGAGCACCACGGCCGCCTCGCCGGGCTGGCGGACCAGGTCGGCCAGCGCGACCCGCAGGTCGCCGTGCACGGTGTCGGCGTCGTCGACCAGCACCAGCCGGTGGTCGCGGGACCGCAGCCGCCGGGCCAGGTCCGGGGTGTGCGGGTCGTGGCAGCCGACCCGTCGGCGCAGCTTCGCGTTCTGGTCGGGCGCGAGGTAGCCGAGCACCTTGAGCCGTCCCGCGTCGGGCGCCATCCGCCCGCCCAGGGTGAGCAGCAGCGCGGCCCGGGCCACGGCCGATCCGGTCACCACCAGCACCTGCCCGGGCGCGAGGGTCAGGCTGACCGGCGCGACGAGCACCGGGCGTGTCCCGACGCTGACGTCCTCGGCGACGACGAGGTGCCGGTCACCGGGCTCCGGCCAGTCGGCGAGCTCCAGCTGGCGGGCCAGGGTCTCACCCTCGACGTCGAAGAACGGCAGCGCCCGGTCCAGCCAGCCAGGCAGCCACCAGGCCCGGTCACCCAGCAGGTGCAGGACCGCCGGGACCAGGGTCATCCGGACCAGGAAGGCGTCGACGGCAACCCCGACCGCTAGCCCGAAGGCGATCGGCTTGATCGACCCCTCTCCGTTGGGGACGAAGAAGGCGAAGACCGCGAACATGATCAGGGCAGCGGCGACGACCACCTTCGCCGAGTGGATGAAGCCGTCGTGGACCGCCTGGCGGGCGTCGGTGCCGTGGACGTGCTCCTCCCGGACCCGGGCCACCAGGAAGACCTCGTAGTCCATCGCCAGGCCGAACAGGATCCCCATGGTGATGATCGGGAAGAACGAGATCACCGCGGTGGTCTCGGGCAGGTTGACGGCCCGGCCGAGCCAGCCCTGGTTGAAGACCAGGGTGGTGGCCCCGAACGCCGAGCCGATGCTGAGCAGGTAGCCGACGGCGGCCTTGACCGGGACCGCGAGAGAGCGGAAGACCATCGTCAGCAGCACCAGTGACAGCCCGACGACGAAGAGCCCGAACGGCAGCATCGCCTTGGCCAGCCGGTCGGTGATGTCGAGGCCGACCGCGGTCATCCCGGTCACCGCGATCTCGGCGTGGTAGCGGTCGCGCCACTGCGGCACCCGCTCCCAGATCGCGGTCACCAGCTCCTCCGTACGGGGGTCGTCGGGGGCGGTGGTCGGGATCACCTGGACCATGCCGGTGTCGGCGTTCTGGTTCGGCACCGCCATCGGCACCGAGGCCACCCCGGGCACCTGCTCCAGGTCGGCCTTGAGCCCGTTCAGGATCCCAAGCGGGTCGGTCGACTCGACCAGCTGTACGGTCACCACCAGCGGCCCGTTGTAGCCGGGCCCGAACTCCTGGGCGACCGCGTCGTACGTGAGCCGCGCCGAGGTGCCAGCCGGCAGCTGCCCGGCGTTGGGCAGCGACAGCCACAGGTCCTTCGCCGGGTACGACAGCAGCCCCAGCCCGCCGACCACCAGCACCACGGTCAGCACCGGGACCCGGGTCACCACCCTCACCCACCAGCCGGACAGGCCGCCACCGCTGCGGCGCCCCGAGACGGCCGTACCGCGCCGGGGCCGGGGCCGGACCCGGTCGCCGAGAAGACCCAGGACCGCCGGCAGCAGCGTCAGCGCCACCAGCACCCCGATCGCGACCGCGACCGCGGCGAAGGCCCCCATCACGGCGAGGAACGGGATCTGAGCCAGCGACAGCCCGATCAGGGCGATGATCACGGTCAGCCCGGCGAAGACGACCGCCGAGCCGGCGGTGGCGACCGAGCGGGCTGCCGACTCCTCGGCGCTCAGCCCCGGGTGGGAGCCGAGCTGGTCACGGTGGCGGGAGATGATGAACAGGGCGTAGTCGATGCCGACCGCCAGGCCGAGCATCAGGGCCAGCATCGGGGTGGTGGTCGAGATCTCGGCGAAGCGGGTCGCCCCGTACGTGATGGCCATCGCGAGCCCCACCCCGACCAGGGCGTTCAGCAGCGGGACGGCCCCGGCGAGGACCGAGCCGAGCGCGGTCACCAGGACCACCAGGGCGACCGCCGCGCCGAGCGCCTCGACCGGTGACAGCCGCGGGATCCGGACCGCGAAGACGTCGCCGCCGACCAGCACCCGCGACCCGGCCGGCAGCCTGGGGGTCAGGGTCCCGGCCTGCTGCTGCAGGGCGTCCTTGCTGGCCTGGGTGAAGGTGCTGACCGTGCCGACCAGCCGGATCGCGACCAGCGCGGAGCGGCCGTCGTTCGAGACCCGGCCGTGGACGTACTCGTGGTAAGGGCTGACGGTGCCCACGGCGTACGGCTGCTGACCGAGCCGGTCGAGCCAGGCCTCGACCTCCTGCCGTACGGCTGGGTCGCGGACGCTGTGGCCCTCGGGGACGGTGATGATCGCAGTGGCGCCGGCGTCGGCGGCCTCCGGGAAGGTCATCCGCAGCTGGTCGTACGCGACCTGGCTCGGGGCGCCGGGGATGGAGAAGGAGTCCGACATCGGTCTGGCCAGCAGCCCCGCCAGCCCGCCGGCTACCGCCAGCACCAGCAGCCAGGCCGCCAGCACCCGGCCCCGGTGGCGGAAGCACCACCGGCCCACGTCGTACAGGATCCCCGACATCTACTCTCCCCGCCGATCAGTACGGAATCGTATCCGGGACCCGCAAGCCAGCGCCCACCGCATCGAGAAGACCCGGGCCGCTAGGGTGTTGCCCGTGGCGCAGTCAGAAGAGGGTCAGATGAACGATGCCGAGATGACTCCGCGCCGGGCACGGACCCGGGCCCGGCTGCTCAGGGCCGCCCGGCACGTGATCGCCAAGCGCGGCGTCCGCGGCGCCACGGTCGACCGGATCTGCAAGCAGGCCGGCTACACCCGCGGCGCCTTCTACTCCAACTACTCCTCGATGCCCGAGCTGATGGGCGACGTGATCGCCGAGACCACCGAGAACCGGATCGCCGGACTGCGCGCCGGGGTGGATGCGGTCGCGGACCTGCCCACCGACCCAGATCAGGCCCTGCGCTCGGCGGTCGAGATCGTGGTCCGGCTGCAGCCCCGCAGCGCCGAGGAGGTGCTGCTGATGACCGAGCTCGGGCTGTACGCGATCCGTCACCCCGAGACCCAGGCCAGCCAGCCAGCCGCGGCCGAGCGCACCCGGCAGCTGCTCGACGAGCTGATCACGAGCCTGCTGAACCGGCTCGGGCGCCGGCTGCGGATCTCCCCCGGCACCAGCGTCAACCTGCTGCACGCGTACGTCGACCACATCAGCCTCGCCCGGCTCGCCGCCGGGGCGGGCGATCCGACCGATTCCTGGGTGGAGGGACTCACAGAGCTGCTGCTCGTCATCACCGAGCCCACGCCGGCCTCGTGAAGGTCCTGGTCACCGGCGGGTCCGGGTTCATCGGGTCGGAGGTCTGCCGACGCCTGCTGGCCGCCGGCCACGAGGTGAGCGTGCTCGACGACCTCTCCAGCGGGTTCAGGCACAACCTCGCCGGCCTCGACGTCCGCTTCACCGAGGGATCGGTCCTGGAGGCGGACCGGCTGGCCGAGGCCGCGGCCGGGGCGGAGGCGGTCATCCACCTGGCGGCGATGGTGAGCGTGCCGCAGTCGGTCGAGCAGCCGCTGGCCTGCCACGAGGTCAACGCCACGGGCACCGTACGGGTGCTGGAGGCGGCTCGGACCAGCGGGGCGCAGGTGGTGCTGGCGTCGTCGAGTGCCGTGTACGGGTCGAACCCGACGCTGCCGAAGACCGAGCGGGAGTGGGTACGCCCGCTCACCCCGTACGCCTCGACGAAGCTGTACGCGGAGCAGGCGGCGCTCGCCTACCAGTCCTCGTACGGGCTGCCGGTGCTGGCGCTGCGGTTCTTCAACGTGTACGGGCCGCGGCAGGACGAGCTCCACCCGTACGCGGCGGTGATCCCGACGTGGACCTACCGGCTGCTCACCGGCCAGCCGCTGAGGGTCAACGGCGACGGCTCGGTGACTAGGGACTTCATCTATGTTGGGACGCTGGCGCAGGTGCTGGCCGAGGCGGTCGGGCGGCGGGTCTCGCACCCGGAGCCGGTGAACGCGGCGCTCGGCACCCAGACCTCGCTGCGGCAGCTGGTCGCGGCGCTGGAGGCCGCGACCGGGCTCACCGCCGAGGTCAGCTACGGTCCGCCGCGGCCCGGTGACGTGCAGCAGTCGCTGGCCGACAGCTCGGTGCTGTGGAGCCTGTTCCCTGACCTGGAGCAGGTTCCGCTGGCCGAGGGGCTGGCCCAGACCGTGGCCTGGTTCCGCGAGCGTCTCCAGCGTGGCTGAGCTTTCCTCGAGGCATTGTTGATGCTTCAATGGTTCTTGCTGTCCCCTGGAGAGGAAGAACATGCTGATCGGGATCATCGTCGGCTCCATCCGCGAAGGCCGCCTCGGCCCGGCCGTCGGCGAGTGGGTCAAGGCCGCCACGGCGGGGCGCTCCGCCACGTACGAGGTGGTCGACCTCAAGTCCTTCGACCTGCCCCTGCTGACCTCGCCGGTGCCGCCGGCCATGGCGAGCAAGCAGTACGGCGACGAGCGGGTCACCCGCTGGAGCCAGACCATCGACCGCTTTGACGGCTTCGTCTTCGTGACCCCCGAGTACAACCACTCGGTGCCGGGCGCCTTCAAGAACGCCGTCGACACCCTCGGCCCGGAGTGGCAGGGCAAGCCGGTCGCCTTCGTCTCGTACGCGACCGACGGTGGCCTGCGGGTGGTCGAGGCCTGGCGCCAGATCCTCACCAACTTCTCGATGCCGTCGGCGCGCAACCAGGTGGCGCTGAACCTGTTCACCGACGTCGTGGACGGCACGCTGGCGCCGCAGGAGCGTCATGGCGCCGAGCTGGGCGTGGTGCTCGACCAGCTGGAGAACCTCGTCGCCAAGCTCGGCTGAGCCGAGACCTTCTGGGCCCGGGACCGGCTCCCGGGCCCAGTCGTCTCAGCCCTCGCGCTTGACCAGGTCCTTCAGGTACGTGCCGTAGCCGGACTTGCCGAGCGCATCGGCCTGCTTCAGCAGCGCCTCGGTGTCGATGTAGCCGTTGCGCCAGGCGATCTCCTCCGGCGAGCCGACCAGCAGCCCGGTCCGCTTCTGCATCGTCCGGACGAACTCGCCGGCCTCGGCCAGGGAGTCGAAGGTGCCGGTGTCGAGCCAGGCGGTGCCCCGCGGCAGCAGCGACACCTGCAGCTGGCCCTGCTCCAGGTAGATCCGGTTCAGGTCGGTGATCTCGTACTCGCCACGAGCCGACGGCTGCAGGTCCGCCGCGTACGAGCAGACCCGCTCGTCATAGAAGTACAGCCCCGGCACCGCCCAGCTCGACTTCGGCTGCTGCGGCTTCTCCTCGATCGACAGGGCCTTGCCCGCGTCGTCGACCTCGACCACCCCGTACGCGGTCGGGTCGGCCACCCAGTAGCCGAAGACCGCCGCGCCGTCGACGTCGTGCAGACTGCGCAGCTGCTGGCCCAGGCCGCGGCCGTAGAAGAGGTTGTCGCCCAGCACCAGGGCCGACTTGTCGGAGCCGACGTGGTCCTTGCCCAGCACGAAGGCCTGCGCCAGGCCGTTCGGGGTGTGCTGCACCGTGTAGGTGATCGACATCCCCCACTGGGAGCCGTCGCCGAGCAGCCGCTGGAAGGCCGGGGAGTCGACCGGGGTCGAGATCACCAGCACCTCCCGGATCCTGGCCAGCATCAGCGTCGACAACGGGTAGTAGATCATCGGCTTGTCATAGACGGGGAGCATCTGCTTGCTCGACCCGATCGTCAGCGGGTGCAGCCTGGTGCCTGCCCCGCCGGCCAGAATGATGCCCTTCACGCCGCCTCCCTTGCCCGCGTGGGGGCCGGCTGCCCCCGTACGGCTCGGGCTAGCATAACCGCCATGCAGACGCTCCTGGTGACTGGCGGGGCCGGGTTCATCGGCTCGAACTTCGTACGGTGGCTGGTGGCCCACACCGAGGCCACGGTGGTGGTGCTGGACAAGCTCACCTATGCCGGCAACGCAGACTCCCTGGCCGGGCTCCCCGAGGACCGGGTGCGGCTGGTGGTCGGCGACATCTGCGACGCCGAGCTGGTCGACCGGCTGGTCGCCGGCGCCGACGCGGTGGTCCACTTCGCCGCCGAGTCCCACAACGACAACTCCCTCAACGACCCGTCGCCGTTCATCCAGAGCAACATCGTCGGCACGTACACGCTGCTGCAGGCGGTCCGCACCCACCAGAAGCGCTTCCACCACATCTCGACCGACGAGGTGTACGGCGACCTGGAGCTCGACGACCCGGACCGGTTCCACGAGACCACCCCGTACAACCCGTCCTCGCCGTACTCGTCGTCGAAGGCGGCCTCCGACCTGCTGGTCCGGGCCTGGGTGCGCTCGTTCGGGGTGCAGGCGACCCTGTCGAACTGCTCGAACAACTACGGCCCGTACCAGCACATTGAGAAGTTCATCCCGCGCCAGATCACGAATGTGCTCTGCGGCCTGCGGCCGAAGCTGTACGGGACCGGCGAGAACGTCCGCGACTGGATCCACGTCGACGACCACAATGCGGCGGTCTGGCTGATTCTGCAGCAGGGCCGGATCGGCGAGACCTACCTGATCGGGGCCGACGGCGAGAAGAGCAACAAGGAGGTCATCGAGACCGTCCTGGAGCTGCTCGGTCAGCCGAGGGACGCGTACGACCTGGTCGCCGACCGCCCCGGCCACGACCTGCGGTACGCGATCGACTCCTCCAAGCTGCGCTCCGAGCTCGGCTGGAAGCCGCAGTACCCGAGCTTCACCGAGGGCCTGCAGGCAACCATCGAGTGGTACCGCGAGCACGAGGACTGGTGGCGCCCGGCCAAGGAGGCCACCGAGGCGAAGTACGCCCAGCAGGGCCAGTAGGAGTGCTTGACCAGGGTCAGCGCTGACGGTGGGCCGTTGGCGTCGTTGGGATCGTTGGGGTTGTTGGCGTCGTCGTTGGCGAGGGGTGCGCAGCGAGCCTGGTGAGCGACGAGCGATCATTGCCGTACTCACCTGGCTCGTCCTGTCGACCGTAGCCGTCAGCGTCGGCTACGCGTGGTCGCGCGACCACGGCGGCGGCACCAGCCCCGATCCGGTCAACGTCGGCACAGCCCAGGTGGGCGCCTGCCATCAGCAGTGGAGCGGCGTATGGCACTGCGAGATGGTGAGCGCACGTGGGGACCGGGCCCGACGCCGCGTGCTGGTGTCGTGCACGCGGGTCGTGACGTGTCGGGCCGTACGGTCGACGTCGCGTGGCGGAGATACTCGGGGACCGGTAGCTCACTCGTCACGGCCCGCGGTGGCTCGGTCGTCGTGGTCACCGGCCCCGGGGCCCCGCTCGGCGACGCGGCCATCGTCATCTGGACCCCGCTCGCGGCAGCCTTCTCGGTGGCAGTGGCCGCCGTGCTGGTGATGACCGGCCGGGTCCTGGGCTGGGCCCGCCGACGCGGAAGCCCACCGGCGAGCAGGCCCTCCGAGGCCGGGTGAGTCACAGCAGGCTGGAGGCCGGCCAGCCCGGTCTGCGCCCCTCAGCCGCGGCGGCAGGCTCGCTCGGTGATCCAGCAGCCGACGAGCAGGACCGGCAGGGTCCACAGCGGGCCCTGGGTCAGCTCCCAGACGAAGACCGCGGCGAAGACCGGTGCCCGCTGGGTCACGCCCAGGGTCACCCCGGCTCCGACCAGGGCCAGGGCGGGGGTGCTGAGCCCGCCCACCCCGGCCAGGGTCAGGCCGGTCGCGGCTGCGGCACCCGTACAGGCGCCCAGCGAGAAGGAGGGCGCCAGCAGGCCGCCGGTCGCTCCGGCGCCCAGGGTGAGCCCGGTGAGGACTGGCTTGAGGGCCACGATCCCCAGCAGCACCACCAGGGCGGCGGCCGTGGCCGGTGAGGTCAGCGCCAGCTGAAAGGCGTCCCGCCCGTTGCCGGGCAGGTCGGCGATCCACAGCGACGCCGTACCCGTCGCCAGCCCGGCCCCGCCGATCGCCACCGGCAGGCTCCAGGTGTCGGGCAGCCGGTGCCGCCGCAGCCAGCCCCAGCCGCCGCGCGCCACCCACCCCACCGCAGCGGCCAGCGGGACCACCAGCAGACAGGCCAGCAGGGTCGCCGGCCCGTACCGGGCCTCGGGCATCAGCAGGCTGGGCTGCCCGTACGAGCGCAGCCAGGAGACCACGGTGGCGGCACCACTGACCGGGACCGCCAGCCACAGCCCGCGGCGGCGCTGCCCGGCCAGCATCACGATCTCGACCGCGTACGCGGCTCCGCCGAGCGGCGCGTTGTACATCGCCGCCAGGCCGGCGCCAGCGGCGGAGGCGACCAGCAGCCGGGTCCAGCCGGGGTCGACGCCCAGGGCGGAGGCGAGCCGGGCAGCGACCGCGCCGGCGGCCAGCCGAGGCGCCCCTTCCCGACCGACCGAGTTGCCCGCCCCCACCGTCAGCACCTGGAGCACGGCGTCTCCGAAGGGGCGCGCGATGCCCATCCGGGTGGCGGTCTGCCCGGTCTCGTCAGTGACCACGTCCTCAACCCCGACCACACCCCCGGCCGACCGCTGCCACCACCACAAGGCCCCGGCGACCAGGCCTCCGACCGCTGGTGAGAGGACCAGCCGCCACGGCGTGGCGCCGCGGACCCGGTCTGGCAGGGAGCCCTCGGCGACCCCGTACCCGAGCCACTCGACGACCTCCAGCAGCCAGGCGAGCGCCACCCCGATGAGGCCTGCGGCGACGGCGGCCAGGAGCGCAGCCAGGACCAGCCGCCACAGGGGCGTACGGGTGTCAGACATCGAGATGACGATAGGCGGTGCCGCCACGGTGGGAGCAGCCGGCCAGGGCTCACCCTGACCGCAGGTCTGCCGGCCCCGGTCACCGGGGCGAGGACGGGGCGGCCGGCCAGACCCGTACGAGTGCTGCTGGAGCCGATGCTGCGAGGTTCGCGGCAAGCGCTTGCTGCGAACCCCGTAGAGTTTCTCCCATGACGCCTCAGCCCAGGCCGGATGACCAGATCGAGCGGATCCTGGTGGTGGCTGCGCACCCCGACGACGCGGACTTCGGCGCGGCCGGCACGATGGCGGGCTGGGTCGCCGACGGGATCGAGGTCACCCTGCTGTGCTGCACCCACGGCGAGCAGGGCGCCCGCCCGGGCGCCGACATCGCAGCCGTCCCGGCGCTGCGGGAGGCCGAGCAGCGGGCCGCGAGCGCCGAGCTCGGGGTGAGTGACGTCCGCTTCCTCACCCGCCACCGCGACGGCTGGCTGGCCCCGACGTTCGAGCTGCAGCGCGACATCGTGGAGGTGATCCGGCAGGTACGGCCGCAGCGGGTGGTCTGCCAGAGCCCAGAGCGCAGCTACGAGTCGATCCACGGCAGCCACCCCGACCACCTGGCGGCCGGCGAGGCGACGGTCCGGGCCTGCTACCCGGCAGCGGAGAACCCGTTCGCCTGGCCGGAGCTCGGCCTGCCGTTCTGGCACGTCGGCGAGATCTGGCTGATGGCCCACCCGACACCCCACCACGCGGTCGACATCACCGCCCACATGGACCGCAAGGTCGCCGCACTGCGCCGTCACGCCTCCCAGACCGGCCACCGCGACGACCTGGAGGAGCTGCTGCGCGGCTGGGGAGCCCGAGTGGCCCAGACCTTCGGCCTGCCCCAGGGCCACCTCGGCGAGTCCTTCACCATCGTCCCGGTGAACTGAGGGGCCGGCGCGCACCTAGGCTGGAGCGGTGAGCGACCAGACCGGACCCAGCGCCCCCCACGAGCCCGACCCGGCCGGCTCCGGCGGGAGCACCGACGGCCCTGACCAGGACGGGGCCCGCTCGGCAGGCCCGGCCGAGGCACCCGCCAGCACCCCGGCACCGAAGTCCCCGGCAGGTGAAGCCGCCTCGGGGAGCACGAGCCCAGCGACAGACGCCACCTCGAACGACGCGACCCCCGCGAGCGACGCCACCCCCGACAGCGGGAACCCGGCCAGGCCCACCTCCCGGTACGCCCTGCGGATGACCTCGGCCGAGGAGTCCGAGCTGTGGGCCCGTACGCACGGGATCAGCCCGCAGGCCCGCAAGCGGGTCACGGCCGCGGTCTGGCTGCTGGCGGCCGGAATGTTCGTGCTGGGCCTGGTCGCCCTGCCGCAGGTGCTGCCGCTGGTCGGGATGCAGGCCCGCCCGGAGCTGCCCGGCGGCGAGGGCCAGGTGCTGGTCAGCGGCTGCCGCCCCGAGGGGCTCACGATGCAGCGCTGCCAGGGCGAGGTCACCCGCTGGACCGGAGAGGGCCCGGCGGTCGGCGACCAGGTGGAGGTCTCCTCGCGCCGGGTCCGCAGCGGCGAGGTCGACGTGGTGCGCCGCCTGGACTACGGCACCCGCAGCGAGGGCGGCCGCCGTGAGACGACGGTCGTGAACGTCTTCACCCCGAGCGACGACCCGGTCCTGCCGCGGCGGCTGCGTCCGGTCGCGTACGGGGGCTACATCGTCGCCTGGGTGCTTGTGACCGCCGGGGTCTGCCGGCTGCCCCGGCTGGTGGCGGCCCAGGTCGCACGCCGCCGGGCCGAGGCGGCTGACTGACCTCTCGCCGGTCGGCTTCTAGGCTCATCACCCCTAGAAGATCCCGAGTGACCGACCCCGTTCAGTCTCGCGGCCCAGCACCGGAGCAGAGCAGCCGGGAGTCGTAGCCCACCGCAGAGCGAGCCCGTCGTACGGGAGCCCGGAGCCGGCAGCCCTCGGCTCCTCTCGCTCCCGCTCCTGCGCTCCGGCTCCCGGTGAGGCGAGGTGTGGTGGCCGCCCACGCCGCGGGCCCTTCGGCCCTGCCCAGCCCGTGACTTATGCGGTCGAATGCCATAACCCAGTGATGAGAGCTGGACCCCCAACTGACAGACAGCCCGCCCTGGCGAAGCGCTCGGCCTCGCGCTCCTCGCTCCGAGAATGAGAGATACCTCAGTCACTCAAGGACTAAGCCTCCATGAGAGAGCTCTCATGGAGCACATTGACTCAGAGTCATGGCTGCTAGATCACTACCTGGCATCGGGCAGGTCGGTCCTTCTGCGAGAGCGTGGCAAGCCTCCTGAGGCCGTCCCCCAGCCTCGGGCTTGCCCGGGGACGCTCAACCCAGAGGACCTCCCATGTCCGGCGCCAGACACCAGCACCTGCTACCGCGGCCCCGCGTCGCGGCCCCGAGGGAGGATGGGACGGGGCACTATGCCGCGTCCTGATCGGGTGAACCGGGCGCGTCGAACGCCCCCGCCAGAGCTGCTGGCGTCACCTGGCCAGTGGAGTGGCCGGATCGCTTCACCGGCAGACCAGCGCCACTCGGCGCTCGACTGGGTTCCGACCCCAAGTCAAGCACCGGTCCCGCGGATGGCGGACCGACGCTCGCACCAGCTGGCCCGGAACCGCTGGCACTAGGCAGCCAGTAGTTCCGGGTCGGGTCGGTCCCGACTGCACACAAGGTCGGCCGTCCTCGTGGACGGCCGACCTTGGTGACAGCCCCGTACCGATGGGCTCGACCGGGTTCCCGCTACTGTGCCTGCAGGCAGGGCTCCCGCTCAGCGCCCCCGACCGTACGGCCGTTGAGGTCACCGGAGCGGGCACTGTTCCGCTCGGCCCGCGCGAACCGCACCGCGAGCACCACCGACGTCGCCAGGGTGAGCCCGGTCAGGATCAGGCAGTTGAGGTGCAGCCCGGCCAGGAAGGCGTCCGACGCCGCAGCCTGCAGGCTCTGCTGAGCGGCCTCCGGAAGCGTGGCCGCGATCTGCTGGGCCGCCATGATCGAGCTGTCGGCCCCTGTCAGGCCGGGCGCCTGGGCCATCACCGGCTCCATCCGGGCCCGGTACACGTGGGACAGGATCGAGCCGAGGAGGGCGACACCGATGGTGCCCCCGACCTCCCGGATCGAGTCGTTGACGCCAGAGGCCACGCCGATCTCGTCACTCGGCGCGGCCGACAGGATGATGTCGGTGGCCGGCCCCTGAGCGAAGCCCAGCCCCATCGCCATGAAGACCATGGCCGGCACCATGACCGCCCAGTACGAGTTGGTGGCGTCGGCGAAGGACACGATCCAGAAGCCGACCCCCATCAGCGCGATCCCGGCCGGGACGCACCACCTCGTACCGAAGCGGCGAGCCAGCACCGGAGCCAGCGGGGAGGCGGCCCCCATCACGATCGCGAACGGCAGGATCGCCAGCCCCGCCTGCAGGGCGCTGTAGCCCCGTACGGCCTGGAAGTAGATCGTGATCGCGAACGTGAACCCGAACAGGGAGAAGAACGCCAGACCGATCGTCGCGCTGCAGGTGGCGACGTTGCGGGCTCGGAACAGGCTCAGGTCCAGCAGCGGGGAGTCGACCCGCCGCTCCCAGGCGACGAACGCCCAGGCCAGCACCGCCGACGCCGCCAGCCCGCCCAGGATCGGGGCACTGGTCCACCCGATCTGCGGGCCCTCGATGAGCGACCCGACGAACAGCCCCAGGGCGGAGACCGCCAAGAGCACCCCGACCCCGTCGAAGCGTCCCAGACTGGCCCCGCGGGACTCCGGGACCAGGAACGGTGAGACCGCGGCGACCGGGAGCACGATGGCGATGTTGACCCAGAACAGGGACGGCCAGTCGAAGTGCTGCAGGAGCAGTCCGCCCACCACGGGGCCGAGGGCGATCCCGAGCCCGGCGGTGGCCGCCCACAGGCCCTGGTGCCCTTGAAGATGGTCGAGATCAGCGACAGGGTGGCCGGGAAGACCAGCGCCGCGCACAGGCCGAGCAGCACGCGCAGCCCGATCAGAGTCGTGATGCTGGTGGTGACCGCCGAGGCCGCGGAGACCACCGCGAAGCCCAGCAGCCCGGTGATCAGCACCTTGCGCCGCCCGATCCGGTCGCCGAGGTACCCGGACGGCAGCATGAGGACGGCGAACACCAGGGTGTACGCGTCGACGACCCACTGCAGCTGGGAGGTGGACGCGTGGAACGCCCGGCCCAGGGTCGGGATACCGACATTGATGATGGTGTTGTCCATCACACCGACCAGCTCTGCCAGGCAGAGCACCGCGAGGGCGACGAACGCGCCCCGAGAACGAGCCGCCGGCTGGGAGTCAGCGATGAGCATGAGGGGCCTCGCTTTCCAGGTGAGATCCGGTGAGCGGGCTCCTGGCACAGGATGCGATCAGCCAGCAGCGGGCTCACCGGAGGGGTCTATCCATGATGGATAGTAGCACTATCCATCATGAAGGCCAGCGGTCGGCCTCGGGAATCGCGAAGGCGTCAGGCCTCGCCAGCCCATGCGTACATGGAGAGAGTGCTACTATCCGACCATGACAACGAGAACGGCAAAGGACGCCAAGGAACCCCTGTCCTTGTCAGCCCTGTCGCAGAGGTCTGGGGTGCCGGTCGCGACGATCAAGTACTACATCCGCGAGGGACTGATCCAGCCGAGCCAGGACCTCGACCCAGACGGCACCGACACGCTGGAGCAGCTCCGGCTGATCCGGGGGCTGGTGCACATCGTCGGGCTGTCGATCCGGCAGGTGCAGCAGATCCTCGGGCTGCTGCACAGCCAGGAGCTGAACCTGGCCGACATGATGACCGATGCGACCGTCGTTCTGCCGCTGGCAGGAACCCGGCCGGGGCGAGAGAAGAGCACGACCAACCTGGACCCGGCGCGGACCGCCCTCGCCGAGGCTGGCTTCGAGGACCTGCCCGACGCCCCGTACGTGAACCAGCTGCTCGCGGCCATCACGCTGGCCGTCGAGTGCGGCGTCGGCATGGACACCGAGCACCTGGCCGCGTACGTGAGCGCAGCCCGGCAGTGCGCCCGGGCCGACTTCCACGACCTTCCGCTGGACACCCCGAGCCAGGCCGCCCAGGCAGCAGTGCTCGGGACCGCGATCTATAACCCGATTCTGGTCGGCCTGCGGCGACTGGCCCACCGCGAGCTCGTCCAGCAGCTTTCATCCACACCTGACTAGGAGAAAGACATGACTGCTCGCCATAACACCGCTGGCACCATCGTGGCCGCCCAGTACGGGCGCTTCGGCTCTGCCGAGGAGCTGAGCACCGTCGAGGCCCCTGCCCCGTCGCCCGGGCCCGGTGAGCTCGTCATCAGGGTCGCCGCGACCAGCGTCAACCGGATCGACACCAGTGCCCGAGCCGGGCAGAGCAAGCTCATGACCGGCCGCCACCTGCCCCAGCCGACCGGGCTGGACTTCAGCGGCGAGGTGGCCGAGGTCGGCCAGCAGGTCTCGGGCTTTCAGCCGGGGCAGCGGGTGTGGGGGTTCCTGGGCACGGACCAGCTCGGCAAGCACGGCACCGCCGCAACCCAGGTCGCCGTCAGCGCCGACCTGGCCGCGCCAGCCCCGACCTCCCACCGGCCGCGCTCCCCCTGGTGGCGGTGACCGCGTGGCAGGCGCTGGAGGAGCTGCGGGTCAGCGAGGGCTCCCGGCTGCTAGTCGTCGGCGGCGCCGGCGGCGTGGGCAGCACCGCGGTCCAGGTGGCCCGGGCCCGTGGCGCCGTCGTGGACACCATCAGCTCGGCCACGACGAGCTGCTACAGCGGCTGGGCGCCGAGTCCCGGTTCGACCCTGACCCGGCCCAGTGGCCTGCCCTGGCCGGCCGCTACCACGCAGTCTTCGACACGACCGGGAAGAACCTGTGGGCCCTGCGCCGTACGCTCGCACCCTCGGGCCGGATGGTCACGATCTCGCCCGCCGGCATCGCCGCGAGCGTCATCAGCAGGATTCTGCCGGGGCCGGGCATCGTCTTCTGGTCGGTCAAGCCGAGCCGTACGGCGCTGGACGAGGTGGGAGCGCTGGTCGAGGCCGGCCGGCTGAGCCCGGTGATCCGAGCCCGGTTCCCGCTGAGCGAGATCGCCCAGGCCCACGCCCTGGTCGAGACCGGGCACGGCGAAGGAAAGGTCGTCGTCGACATCAGCTGACCCCCGAGGCTGGCGGGTGACCTGGGGCTAGCGCTCGGCTGGCCCGTCTCGGTCCTTCCGGTAGCCGGCAGCGGATGGAGTGTGATGACCTCGGTTATCGGAGGGATGGGCATCGACGGGGTTGAGGACATGTGGGCGAGCCGCCGCGGGTAACCGCTCCACTACTCACTCAAGCCAGGGGTTGATGAGCGCGATCCCGGTCTCTACGAAGTCCTTGGCGTTCCGGGTCGCCAGTGTCGCGCCGTGGGCCCGGCAGATGGCTGCGATCTGGGCGTCCGCCGTGGCGGTCGCGAGCCCCAGCTCTCTCCGCTGAGCCCGGACCTCTGCATACTCCCGCGCACAGTCCACATCGAAGGGCAGGACTGCACCGTCGCTGCGATACGTGTCGATGGTCGCGCTGATGTCTGCTTGAAGCAGAGCTTGGCGCCGGCCCGCTGGCATCTGCCGTACCCCAGCCAGCAGCTCGGCGGCGGTCACGGCAGTGATCGCGACTGAGCCAGTCAGGGAGTCCAGCCACCACAGGACGCCCGGGTCGGGCTGCTCGCGAAAGACCTCGGAGACGACATTGGTGTCGAGCACGATCATGAGAAGTCCACCGCTCTCGCCTCATCGTCCCGCGCAGGGACCTCCAGGTCCTCGACCCAGCCGGCCCGCCGAGCGGCCTCTCGCAGGGCGAGCGCGATGTTGGGACGGCGCACCGCCTGGTCAAGGATGGCTCGTACCTCTGCCTCCATCGACCGGCCGTGCGCGGCTGCGCGCGCCGCGAGTCGCTCCTTCACATCATCATCCAGGCCTCGGACCACAAGCGATGCCATAGCAACCTCCTTGATGTCAGTGATGATATCACGGAGTTTCCTGCCTCTTCGGGCCGGTCGTTGCTCACCTGCTCCGCCTGCCGACCCGTACCAGGGGCTGCCTCTCGCACTGCCCGACCACTAGGCTGCGGGGGAGGTACCGAGGCCGAGGGAGCAGACCGTGGCAGACCTGAGCATCCAGACGACGCCGATCGACGGGCTCCTCGTCGTGACGCTCGACGTCAGGGGCGACAACCGGGGCTGGTTCAAGGAGAACTGGCAGCGGGAGAAGATGGTCGCCCTGGGGCTGCCGGACTTCGAGCCGGTGCAGAACAACATGTCGTACAACGACGAGGTCGGCACCACCCGCGGGATCCACGCCGAGCCCTGGGACAAGTTCGTCTCCTCGGCGCACGGGCGCTACTTCGGGGTCTGGGTCGACCTGCGGCAGGGTCCGGGCTTCGGGACCACCTTCACCTGCGAGGTCGACGAGTCGGTCGCCGTGTACGTGCCGCGCGGGGTCGGCAACGCGTACCAGACCCTGACCCCGGGGGTCACCTACTCGTACCTGGTCAACGACCACTGGTCGGCCGACAAGGTCAGCGAGTACGCGTACGTGAACCTCGCCGACGAGACCCTCGCCATCGAGTGGCCGATCCCGCTGGACCAGGTCCAGATCAGCGACAAGGACCGCCAGCACCCGCGCCTGGCCGACGCCGTGCAGGTCCCCGCCCGCAAGACCTTGATCCTGGGCAGCCTGGGCCAGCTCGGCCGGGCCCTGGCGAAGGAGTTCCCCGACGCTGACCAGGTCGACCTCGACGAGCTGGACCTGACCGACCCCGCCCAGGTCGCCGCCTGGCCCTGGGCCTCGTACGGGCTGGTGCTGAACGCCGCCGCCTGGACCAACGTCGACGGCGCCGAGTCCGCCGAGGGCCGCCGGGCCGCGTGGAAGGCCAACGCGACCGTGCCCGCGGTCTTGGCCCAGATCGCCTCCCAGCACCGCCAGACCCTCGTCCATGTGTCTTCTGACTACGTCTTTGACGGGACGAAGCAGGGCTGGACGGAGACCGACGACCTGGCCCCGCTGTCGGTGTACGGGCAGTCGAAGGCAGCCGGTGACCTGGCCGTCTCGGTCACCCCGCGGCACTACCTGGTCCGGACCTCGTGGGTCGTCGGCGACGGCAAGAACTTCATCGCCACCATGGCCAGCCTCGCCGAGCGCGGGGTCTCCCCGAGCGTCGTCGACGACCAGGTCGGCCGGCTCACCCACACCTCGAACCTGGCCGCGGCGATCGCGCACCTGGTCCGCAGCCGGGCGCCGTACGGCACGTACAACTGCACCGACGGCGGCGAGCCGGTGAGCTGGGCCGACATCGCGAAGGCCGTGTACGAGGCGAGCGGGCGCTCCGCCGACGACGTCACCCCGGTCAGCACCGAGCAGTACTACGCCGGCAAGGAGGGGATCGCGCCGCGTCCGCACGGCTCCACGCTCGACCTGTCGAAGCTGGAGGCGACCGGGTACGTGGTCCCCGTGTACGCGCCGGGCACGTAGCCCGTAGACGGGCCCGCCCCCGACCGACGAGCCAGCGCAGAGGACCGCACGCGCCGCCGGACTCGGCTCCGCGACCCGTACGGGCGTCCCTAGAATGGCCGTCGGACCGGCGGGAAGGTGGAGGGGCATGGCGCAGCAGCTGCGGGTGACCTGGCAGCGGGCGAGCCTCGCCGCCTGGGACGTGATCAGCTGGCTGCTGGCGGCCGCCTTGTTCACGCTGGCTAGGCACTACCGTCCTGGCGAGGGCTTTGTTCTGACCGACGGCGAGTGGCTGTACATCTGGGTCTTCGTCACTGCCGCGGTCGTCGGGCAGCTCACGGGCGGGTACGTGACGAAGCTCTACCGGGGCCGCCACCACGTCGGATCGTTCGACGAGGCGCTCACCCTCGGGCTGCTGGTGACCGGGATCGCCGTGGCGCTGATCCTCGGCTCCGTGGCCCTGGCCCCGGCCGGGTTCCCGCTGTTCGTGATGCTGACCGTCCCGGTGGGGGCGCTGATGCTGGAGGGCGCTGGCCGGTTCGCGGCCCGGGCGTACTTCACCCGGCACCTGCGCGACTCCGCCGCCGACGACGCGATCCCGGTCCTCGTGTACGGGGCGGGCAACGCCGGGCAGCAGTTCGGCCGGCTGATCGCGTCGGACAAGGACGCCCCGTACGAGATCGTCGGCTACATCGACGACGACCCCACCAAGCAGAACCTGCACCTCGGCGCGTACAAGGTGCTCGGCAGCCGCCAGGACCTGGTGGCGCTGGCCACCAAGCACCAGGTGCAGACGATTGTGATGGCGATGCCGACCGCGACCCGGCAGCTGCTGCGGGAGGTGTCGCGGATCACCGACCGCGAGGGCCTGCAGCTGCTGGTGATGCCGGGCACGAAGGACATCGTCGGCGGCCGGGTGAACCTGGCCCAGCTGCACCGAATCGACGTGGCCGACCTGCTGGGGCGGCGCCCGATCACCACCGACATCGCCGCGATCGCCGGGTACCTGCGCGGCAAGGTGGTCCTGGTGACCGGCGCCGGCGGCTCGATCGGGTCGGAGATCGCCCGCCAGGTCAGCCGGTTTGACCCGAGCGAGCTGGTGATGCTGGACCGCGACGAGTCGGGTCTGCACTCCACCCAGCTGTCGATCTACGGCCACGGGATGCTCGACACCCCGAACATGGTGCTCTGCGACATCCGCGACGCCGAGGCCCTCGACCAGGTCTTCGCGGCCCACCGCCCCGACGTGGTCTTCCACGCGGCCGCGCTGAAGCACGTCCCGATGCTGCAGCAGTACCCCGACGAGGGCTGGAAGACGAACGTGCTGGGCTCGCTGAACCTGCTGCGGACGGCGCAGCGGTACGGGGTCGGCCGGTTCGTGAACATCTCCACCGACAAGGCAGCCGACGCGACCACGGTGCTCGGCAAGACGAAGCGGCTGGCCGAGGAGCTGACCGCCTGGCACGCCGACGACGACGCCCGCTACCTGTCCGTACGGTTCGGCAACGTGCTCGGCTCGCGCGGCTCAATGCTGTTCACGTTCACCGCCCAGATCGAGGCCGGCGGCCCAGTCACCGTCACCGACCCGCACGTGACCAGGTACTTCATGACGATCCCGGAGGCCTGTGAGCTGGTCATCCAGGCCGCCGCGATCGGCGAGCCGGGCGATGTGCTGGTGCTCGACATGGGTGAGCCGGTCAAGATCCTGGAGGTCGCCGAGGGCCTGATCGCCCGCTCCGGCAAGGACATCGAGATCGTCTTCACCGGCCTGCGCGAGGGTGAGAAGCTGCACGAGGTGCTGAGCTCGGCCGACGAGCACCTGGAGCCGACCTCGCACCCGATGATCAACCGGGTCCACGTGCCGCCGCTCAACCCGGCCGAGCTCGGCGACGGCAGGCCGCTGCCTCAGGACCGCCTCAATGAGCTGACCCGGCAGCACAGCCCGTCTGAGCCGACTCCCTAGCGCGTACGGGTCACTGGGGCCCGCTCCCGGCCGACCCTCTACCGGACGCTCCACGATGAGCCGCCTCGGCCTCGCCCCTCCCAGCCTCGGTGCTTGAGCGTGGAGCCTCGGCCTCGCCCCTCCAGCCTCGGTGCTGGAGCGTGGAGCGCCGGGTTCCAACGACCCACTCCACCAGGGCAGGTTAGGCAAGCCTCACTAGACGAGATCATCTCACTGTGACAGGTTTGTCCACATCGGCCTGTACTAACCCTCAGGGAGGTATTGATGAGCACCGCCGCCGACCAGAGCACCGCTGTCTTCACCGGTCGTCACCGCCGCTGGTGGATCGCACTCCTCGTCCTCCTCGTGGGGTCGTTCTCCGTGCTGCTGTGGATGGGGCACCAGATCAACCAGGCCAAGCCGCCGATCCCGGCCCGGGTCGTTGACGGCTCCGGCCAGGTACTCATGACCGGAGACGACATCATGGCCGGGCAGCAGGTGTGGCAGTCCCTCGGCGGGCAGCAGATCGGCTCGGTGTGGGGGCACGGCGCGTACGTGGCTCCGGACTGGACCGCTGACTGGCTGCACCGGGAGTCAGTCTTCATCCTCGACCGGATGGCCCGCGAGCAGGGCGCCGCCGGCTACGACGCCCTGCCACCAGACCAGCAGGCGGCGGCCAAGGCCCGGCTGAAGCAGGTGCTGCGCACCAACACGTACGAGGCGAGCAGCGCCACCATCACCATCTCCGCCGACCGGGTCGCCGCGTACCAGGCCAACAGTGAGCACTACGCGGCGATCTTCGCGCAGGGCAACGAGCCGTACGCGATCCCGCCCGGCACCCTCACCGACCCGGTCGCGATGCACAAGGTCAACGCCTTCTTCTGGTGGTCGAGCTGGGCGGCGTCCACCAACGTCCCCGGCGGCGACGCCACGTACACCCGGAACTGGCCGCACGAGCCGCTGATCGACAACACCCCTACTCCGACGGCGATCCTGTGGAGCATTCTGAGCTTCGTGCTGCTGCTGGCCGCGATCGGAGGCATGGTCTTCTTCCACTCCCGCCAGCCAGAGGAGGAGCCGGCCGCCGCGCCGCAGCAGGACCCGCTGGCCGGCTACCAGTCGACCCCGTCACAGCGGGCCACCCTGAAGTACTTCTTCGTGGTCGCAGGGCTGTTCCTGCTGCAGATCGCGTGCGGGATCATCAGCGCCCACTACGGGGTTGAGGGCGGTGCCCTGTACGGGATCGAGATCGACACCATCCTCCCGTACGCGGTGGTGCGGACCTGGCACACCCAGCTCGGGGTGCTGTGGATCGCGACCGCCTGGCTGGCGACCGGCCTGTACGTGGCGCCGGCCGTCGGCGGGCGCGAGCCGAAGCACCAGCGGCTGCTGGTGAACCTGCTGTTCTGGGCGCTGGTGCTGGTGGTGCTGGGGTCGATGGCCGGCCAGTGGGCCTCGATCACCGGCCGGATGGGGCACGGCACCGAGCTCACCTGGTGGCTGGGGACGACCGGCATGGAGTACCTCGACCTGGCCCGCGGCTGGCAGGTCGCCCTGTTTGCCGGGCTGCTGCTGTGGTTCGTGCTGGTGGCGCGCGGGATGTGGCCGGCGGTGACCCGGGCCCGCTCGACCCACCAGTCAGTGCAGCCCAGCGCCGAGGCGCCGCTCGCCTCCGGGTCGCAGCGGGGCCTGATCATCATGCTGCTGTTCAGCTCGCTGGCGATCGCGAGCTTCTTCGCCGCCGCCTTCGGGATGGGCCGCCACTCGCACCTGTCAGTCATCGAGTACTGGCGCTGGTGGGTGGTGCACCTGTGGGTGGAGGGCTTCTTCGAGGTCTTCGCGACCGTCGTGATCGCCTTCCTGTTCGCCCGGCTGGGTCTGGTCAGGGCCTCGTCGGCGATGACCGCGGTGCTGTCGTCGACCGTGGTGTACCTCTTCGGCGGGATCATCGGCACCGGCCACCACCTGTACTTCTCCGGCTCGAATGACGTTGTCATGGCCTGGTCGGCTACGTTCTCGGCGCTCGAGGTGGTGCCGCTGGTGCTGATCGGCCTGGAGGCCTTCCGGCACCTGCACCTGCTGCGGCTGCGGGCCTGGGTCGCGAGCTACCGGTGGCCGATCTGGTTCTTCGTGTCGGTCTCGTTCTGGAACCTGCTCGGGGCCGGGGTCTTCGGCTTCCTCATCAACCCGCCGGTGTCGCTGTTCTACGTCCAGGGCCTCAACCTGACCCCGCTGCACGGGCACACCTCCCTGTTCGGCGTGTACGGGATGCTCGGCATCGGGCTGATGCTGTTCTGCCTGCGCAGCCTGATGCCCGACCGGCAGTGGAACGAGCGCCTCATCAAGCTCGGCTTCTGGGGCATGAACCTGGGGCTGCTGATGATGGCGCTGATGAGCCTGCTGCCGGTTGGCCTGGCCCAGGCCTGGGCCTCGATCACCCACGGCCTGTGGTACGCCCGGTCCAGTGAGTTCCTGTACTCCGGCTGGCTGCCGCTGCTGAAGTGGCTGCGGACCCCCGGCGACGTGGTCTTCGCCGTCGGCGCAGTGTCGATCGCGCTCTTCCTGGGCGGGCTGCTCACCGGCCACTCGTTCCGCGACCCGGCCCCGAAGACTCCGCAGAGTCCCGATGTGGAGGTCGACAGCGCGGAGGTGGGCGCGGGCACGGGCGACTGACACACCAGCGGACCACGACCGGCACTGCTGCGTACGGCGGCGGCGCCGGTCGTGGCATCCGCCTGCAGGTGTGCGGGACATCCCTCGATGATGCTGTCCAGACCGAGGCCGGTGAGCACCTGCCCCACAGGCTTCTAGCGCCCCTTGCACCGGCGGTCGGTGGGACCATCGGGCCACCCCCGCCAGCACCGGCACGCAGGTCGGTTACACGGGCTCAGCAACCAGACGCAGGCGGTTGCCAGTGGCGCGCGCGATCCGGTTCAGCGTAGCCACGGTCGGCGTCTTCCCCCCGCGCTCCAGGTCGCTGATGTAGGGCTGCCGAGCGCCCATCCGACGGGCGAGCTCGGCCTGGCTGAGCCCGGCCGCAGTACGCATCGTGTAGACCAGCTCGGCCAGCGCGATCTGGATCTCGGCGTCCGCATCGGCCTCGATGTACTCTCGGCGCTGCTCATCGCTGGAGGAGGCATCAACCTCGGCGCGGAGGTCGTCAAGGTCGATGTACCCGCTCGGGACAGTGGTGCTCATGCCTCGCTCTCCTTCTTGTGATCTGCCTTCGCCTGCCTGGCTCGGGCCACTTCGTGCCGCTCGTTGCTCCTGGTCTCCCGCATGACTGAACTATGCACACGCATAGATATACGCGCACAGGGATATATGGCACCCACCGGTGTCCGCTCCGGCACGGGCGGAACGCCCGGTGTCGGCTCTGGCGGTACAGAGGGCCCATCGCCAGGACCGGCGGACCCGCATGACCCCACCGCGGTCGACCTGCCCGGATCGCTGGCCCGGCCCAGGGCCACATACCAGCGGACTCTAGCTGCTCCAGCCGCCCACTGGGCGGGGCTGACCGGGTCTGTGCCCGTTGCTGTGCCGGGGTGCAGCCTGCTCTCCGGTCCGACCGCTCAGGGCGGCTCGGGCCGGCACCAGGACGCCGAGGCAGGAGCACAGCAGCGGACCAGGAGCCGCTCCCCCGGCGTCCCTGGCGGGGCTGACCGGGGCCTCGCCCGCAGCTGTGCCGGTCCATGCGCCGGTCCTGCGGCCCGTACCGGGCAGGGCCGATAGGCTCACGGCGTGATCGACCCGAAGCGGATCCTGGTCCTCGCCCCGCACACCGACGACGCCGAGCTCGGCTGCGGCGGCTCGATGGCGCGCTGGCTGGAGGAGGGCGTCGAGCTGTCGGTAGCGGTCTTCTCGACCGCCGAGAAGTCACTGCCCGACGGGGCCCGGCCCGGGCAGCTCAAGCAGGAGTGCGAGCAGGCGCTGGACTCGCTCGGGGTCCCGGCCGAGCGGCGCTTCATCTACGACTTCCCGGTCCGCGAGCTCGGCTACCACCGCCAGGAGGTGCTGGAGATCCTCGTACGGCTAGGGCGGGAGCTCTCGCCGGAGTGGATTCTGGTGCCGTCGGGGGCGGACCTGCACCAGGACCACGCCACTGTGTACGCGGAGGGGCTGCGGGCCTTCAAGCACCTCACCCTGCTCGGCTACGAGCTGCCGTGGAACCACATCACCTTCTCGGCCAGCGCCTTCGTCACCCTGGAGCAGCGGCACCTGGACGCCAAGTGGGAGGCGCTCACCCACTACCAGTCGCAGCTCGCGATGGGCCGGCCGTACTTCACCCGCGAGCTGGTCGAGTCGGTCGCCCGGGTCCGGGGGCTGATGGTGAAGAGCGACTGGGCCGAGGCGTACGAGATGATCCGGATCCGGCTGTGATCGTCACCATCCACCAGCCCAACTTCGCCCCCTGGACTGGCTTCTTCGACAAGATGCGGCAGGCTGACGTGTTCGTGCTGCTGGACACGGTCCCGTTCAGCAAGGGCTCGTACGGCAACCGGGTCCAGATCCAGGGCGGGACCTGGCTGACGGTGCCGGTGCTCACCAAGGGCCGCTCCGGGCAGCTGACCTGCGACGTCGAGACCAACGAGACCCGCCCCTGGCGCAGTGACCACCTGAAGACCATCCAGTCCCGCTACGCCCGCGCCCCGCACCTGGCCGACGTTCTCAGCCTGCTGGAGGCCACGTACGAGGCGCAGCAGACCCGGCTCGCCGACCTGTGCTGCGACCTGCTGCAGCGGACCGTCGACTACCTCGGCTGGTCTACCCCCCTGGTCCGGGCCTCGACCCTGGCCGCCCGCGGCTCGTCTGGCCAGCTGCTGGCTGACATCGTGGCCGAGCTGGGCGGCGACACGTACCTGTCCGGCCCGTCCGGGCGGACCTACCTGGACGAGTCCCTGTTCACCGGCCGCGGAATCGGCGTCAGCTACCACAGCTTCACCCCACCCCCGTACGACCAGGGCGGACGCCCCTTCGAGCCCCGCCTGTCGATCCTGGACCAGATCGCCTGGTGCGGACCGGACCCGGTCTGAGCACCAGCGAGTCCCAGCCAGAGCCAGGAGCGAACGGCAGCACCTCAGCGCCGGATTGCTCAGAAGGCACGGTGGAGGCAGGGTTGGGGCGGGTATACCACAGATCGCTGGCAGATCTTCCTGAAGCCGAGCAGAGCAGGTCACTCTTTGTTAGGGTCGTCGCTATTGGAGGTTGAGACGGCGATGGCTGGATCTGAGATGCCTGACATGTTCGATAAGCTGACGGAGCGCGTCGAGGCCTGGTCTCAGACTCTGCCGGACACCCCGCCCGAGGAGTGGGCCTTGTCCAGCAACCGGGTCCTGTCTGGCTCGGACCGGGACGAGCACGTGGTCGTCACGGTCAGGGACTTCAAGGTCGCGTCGATCCGCATTGACGACGGCTGGTACGCGGCGTCTATGCCCGAGCTGAGCGAGATCGAGCAGGCCGTGGCCGAGGCAGTGAACGTGACCCTGGAACGGTACTGGGCCGAGGAGCTCGCTGCCGCGCAAGAGGCCTACACCCCCATGGGCGAGGTCGCCGCAGGGCTGCGAGAGCTGTCTGGAGAGTTCCGGGGCGCCTACGAGAAGGCTGTCGAGCGGCTGGAGCGACACACATGAGCGAGATCAGGTTCAGTCCCCAAACCTGGCGCCGCGGTGGGCAGGCGTACCGAGACGCCGGCACCGACCTCGTGTCCGGCGTCGTCCGGCACCTGAGCGCCCTCGACGTGAACGCGCTCGGCTGCAACCAGGGCCAGCACCTTGTCGACGCTGCCCTCGCACTCGTCGTCCCCGCCGTCAAGGAAGCCTTCGAGGCCGCCTGCGCTGACCTGGCCGACTCCATGACCGGGGTCGGGAACGCCATGATCGGGACCGGCGACACCTACCAGGCCCTCGAAGACGCCCAGGCCGACCTGGCCAGCCAGATCACCAAGGAGCTCTGACCATGGCCCTCACCCTGCCAGGCAGGCTCGTCCAGGCCATCTCCTACCTCGGGTACGACTTCCCCCAGACCAACGAAGACGTCCTCCACCAGTGGGCCGACCACCTCAAGTCCCTGGACACCACCATGGACACCGCCCACGCTGACGTTCTCGCCGCCGTCCGCCACGTCACAGACCACAACCACGGCCCCGCCACTGACGCCTTCGCCCGGTTCGTCTCCGACCACGACTCTGACTCCGAAGCACTCGTCCGCTTCTCCCACGCCTGCGAAGTCGCCGCCACCGGCTGCGACTTCTGCGCCTACACCGTCGTCGTCCTCAAAGGCGTCGTCCTGTTCCAGCTCGGACTGATCGCCCCCGCCATCGCCGCCGGCCCCGTCTCATTCGCCGCCAAGCGAGCCGTCGAGTGGGCCATCAACGAAGCCATCAGCTACGCCCTCGCCAAGCTCCTCGCAGAGTAGACCATGGCCAAACGACTCAGCGCCACCGCCAAAGGACTCCGCGGACCATTCAAGAAGCTCACCAAGGACCTCAAACCGCCCACGAAGAAACCACCCGGGGCCCTTCCGCATCAGACACCAAAGCCACCAGCCACCCCGAAGCCCACATCGGCGCCTCCGGCGATGAGCGGACCCGTCGTCGTTAGAGCCCCCAAAAACGCAACCCCCGACCAGATCGCTCAGGTCAAGCGGTACGTAGCCGGCAGTAATAGGGCACTCAAAGCAGGGCAGCTCTCACCCACCGGAAGAGTCTCCACCAAGGGCACTCTGAGAGACCAAGCATCGGCAGCCGCTCGGGCCGAGCGGGCAGCCAACCCAGCAGCGTATACTGGAAAACATGCAGCACATGTACCCGACACCACTTGGACAGGAAAGCCTACACCACCCAGCTGGGACGCGCAGGATGGCCGCGTGAACACTAGCGTAGGGGGACAGTCAAACGCTTATCCGGTAGGCTTTATGCCTACGAAGTTTGTCTACGGGGGAAGAATGACATGACTGAAAGGTTCAGGTGGGAGGACGAGATCGCGGTCGCGGTCCTCGTACGGCAGGCGCTGCAAGAGGTCGACACCACTCCCCTGTGGCAGTACGACTTCCCGCGCGTGGCCGCCACCCCTACAGCGGTCGAGAAGACCGAGCAGGCACTGGGGTTCCGCCTGGACGAGCAGTACCGGCAGTTCCTGCTCCGCGCAGACGGCTGGGAGCACTTCCACCAGGACGTGGACCTGTTCGGAACACCCGAGCTGCTCGGCGGTGGGCACACTCCAGCAGCCCAGGAGTACCTCGACTCCGCCGTTGAGACCGGGATCCTGGCCTCCCTCGGCCTCGACCGCGACAGCGTGCTCCCAGTCGGCGCCACAGACCAGCAGTCCGACCTCTTCCTCCTGGTCCGCCCCCCAGCAGACCGACCAGGCCGAGTCCTGTGGCTGGCCGGCGAGGTCATCGACGAGTACCCCACCTTCGAGGAGTACTTCCTCGCAATGGTCGACTACATGCGCTACGACTACCAGATGTTCAAGACCGGGAAGTTCCCTCCCCGCTCTTGACGGGTCGGCCGCGTCCTTACGGGCAGATCCTCCCGTACAGGTCACTCAGCTTGGCGAACTCGATGCGCCAGTTCAGGTGGTCGGCGATCGCGCGGCGGCCGTTCTCGCCGTGCGTACGGGCGAGCTCGGGGTCGGTGTGGTAGCGCAGAATCCACTCGGCGACCTGCTCGGTGTCGAAGGGGTCGAGGGCGACTCCGCACTGGTAGCGCTCAACCAGCTCGACCCAGAGCGGGAAGTCCGAGCAGATCACCGGGATCCCGCAGGCGAGGTACTCGAACATCTTGGTGGAGTACGCGTCGACGTAGTTCGTGATCGGGTGGTCGAGCACCAGGCCGCAGACCGCGTCCCGCAGCTCGCGGACCACCTGGGTACGCCCGACCACGCCGGGGTAGCGGACCCGGGACCAGCCGGGATGGGCCCGGGCCTCGCGCTCCTTCTGCTTGAACTTCCCGGCCAGCACGCCGGTCAGCCCGTCGGGGAGCCGGGTGAAGGCGTCCAGCATCTCGAACAGGCCCTGCTGCTCCGACAGCCCGCCCACGTACACAAAAGCGTTGCGGCGCTTCGGGAACGGCGTGTCACTCACCTCGTCGGCCAGGTCGGCCTCGGGAAAGTTCTGCACCACCACGGTCTTGCCCGGCGGGAACTTCTCGGCGATCGACGGGGTCGCGGTGACAACTCCCGACAGGCCCGCCGCGGCCGCCTTCTCGGCCAGGGTCGCGGCCAGCGCCAGCGGCCGCTTGAACGGCTCGGCGATCCAGAACTTGTTCATGATCTGCTTCGGGACGTCCTCGTGCACGTCGTACACGACCTTCTTGCCCCGCAACCGCAACAGCAGCCCGACCCCGATCAGCTCCGGGTCGTGGAAGTGGTAGATGTCGGCGTCCTCGGCGAGCGCCCGGCGCAGCAGCCGGGCAGCCGACACCGTCATCCGCCAGAGCCGGTTCGGGGCGGTCCCGATGCCCAGCACCGGGACCCCCTCCACCACCTCGTCGCCCTGGTGGGAGGCGATCAGCGCCACGTCGTACCCGGCCGCCAGCAGCGACTTGCACTCCTTGTGCAGCACCCGGGTGTCCCCGACCGCGTGCACCGTACTGAGCTGGCGAACCTTCACGGCGGCGAGTCTACGGCCCGGCTCAGGGGGCCGTGGTGATCGCCTTGACCACCTGCTGCTGGAAGAACTCAATGTCGGCCGCCGGCGCCCCGGAGCCGTCCACCTGCTCCATCAGCAGCCACATGTTGAGCCCGTCAGAGGTGCGGTAGACCCCGTACCAGGAGTAGTGGCGCAGGCGGGACACGTCCTTGACGTAGATCCCGCTCAGCGCGCACCGGCCGATGCTGAACCCCTCCGCAGCAGGCACCCGGGTCGGCTCCACCGTCACCTGGACGTTGGTGAGGTTGTACTTAGCCGGGTCCTGGCCCCAGTTGTTCAAGACGTTGTTGCACTTGTGCGCTGCGTCCCAGGGCGGGTTGTTGGTGGCCACGAAGACCTGCGCCCAGACCTGCCCCTTGCCGTAGTGGAAGCTCACTCTGCCCTTGTCGGGCTTCTTTTCCTGAACGTTCCAGCCCTCCGGCCACTCCACCACCAGGTCCTGGAAGACCGTCACCTGCCGGCCGTGGTTGGACGTGGGGGTAGGGGTAGGCGAGGGCGACGGGACCGGGGCAGGCACGGGGTCGGGCTTCGAGCCGGTGTTCTTGATGATGATCCCGGCGGCGACCCCGACGACGGCCACGAGCAGCACCACCAGCGCGGCAACCCCGATCTGCTTGGCGTTGACCTGGCGCCGCGGCGTCGGCGGCTTCGGAGCCGGCTGGGGCTGCGGCTGAGGCTGCGCCGCGGCCCAGGTGCCGAGCCGCGCATTCCCTCCCCAGGTCTGCCCCGACGGGTTCCACGGTGGCGGCGCCTGCGGAGGGGTACCGCCCACGTGCGTCTGGTACTGGTTCGGCGCCGGAGGTGCTGGCGGGTAGGCCCCACCCGAGGGGTACGGGCCTGGCTGCCCACCGCTCTGGCCGTACTGGCTGCCGTACGAGCCCTGCCCGTACCGGCCCGGGTACTCACCCGGACTGCCCTGCCCGTACGGGCTGGGCTGGTTTCCGTACGGACCAGGCTGACTGCCGTACGGTCCGAGGCTGCTCATCGGGTCACCTCCACGTGGGAACGGGGCTTGGCGGTCGCGCGGACGGCCTTGCCGCAGCCGCCGCAGAAAGCCGCTCCCGGCAGCAGCGGCATCTCACAGGCCTCACAGTGCGACAAGGGCCCCTCGCCGACTCCCTGCCGGCGGGCGGCGGACTCCAGGGCGGCCTCCGTCAGGCCGAGCTGGAGCGCCCGGCGCAGCCGCAGGATCAGGACCGCGAGGATCGCCAGGCCCCACAGGCTGCAGAGCACGAAGCCCAGCACCCCGCCGGGCCAGCGCAGCAGCACCAGGGCCCCGCCCGCGTACAGGGCGTTGGCCAGCACCGCCCCGACGACCCGCCGCCAGTAGCGGCCGGTGAAGCCGTCGTAGCCGCGGCCCAGGCCGGAGAACTCCGCCCCCGCTAGGCCGGTCGCCGTCCCCATCACCAGCGGCTTCACGAATCCTTCGAGAAACAGCAGCGACATCCAGGTAGGGGCGTCGACGAGCCCGGTGAAGCCCTGGGTGAGCAGGCTCCCGTGCTTGACCAGGGTGTCGGCGGTCGCGTACGAGACGCCCGCGATGACCCCGAAGGTGAGCCCGTCGATGAGGTCGTCGAACTGGGGGCGGCTGGCCAGCAGCACGGGCGCGACCTGGCGGACCAGCTCACCGACGACCGGGACCAGCAGCACCGGCACCAGCACCTCGACCAGGCTCAGGCTGGGCCCCGCCGTGCCGTCCAGCCCAGACATGCCCTCGGTGTTCACGGTGCTCCCGCGCAGCGCCAGCCAGGCCATGGTCCAGGCCGCGGCCAGGGTGCCGGTCATCAGGAAGGCGACCCCGGTCACCAGCAGCGGCTGCTCCTCCCACTGGTTGACGTCGTAGAGGTAGACCACGTACACGATCGGGATCGCCAGGGCCGCCAGCAGCACGGCCGCACCCACGGCCCCGGTGAGCGAGGCGAGCAGCATGGCCAGCAGCGCGAGCGCCAGGCACCACACGTACGTGGCGGGGGCGCGAGTCGCCCCGTACGGCATGATCGTCGACACCAGCCGCAGCGAGGACACGGTCTCGTTTGGTTTCACCGCAAAGGCTTTGCTCGTGCCGGCCGGGTGCCCGCAAGCAGGGCAGAACGCGGTCCCGTCCAGCTCGCGGTCACAGTTGGGGCAAGGCATCACACCTCCTCGTTCGGGGCACAACCTCCCCTATGGTCCCACCAGCGAGGGCCGCGCCTCCCTGGCCCCCCTGCTGGCCCGGGACGCGGTCGTCGCTCCCCCCAGACAGCCCCGCCCGGGCAGACACCACGGGCGCCGCACCCCAGGCAGACCCGCGGGCCAGGACCAGAACCCCCCAAGCTCTCTCGCAGCGGCGCTGCCGCAGGTAGGGTGACGAGGGTCGAGACCCGAGGAGGTGGTGCATGAGCTCCCAGCAGTTTCCCCAGGGCCCGCTGCCCGGGCACTCCGCCCCCAGCACGGGGCCCGACTTCCTGACCCCTGACGCCGGGCCCGGCAGCGGCCCAGACTTCCAGGCTCCGCTCGCTGGTCAGCCTGGGTCCCCGTACGGCGCACTTCCCGGCACCGGCCAGCAGGTGCCCTCGTACGGTCCGCTCATCGCCGGCCCGGGCGTCCAGTCCGCAGGGGCTCCGCCTCAGCCGCCGCCCGGTCCCCAGCCGCAGGCCCCAGACGGCTCACAGCCCGGCCCCGGCAAGCCGAAGAAGAAGGCTTCCACTGGCCTGCTGATCGGGATCGGGGTGCTCGTGCTCGCCGTGATCGGCACCACCATCGGCGTGCTGGTGCTCTACCGGACTCCCGAGCAGCGGGCCGCGGACGCCGTCAAGGACTTCATGAAGGCGTACGCCGCCGGCAACACCACGAAGGTCAAGGCCTACCTGGAGCTGGACCCCGGGGCAGACCAGAGCCTGATCACCGACGACGCGCTGCCGGCCGCAGTGAAGAAGGCCCCCATCACCGACGTCACGTACCTGGGGAGCGGCTTCAAGTACATGGCGAAGTTCAATGTCGGTGGCCGGTCGGACTCTCTAGAGCTCGTGGCCACGGTCCCGGACAGCTCCTCCGCCCGCGTCACGCTCAAGACCGAGCTGCCCACGCTGGACCTCCGCGAGTACGCGGGCCTGCCGGTCACTCTGAACGGGGCGAAGCCCGCCAGCGCCCAGCCCCTCGTTCTGCCCGGTGGGTACACGGTGGGCTTCGACAACCCGAACTTCACAGTCGATCCTGCCAAGGCAACCTTCATCGCACACTCGGGCCGCTCGCACTTCACCCCGGCACCTCGGCTGTCCGAGGCCGGAGAGACCGCCGCTCGGGCGAAGATCAAGGAGTCCGTGACGGCCTGCCTGGCGGAGACGACCCTGGCCTGGACCTGTGGGAAGGCAGTCACGATCCAGGAGCCCGGTCTCGTGCTCACCGAGGGCACCGTGAAGCGCACCTCCACCCCGGAGGAGATGGCCAAGATCGACAAGTTCCCGCTGACGCTCGACAAGGACAAGCCGAACCTGGTCAGCCCGGGTGGGATGCTGCCTCAGGTGACCACCACGCTGGGCTGCACCAAGAACGGCGTCGCGACCACCTGTAAAGCCCACGCCCCGCTGAAGTTCCCGACCATCGACATGCTGACCCCCGATCTCAAGATCACCTGGCCCTCCTAACCGGCCCCCCGGGCCTCGTCCGAGCCCTGCAGCGCGGCCGGTCACCCTCGGCCCGCTCAGTCACTCCCTTCTCATGTCGAGACCCTCTGGCCAGGGCCCACGAGAGGGCGCTGTACGCAGCTGCAGCCGGCGGCCGGGGTGAGTGCGCTCGGGCAGGAGTCGTGGGCTGAAGCCCGCTCGATTGTCCAGGTCGAGAGCGACGCAGCCGGTCGTCGCCAGGCTGCGCGTCTGGTGGCCGGTGAATCGGCTCACCCCCGCCGCGGGTAGGCTGGCGAGGATTGAGATCCAAGGAAGTGATGCATGACCTCCCCGCAGAACCCTCAGAGCCCGCAGAACCCTGACCAGCCCGGGTCTCCGTACTCCGCACCCGGCGCCGGCTCGGCCTCGCCGTACTCCGCACCCGGCGCGGGACCGGCCTCGCCGTACTCGGCGGCGCCGAGCGGGGCCCAGCCTCCGGCTTCTCCGGTTCCACCTGGCTCGAACGGCCCGGGCGGCCCACAGCCCGGCCCCCGCTTCCAGAGCGGCCCCAGCTTTCAGCCCAGCCCGTACGCCCAGGGCCCGCAGCTCAGCCCGTACGCCCAGGGCGGCCCGCAGCCCAGCCCGTACGCCCAGCCCGGCCCGTACGGACCGGGATCGCTGGCCTCTGGCGGCATGCAGGTCGGCCCGGGCGGTCCTGGTCCGAACGGCCCGGGCCAGCCGCCGGCGCCAGGCCCCGGCGGTCCGGCCAAGGCGAAGAAGTCCACGCTCGGGCTGCTGATCGGGATCGGGGTGCTGGTCATCGCGCTGATCGGTGGGAGCATCTTCGTCCTGGTGACTCGCAAGACTCCGGAGCAGCAGGCCGAGGCGGCCGCCAAGGACCTGATGCAGGCGTACGCCGCCGGCGACGCTGACAAGGTCAAGGGCTACCTGGACCTGGGCCCGGACACCGACCAAAGCCTGCTCACCAACGAGGTCCTGAAGGAGGCGGTCAAGAAGGCTCCGATCACCGACATCAAGGTTCCCTCAGCGAAGAGCGGAGTCCGCACCTTCACCGTCAACTTCAAGGCGGGAGACAAGGCGGCCACCCTGAGGGTCACGGCCCCCAGCAGTGGGGTCGTGAAGGTCACGTCCACCCTGCCCACGCTGAACCTCAGCCGGCTCGAGAGCCTGCCGGTCACGGTGAACGGAAAGAAGCCCGACAGCCCTCGCCCCGCGGTTCTGCCCGGCGGGTACACGGTGGGCTTCGACAGCCCGAACTACACGCTCCCCGAGCCAGACATGACCGTCATCTCCCCCGCTACCCTTCCCGCGCCTCAGCTGTCCGAGGCCGGTCTGACGGCCTTCCGGACCAGGCTCAAGGAGGCGGTGACCGCCTGCCTGGCAGAGAAGTCGCTGGAGTGGACCTGCGGGCCCAAGAGCGCCACCTCGAACCCCGCCGTGACGCTCACCGATGGCACTGTCCAGCGCACCGTAGCCCCAGAAGAGCTCGCCAAGCTCGACCAGATGAAGGTCCGAGTCGAGTCGAGCAATCCCCACCTGGCCCGGCCCGAGGGCACTCTGCCCAGAGTGGAGGTCAAGGTGACCTGCACCAACAACGGCGCCTCGGGCGAGTGCTCCGGCTCCGGCCGGTTCAAGACCCCGAGGATCGACATGACCCAGTCCGATCTCCCGGTGACCTGGTCCTGACGTCGGTACCGCTCGGGGACGAGCAGCCAAGGCCCCATCTCGTTGGCCGAACGCGACGAGGTGGGGCCTTGAGCGTTCGGCAGGCTCCAGCGTCGTCACCGACCGGAGAGCAGCGTGCCTAGCCGTGCTGCTCTTCTGGCGGGTGAGCCGGGCGACCGGGCCTGGGGACCGGCCCCAGGGGGCGCCTCGGCAGGCACCGCACAGCCCTCCGGGCCACCTTGACCGCGGTAGGGTGACGGGGTCGAGACTCGAGGAGCGGTGCATAACATCACTCCGGCCGCCAGAAGAGAAGGATGATGACCCAGTACCCCACGGGCGCCAGCCAGTCGATCCGGCCGCCGCTCCCCCCGTACGGGGGGCAGGACGCGACCCAGATCAGCGGTCTCGGCTCGCTCACCCCGGGCTCCGGGGCCCAGCCGGCGAGCCACCTCACGCAGCCGCCGGCCCCTCCCACCCGGCGCCAGCGGAACCCGATGCTGGTCCGGCTGATCGCCACGGGGGCGGTGGTCGTGGTGCTGGTCGGGGCCCTGGCCGCCCACTTCCTGGTCGGGCTGGGCAGCTCTCGGGAGCGGCGGGCCCAGAACGCGGTCCAGAGCTTCATGAAGGCGTACGCCTCCGGCGACGCGGACAAGGTGCTCTCGTACCTGGCTGCCAGCTCCGAGGACCGCAGCCTGATCACCCACCAGGTCCTCAACGGCTCGGTGAAGCGCGCCCCTGTCGACGGCATCCAGGTCCCGTCCGTAGCGGCCGGGGCGCCGCTCGACTTCCTGGTGTCGTTCACCATCGGGGGCCAGCAGGCCAGCCTGAAGATCAGCGTCACCCTGCCCCGCTTCGGCACTCCGACGCTCAGCCCGGCACTGACCCCGCTGAACCTGGGAGGCTTCCGGGGACTCCCGGTCACCGTCAACGGTGCCCGGCCCACCACCGACCAGCCCCTGGTGCTGCCCGGCTCGTACACGATCGGAGTCGACAACAAGTACTACCGGGTGGACGCGAACCTGCTCACCGTCACCGACTCCGGCACCCCGCAGGGGGATGCCCGCCCGGCTCTGTCCCCCGAGGGGACCGCCGCCTTTCGGAGCACCCTGAACCAGGCCGTCACCGGGTGCCTGGCTGCGACCACCCTGGTCTCCGCCTGCGGTCTCAGCGTGAGCCCCTCCAACAACGCGGGCACCGCCATGGCCAATGACGGGACGGTCCTGCGGACGCTGACCCCGGGCAGCGAGGTCACCCTGGCCAACGTCCCCATCGCCCCTACCCCCGGCGCGCCGGCGATCGTCTCCACCTCGGGCTCCCTCGGCACGGTGGAGTACACCTTCAGGTGCACGGAGACCCAGGGCAGCGTGACCGACTGCCACATGAGAGACGGCCAGGGCAGCCAGATGCACCGGGCCTCCATCGACATGACCCGGACTCCCCTGGCGGTCATCTGGTCGTAGCGGGCGGCAGACCACCAGCGCCCGGTCGCCGCGCCCCGGACTGCGAGCGGTCGTCCCTCGACACCCGCGAGCCCCGGAGCTGTCCGGCTCAGCGAGGTCCGGCTGCCGTGCCCGGCGACCGGCGGCGGGGCTTCTTCGCCGGCCCGACAGGGCCCTCCTCCACCACCAGCGCGACCGCCTGGTACGGGTCGAGCGGCAGCGAGAAGCCGCCCAGCTCGTCGACGGCACCCAGCCCCAGCCCAGAGGTCAGGTCGACCACCCGGCCGGTCGGGATCTCGCTGTCCTGCACCCGGGCCTCGACCGGCTTGCCGCAGAAGTTCAGCACCGTGACCTGGGTCTGGCCGCTCAGCAGCCGGTTCACCATCACCAGCAGCGCCTTGTGGGAGACCTCCGGGACCGCCACCAGTGAGCCGGTCGCCAGGCCGTACTCCTTCCGTACGGCCAGCATCCGCCCTAGCCGGGAAGCAAACGAGTCCGGGTCGGCCAGCTGGCGCGGTAGGTTCGGGTAGAGGCAGCGGGCCAGCGGCATCCCGGCCGAGGAGGCGGTGGCGTCGGGGTTCTCGCCGACCAGGTCGTACGCGCCGCGCTCGATCCAGCGGGTGTCGCCGGTGCGGATCAGGGACGCCACCTCGGAGCGGTCCAGCGGCAGGGCCCCCATCAGGTCCCAGCCCGACAGCGCGAAGACGCCTGGCTGCAAGGCGTTGTACGCGCACAGCAGCAGGTGGGCGTCGCGGATCCGGGTCAGCTGCTCGGGGCCGATCTGGTCGAGGTCGTCGATCCCCTGGCTGGCGGTGACCACCGACAGCGTCGTACAGGCGATGCCGTTCTGCACGAAGAGCGCGTTGTACGGGGCGGTCTCACCGCAGATCGTGCGGCGCAGCCCCTCCCGTACGGTCTCGGCCAGCTCCTGGCCGGTCATCTCGACCCCGCCGAGCGTGTACCGGTCGGACTTGTGCCGGCTCTCGAAGTGCACCAGCTCGTACGTCAGCTCGTCGTGGTTCTGCAGCGCGTGCACCAGCGACGCCTGGTCCACCCCCGCCTTCAGCGCCTCCCGCAGCATGAGCCGCAGAAACTCGGTGTCTCCGGTCGCCAGGGCGTAGTGGTAGGCGGGCCGGGTGATGAAGTCGTACGACAGGTCTGGCCCGACCTTGCCGGTCTCGACGATGTCGTCGACGGCAAGGTTGAGCTCTTGGAAGGTGAACCCGCCGACCTTGCGGACCATCGACCCGATGAGCTGGTTCGCGGCCTGCGACAGCGGGTGCCCCTCTGACCAGGCCGGGGCGTTGACCGACCGCTCTACGCCGAGGAAGCCGTTGGCGTCGAGCCGCAGCCCGCCGGAGCCCAGGTCGAGCAGCGAGTGCAGCCCGTCGCCCATCACCAGCCGCATCCCGGCGAACGTCGGGTCCAGCCAGTTGATCGACGGCTGCCCGTCCTTGAAGTAGTGCAGGTAGACCCAGCGGCGCCGGTTGCCGTGCACGTCGTACACGACTCGAGTCGCCGACCAGTTGGTCTCCTTCACTCCCGGCTCGTAGAAGATCACCCGCTGCAGGGCGCCGATGATGTACCCGTTGCCGGCCAGCGCCCGCTCCTGCTCGGCGGTCAGGTTGACCGAGTCGACCCCCTCGGGGACGTCCGGCAGCAGGTCCCAGGCCTCCTCCGGGATGCTGATCATGTGGTAGATCCCGGCGAAGTCCTTGTAGTCCATCTCGGCCAGCCGAAAGTCGGCCCCCTTGCCGGTGTGACCAGGCACGATGTCATCGATCACGGTGCCGCCGTGGTCGCCGGCGACCGTGCACAGCTCCCGGAACTCGTCCTCGGTGCCGAACAGCGGGTCGATCGCCATCGAGATCCGGTCAAAGTGCCCGTCGATGCTCGAGGTCAGGTCCCAGCCCAGAATCCCGCCGGCCAGCTTCAGCGGCCCGGTGTGGACCCCGTCGATCCCGATCTGCTCGAAGGCCTCCCACAGCGCCGGTGAGCCGAGCGCGGCGATGAACGACTGCCCGCGCGCAGTCACCAGCGACAGCGGGTACGCGGTGAACCAGACCGAGGCCTTCTCGACCGCGGCCCGCGGGTTCGGCGACGCGTACGGGCTGGACCACATGAGGTGGTTGCCGGAGAGCTGACGGGCCAGCATCGAGGCGTCCTTGAGCATGCACTGGTCCACGAGCCAGGTCACGTACGCGGGGTTGCGCCCGTCAGCGGTGAACGGCCGCTCCGGGATGACCTGCTCCGACACCCGCCGCCGCTTCGCCCGGGGCCGCAGCCGCGCCGGCCGGGCTGGGTAGAACGGGGCGTTAAAGCTGATCGAAACCGGCTCCGGCTGGGCAGTCTGGTCCGCCTCAGGTCGTGGCGTGGTCATGGGCGCCACAGTAGCGGCTATGCCTGACCACCGGCGTCTTCGCGGCGGTCGCCGGTGGCTGCCCTGACTTCCCAGTCTCCTCAACAACCCGGACCGCTCCCTCCCAGAGCCCCCGGTCGTACTTCTTCCTGATCTCTGGCATCGCTACTCCTTACAGCCGATGCCTCCACAGACCGGGAGGAACCTCATAGCCTTGTGGGACCATCGTGGGATGGTGGACACAGACTGGGAAGGCATCTGGCGCACCGCCACCCCAGACGGCGTAGAGAACGTCCTGCTCCTAATCACCCCCGACCCGGTCACACCCGAGTCACTCGCCCAAGCCTTCCCCCCCGACGACGACGGAGAAGGCCCCTCCTACACCAGCTGGGTCGACACCCCCCAAGGCTGGATGCTCGCCATAGAAGACCCCAACCTCGAAGACTGGATCCCCCAGCTCGCCACCAACCTCACCCACACCGGAGTCACCGGCACCCTCACCGGCGCACACCTCGGCCTCAACCCACCCTGGCTCCAAGAGCTCCAGATGCGCCCCTGGGGCCACGTCCAGCTCGCCTACCTCCCCGACTACACCCTCCTCAGACCCAAGAAGCACCACCCAGACCAGCACATACTCCCAGGCCCCGGGTGGCACGCAGCACCGGGAACCGCCGAGCCCGTCGCCGCCTACCTCACCCAGCAGGTCACTGCCCTCGGCACCGACCTCCAGATCACCATCGACGGCGGCCACATCCGGATGCCCACCACCCCCGCCGACGCCCCCGACCTGATGGTCAAGCACGTCGAGCGTGACAGCGGCGTGACGCTCTACGCCTACGACCACCCCCGACACCTCCGGCTCACCGCAACACTCGATAGAGAAGCACTCGCCGGCCTCCAGATGGCCTCCGACCAGGCCCCCACCCCAGCCGACCTCGACACCCTCCGCCACCTCATGACCACCGCCCCCCGCCACAACCTCCAGTCAGCCACCATCACCCCCGAGCACACCTACCTCCCACCAGGGCTCAACAAGACCTACTCCATGACCCCCGGCAACCGGTCCCGCTACGTCCTGGCCCCCGGATGGGCCCAGATCCTCACCACCGAGCACCTCGACCACGCCCACAACCTCTCCCGCTGGACCATCACCCACCTCGACAACCACCACCACCTCGTCGAGACCACCAACCACACCGGCTGGCACCTGCCCACCCCACCCTGGATCGACCCCAACGTCATGAACCAAGCCCTCGACGACTTCGGCGACATCATCCTCCCCGCACCCCCACCACCCGACTTCCCCTAGCCAGACAGGTCGTTCAACGGCAGTGGCTCGGGCGGGCCAGAATCACCCTGAGGGCTGATGTTTCGGCAGTGGCGGCCGGGAACCCTGGTCGGCATGAGAACCGCGACCAGGTACTGGATGATCTTCCTGCTGAGCATGGGACTGCTCCTGACCGGGGCGGCGGCCGCCCAGGCCCGGCCGCCACGAGACCGGGGCTGGAGCGACTGCGGCGACGGCCTGCGGTGCCGGAAGGTCACCGTCCCGGTCGACTGGCGTCACCCCCGGGGCGCCACCATCGAGCTGACGCTGGCCCAGCTGCCCGCCACCGATCCCAGCCAGCGGCGCGGGACGCTGCTGGTCAACATGGGCGGCCCGGCGGCGCAGATCTCCACGGCGCGGCAGATGCCCGAGGTCTTCGACGACCTGCGGCGCTGGTTCGACGTCGTGCTCTGGGACCCGCGCGGCTTCGAGGCCAGCGCCGGCGTCACCTGCCCCGACCCGACCCCGTACCCCCCGCACGGGGCCGTCGTCTTCTCCGACCAGGCATCGTACGACGCCTGGGCCGAGCAGAACCAGCGCTTCGCGGCCGGCTGCGCCCAGGCCGCGGGCCCGCTGGCTGGGCACCTCGACTCGTGGCAGATGGCCCACGACATGGACGCGATCCGCACGGTCCTGGGCGAGCGGCGGCTCACCTACCTCGGCAACTCGTACGGGACCGTCTACGCCCAGGCCTACCTGGAGCTGTTCCCCCAGCGAGTAGGCCGGATGTACCTGGACAGCGTGGCAGACCACACCACCAGCTCGTACCTGGACTGGGTCTCGGGCAGTGCCCGGGTCCTCGAGGCCGCCTTCGACCGCTTCGCCTCCTGGTGCGCCACCGAGCCCTCCTGCCCGCTGCACGGCCGGGACCTGGCCGCGGTCTGGGACGAGGTGCTGGCCCGGGCCAGCCGCAGCCCGATCCCAGCCCCGGCGGCCGGGGTGAGCCTCTCGGCCGGGGTGATCGCGTCCCAGGGTATGGCGGTGACAACGCCTGAGGACTGGCCTCAGATCGCAGCCGCCCTCGCCCAGGCGGAGCAGGGCGACGCCAGCGGCTTCGCGGCGGTGCGGCCGGGGGCACCCGACCAGCAGCTGAGCCAGATCGCGAAGTGCGCCGACTACCCGCTGCGGCCCACCAGCTTCGCCGAGACCACCGCTGTCGAGGCCGCGCTGCGGCAGCAGACCCCGCACCTGGGGTGGGCCCAGGCCTGGATGCTGCCCACGGTGTGCGCCGGCCTGTCCCCCACCTTCGCCTACCCCCAGCACCCGATCCGGCCCCGCCCGGTGCGGCCGGTCCTGATCGCGAACGGGTCGCTCGACTCCACGACCCCGCCCGAGCACGCCGCACGGCTCGCGCAGCAGCTCCCCCGGTCGCGGAACCTCGCCGTCACCGGGGACCACGCGCTGTACCTGTTCCAGCAGAACCCCTGCGTACGCGAGCACGTGCACCGCTACCTGCTCAGCGGGCAGCTCCCCGCCCCCGGCGCAGCCTGCAGCTAAGCTGACCGCAGCGAGCAGGCCGCGACCGACCTCGCCCCGGCGCGGCCTGCAGCTCAGCGGCCTCAGCTCGGCTTTGCGGCACCCTTGCGGGAGTAGCGCCACCAGGTGATGGCGGTGCACCCGACCGCCCAGACCACGCCGATCACGTAGAACGGGACGGCGCCGAGAGAGCTCAGGCCGACCCCGAACAGGAACGGGCCGAAGGCGGCGATGGCCGCGGTCCAGCCGATCACGCCGCCGGCCTGGCGGCGCTCGAAGATCATCGGCATCTGCTTGAAGGTGGAGGCGTTCCCGATCCCCGAGAACAAGAAGATCAGCAGCATTCCCCACAGGAACCGCGAGAAGCCGGCACTCAGCGTGGCTGCCGAGGTCGGGTCGGGGCTGAGCCCGGTGATCGTGAACGCGATCGAGCCGATCAGCCCGACCCCGGAGATCAGGGTCCAGACCGCGCCGCCCATCCGGTCGGTGAGCGGCGAGAACAGCACCCGGGCGCCCGCGCCGACCAGCGGACCGAGAAAGACGTACGCGGCCGGGTCCGGCAGCTGGTACCCCTCGACGAGCACCTCTGCCGCAGCGCCGGAGCCGGAGACGATCGCGGCGTTGCCCGACCCGTACAGCTGGGTCATCAGCAGCCCGAACTGGGCCGACAGGCCCGAGAAGGTGCCAAAGGTCATGATGTAGAGCAGGGTCATCCACCAGGTGTCCTGGTTGCCGAAGATGTCGAGCTGCTGACGCAGGTTCGCCTTCACCGGCACCGACTTCAGCGCCACCCAGGCGACCACCCCGATGACCAGGCAGAGCGGAATCCAGACGAAGGCGGCGTTCTGGTACCAGACCTGCTGGGTGGCGCCGCCCACGACCCGCATCTGCTGCGGGGCACCGAGAAAGCCGACCATCGAGAACCCGACCAGCCACGGGGTCAGCAGCTGCACCAGCGACACCCCGAAGTTCCCGATGCCAGCCTGAATGCCCAGCGCTGTGCCCGACAGCCGCCGCGGGAAGAAGTACGAGGTGGACGGCATGAACCCGGAGAAGGCGCCGCCGCCGATGCCGGCCAGGAACGCCAGCACCATCAGCTCCCAGTACGGCGTCGCCGGGTTCTGCACCCGGACTCCCCAGCCCAGCACCGGGGCGACCAGCAGCAGCGAGGTCAGCGCCACCATCTTGCGGGTCCCGATCATCGGCGGCAGCGTCATCCACACCATCCGCAGCAGACCCGCCGACAGGCCCGGCATCGCCGCCATCCAGTACAGCTGGCTCGGCGTCCACTGAAAGCCCAGGGCATTCAGCTTCGGGATCAGGGCACTGGGCAGGAACCAGGCCGCAAAGCACATGGTCAGCGAGAACGTGGTGATCCACAGGGTCCGCCAGGCCAGGCCCCGGTCCCAGGTGGCCTCGTTCTCCGGGTCCCAGGAGGTGAGCCACTCACCGCCGGTACGGGTAGGGGTGTCGGCACTCATCAGCGCTCCTTGGTGAGAAGGGACGCGGGCTCGGCGTGGCCCGGCGTGGTGGTGGTTGGCTGCGGGCCGGGCCGCCCGCTGCCCGGCTCGGGCCCCCCGGCCGGCTCAGGACCAGGCTCCTGGCCCGAGGCGGCGCTGTTCTGCTCGGGGTCCTCCAGCTCGTGAGCCAGCTGCGGCGTCTGGGAGTGCATCATCCGGTACACGGTGATGTGCATCCAGACCGTACAGACCACCACCAGCACGAACAGGACGAAGAAGGTGGCCGACGGGAAACCGCTCCAGCGCTGGGTGTAGGCGAACATCGGCGGCAGAAAGAAGCCACCCAGGCCACCCAGCATCCCGACCAGGCCACCGACCGACCCGACATTGTCCGGAAAGTACTCCGGAATGTGCTTGTACACGGCGGCCTTGCCGATCCCCATGGCACAGCCCAGCACGAACACCAGCACCATGAACGGCGCCAGCGAGATCGCGTACGACAGGTGCTCGCTGTGGGAGCCGTCAGGGTGCACGATCACGATGTGCCCGTTCGGCATCATCAAGATCCCCGACGAGACGAGCATGACCGCGAACGTCACGTACATGGCGCGCCGCGCGCCCCAGCGGTCCGACACCCAGCCGCCGACCGGGCGCAGCAGCGACGCCGGGAAGATGAACAGCGCGGTCAGCAGCCCGGCCGTCGCCAGCGACACCTGGAAGCTCTCGATCAGGTACGTCGGCAGCCAGCCCGACAGCGCCACGTACGCGCCGAAGACCGCGACGTAGTAGAGGGAGAACCGCCAGACCCGGACGTGCCGCAGCGGCGCCAGCATCGACGACAGCGACTTGCTCGAGCCGGGCGCGCGGTCGTGACGAGGGGTGATGACCAGCGTCAGGACCCCGACGACAACCAGCAGCACCGCGTAGACCACGGGGATCAGGCGCCAGCCGCCGACCACGCCCAGCGCGTACGAGGAGCCCGCCGTGGCGGTGATGATCCCGGGCCCGATCAGCTTGGTGACCGAGGCCCCGACGTTGCCGGCGCCGAAGACCCCGAGCGCGGCGCCCTGCCGGTGCCGGGTGAACCAGGCCGCGTTCCAGGCGATGCCGACGCTGAACGAGTTGCCGGCGAAGCCGACCAGAAAAGCCAGCACCAGCAGCAGCGCGAAGCTGTCGACCAGCGACACCAGGTAGGCCGGCACGGCGGAGGCGAACAGCATCGCCGCCATCACCTTCCGCCCACCGACCCGGTCGGTGATGATCCCGGCCGGCAGCCGCCACATCGAGCCGTTGAGGGTGGCGGCGGCGAGAACCCAGCTGAGCTGCTCCTTGCCGAGCCCCAGCTCGGTGCTGATCGGGACCCCGAGAATCCCGAACATCAGCCAGACCGCGAACATCAGGGTGAACCCGATGGTCGACATGGTCAGAACCCGACCGGCACCCCTCGGCTCGTGCTCCACGGCGCGAAGTTAACACGGCTCAGACCTGGTGTAAAACCCCTGCCTCGGGCCCCGGACCCGGCACCGACGAGCCTCCCCGGACCGGCTCCGGCTCCCTCTCGCAGTCCGCGCAGAGCAGGCGCCCACGGGGAGCGGTGGCACCGGCCGCGGGACCCGTACCGCCCCGGCCGAGTCCCGTTGACACCACCAGGGGCCGCTGATGAAATACGAGGGACGCTTGCCAGACGATAGGGACGTCCATGGTTCTCCTCGCCCCCTGCTCGCCGGCCGACGGTGGCACCGCTGCACCGCCGGCCCAGGAGGCCGCTGCCCACCACTGAATGCTCCCTGCCGAACCAGCCAAAGGAGTGCGCATGAGCGACCCCCGCCCGGGCATCGACGGCCCGCTGAACGACCTGCTCGTGAGCACCGGCCGGTTCTTCAGCAAGGGCGCCGTCTCACCCGACCACCGCTACATCACCCGGCAGGGCGGCATCAGCGACTCCCTCTACCGCGACCGCTGGTCGTACGACAAGGTCGTCCGCTCGACCCACGGGGTGAACTGCACCGGCTCGTGCTCCTGGAAGGTGTACGTCAAGGACGGCCTGATCACCTGGGAGGCGCAGCAGACCGACTACCCGTCGGTGGGCCCGGACCGGCCCGAGTACGAGCCGCGCGGCTGCCCCCGCGGGGCCTCCTTCTCCTGGTACACGTACTCCCCGACCCGGGTCCGCTACCCGTACGTGCGGGGCGTGCTGCTCGACATGTACCGGGAGGCCAAGCAGGCGTACGGCGACCCGGTGCTGGCGTGGGCGTCGATCGTGCAGGACGAGGAGAAGTCCCGCACCTACAAGCAGGCCCGCGGCAAGGGCGGCTTCGTCCGGGCCAGCTGGGACGAGGCGGTCGAGATGGTCGCCGCCGCCCACACGTACATCATCAAGCGGTACGGGCCGGACCGGATCGCCGGCTTCTCCCCGATCCCCGCGATGTCGATGGTCTCCCACGCCTCCGGCGCCCGCTACCACAGCCTGATCGGCGGCTGCATGCTGTCGTTCTACGACTGGTACGCGGACCTGCCGCCAGCCTCGCCGCAGGTGTACGGCGACCAGACCGACGTGCGCGAGTCGGGCGACTGGTGGGACGCCGGCTACCTGCTGATGTGGGGCTCGAACGTGCCGCTGACCAGGACCCCCGACGCGCACTGGATGACCGAGGCCCGCTACCGCGGCCAGAAGGTCGTCGTGATGTCGCCCGACTACTCCGAGGCCACGAAGTTCGCCGACGAGTGGGTCCCGGTCGCCCCCGGCACCGACGCCGCGCTGGGGATGGCGATGGGCCACGTGGTGCTCCGGGAGTTCTTCGTCGACCGGCGGGTGCCGTACTTCGAGGAGTACAACCGCACGTACAACGACTCACCGTTCCTGGTGACCCTGCAGCGCCAGGGCGACGGCTCGTACCGGATGGGCAAGAACCTGGTCGCCGGGGACCTCACCGGCCCGCTCGCCGACCAGGCCAACGCGATGTTCAAGCCGGTGCTGTGGGACCAGGCGACCGACCAGGTGGCCAGTCCGAACGGCACCCTCGGGCACCGCTTCGGCGACGCCGACGTGGGCCGCTGGAACCTCGACCTGGGCGACCTGGAGCCGGCGCTGACCCTGATGGACACCCCCGGCTGGGAGCCGGCCGAGGTCGAGCTGCCAGGCTTCACCACCGAGACCGAGGAGCCGGTCGGGCTGCGGCGCGGGGTTCCCGTACGCCGGGTCGGCGACCAGGTCGTGACCACGGTCTTTGACCTGCTGCTGGCCCAGTACGGGGTGGGCCGCCCGGGCCTGCCCGGCGACTGGCCGGCCGGCTATGACGATGAGCAGGGCGCGTACACCCCGGCCTGGCAGGAGACCATCACCGGTGTCCCGGCCGCCCAGGTGGTCCGGGTGGCGCGGGAGTTCGCGCAGAACGCGGTCGACACCGAGGGCCGCTCGATGATCATCATGGGCGCCGGAGCCAACCACTGGTACCACGCCGACGTGATCTACCGGACCATGCTCACCCTGATCCAGCTGTGCGGCTGCGAGGGCCGCAACGGCGGCGGCTGGGCGCACTACGTCGGGCAGGAGAAGGCCCGCCCGATCACCGGCTGGGCGACGATGGCGTTCGCCCTGGACTGGCACCGCCCGGCCCGGCAGATGGTCCACACCGGCTACTGGTACATCCACACCGACCAGTACCGCTACGACACCTTCGACGCCGACACCTTGTCAGCCAAGGAGTACGGCAACAGTGCCTTCGCCGGGAAGACGACCTCCGACCTGTACGTGCAGTCCGCCAAGATGGGCTGGATGCCGTTCTTCCCGCAGTTCGACCGGAGCCCGCTGGCCCTGGCCGACGAGGCGGCGGCGGCCGGGCAGGAGGTCCCCGCGTACGTGGTCGACCAGCTGCAGCAGGGCCGGCTCTCGTTCGCGGTGGAGGACCCGGACAACCCGGAGAGCTTCCCGCGGGCGCTGACGCTGTGGCGCTCGAACCTGATCGGGAACACCGCCAAGGGCGACGAGTACTTCCTCAAGCACCTGCTCGGCACCGACTCGTCGGTGACCGCGCAGGAGGCCGGGCCCGGGCTGCGGCCGAAGGACCTGGTGTGGCGGGAGCAGGCACCCGAGGGCAAGCTCGACATCCTGTGCACGCTGGACTTCCGGATGACCTCGTCGACGCTGGTGTCGGACGTGCTGCTGCCGGCCGCGACCTGGTACGAGAAGCACGACATCAACACCACCGACATGCACCCGTTCATCCACCCGTTCACCCCGGCGATCGACCCGCCGTGGGAGGCGCGGACCGACTGGGAGACCTTCCAGGCGCTGGCTGACAAGGTCTCCGAGCTGGCCGAGGACCACCTCGGGGTGCGCCGCGACGTGGTGGCGACCCCGCTGATGCACGACTCGCCCGACGCGATGGCGACCCCGCACGGGGTCACGCGGTACTGGGCTGCCGGCGAGGTCGACCCGGTGCCGGGGGTGACGATGCCCCGGCTGACGGTGATCGAGCGGGACTACACCGCGATCGGCGCCCAGTACGGCTCGGTCGGCCCGCTGCTGGACCGGCTGGGCACCGCCCAGAAGGGCCTGGTCACTGACGTGACCAGCGCCATCGCGTACCTGAGGGGCAAGAACGGGACCCGCCGTGACGGCCCGGCCGCGGGGCGCCCGAAGCTCGGCAACGGGGTCGACGTGGCCGAGGCGATCATGTCGCTGGCCGGCACCACGAACGGGCACCTGGCCACCGAGGGCTTCAAGACCCTGGAGAAGCGGACCGGGGTGCAGCTGCACGACCTGGCCGCCGAGCACGAGGGCCGGCAGATCACCTTCCAGTCGATCGTGGCCCAGCCGCAGCCGGTGATCACCTCACCGGAGTGGTCCGGGTCGGAGTCCGGCGGGCGCCGGTACGCGCCGTTCACCATCAACACCGAGCGGCTCAAGCCGTGGCACACCCTGACCGGGCGGATGCACTTCTTCCTGGACCACGACTGGATGATCGCGCTCGGCGAGCAGCTGCCCACGTACCGGGGGCCGCTGAACATGACCCGGCTGTTCGGGGAGGCCCCGGTCGGGCAGACCAGCGAGCTCGGGGTGTCGGTGCGGTACCTGACCCCGCACTTCAAGTGGGCGATCCACTCCCAGTACCAGGACAACTGGTTCATGCAGACCCTGTCGCGCGGCGGGCAGCAGATCTGGATCAGCCCGCAGGACGCGGCCAAGATCCAGGTCCAGGACAACGACTGGGTGGAGCTGGTGAACCGCAACGGTGTGGTCAGCTGCCGGGCGGTCGTCTCGCACCGGATGCCGGAGGGGACGGTGTACATGTACCACGCCCAGGACCGGCTGATCGCGGTGCCGCTCACCGAGCGCGACGGGCGGCGCGGCGGAATCCACAACTCGCTGACCCGGATCCTGGTCAAGCCGACGCACATCGCCGGCGGCTACGCCCAGCTCTCGTTCGCGTTCAACTACTACGGCCCGACCGGCAACAACCGCGATGAGGTCACGATGATCCGCAAGCGCTCCCAGCACGTCGAGTTCTGAGCCGGAGAGGACGGACCACGATGAAGATCATGGCTCAGCTGGCGATGGTGATGAACCTCGACAAGTGCATCGGCTGCCACACCTGCTCGGTCACCTGCAAGCAGGCCTGGACGAACCGGTCCGGCACCGAGTACGTCTGGTTCAACAACGTCGAGACCCGGCCCGGGCTGGGCTACCCGCGCGAGTACGAGGACCAGGAGAAGTGGCGCGGCGGCTGGGAGCTCAACCGGCGCGGCCGGCTCCAGCTGAGGGGCGGCGGCCGGTTCCGCCAGCTGGCGAACCTCTTCGGCAACCCGAGGCTGCCCCAGATCAGCGACTACTACGAGCCCTGGACGTACGACTACCAGAGCCTGCTCGCGGCCCCGGCCCAGCAGCACTTCCCGGTGGCGCGCTCGCAGTCGCTGATCACCGGCGAGCCGATGGTGCCGGCCTGGGGCCCGAACTGGGACGACGACCTCGGCGGAACGGTTGAGTTCGGCCACCGCGACCCGATGCTCAAGGGCATTGAGGACAAGGTCCGGTTCGAGTTCGAGCAGACGTTCATGTTCTACCTGCCCAGGATCTGCGAGCACTGCCTGAACCCGGCCTGCGCCGCGTCCTGCCCGTCGGGGGCGATCTACAAGCGCGAGACCGACGGCATTGTCCTGGTCGACCAGAACCGCTGCCGCGGCTGGCGGATGTGCGTCTCCGGCTGCCCGTACAAGAAGATCTACTTCAACCACCGGACCGGCAAGGCCGAGAAGTGCACCTTCTGCTACCCGCGGGTCGAGCACGGCATTCCGACGGTCTGCGCCGAGACCTGCGTCGGGCGGCTGCGCTACATCGGGCTGATGCTGTACGACGCGGACGCGGTCCTGGCCGCGGCGTCGGAGCCGGACGAGCAGCGGCTGTACGAGCGATTCCTGACTGTCTTCCTGGACCCGGAGGACCCGCAGGTGCGGGCCGAGGCCGAGCGTCAGGGCATTCCGCACGACTGGGTCGAGGCGGCCCGCCGGTCGCCGGTGAAGAAGCTGATCCTGGACTACCGGGTGGCGCTGCCGCTGCACCCGGAGTACCGGACCATGCCGATGGTCTGGTACGTGCCGCCGCTGTCACCGGTCGTGGACGCGCTGGCCTCGACCGGGCACGACGGTGAGGACGCCCAGAACCTGTTCCGGGCGGTCGACGCGCTGCGGATCCCGGTCGAGTACCTGGCGAACCTGTTCACCGCCGGGAACGTGGAGCCGGTCCGGGCGGTGCTGCAGAAGATGTCGGCGATGCGCTCGTACCTGCGGGACCTCAACCTGGGCCGCGAGCCGCGCGAGGAGATCGCCCAGCAGGTCCAGATGACCGGCGCCGGAGTGCAGGACATGTTCCGGCTGATGGCGATCGCGAAGTACGACGAGCGGTACGTGATCCCGACCGCGCACCACGAGCAGGCCCACGCGCTGGAGGCGCTCAGCACCGAGTGCCCGGTCGGCGAGGGCGGCCCGCGCCCGGGCGGCGGGCCGGTCCCGGTCAGCATCAGCTCCCTGTCGACGAGGAAGAAGGGCCAGTACCTCGACTGGGACGGCCGGGGAGTGCCGACGGGGAGCCCTCGATGAGGGCCCCGCTGGTCCGGCCCCGGGCGGCCGGGGTGCCGCGCCGCGAGATGGACGACCTGGTGGTGCGGGCCACCTGGCAGCTGGTGTCGCTGCTGCTCGGCTACCCCGACGAGGCCCTGTACGGGCGGCTGCCGGCGCTGCGGCGGGCCGCCGAGGTCCTGCCGCAGGAGGTCGGGCCGCTGCTGACCGGGCTGGTCGACCACCTCGACCAGGTGGGTCTGGGCGCGGCCCAGCGCCGGTACGTGGAGACTTTCGACTACACCCGCCGCTGCGCGCTGCACCTGACGTACTACACCCACGGCGACTCCCGGAAGCGGGGCGTGGCGCTGGTCGAGCTGAAGCAGGCGTACCGGCGGGCCGGCTGGGACCTCAACGGCACCGAGCTGCCCGACCACCTGAGCGTGCTGCTGGAGCTCGGCGCGGTCGGTGACCTGGACCTAGCGTGGGAGCTGCTGAACCGGCACCGGGTCGGGGTCGAGCTGCTGGCGCTGGCGCTGGCTGACCGGGGCTCCGGGTGGCTGCCGGCCGTACGGGCGCTGCAGGCGACCCTGCCGGCGCTCGACGGTGACCAGGCCGAGCTGGTGGCCCGGCTGCTGCGTGACGGGCCCGAGGCCGAGGACGTGGGCCTGGAGCCGTACGGGATCGACCCTGCGCTGAGCCCCCACCCACACGACGACGCGGACCTGCTGGGAGTCTGAATGAGCACTTTTCTCTGGGGCGTCTTCCCCTACATCGCGATCGCGACCTTCGTCGTCGGTCTCATCTGGCGCTACCGGACCAACCGGTTCTCGTGGACCACCCGCAGCTCGCAGGTCTACGAGTCGCGCTGGCTGCGGGTCGGCGGGCCGCTGTTCCACGTCGGGCTGGTGCTCGCCTTCGGCGGCCACCTCATGGGGGTGCTGGTGCCGAAGGCCTGGACCGACGCGATCGGCATCGAGCAGCACACGTACCACCTGGTGGCGGTGGGTGGCGGCTGGGTCTCGGGGCTGATGATCGGGATCGGGTACGGGATCTTGATGGCCCGCCGGGTGCTGGTCCCGGCGGTCCGCAGGGCCACCAGCCGCGGCGACGTGGTGATGTACCTGACGCTGACCGTGGTGCTGCTGTCGGGGATGGTCAACACCCTCACCACCACGCTCAGCGAGGCGTACAACTACCGCGAGGGGATCAGCCCCTGGTTCCGGTCGGTGCTCACCCTCAACCCGGACGTGGCCCTCATGGTCAACGCTCCCTGGTCGTTCCAGCTGCACGGCTTCGCGGCCTTCTTCCTGCTGCTGATCTGGCCGTTCACCCGCCTGGTGCACGCCTTCAGCGTCCCGCTCGGCTACCTGACCCGTCCGTACGTGGTGTACCGCTCCCCGAACCGGCAGCCCGCACCCCAGGTCAAGGTCCCGGCCGGCATGTGGCGTCCCCCGAGCGCCTGACATCGACCGCTGGCCGCGGTGTCGTGCGAGACCGCGGTCTCGCCTGAGGATCCCGGCCCGGGTCTTCGGAGCCGCGAATGACCTGGTGAAGAGTCAAGAAACGGCCCTTTTCAGCATGGGATGAGCCGAAGGCCGGGGAGTTGAGAGAACACACGGTCGGCGCTCGCAAGCACCCAGCCCCGGCGCACGACCTGCGCTGCGAGCATCCGGTCGAAGGGGTCTCGGTGCTCCCACATCAAGCCGGCAGCGGTGATCATGTCCTGCATGTCGAGGGACAGAGGCCGAGCCTCGAGGTCCGCTATACGGTCCATCCACCCCAGGGCGATGGTCTCCGCCTGAGGCCACGTGCCGAGGCGGACCTTGCTGATGAGCTCGTAGGCGCTCACGCTCGAGACCCACAGATGCTGGCGGGGATCGGAAAGGATGTCTAGCGCACGAGGAGCGACTCTGCGGCCCGCGGCCCCGAGCAGGTGGGCGACCACATGGGTATCCAGCAGGATGTCCACCGCTACTCCCACAGAGCCAGCTCCTTCTCGGACAGCGGCGCGCTGAGGATCTCGTCAGGTATGTCGAACTCCGGGTACGCCGGAAAGACCCTGCGGCGCGGCTCCTTCAGGGGGACGAGCCGCACCACGGGCTGACCCGCCCGCGCGATCACGACCTCCTCTCCACTCTCCACCTGCGCCACGAGATCAGAGAGATGGGCCTTCGCTTCACCCATGTTGTACTGCGCCGCCATTCTTCAAGACTCCCACTCAGGACTGGGTTGGTCAAGACCACCATGGCCAACCTTTGGCGGGAGCGAGCGGTAAAGAACGAGCCGCTGGACCAGGGAGCCACCGCAGTGGCCGAGCGCCGTGGGATAATCCTGGGGTCCGAGAGGGCAGATCGGGGCGAGTAGGGGTGTCGGCAGTGGGGATGGGCCAGCGGTGAGCCCGGCTCTGCTACGGGTCCTGGACCAGATCTGGCCGGGGCACCCGGACACCTGGCTCGGGATCCGGCGACGGCTGACGCCGGTGATCGTCAACCTGCTGCGGCTGACCGTGGGCGGGGTCATCGGATACCTGGTGACGCTGCTGGTGACGCAGGGACGGGTCGACCTGACCGGCGCCCTGACGGCGCTGCTGGTGATCCAGGCCAGTGCGGCCGGGTCGGCCAAGATGGGGCTGGTCCGGGTCGGCGCGGTGCTGACCGGGGTCGGGGTGGCGCTGCTGGTCTCGCTCTGGGTCGGGCTGACCTGGTGGTCGCTGGGCCTGGTGATCTTCGGCTCGCTGTTCTTGGCGAAGGTGTTCCGGTTCGGTGAGCAGCTGCTGGAGACACCGATCAGCGCGATGCTGATCCTGGCCTCCTCTGGGCAAGGAATCCTTGCCGAGACACGAATCTTGACCACACTGGTGGGTGTTGCGGTAGGGGTTGCGCTGCCGATCGTGTGGCCGCCGGCGATCCCGGTCCCGTCGGCTGCTGCCGCCGTACGGCGCGTGGCGCAGACCCTGGCTCAGACCTTCCGGGAGGCGGCTGACCACTTCGACGAGAACCCGGTCACGGCCGATGCGGTCGAGGCCCGGCTGGACGGGGTCCGGGCCGCGACCGGCGACATCGGGCGGGCCAGCGACCAGATCGCCGCGGTACGCGATGTCTGGCAGTGGAACCCCCGCTCGCTCGGGCGGGCCGATGTGGTTCCGCTGCTGCGCAGTGGGCTGGAGGCCCTGCAGACCTGCGCCTCGGCCTGCCGGGCACTGTTCATCGCGATGCTGCAGCACGCCCCTGACGCGCCCGACCCGGAGAACGCCTTCGCTGACGACCTGCGCTCGGTGTTCGCGGTGGTGCTGCGGGACGTCGGCGAGTGCATCGACTCGTACGGACGGCTGGTGGAGGCCGAGACCCGCGGCGCCGAGGCCGAGCTGGACGACCTGCTGCGCGACAACGTGGAGCTGCTCAAGGAGACCCGGGCGGTTCTGACCGAGCTGATGCTGGTCACCAGCCAGGGCCCGGAGCAGTGGGTTCTGCACGGGTCGATCCTGCGGGTGCTGGACGAGATCCTGGCCAGCCTGGACGCCGACCACCGGGCCCGGACCCGGGCCGAGTGGCGCAGCGACCAGGCCAACCGGCCGCTGCCGTCGGCCGCCACCGCCTCCGAGCTCGTCATGTACGACCGGACCTGGCTGATGGCGATCCGCTCGGCGCGCCGCCGGCGACCACACTGGATCCCGTACCAGGGGCAGCGCAAGAAGCGGTAGCCCGCGAGACCGCCGGGCGGGAGCCAGGCACGGGCACCGCTGCCGACAGACCACTTGTGCGAGGGCCGCTCCCGAGGAACCGCAGCAGCACCTGGTAGGACGAGGCTAGGGTTCAGGAATGGCTGACCTCGACCCCCCGGGCGCCCTCGGCCACCAGGCGCAGCAGGAGCTCGCCGTCTGCCTGACCGAGGAGGGTGACGCTGCCCTGGCCGACGAGGACTGGTACGCCGCCGCCACCGCGTACGAGCAGGCCCTCGACATCAGACGAGAGCTGGCCCAGGCCCTCGGCACCCCCGAGGCCCAGCGGGACCTCGCCGCAGCCCTGAGGGCGGTCGGCGACACCGCCCAGGCCCGCGGAGACTGGCCGGTCGCCGCCACCGCCTACCAGGAGATGCTCGGCATCACCTGGGACCTCGCCGACACTCTCGCCACCCCCGACGCCCAGGGGGACCTCGCTGCCTGCCTGGAGAAGATCGGTGACGCCGCCAGCGCTCGCGAGGACTGGTCGGCCGCCACCACCGCGTACGAGGAGATGCTGCGCATCCACCGCGACCTCGCCCGTACTCTCGGCACCCCCGAGGCCCGGCACGACCTGTACGTGTCGCTGGTCCAGGTCGGCGACACCGCCCAGGCCAGTGACGACTGGACCACCGCCGCCACTGCCTACCTGGAGGCGCTCGACACCAGCCGGTACCTCGCCCGGACCCTCGACACCCCGGATGCCCGGCGAGACCTCGTTGTGGCACTCAACCGGTACGGCGCCACGGCCGCCGCCCGCGGGGACCAGGCCGCCGCCGCGATCGCCTACCAGGAGGCGCTGAGGATCGGCCGGGACCTCGTCCATGCTCGCGGCGCCCCCGAAGACCTTCAGGAGCAGGTCGTCGTGCTCATCCGGGTCGGCGACACAGCCCAGGCCAGCGGGGACTGGGCCGCTGCCGCCACTGCCTACCAGGAGGCGCTCGGCCTCAGCCGAGACCTCGCCCAGACTCTCGGCACCTCCGAGGCCCACCAGGACCTGGTCGCAGTGCTGACCCAGTACGGCCGTGCAGCCCTCGACCACGGCGACTGGACGACCTGCGTCACGACCTTCTGCGAGGTGCTCGACATCAGCCGGAGGCTGCCTCTCCCCCTGGCCGCTCCCGAGGCCCACGACGTCTGTGCCGCGCTGATGCAGGCCGGTGCCACAGCCCAGGCCAACGACGACTGGGCGACCGCCACCACTGCTGCCCATGAGGCGGTGCGCATCGGCCGAGAGCTCGCCGAGACCCTCGCCACCCCCGAGGCCCTCCGGGACCTCTCCATCGCCCTGAACCGGGTCGGCGACGCCGCTCAGGCCCACGGGGACTGGGCCGCTGCCGCCACCGCCTACGAGGAGATGCTCGGCATCGACCGGGAGCTTGTCCGTACGGGTGGCACCCTCGAAGCCCAGCAGGACCTGGTCATCTCCCTGGAACGGGTCGGTAACGCGGCCCAGGCCCTGGGCGACTGGGAGTCCGCTGCCAGCGCCTACCAGGAGATGCTGGGCGCCAGGTGGGACCTGGCCCGTACGCTCGGCACCCCCGAGGCCCACCAGGACCTGCTCGCAGCGCTGACCCGGGTCGGTGACGCAGCCCTCGACCACGACGACTGGGCCACCTGCGACACCGCCTACCACGAGGCGGTGGACATCAGCCGCGACCTCGTCCGTACGCTTGACACCCCTGAGGCTCGACAAGGTCTCGGCCGGTCGCTGGAGAAGCTGGCTGGCGCCGCCCAGGCCCGGGGCGACTGGCCGGTTGCGGTCTCGTCGTACCAGGAGATGCTGGACGTCATGCGGGAGGTCGCCCGTACGCTCGGCACCCCCGAGGCCTTCCGAGACCTCTCCGTCGCCCTGAACCGGGTCGGCGACGCCGCCCGGGAGCACGATGACTGGACCACCGCCACCACCGCCTACCAGGAGATGCTCGGCATCGACCGTGACCTGGCCCGGCAGGTCAGGACTCCTGAGTCCTACCACGACCTGTCCATCTCCCTGGAGCGAGCAGGCGATGCGGCCCAGACCAACGGCGACTGGGCCCGGGCGGCTGGCCTCTACCACGAGATGCTGGGTCTGCGGCGGGCACTGGCCCGTGATCTCCGCACTGCCCAGGCCGACCGGGAGCTGGCCCTGGCGCTGCAGCGGGTCTGCGAGGCGGCTCAGGCGTACGGGGACTGGGCGACGATCGCGGCCGCCAGCCAGGAGGCCCTGGACATCAGCCGATGGCTTGCGGAGCGCGTGGGGACCCGAGAAGTGCTGCAGGATCTGGGCTACTCTCTGCTCCTGGTCGCTCAGGTCGCGGAGTACGAGGGGAACGTCCCCCTGGCGCAGATGCTGCTCGACGAGCGGGAGGGCCTGGCACACGTCCTCGGCGAATAGCTTCACCCGTACGTGAGCGGACCCGCGCAGACACCAACGCCGCCCGCGAGCCGCGATCTTGTCGCTGGTTCTTTACGATGCCTGTATGGCTGACGGCGACCGCGAGTACCGCAAGGCCTTCTATGCGGCGGTGAACCACCACCAGGGCCGGCGCGAGCTCACCGGGGCGGAGGAGTTCGACCGGTACTACGTTCCGGTCTACGCCATCCCGGACGGCCCGGCGGGCCCGGACCTGGTCGCGGAGATCACCAACGCCATCGACTTCACCACCGGCGGCTCGGTGCAGCTGCTGACCGGGTACCGGGGCGCGGGCAAGACCACCGAGCTGATGCGGCTGTGCCGCCAGCTCGACCCGGACGTGTACCTGCCGGTCTACTGGGACGTGGAGCACTACTTCAGCACCGAGCTCCCGCTGGAGGAGGGGGCCTTTCTGGTCGGCCTGGCCGCGGGATTCGTCGACAGCTGCGACCAGGCGAAGGTCCCGCAGCAGCGGCTGCGGGAGCGGGTGCGAAGCTTCTTGGAGCGGATCGATGTGTCCCTGGACGGGTTGCAGCTCTCCGCCGGCCCGGACGGGCTCCCGGCCTCGGTCGGAATCCGGGCCGCGCTGCGCGACGACCCGTCGTTCCGGGCCCAGGTGAACCGCGCGCTGAGCAGCAACCGGCGCCGCTTCCGGGAGGAGGTCCACAGCTTCTTCGCCGATGTCCTCCAGGCGCTGCCAGACCTGACCCCGGTCTTCATCGTGGACTCGATCGACCACTTCCGCGGCCGGGCGGCGACCTTCGACGAGGTCCGCGAGTCGGTGGAGTCACTGTTCTCGGTGTACGCCGACGAGCTGACGATCCCCGGAATGCATGTCGTCTACACGGTCCCGGTGTACGCCAAGCCGGCCGCCTGGCCGGGACAGGTCTGGCCCGTACTCAACATCAAGGTCCGCGAGCGCGACGGGCAGGTCTGCCCCACGGGGATCGACCTGCTGCGCCAGGTGCTGGCCAAGCGGGCCCCCGACGGTGACCTGGAGCGGCTCCTGGGCAACCATGTGGACCGGGTGATCCTGGCCTCCGGTGGTCTGTTCCGAGACCTGTTCCGCCTGGTGTCGGCGCTGCTGGTGAAGGAGTCTGCGCTCCCGGTGAGCGCGCCCCTGATCGACGAGGCGGAGCGCCAGCAGCGCTCGTACGCGGCCACCGCGCTGAGCAAGGAGCAGTGGGAGATCCTGGCCGAGGTGAAGCGGACCGGGCAGCTGCGGGTTCCGCGGGAGCGCTCGTCGCAGGCCTGGGACCTGCAGGCGCTAGGGGCGGTGCTGTGCTACCGCAACGGCGCCGTCGACTGGTACGGGGTGCACCCGCTGCTGGACCCGCTCGTCCCCCATGAGCCGTGAGGCCTGAGCCCCCGGAGCGGGTCAGCGCGGACGAGGTCTGGTCGCAGCTGCGTCGGCACCTGGACTGGGCCCGGAACCAGGGGACGCTGGTCATGATCGCGGTCACGGCCCGCGACGAGGCTGACGACCTGCGCCAGCGAACCCAGTTGTGGACTCAGCGCGAAGGTCAGCTCTGGGCACAGACCCCGGATGTGGAGCCTCGGCGGTGGCTGTCGGAGCACTTCCCGGTGCCCGGGGTGGTGTGGGTCGAGCTGTGGGAGCGCGGTGCCCGCCTGGAGGCGCTGCACGCCCTCAACGAGCTGCGGGTACGGCTGACGAGCCCCGATGCCGGCTGCCTGGTGCTGTGCGGTCCGCTGGGCCTGCTGGAGGAGACGGCCCGAGAGGCGGTCGACCTGTGGTCGGTCCGGTCCCTCACGTACGTGGTTGGCAGCCGGGCTGATCTTCATCCGGTGGTGGAGCCGTCGGAGCCGGCAGCACCCGCCGCGCCGGAAGGCCCGTACCGCTCGACCTGGCGGCTGACGCTGCCGCCCGAGATGCGCACCGCCGAGACCGCCGCCCTGCTGCGGGACGTCGAGCAGGCCCGGCGGCTGCTGAGATCCGATCCGGTCGCCGCCCGGCACCGGCTCGAGGCCTCCCCGTACGGCGCCTCCCCGCTCGGAAGAGTCATGTTCGGCCTGGTCAGAGCCGAGATCGCCGGCCACACCGGTGACCTGGTGAGCGTCGACACCATCCTCCCCGGCGTTCTCACCGACGCCCGTGGTCTGCCGCTATTCCTGCGGCAGCAGCTGGCCGACGCCGCCTGGACAATCAGCACCCAGTTCGACGCCTGGGACGCAGCGAGCACAGCGGCCGCAGAGCAGCTGGCCCTAGCCCGTGAGATGCCACAGGACCTCGACGGACTCGACGCCCGTGCTGTCGCGCTAACTCGGTTCGGCACTGCAGCCCGGATGCTCGGAGACTGGGCGACCGCCACCACCGCCGTCCAGGAAGCCACCAGCCTCTACCGCAACCTGACCGAGCAGAGTCCGGCCTTCACCTCCAAGCTCGCCGGGGCGCTGAACACCCTCGCCTTCCTGTTTGCAAAGAATGGACGTCTCGACGAGGCTCTCACCACCGGCCAAGAAGCCACCCGCCTCTACCGCAACCTTGCCGCCCAGAACCCCGCTGCCCACGCCCCCGACCTGGCAATGTCGTTGAACAACCTCGCCACCCTGCTCGCCGAAACCGGACACCCCGACGAAGCCCTCACCACCGCCCACGAAGCC
>CALBCJ010000003.1 GCA_937926975.1 uncultured Propionibacteriaceae bacterium | reverse complement strand
AGGCCGGCGGCCAGATCGGACGCTGCAACACCTTCGCCGCGGCCCCCAGCGACGTCGCGTGAGCAAGCAGCAAACCGGACCTGCCCCGACGGCCGCCTACCCTAGACATGTGAGTCTGCCCTCGTCGTCCGACCAGCCCGGCGACCAGCACCAGCCGGGCTCCGGCCCGAGCCCGGTGCCCCCGGACCCCCACGGTGGCGCTGTGCACCGGCCCGGCCTGTGGCGCTCGTTCGGGACAGGACTGGGTGGCGGCACCCTGGCCGGTCTGGTGGTCCTGCTGGCTCTGGTGGCTGGCAGCGTCCTCAGCAGCCGGCCGGTCCAGCAGCCCGACCTGCCTGCCGAGCCCACGCCGACGAGCGTCCGCAAGCACCCGCACGACTACACCTACCGCAACGAGCGGTACGAGGTTCCCTCGGTCCCGAACCAGTCCGTCCCGCTCCCGGAGGTGCCGCAGCCTCAGGCCGAGGACCTGCGCACGGGCAACCCGATCTACTCCCAGACCATGACGGGGCCCAACGCCTGCCCGTACGACGCGACCGACATGCACAGCCGTGAGCAGGTCCAGCAGGTCATGAACCAGACCATCGGCTGCCTGATGGCCGCCTGGGAGGGACCGGTGAAGGCCGCCGGGTACGAGCTCCCGCGACCGGCGTTCATCCTGGCCGGGGCGAACCTGCACACCCCCTGCGCGACGATGAGGGTGGACGACTTCGCGGGACTCTACTGCCCGGTCAACCAGACCATCTACCTGAGCCTGGGCGAGCGCACCGAGGAGCGGGCCGACGGGATTCCGACGTACACGGTGGAGGCGATTCTGGCGCACGAGTTCGGCCACCATGTCCAGGCCCGCACTGGCCTGCTGGACGCGTCCCGGTACGTCCAGGCGAACGCCTCGGGCCGTAGCGAGGAGCTCCAGGAGAACCGCCGGGTCGAGCTGCAGGCCGACTGCTTCTCCGGGCTCGGGGTGTCCACTCTCTCTCAGAGCTGGAACCTGACCCCAGAGGACATGGAGCTGCTGGAGCGCAACCGGGCCGCTCGGCACAGCGAGACCCACGGCAACCGCTCCAACCGCCCGGCCTGGTTCCGCAAGGGGTACGACGCCCGCGGCGGTATCGGTGCCTGCAACACGTTCGCCGCCTCGGCCGACGAGGTCGCCTGACCGACGGCGCGAGACAGCCGCGCAGGACCCAGGGCCCGACAGCCGCGACCCCAGAGCAGCCCGGCGCCGCACCCGAAGCGGCCTACCCAGCTGGCGGGTACGGCCCGTGCAGCAGGGCGCTCGCCACGGCCGCGACTCCCTCGCCGCGACCCGTGAACCCCAGACCGTCCGTGGTGGTGGCGGCGACACTGACCGGCGCACCGACAGCCAGCGACAGCACCTGCTCCGCCTCGGCCCGGCGGGCGGCCAGCCGGGGCCGGTTCCCGATCACCTGGACCGCGACGTTGCCGATCTCCAGGCCGGCTCCGCGGACCTGCTCGGCGACCACGCGCAGAAAGTCGACCCCGGCGCGCCCGGCCCAGGCCGGGTCGGCAGTCCCGAACAGAGTCCCGAGATCGCCCAGGCCCGCGGCCGACAGCAGCGCGTCGCAGGCCGCGTGCGCGGCCACGTCACCGTCGGAGTGTCCTTCCAGCCCCTGCGGCTCGTCAGGGAAGTGCAGCCCAGCAAGCCACATCGGGCGTCCGGGCACCAGCCGGTGGGCATCGGTGCCGATGCCGGTCCGAAGCTGGGTCATCGGGAGCCTCCTCGATCCGGCAGCAGAGACTGCGCCACGGCGAGGTCGAACGGCTCGGTGACCTTGAAGGCCTCCCGGGCCCCTTCGACCAGGGTGGCCGAGACGCCGACCGCCTCGCAGGCGGCGATGTCGTCAGTGACATCGTGCCCGAGGGCGGCATGAGCCCGGACCAGGGTGGCCCGGTCGAAGCCCTGCGGGGTCTGCACTGCCCGCAGCAGGCTCCGGTCCACCACGTCGCTGGTCTGCCCAGGGCCGACTCGGCGGATGGTGTCCACGACCGGCACCACCGGGGTCACCGCCTGGGCTCCAGCCAGGACCGCGTCGATGACCCGGCGTACGACGTCGGGCGGCACCAGCGGCCGGGCCGCGTCATGCACCAGCACCACCTGGCAGTCGTCGGGCAGCGCTGCCAGGCCGTGGGCCACGGATGCCTGCCGGGTCGCGCCCCCGGCCACGACCACGGCTGGAACCGGGGCCTGGTCCAGGACTGTCTGAAAGGAGCCCTCAAGGCCGGAGGCAACCACGACAACGACTGACTGCACTCCGCCAGCCGCTAGGGCATCCACCGCCCAGGAGACCAGCGGGCGACTCCCGAGCAGACGCAGAGCCTTCGGGCCGGCTCCCCCAAGCCGGGTGCCAGAGCCGGCCGCCACCACGATGGCGACGACCGGTCCTGCCGTGCGTACGGTTCTCGCCCGGGTCAGGAGGCGAGCACCTCGTCGAGCATGACCTCAGCCTTGTCCTCGGCGACCTTCTCGGCCAGGGCCAGCTCGGAGACCAGGATCTGGCGGGCCTTCGCCAGCATCCGCTTCTCACCAGCGGACAGTCCGCGCTCGCGCTCCCGGCGCCACAGGTCACGGACCACCTCGGCGACCTTCACCACGTTGCCGGAGTGCAGCTTCTCGACGTTGGCCTTGAACCGGCGCGACCAGTTCGTCGGCTCCTCGGTGTGCGGCGCGCGCAGCACGCTGAAGACCCGCTCCAGACCGTCGGCATCAACAACGTCGCGAACGCCGACCAGGTCGACGTTGCACGCAGGCACCCGGACCACGAGGTCGTTGGGCCCGACGATGCGCAGGACCAGGTAGAGCTTGTCCTCGCCCTTCATCTTTCGGGTTTCGATGTCTTCGATGACTGCTGGGCCGTGGTTCGGGTAGACGACGGTTTCTCCGACAGTGAAAGTCATGACAGATGGACCCCTTCCTCGCCCCCAGTCTAGCACGACGAGACGTATTCCCCCTAGTCGCGCCAGCATGGGAGGGGTTGACAGAAGGCTCGGTCTGTGCTTTCGCCAGCGACTGCTCTCCCACTAGGCTTTTCCGGTCCGCCACTGCCCGAGAACCGATTGTTGATACCAAAACCACCCATGGCCTCGGCTCTCCCGCAGGCTTGGTCCAGCCGCGGCGCCGAGGCTGGCCGCCGCACTACGAGCACCCCACCCAGCTCTCAGGCGGACGTAGCTCTGGCACCGGCCGGCCTGCCGGCTCGCCGGTCTGGTCGACCAGCCGCTGGCTGGTAGCGTGCGGCGACCCTGCTCGACTCGAAAGCCAGGCTCAGGCTCGCCTCGTACTGAACGGCGACTGGGTCTCGCTGCTGGGCTACGCCCTGTCCGATGAGGCGAGCCGGGTTCGTTAGGCTGACGGCCCGTGAGCGACATCACGATCTTCTCTGGCTCCGGGCACCGCGCGTTCGCCGAAGAGATGTGTGCCCTGCTGGGCGTCGAGCTCTCTGCCTCACGGACCACCCGGTTCTCCAACGACTGCCTCCAGGTGCAGCTGCGGGCCAGCTGCCGCAAGCGCGATGTCTTCATCGTGCAGCCACTGGTGCCGCCGGTGCAGGAGAACCTGGTCGAGCTGCTGCTGATGCTCGACGCCGCCCGGGGCGCCTCAGCGGCCAACGTGACCGCCGTGATCCCGCACTACGCGTACGCGCGCAGCGACAAGAAGGACGCCCCCCGGATCTCGATCGGGGCCCGCCTGGTCGCCCAGCTGCTCACCACTGCCGGCGCCGACCGGGTCGTCACGATGGCGCTGCACTCGCCGCAGGTGCACGGGATGTTCGACATCCCCGTCGACCACCTCGACGCCACCCGGGTGCTCGCCGAGCACTTCAAGGGCCGCGACCTGAGCAGCACCGTCGTCGTCTCGCCCGACTTCGGCAGCGCCAAGGTCGCCAACCACTTCTCTCGCCAGCTCGACATCCCCGTCGCTGCCGGGTCCAAGCGGCGGATGGCCGACGACCGGGTGGAGATCGACTCGATCGTCGGGTACGTGAAGAACAAGGACATCATCATCCTCGACGACGAGGTGGCCACCGCTGGGTCCACGATCCAGCTGGCCGAGAAGCTGCGCGACATCGGAGTCGGGTCGATCTCCGTGGCCTGCACCCACGGCCTGTTCACCGGCCCGGCTGTCGAGCGGCTGTCGTCGCAGCCCGACCTGGTCGAGATCGTGTGCACCAACACCGTCCCGCCGCGGACCGACCTGCCGCGCCTCACGGTGCTGTCGGTGGCTCCACTGTTCGCCGAGGCGGTCCGGCGGATCAACAACGGCGAGTCGATCTCGTCGCTGTTCTCTGACGAGCCCACGTACGGCTGAGGAGCAGCTCAGACCTCGGCCGGCGCCGGCTCGGGCTCGACGATGCACAGCCCGACGGCGCTCGCCCCGACCAGGCTGCCGCTCGGGAGCCGAGCCACCAGGGCCGCGGTGACAACGTCGATCACGCTGAGGGAGACATTGGCAGCGGCCGGCACCACCCACCAGCCGCCGGTCTCGCCGCGGACCGCCAGGACGCCGGCCAGACCGAGGACCAGCAGCGGCGCCACGGCCACCAGCAGGTAGCGGGGGCGGCTCACCAGGTCCGCCTCGACCATCGTCAGGAAGCGGTCCCGCTGCAGCCGGAGCCGGGCCCGTCCGCCGACCGCCCAGTAGCCGACCAGGTGGATCAGCTCATGGGCGACCGCAGCCAGCAGCACCAGCAGGGTCTGGATCAGCAGCCCCAGGAGCAGGCCAGCGCTGCCCTGCAGCCGCAGCGGCTGGTCCTGGTCATGGCCGGCGAGGTAGAGCGAGCCGTAGCCGAGCAGGGCGGCGACGAAGACCCCCCAGCCGCTCCAGGTCAGCGCCGTGGCGGCTCGAGGCCCGGGCCGCCACTCGCTGGTCCGCACCGGCGGCTCCTACTTCTTCTTGCCCTGGTTCTTGACGGCCTCGATGGCGGCTCGGGCGGCCTCCGGGTCGAGGTAGTGCCCGCCCGGGGTCACCGGGCGCAGGTCGTCGTCCAGCTCGTACAGCAGCGGGATCCCGGTCGGGATGTTGAGCCCGGCGATCTCGGCGTCGGAGATCTGGTCGAGGTGCTTCACCAGGGCCCGCAGCGAGTTGCCGTGGGCGGCGACCAGGGTGGTCCGCCCGGCGCGCAGGTCCGGCACGATCGCGTCGTACCAGTACGGCAGCATCCGGACCACCACGTCGGCCAGGCACTCGGTCAGCGGCCGGGCCTCCGGCGGGAGCTCGGCGTAGCGGGCGTCGTTGAACTGGGAGAACTCGCCGTCAGCGGCGATCGCCGGCGGCGGGGTGTCGTACGAGCGGCGCCAGAGCATGAACTGCTCCTCGCCGTACTGCTCCAGGGTCTGGGCCTTGTTCTTGCCCTGCAGGTCGCCGTAGTGGCGCTCGTTGAGCCGCCAGCTGCGCCGGACCGGGACCCAGTGCCGGTCGCAGCCGTCCAGGGCCAGGTAGGCGGTGTGGATCGCCCGCCGCAGCAGCGAGGTGTGCACCACGTCCGGCAGCAGGTTCTGCTCCTTGAGCAGCTCGGCGCCGCGCTTGGCCTCCGCAACGCCCTTGTCGTTGATGTCCACGTCCACCCAGCCGGTGAAGAGGTTCTTGGCGTTCCACTCGCTCTCGCCGTGGCGCAGCAGGATCAGCGTCGAAGTCATGGCCGAAGCCTATCGGTGGCCGCCCCCGCAGGGCATGGACCGCAGCGAGGTCCGCCGGGCCTCACCCGCTTCGCCCCGTCCGGCACCCCGTGGCCCGCCTGGTGGCAGGATCGGGGTATGGATCGACCGGTTGCCGTTGTCACAGGTGCATCGTCGGGGATCGGGGCAGCGACCGCCCGGGTGCTGGCGCAGACGTACGAGGTGGTGCTGGCTGCCCGCCGTACCGACCGGGTCGAGGCGCTGGCTGCTGAGCTCGGCGGCCGAGCAGTGCCCTGCGACGTCACCGACCCCGAGCAGGTGGCCGCCCTCGCGGCTGCCGCAGGCGAGCGGGTGGCGCTGCTGGTGAACAACGCCGGCGGGGCGCTCGGGCTGGAGCCGGTGGCCGAGGCCGACCTGGAGGCCTGGGAGCAGATGTACCGCACCAACGTCCTCGGCGCGGCCCGGGTCACCCGGGATCTGCTGCCGGCGCTGCGAGCCGCCTGCGGGACCGTGGTCTTCATCACCAGTGTCGCCGCCGACGGCCCGTACGAGGGCGGGGCTGGCTACTGCGGGGCGAAGGCCGCGGAGCGGATGATCCCGGGCACGATGCGGCTGGAGATGGTCGGCGAGCCGGTCCGGGTCTGCGAGGTCGTGCCGGGCATGGTGCACACCGAGGAGTTCTCCCTGGTCCGCTTCGGCGGCGACGCTGAGAAGGCCGACCAGGTGTACCGCGGGGTGCCGGACCCGCTGCGGGCCGAGAACATCGCCGAGGTGGTCCGCTGGGTGGCGTCGCTGCCCCACCACGTCAACATCGACCGGGTCGTGGTCCGCCCACTGGCCCAGGCGGCCCAGCACAAGGTGTACCGGGTCGAGCCCTGAGGAATCCTCTCCACGGGCACCTCCTCTTGACCACCGGTTGCCGGGAAGAGGAGATACGAGCCCCGCACGCCCTCGCAGCGCCGCACCAGCACCTGTGGGCATGGCACAATCTTGGTGTGCTGCGCGACTTCGAGCTGTGGTGCAGGAAGGAACAGGTGGAGGTGGTGGGCGAGTCCTTCCACTTCCAGCAGATCCGCCCCCTCTTCCCGCCCCACCTCGCCGCTGCCACCAGCGAGTACACCGGCACCGCCATTCTGGCTCCGGAACCGGGCAACCCGCACGACCCTAGTGCCGTTGCGGTGGTCGTTGAGGGGCGCCGGATCGGCTACCTGCCGAAGGACACCGCCCCTGCCTACTCCCGGCTGTTCCAGGCGATGGCCCGTCAGGGACTCCGGCCCACAACCCCGGTCCGGATCCACGCGTACGAGCGTCCGGATACGGTGTACGACTCCCACGGCCACTCGCGCACGGTGATGTCCTTCCAGGCGTACGCGCGGGTGACGCTCTCCGATGCCCAGCTGTGCTTCCCCGTCAACCAGCCTCCGGCTGCCGAGCATGTCCTGATCCCCATGGGCAGAGCGGTCCGGGTCACGGGTGAAGAAGAGCACACCGCCGAACTCAGCCGCTGGGTGCAGTACGCACCTCAGGTGTGGGTGTGGGCGACCCTGCACGTCGTCGAGGGCACCGGCCGGAGCAAGCCCAGGATCGAGATCCAGGTGGACGGCGCCCCGACCGGTCTTCTGAGCCCGGCCAGCAGCGCTCACTTCCTTCCCACCGTGAAGCATCTGTCCACCCTGCACAAGATCGCCTGCGGGCGCCTCCTCCTGCGCGGCAACGCCTTGCGGGTGGAAGCCAGCCTGTACGCGGCCAAAGTCCACGAGATCGACAACGACTGGGTCTCCCGGCTCGGCCAGGCTCCGGCCCCGGTATCGGCGACGGAGATCACGGCGCAGAGCGGCCCTCGCTCCCGGGTCTTCAACCCGCCACCGGGCTGGCCACGGCCTCCGGAGGGCTGGGAGCCGCCGCCAGGCTGGGAGCCCTCTCCGCACTGGCCCCGACCTCCGCAGGGGTGGGTGTTCTGGGTACCTGCCGGGCCTTCGGCGCAGCCACGCTGAGCGTCAGAGCGGGCAGGAGTCTTCCTGCTCGGTGGTGGAGGCGAAGATCTTGAGGGCGCCGTCGACCCGCTTCAGGTAGCGCACCGAGACCAGCACCCGCCCGTCGGAGACCTTGCTCCCGTCGGACTGGTGAACCGCGGTGGCGCGCAGGTCGTCGCAGGTCCGCAGCGTGACCTCGGAGTCCTCCTGGCGGCTGCCCCGGTCGACCGCCACCGCCGGCTCTGGGACTGTGCCCTGCACAGTCTGCCCGGCCCGCTTCTGAGCCGCGAGCTCCAGCGCCAGGTCCCGCCGTACAGGGTCGGCCACGGTGGCCTCGAGCTCGGGGGTCAGGGCCTCGGCACCTCCGGTCTGCAGCAGCCGCAGGTACTCGGCGCGGAAGCGCTGGTACACCCCGACCGCCTCCGCCTCCAGGCTCGCCTGCCCCTGCTGGCGCTCGTACGCGTCGCGGTGGCACGGATACACCGCCGACGGGTCACCCGGCGGGGTGCACTGGTAGCTGGGGGCCGCGACCTCCGGGGTCTCCCCGGGCACGAACGACGGCTCCGGGGTGGGAGCTACCGGGGTGGCGCAGGCCGTCAGCAGCGCCACAGCGACGCCCACCGCCAACCGGATCGGGCCGCTCGGCCTGCGCTCACCTCGGTCACTCACCTGCGCGAGCCTATCGGGGTCACCCCGCTGATGGTGAATCGTTGCTCAGGCCCGCCGCCTCACGGCCCCGGCACAAGGTGCGGTGCTGCACACTGGGTAGGTGCGTCGCGTCCTGGCTGTCCCGCTGGCTCTCACAGGTCTGGTGATGGCCCTCGGAATCGGCTGGCCGGCCTTCGGACCACGCGACCAGCAGGCGCTGGCCCGGGCCCAGGTCCGCTACCTGGCCTCGGTGATGCACCAGCGGGCCGCCGACATGCAGGAGCTCTTCCCCGAGGGAGAGCTCTTCACGTACGCCCTGACCGGGCTGGCCGCGGCCAACCTGGCAGCTGCTCGGCCGGGCCCCGAGCGCCCCGAGCTGCTCGACATCACCGAGCAGGCGCTGGCCGCGGTCAACCAGCAGCACGTCGCCGAGGTCTTCGGGACTCACCGCGAGCTGGAGCACGGCGCGTTCTACCACGGCTGGCGGCTGCTGCTGCTCGCCGGGCTGCTGACCGACGACGGCACCGACCGGGCGGCACGGTACCGCGACCGGGCCCACGTGGAGGCCGTCGCGGTCAGCAGCGCCCTGGGCGCATCGCCGACCGGGATGGTGACCTCGTACCCGGGGCGGACCTGGCCCTGTGACAACGTGGTCGCGATGGCGGCCGCGGCCCAGGTGCTGGGGACGGTCCCGCCCGGCTGGGGGGACCGGGTCCTGGCCCACGTCGACCCCGGCAGCGGCCTGCTGCCGCACGAGGTCGACCCGTCCGGAGCCACCCTGGACCCCCCGCGCGGCTCCTCCCAGAGCTTGATCCAGGCCTTCTGGCCTCGGCTCGGCCTGCCCAGCCGGTACGGCGCGTACAGCGAGGCCTTCGTGGTCCGGGAGGTCGGGCTGGTGGGCGTACGGGAGCACCCGGTCGGCGTCGACAAGGCCGGCGACATCGACTCCGGGCCGCTGGTCCGCGGGGTCTCGCTGAGCGCCTCCGCGGTTGGTCTGGCCGCCGCCCGGGCCAACGGCGACACCCGGCTGGCCGACAGCCTGGACCGCGAGGCCGACCTGCTGGGTCTGCCCTGGCAGTGGAACGGCAGCCGCCGGTACGCCATGGGCGAGCTGCCGGTCGGTGACGCCTTCCTGGCCTGGGCCCGTACGGTCCCGGTGGGTCCGCAGACGCCAGGCACCGCGCCACTGCCCTGGTGGGGATCGGGTGCACTGGTCGGCCTCGTTCTTCTGAGCGCCGGGTTCTGGCTCTGGCTGAGCGGCACCTACCGTCCCCGCCGGACGCCTGACGGCCACCAGGCCGCAGACCCTGCGGCTGGCGCTTGACCACCCGACCTCGCCCGGGCTGTGGGGGCGGGCAGGCTCGAGCCTGGCACGCGGTGCGGGAGAAGACAACGAAAGAGCCGGACCCGATGGCTCGGGCCCGGCTTCTCACGGGTTGGACTGGTCAGCACCTGACCGGGTGGTGGTCCTACCCCACTCGGCGGGACGGGTCGGGGACCCGGTTCACCTGGACCTGGACCCGGTTCACCTGGACCGGGGTCGGCACCTCGCTGCCCGGCAGGGCCACGGCGGCGGCGCCCCAGGCAACGCCGAGCTCCAGCGCCTCGTCCAGCTCCCGCTTGGACGACAGCGCGTCCAGGAAGCCGGCCAGCAGGCAGTCGCCGGCGCCGACACTGGACTGCGGGGTCCCGACGGCGGCGACCGCGTGCAGCCAGTGGTCAGCGGTGACGAGCACTGCGCCGTCGGCGCCCATGCTCACCAGCAGAGTCGGCACTGCCTGCGCCACCACCTGCTGAGCAGCTTCAACCACGTGACGCAGCGTCGGCAGAGGCTGCCCGACCAGCTCGGACAGCTCTTCCAGGTTGGGCTTGATGAGATCGGGCTTGGCCGCCAGAGCGGCCGCCAGAGCCGGGCCTGACGAGTCGATGGCGACCTGGGCACCACGGGCGTGGGCCCGCTCGGTGAGCTGGGCGTACAGATCCGGCGGGACGCTGGGTGGCAGTGAGCCGCAGCCCACCACCCAGTCCCCGGACCGGACCCGCCCGACGGTGACCGCCAGCAGGCGCTCGACCTCGTCAGCGCGTACCTGCGGGCCAGGCTCGTTGACCTTGGTGGTGGTGCCGTCCGGCTCCACCACCGCCAGGTTCACCCGTAGCCCGCCCGTGACCCCGACCGCCTGGTGCGGCACCGCGGCCTCACCCAGCAGCTGGGTCAGCAGGGCCCCCTCCGGGCCACCGACCGGTAGCACCGCTACCGTCGGTGACCCGTTCGAGGCCAGCGCGCGGGACACGTTGACTCCTTTGCCACCCGGTTCGACCCGGGTGGACGAGGCGCGGTTCACCACCCCGTACTGGAGCCGCGTGACCATGACCGTACGGTCGATCCCCGGGTTCGGGGTCAGCGTGACGATCATCAGCCGAACGCCCCTGGGCTCACTGCAGCTCGATCAGTCCCTGGCCGCCCTGGACGGCGTCGCCCTGCGCCACCAGGATCTTGGCGACCTTGCCGGCCTTGGGGGCCGTGATCTCGGTCTCCATCTTCATGGCCTCGAGCACCAGCAGCACCTGGCCACTGGTGACCTCGTCGCCCTCACCGACCAGGATCCGGGCCACCGAGCCCGCCAGCGGCGCCGGCACGGCGTCGCCCGAGGCCCCCGCAGCCGCGGCGGCCACCGGCTTAGCGGCCTCTCCGGCCGCACCACCGATGACGATCGACCCCAGCGTCTTGCGCTCGGGCTCCTCGACCTCCACCTCGATCTGGTACGGGATCCCGTTAACCGTAACTTTCAGCTTCATGAGTTCCTCTATCGCAGGTGGGTTGGCTCGTGGTTCTGCTGGCTGCGGCGGGTCGCCGCCTGCCAGGCTGGGCTGGTCCCGTAGTCGGGGACCCGCGGGCGCTCCCGGTTGCCCAGGTAGGCGGACACGGCCGCAGCGATCGCGACCATCGTGTCCTCGGGAACAGCCGCCTCCTGAACCAGCCGCAGGCTCTTGATCTCGGTCTCCAGGGAGTCGATGCGCTTGGTCAGGCCCCGGACCAGCTCCAGCAGCTCGTCGTTCTGGTTGCTCATCGTTCCTCCTACGTCGGCGACAGGCCGTGCTTCTTGGCCGGCCGCAGCTCGCGCTTGTTCTTCAGCATCGCGAGCGCCATCGCGACCTTCTCGCGGGTCTCACCCGGCTCGATGATGTCGTCCACGAGGCCCCGGGCCGCCGCGACGAACGGCGTCGCGAAGGTCTCGCGGTACTCCTCCACCATCTCGATCCGGCGAGCCTCGGGATCGTCGGCCGAGGCGATCTCCTTGCGGAAGACCACCGCCGCCGCGCCCTCGGCACCCATCACCGCGATCTCAGCGGTCGGCCAGGCGAAGACCTGGTCGGCGCCCAGGTCCTTCGAGCACATCGCCAGGTAGGCACCGCCGTACGCCTTGCGCAGCACCACGGTCACCTTCGGCACCGTGGCCGCCGAGTAGGCGAACAGCATCTTGGCGCCGTGACGGATGATGCCACCGTGCTCCTGGGCGACACCGGGCAGGAAGCCTGGCACGTCGACCAGGGTCACCAGCGGGATGTTGAACGAGTCGCAGAAGCGGACGAACTTCGCGCCCTTGTCGGAGGCGTTGATGTCCAGCACGCCGGCCATCACGTTCGGCTGGTTGGCGATGACGCCGACCGTCCGGCCGTTGATCCGGGCGAACCCGACCACGATGTTCATCGCGTAGCCGGCCTGGACCTCCAGGAAGTCCGCGTGGTCGACCATGCGGGCGATGACCTCGCGGACGTCGTAGCCCTTGGTCCCCTCCGGGGGAACGATGTCCGCCATCGACGGGTCGTCCTCAATGAAGGGGTCCGGGTCGACGACCGGCGGCTCCTCGGAGTTGTTCTGCGGCAAGAAGCTGAGCAGCTTCTGGGCGATCAGGATCGCCTGCTCGTCGTTGTCAGCCACGAAGTGGTTGACACCCGAGATCGACATGTGGGCATCCGCGCCGCCCAGGGCCTCCGCGGTCACCTTCTCCTTGGTCACCTGCTCGATGACGTTCGGGCCGGTGATGAACATCTGCGACTGGCGGGTCTGGATGACGAAGTCGGTCAGCGCCGGAGAGTACGAGGCACCACCGGCGCAGGGGCCGGCGATGATCGAGATCTGCGGCACCGCACCGGACAGCTTCACATTGGAGTAGAACACCTGCCCGTACCCGGACAGGGAGTCGATCCCCTCCTGGACGCGGGCGCCACCGGAGTCGTTGATGAAGACGAACGGGGTGCCGCAGGTCAGCGCGGACTCCATCATCTGCACGACCTTCTTGGAGTGGGTCTCACCGGCCGAGCCACCGACCACGGTGAAGTCCTGGCTGGCGATGTGGACCGGACGGCCCAGCACCGCACCCGAGCCGGTGACCACACCGTCGGCGGGCATGTCGGCCTTGTCCATCCCAAAGGTCACGGTCCGGTTCTTGCGGAACAGCCCGACCTCCTGGAAGGTCCCCGGGTCGAGGAAGGCGTCGATCCGCTCCCGGGCGGTCATCTTCCCCTGCTCGTGCTGCTTCGCGATCCGCTTCTCGCCGCCGCCAAGCCGGGTCCGCTCGCGGGCCTTCTGCAGAGCCTCCATGCGCGACGCCATGGTCTTGGCGGCAGGCTTCTTCTTCGGAGCCATGACGGTCAGGCCCTCTCGACGACCACGCTGTGGTCACGGCCACCGAGGGAGACCCGGTAGCTGATCGGACCGGTCACGGCCTGCGAGGCTCCGGCGGCCGACTCCTTCTCCTGGGCGAGCTGCTCGGCGGTCTTGCCGACGTTCTTCGGGCCCTCGTGACGGGTCTTGAAGAAGCTCGGGGCGACCCCGGGGAACATGGCGTACGTGAGGACGTCCTCGTCGGAGCCGTTGCTGCCCTCGCAGGCGTTGGCGTCGGCGACCAGCTTGTCCCACTCCGGCTCCTGCAGGTCGGCCGGGCGGACCGTGATCTGCTTCTTCTTGGTCTGCTCGGCGGCCTTCGCGATGACGGCCTCGTCGCGCTTGCCCATGCACTCGCCGTAGTAGCCCAGCATCAGGTCGGCGAACTCACCGGTGAGCACCTTGTACTCGCCCATCAGCACGTTGAACACCGCCTGGGTGCCGACGATCTGGCTGGACGGGGTCACCAGCGGCGGGTGGCCGGCGGCGGCCTTCACCTTCGGCACCTCGGCCATGACCTCGTCGATCCGGTCGCCGGCGCCCTGCTGCTTGAGCTGGGACTCCATGTTGCTCAGCATCCCGCCGGGGATCTGGCTGGAGAAGATGTTCGTGTCGACCAGGGTCGCCGACTCGAAGGCGGCGTACTTCGGGCGGATCTTGGCGAAGTGGTCGCGGATCCGCTGCAGGGCGCCGAGGTCCAGGTCAGCGGTGTAGTCGGTGCCCTCGAGCATCGCCACCAGGGACTCGGTCGGGTTGTGGCCCGGTCCCAGCGACATGGACGAGATCGACGTGTCGACCACGTCTGCACCGGCCTCGATGGCCTTCATCAGCGAGACCAGGGTGACGCCGGTGGTGGAGTGGCAGTGGACGTTGACCTGGACGTCGCCGTAGGTGTCCTTGATGCCCTTGACGATGTCGTACGCCGGCTGCGGCTGCAGCAGGGCGGCCATGTCCTTGAGGGCGATCGACTCGGCACCCATGTCGAGCAGCTGGCCGGCCAGCCTGATGTAGCCCTCGGTGGTGTGCACCGGGGAGATCGTGTAGCAGATCGTGCCCTGGGCGTGCTTGCCGACCTTCTTCACCGCGCGCATCGCCCGCTCCAGGTTGCGCGGGTCGTTGAGGGCGTCGAAGACCCGGAAGACGTCCATGCCGTTCTCGGCAGACTTCTCCACGAACCGGTCGACGACGGTGTCCTCGTAGTGGCGGTAGCCCAGAAGGTTCTGGCCACGCAGCAGCATCTGCAGCCGCGAGTTCGGCATCAGCTCGCGGAACGTCCGCAGACGCTCCCACGGGTCCTCGTTCAGGAAGCGGATGCAGGCATCGTACGTGGCGCCGCCCCAGCACTCGACGCTCCAGTAACCCGCCTTGTCGATGTCGGCACAGGCATCGACCATGTCCTCCAGGGCCATCCGGGTGGCCATGAGGGACTGGTGGGCATCCCTGAGCGCAAGCTCGGTCACACCAATCTTTCGTGGAGTCATGACGGCATCCTTTCAGATCCGGGCACCGCATGTGCACCGGGGGTCGAACTGGTCGGGCCATTCTGGTGCGTGCTCGAATCCCGCCGCCGGCGTGGCGGCTGGTCGGCTCGCTGCAGTGCCCAGCTCCCTCCTCACGGTGACACCTCAGCCGGGTACGGCCAGCCGCGGCCCCGCCAAAGCGGTCGCGACGCAGCCCGGTCGTCCAGTTCAGTCGTCCGGGTCGACGATCCGCAGCTGGGGGTAGTCGGGCTTCCACATCCGCTGGTAGATGTCCTGGATCGGGTTGGTCATCGGCCGGCGGGCCAGGCCCTGGCGCTCAGCCTCCTCACCCACGGCCCGGGCCACGGTGGCCGCCACCAGGCGCAGGTCACTCATCCCCGGCAGCAGCGCGGCACCAGGCTGGTGCTCGTTCACCAGGCTGGCCAGGGCCCGGGCCGCAGCGAAGATCATCTGCGGCGAGACCAGCCGGGCCTGCGAGACCGCCACCCCGAGCCCCAGGCCCGGGAAGATCAGGGCGTTGTTGGCCTGGGCGATGGCGTGGTGGATGTCGCCGCGGCGAACCGGGGAGAAGGGGCTACCGGTGGCGATCAGGGCCCGCCCGTCGGTCCACTCCAGCAGGTCGGCCGGCTTCGCCTCGCAGCGCGGGGTCGGGTTCGACAGCGGCATGATCACCGGCCGCTCGCAGTAGCTCGCCATCGCCCGGACCACGTCCTCGGTGAACGCCCCACTCTGAGCCGACGAGCCGATCAGGATCGTCGGGTGAGCGTGACGGACCGCCTCCAGCAAGGTGATCCGGTTCGGGTCGGCGACCTCCCAGCGGTCGATCTCGGCCCGGCTCCGCGCGTACCGGCGCTGGAAGTCACGGACCCCCTCGCCGTCCTCGACGATCAGGCCGCGGCTGTTGAAGGCGTAGAACTCGCCCGGCCCGCGGCCCTCAGCGGCCAGCACGTCCTGGATCATGTCGGCGATCCCGACCCCGGCCGAGCCGGCGCCGTAGATCAGGAACCGGTGCTGGTGCAGCGGCACCCCGGTCCGGCGGACCGCGGCCAGGACGGCGGCCAGCACGACCGCGGCGGTGCCCTGGATGTCGTCGTTGAAGCTGCAGACCTGGTCGGCGTAGCGCTGCAGGATCCGGTAGGCGTTCTCGACCCCGAAGTCCTCCCAGTGGATCAGTGCGGTCGGGAAGAGCCGGGTCACCACCTCGACGAACTGGTCGATGAAGGCGTCGTACTCCTCGCCGCGGACCCGGGCGTGCCGCTCGCCCAGGTAGCGGTCGCTGTGGAGCAGGCCGAGGTGGTTCGTGCCCACGTCGAGCACCACCGGGATCGCCCGCTCCGGGTGGATCCCGGCCGCCGCCGTGTACAGGCCGAGCTTGCCGATCGCGATCTGGATCCCGCCGATCCCCTGGTCCCCGATCCCCAGGATCCCCTCGGAGTCGGTCACCACCACCAGGTCGACCTCACCGGGGGCGATCTCGTAGTTGCGCAGCGCCGCCTCGATGTTCTCGGGGTGGTCGATCGACAGGAAGACCCCGCGGGTGCCGACGTACTCGTGGCTGAAGCGCTGGATCGCCTCCCCGATGGTCGGGGTGTAGACGATCGGCAGCATCTCCTCCAGGTGCTCGCTCAGCAGCCGGTAGTAGAGGACCTGGTTGCGCTCACGCAGCTGGGACAGGTAGATGAACTTCGCCAGGGGCGAGGGTGAGCGGATGAACTGGTCGTACGTCTTCGACACCTGGTCCTGGATCGAGGTGACCCGGTGCGGCAGCAGCCCCACCAGCTCCAGCCTCTCCCGCTCGTCCGGGGTGAAGGCCGTACCCCGGTTCGAGACCGGGTTCGCCAGCACCAGCCGGCCGCGGGCACGGACCTCGAGCGTGGCCTTGCGGGAGCTGGTGTCGAGCCGGAATCCTGGTTGACGCATGACCTGACCTTTCGTGCCCGGCCAGGGCCGTCCCCCCGAGCCGGCACCCGTCAGCTTACCGCCCCCGAGGCGGCTCCTGGCCCCGGTATCGTCTGCCGGGACCTCCCCGCTCGGCGGCGGACAGCGGGCTGGGTGCGACGGGCCCTGCCCGCTGGCCGAGGACTGCGCCGACCAGCGGCTGGGGGCCGAACGAGCCGACCAGGACCGCCCGGTACGGGTCGAGCCGGGCCCCTGGGCCGGCTAGCCCACAAGCCCGGCTCGTCCGGTGCGGCTCAGTAGCCGATCGAGCGCAGGTACTCCCGCGAGTCGGACAGGCAGTCGTACGGGTCGCGCCCGTACGTCTCGTCCTGCTCGACGAAGAAGAACTCCGCCCCGGCCTTCTCGGCCGCCGGCAGCAGCGCCGGCCAGTTCATGTTCCCGGCCCCGACCTCAGCGAACTGGGCGAGGTTGAGGAAGGCCTGGAAACCAGCCGCCTGGTCACCGGAGGCGAAGGCGTCGATCGCCGACTGCGGCAGCGGCACCACGCGGAAGTCCTTGACGTGGATGATCTTGCAGACCCCCGCGTACTCGGCCAGCATGTCCAGCGGCGCCATCCCGCCCCGCTGCACCCAGTGCAGGTCGACCTCGAAGTGCAGCCCCGGCGCCACCCGGCGCACGATGTCGAAGATCTTCTCCGACCCGAACCGGGCCAGGTCGACGTGGTGGTTGTGGTAGCACAGCGTGATCCCGTCGTCGGCCAGGCGCTGGGCGTACGGCTGGCACTGGCCGGCCCAGGCCTCGGTGGCCTCCTTCGAGACCATCGCCTCGAACGGCATCATCCCGATCCGGACGAACCGGGTGCCCAGGCGCCGGCAGTCGGCGACGATCTTGTCGTAGTCGTCCGACAGCGTGTCGACCGGCATCCGGCCTGGCCGCAGCGCAACCGACAGGGCACCGACCTCGACCCCGAGCTCGGCGACACCACGCTCCAGGTCGGCCGTGTTCTCCGGCGACATCGGGATCTGTGAGACCTCCACCGACTCGTAGCCGAGCTCTGCGACCCGCTGCAGGACCGGCCACATCCCCTCGGAGGCGACCTTCTCCTTCAGCATCATCATCTGCACACCGAGCGATGCCATGACTCACTCCTCCCGCTGCGGGAACTGGCCCTCGGCCGCGATCCGCTTGTTCAGCTCGGCGAGGTACGTCTCCTCGTCGAAGTCCTCGATCGACACCTCCCGGTCCAGCCAGCTGGACAGGTGCATCGCGTTGGCCAGCCGGACCCCGTGGATCCCGTCAGCGGCCGGCGCCAGCAGCTCACCCTTCGACTCGACCGCGGCGGCGAAGTTCCGCAGGACCTCGGCGTGCTGCTCACCCCAGACCGAGTCGTACTCCTTGGTCTCGACACTCATCAGCTGGTCGCGGTCGAGCTTGCCGGTGAAGAGCTCGCGGACGAACTCGATCCCGGCGGTGTCGGAGAGCTCGCGCTCAGACTGGTTGAGCCGGGTGATGGTGACCTTCTTCGAGTCCTCGACGACGATCTTGCCCTGGTCGCACAGGATCTCGAGCCGGTCGGTGCCGACCAGGTCGCTGGTGCTGGTGAGGAAGTGCCCGGTGGCGCCGTCACCGAAGTCGACCAGGGCGTTGACCTCGTCCTCGACCACGATGCTGCGCTGGTAGCCGAAGACGCACTTGGCGAAGACCTTCTTCGGTACGCCGCACAGCCACTGCCACAGGTCGAGCTGGTGCGGGGCCTGGTTCACCAGGACGCCGCCGCCCTCGCCGCCCCAGGTGGCCCGCCAGGCGGACTGCTCGTAGTAGCCCTGCGGCCGGTACCAGGTGGTGATGATCCAGGAGGTGTGGCGCAGCGCGCCCAGCTCGCCGGAGTCGAGCAGCTTCTTGAGGTCGACGTACAGCGGGTTGGTGCGCTGGTTGAAGAAGACCCCGGTCACCAGCTCCGGCCTGGTGGCGGCGTGGTCGATCACCCGCTGCGCCTGCCGGGTGTACACGCCGACCGGCTTCTCCAGCAGGACGTGGATCCCCTGGTCCAGGGCCGCGATGCCCATCTCCGGGTGCAGGTAGTGCGGGACCGTGGTCACCACCGCGTCCACCTGGCCGCTGCGCAGCATGTCGTGGTAGTCGGTGAAGAACGGCACCCCGGCCTCCTCGGCCGCCGCCCGCTTGGTCTCGTCGATGTCGCAGATCGCCCCCAGGCTCATCTGCGGCACCCGCCCGTCGGTGAGCAGCCTGGTGTAGAAGCCGCCCTCAGCGCCGAGTCCGATGATGCCCAACCGCACAGTCATGAAGCTCCTCCTGTTGATGCTGCCGCTAGCCAACACCGTTGCTGCCCCTTACGGAAGCCGTGCCGGAAGTTGCCTCACCGTCACTGCGGGGGCTGTCGGAGCCGAGCCTGGTTGAGGCTGCCGGACCAGGCTCGTAGCCTGCTGGCTATGGCCCTACCTCAGCTGCTGACCCCTCTGACGCTGCGTCACCGGACCGCCCGGAACCGGCTCTGGCTTCCGCCGATGTGCATGTACTCGGTGGACCGCCGCGACGGGGTCCCCACCGACTGGCACGTGGTGCACTACGGCAGCCGGGCCCAGGGCGGCTTCGGGACGGTGATCGTCGAGGCCACCGCTGTGGCTGAGAACGGGCGGCTGTCGCCGGTGGACCTGGGGCTGTGGAGTGACGAGCAGGTCGCGGGGCACCGCCAGATCGTCGAGGCGGTGCACGCCGGTGGCGCCCTGGCCGGGGTCCAGATCTGCCACGGCGGGCGCAAGGCCGGAATCCCGCCCTGGCGCCCGGCCGACCCGAGCCAGCCTGCTGACCCAAGCCAGACCGCGACCCTGCCCGGGTGGGACCTGGTCGGGCCCAGCCCGCTGCCGTACCCGGGCCACGCGGTCCCGCGGGAGCTGAGCACCGAGGAGGTCCAGGCGACCGTACGGGCCTTCGCCGAGGCCGCGGCCCGGGCCACGGAGGCCGGGTACGACATCGTCGAGCTGCACGGCGCCCACGGCTACCTGATCCACCAGTTCTGGTCGCCGCTGTCGAACCAGCGGACTGACGGGTACGGCGGCTCGCAGGCCGGGCGGGAGCGGTTCCTGATGGAGGTGGTCCGAGCGGCCCGGGAGACAGTCGGCGACCAGGTGGTGCTCGGGGTCCGGCTCTCGGCCACCGACTGGGCCGAGGGTGGCCTGACCGGTGAGCAGACCGCCGAGCTGGCGCCGCGGCTGGTCCAGGCCGGGGTCGACGCGCTCCACATCTCGACCTCCGGCAACGTCCCGGCCCGGTTCCCGATCGGCCCTGGCTACCAGGTTCGGTTCGCGGCTCAGGTGAAGCAGGCGGTGGCCGGGATGGTCACCCCGGGCGGCGCCGAGCCGGTGGTGGTGGCGGTCGGCATGATCGAGTCCGGCGCCCAGGCCGAGCACACGGTCCTGTCGGGCCAGGCTGACGCGGTCGCGGTCGGCCGGTACGCGCTGCGGGACCCGTACGCGCCGCTGCGCTGGGCCCACGAGCTCGGGGTCAACGACTGGCAGCAGGCCGGCTTCCCGCTCCCCTACTGGCGCGGCACCTGGCGCTGACCCTACGCCGGCCGCCAGGCGGCCCTCAGCGCTCACGGAGTGAGGCGAGCGGTGCACTCAGGGACCGTACGGTCGTGTGCTGACCGCGGGTGCCGGGACTCGAACCCGGCTCTGCCACTCCGATGACCGCAGGTCGTCGGCCCGTACGGCTCCGCAGCGCACCACTGCCGGTGGCCGCCCTGGTCGTGGGAGTGCCGGTCGGGCGGACTGAGCTTCACGGACAGGTGATAACCCGACTGGCTCCGGCCCAGGGGACCGAAGTCGATTCTGCCCGCCGCCAGCCAGCCGCGCCACCGGCTTTCTGGCTCACCCCTGCTCGCGGCCCCGGATGCCGGGGACCCGCTTGCGGAACTCGGCCATGAACAGCTCCCGGACCACCCGCGAGTCGAGGACCCCGTTGAGGCTCGGGATCTGACCCCCGGCGGCCTTCTGGCAGACCACCAGCCAGGCCTGGCCCATCGCGAAGGTGAAGGCGCCGGCGACCCCGGCCGAGATCACCCCGCCGGCGACGCTCCCGGCGCCCGGGACGAGCTTCAGCAGCGAGGTGAACGAGGCCCGCCCGGCCGTGGTGGCGATCGCGCTCGTAGCCACCGCCGCCAGGCCGGCCTTGTCGGCCGGCATCCCGTACAGCTGGGCGATCCGGGCCATCATCGCCAGCTGCAGGGGCACCAGCAGCGCCGCGTCGGAGAACGGGATCGGGGTCGCGGCGGCGGCCCCGGCGGCGGTCACCGTCGCCCCGATGAAGCCCTGCGCCGCACGCGCCTTAGCGGCGAAGTCAATGCGCTGCGCAGCCGTGAGAGCCTGGTGGACGGCGTCGGGCACTGAGCGAAACGTGGCCTGGAGGACGTCGCTCAAGCCGTACGGCGGCTGACCAGTGAACTGGTCCCTCATGGCGAAGGTCATGAACGGACGGCCGCCGATGACCGGCAGCTGCTGGGCCTCGACGTGGCGGGCCAGGGCCACCGCGTCCGGGTGGAAGCGGCCCTCACGCATCGGGACCTGGGTGAAGACCACCAGCACCGGGATCTCCAGGTCGGCCAGGGCCCGGATGAACGCGGCCTCGGTGTCCTCAAAGCGGCGGTCCATCCCGCGTACGCAGTACCAGGCGCAGTGGATCCGCTCCGACAAGGGCTTCTTGCTGAGGGCGCGGACGACCTTGCGGAGGTCCTTGATCAGGGCCTGGTCGTCGCGGCCGATCTCCAGGCCCTGGGTGTCGATCACGCCCAGCGTGCCGCGCCGGTCGATGTAGACGTGGCTGCCCTGGGTGACCGGCTCCCCGATCCCCGTCCGGGCCACCTCGGCCCCGAAGACCGCGTTGATCAGGGTCGACTTGCCGGCCCCGGTCTTGCCGAAGACAGCCAGGTTGAACCGCCCGATGGCCGCGGCCTGGCGGTCGAACTCGGCGCGGAACGACTCGGTGAACCAGTCCGGCATGAGGACCAGGGTACGGGCCGGCGCCCTCAGCAGGTGCCGGCCCGTCCCTCAGGCGCGTGCGAAGTCCGACACGACCTGCGGCACCGCCGCGTCGAACCCGGCCACGTCGAGCATCCCGGCGTCGGACGGGTCGGCGATCGTGACCTGGGTCGCGGTCATCGCGACCACAACCAGCTTCGCCGGGATGCCGGTGGCCTCCCGGTACGCCCGCAGCGCCTGGTGGGGGTGCACCGACCCGGCCCAGGTCTCGTTGTCGGTGTAGACGACGAACGTGTCGACCTCCAGGCCCGCCTGACGGGCGTGGAGCATCGGCAGGGCGCAGTCGGTCCCGCTGAAGGGCAGCTGCGAGACCGCCCGTACGGCATCGTCGAGACGCTGCCGCGGTGAGATCGTCAGCGCACTGAGGCCGGTGCCCCGCCAGGTCTTGGACGTGAACCCGACCACCTGAGCCTGACGCTCCACCGCCAGCGTCACCAGCGCCAGCGCAGCCGACGCCTCCCGGCACGACAGCGGCAGGCCCGAGACCGGCTGGACCATCGACCCGGACACGTCGAGCGCCAGCAGAGTGCGCTTCCCAGTCGGCTCGACCGCCCCGAACGCCTCGTAGAAGGCCCGGTCGAGCGCGTCGACCACCTTCCGGCTCGGCGTCCACCTCCCCTCGCCGCGCAGCGACCGCCCCGAGGCGTACGTACGCTGCGCCAGCAGCACCGCCACCGGGTGCACCCGGGCCGCCCGGAGCCGTCCGGGGTCCGTGATCTGGGCGCACACCTCGTCGGTCCGCCCGCCGGTGTCAGGCAGCAGCCCGAGCCGGGTGAGCCGCGGCAGCTGGCGCAGCAGCGCTGTCTGCGGCACGCCGGTGTCGAGCAGCGCGTCCCAGACCGCCGGGTCGGTGAGCGCCTGGCTGGGCAGCATCTCCCAGGTCAGCCGCTCCTCGCGGACCAGCCGGGCCACGTCGGCACCCGGCTCCTGGGCCCGGACGAACGCGGTCACCAGCCGGGGGGTGTCGTCCCCGGTCGCCCCGCGCACGACCCAGTCGAACAGGGCCCGCCGGGCCGGCTCCTGGGTGACCGGGTGCGCCAGGCGCAGCAGGTCACGGTGCGACCAGCCGTCACGCTGGCGGTACTTCACCGTCTGGTACGTGAGAGCGTCGGTCGGCGTCTCGGTGTACCAGCGAGCCACAGCCCGCCGCAGCCCCCGGCCCCAGCCGCGGAACTGCTCCACGTACGTGGCGAACCAGAACAGGTGCGTCCCGGTCCGCGCTACCTGCCCAAGCACCGCCAGCGCCGCCGCCTTCTCGGCGTCGGTCCCGTGAGAAGCGGCGATGGCCAGCGCGAACAGTGCCGGCTGGGGCCGCGGCGCGGCGCCCCGGGTGGAGACCTCGACGATGGTGCGGACCAGGGTGGCGTGGTCGCTCGCGGCCATCCGCAGCACGACCTGGGCGTTGTCCTCGGTCAGCGGCAGCGGGCGGGTGTAGAAGGTCCCGCCGTCGGTGCCGAGGGTGAGGAACCGGCGCAGCCGCGCCTCGTCGTCCAGGGTGAACCCGTACCCGCCGGCCGCGTTCGGCGACTGCCGGTGGTCGGCGGGGCGGTTCTGCGGGGTCTGACGGGTCGAGAAGAGTCGCAGGACAGACAAGGTGCCTCCTTTCGGCACAGGTCGGGCCGCCCCTGGGCGGGCACGGTCGTGGATGGCGTACGGCACGGGGCCGACCGTACGGGTCTGAGGTCTCACGGACCGGTGGTGCCGAGCCGGCCGCCGAGACGAGCCCGGCCCGGAGCCGCGTCGAGTGAGGACCGGCCCGTGAGGCGGCAAGGTGAGCGATGAGCTCGGGGACCGTACGGTCGTGTACTGGCTGCGGCTGTTCTGCTCTGCCAGCTGAGCTACCACCCGTGGGTGGCCGGGAGTCGAACCCGGGACCTGTCGATGAAGTGTCGATCACCGCCGGCCCTCGGCCCGTACGGTTCCTCAGCGCACCTGCTCTCGTCGTGTGAAGCTGTTGTGTCGCCATCCAGAGTGCTGGTGAGCGGCCCCCAGCGCCACCGGTTTTCCAAGCGGCCGGGTGACCAGGTACCTGCCCCGACCGCGCAGCCCAGCCACGACTCGCAGGGCTGTCCGCTCAACCGGACCACGTCCGGCCGCGGAGCACGCCGTCTGGACGATCGAACGACGAGGAACGACCGGCTGTGCGCCTGTCCGCTCAGCCCGGGCCGCGTAGTCCCCGGTCTGGACGACGAAGAGCGAGAAACAACAGGCTGAACCACAAGCAAGAGGACCTTCTCGCTCTGAGGAGGAAGACCGGGGTTACAGCGAAGCGGCCGAGCCGCCGCGAAGGCGGCGGCAGTTAAGCACAGCACGGCGCGCCGAGGGGCTCTTCCCCCTAGCAGCAGCGGTGTGACGGTACTGTCAACCGCACGTCGGCGATGATCACATCGCATGGACTTCTCCCCGGGCCAACCCGGGCTATGTGGGCTTCGGCCCCGACGAGCGAAGGAGGCCGGCATGTCGGTGCGAGAGAACCGGATCACCCCGGAGGTTCTGGGGACCTCTGCGGAGCGCCGGGTCCGACGGGTGCTCCGCGCGGCCCGGGACACCAGCGAGGACGCCCTGTTCCGCGAGGAGATCGACGAGGTGCTCCGCGGGATCCTCACCCTGGAGTCGCTGGCCGGGCGTCAGCCGCGCCGGGTCGCGGTCTAGCAGCCGAGCAAGCTCGCATAGCCAAACCCGGCCGCCGAGTCCCCCGGCTGGACGAACCAGCGGTGAAGAACGACTGGCTGTACCCGGGCTGAAGTACCTCTTCACCGCGAGGAGGAAAACCGGGGTTCTAGCGAAGCGGCCGAGCCGCCGCGAAGGCGGCGGCGATCAAGCACAGGCGGCGGCAGCTAAGCACAGTAGAATGCCTGGCGGCTGCGCAGCCGCAGTCTGGTCTCCCCACACTGAAGGACTGTGCATGCCCGTACGCGCCGACCTGCGCAATGTCGCGATCATCGCCCACGTCGACCACGGCAAGACCACCCTGGTCGACGCCATGCTGTGGCAGTCGGGCGCCTTCCGCGCGAACCAGGACGTCGAGGCCCGGGTGATGGACTCGATGGACCTGGAGCGGGAGAAGGGGATCACCATCCTCGCGAAGAACACCGCCGTCGAGCACACTCTCCGCTCCGGCCGGACGGTCACCATCAACATCATCGACACCCCTGGTCACGCCGACTTCGGCGGTGAGGTGGAGCGGGGCCTGGAGATGGTCGACGGGGTGCTGCTGCTGGTGGACGCCTCCGAGGGGCCGCTGCCGCAGACCCGGTTCGTGCTGCGCAAGGCACTGGCCAAGCAGCTGCCGATCATCGTCGTGATCAACAAGGTCGACCGCTCCGACGCCCGGATCGCGGAGGTCCTCGACGAGACCTACTCCCTGTTCATGGACCTCGTCGACGACGACCAGGCCCACGTCCTCGACTTCCCGGTGGTCTACTGCGCCGCCAAGGCCGGACGGGCGTCGCTGGCCGCACCCGCCGACGGCAGCCTGCCCGACAGCGAGAGCCTGGAGCCGCTGTTCGACACCATCATGGAGACCATCCCGGCGCCCGAGTACGAGGAGGGCGCGGTGCTGCAGGCTCATGTCACCAACCTCGACGCCTCACCGTACCTGGGTCGGCTGGCGCTGTGCCGGGTCGTCGCCGGCACCCTCACCCGGGGCCAGACGGTGGCCTGGTGCCGTCGCGACCAGACGGTGCAGAACGTACGGCTGTCGGAGCTGCTGGTCACCAAGGCACTGGACCGGGTCCCGGCCGAGTCCGCCGGGCCGGGTGACATCGTCGCCATCGCGGGGATCCCCGAGATCACGATCGGCGAGACCCTCTCCGACCCGGCCGACCCGCGCCCGCTGCCGCTGATCAGCGTCGACGAGCCGTCGATCTCGATGACGATCGGGATCAACACCTCCCCGCTGGCCGGAAGGTCCGGCAAGAACCTGACCGCCCGCCTGGTCAAGAGCCGTCTCGACTCCGAGCTGGTCGGCAACGTCTCAGTCCGGGTCCTGCCGACCCAGCGGCCCGACACCTGGGAGGTCCAGGGCCGCGGCGAGCTGCAGCTGGCGGTGCTGGTGGAGATGATGCGGCGGGAGTCGTACGAGCTGACGGTCGGCAAGCCGCAGGTGGTGACCCGGACGATCGACGGGACGCTGCACGAGCCGGTTGAGGCGCTCACCATCGACGTCCCCGAGGAGCACCTGGGGGTAGTGACCCAGATGCTGGGGCTGCGCCGCGGCCGGCTGGAGCAGATGGTGAACCACGGCACCGGCTGGGTCCGCATCGAGTACATGCTCCCGGCCCGGGGCCTGATCGGGTTCCGGACCGAGTTTCTCACCGAGACCCGCGGCACCGGGATCATGCACCACGTCTTCAGCGGCTACGAGCCCTGGGCCGGTGAGCTGCGGACCCGCCCCACCGGCTCCCTGGTCGCGGACCGGCTCGGGGTGGTCACCTCGTACGCGCTGTTCAACCTGCAGGAGCGCGGGATCTTGTTCGTGGCCCCCGGGATGCAGGTGTACGAGGGGATGGTGGTCGGCGAGAACCCCCGCCCCGACGACATGGACGTCAACCCGACCAAGGAGAAGAAGCTGACCAACGTCCGCTCCAGCACCGGTGAGGAGCTGGAGCGGCTGGTGCCGCCGCGGCTGCTGAGCCTGGAGCAGGCGCTGGAGTTCTGCCGCGAGGACGAGTGCCTGGAGGTCACCCCCGACGCGGTCCGGATCCGCAAGGTCACCCTGTCTGCCAGTGAGCGGGCCAAGATCCGCAGCCGCTCCAAGGACCGCTGAGTCTCAGCCGACGACCCGGACCACGCCGACCGGCTCCCCGTGGCCCAGCACCGGCGAGGTCGCCAGCGGCTCCAGAGCCGGGCTGTCGACCCCGGCCCGGCGCAGCAGGTGCACCATCAGCTCGCGCCGACCCCGGGAGCCGCCGTCCATGATCTTGAGAGCGGCCCCGGTCCCGTCCGGCAGCCCGGCCGCCATCACGCCCTCGGCGCCACCCTTGCAGATCAGCCCCGGCACGGCGCGGTGCACCAGCAGGTCGTCGTGGCCCGTGCCCGAGACGTACTCGGGGTGCTCCCGGTAGGCCTCGGCGACCTGAGCGGCGGGCCCCTCCGTGGCGGCGGCGATCCGTCCGAACGAGCGGGCCAGGCCAACCAGGGAGGTCGCGAACACCGGCGCCCCGCAGCCGTCGACCGACGGGTCGCCGACCGGCTCCGAGGCGTACTCGCTGATCACGGCCCGGACCTGCTGCTGCAGCGGGTGCCCCGGGTCGCGGTAGCTGTCGGTCGGCCAGCCGGAGCGGACGCAGGCCCGCAGCATCCCGGAGTGCTTGCCAGAGCAGTTCTGAGTGATCGGCTCCGGTCCGCGCCCGGCGCGCAGCCAGTCCGTACGGGCCGAGCTGCTGATCGGCAGGTCGGGGGTGTTCTGCAGGTCGGCCTCGCCCAGCCCGGCCCCGGCCAGGACCCGCCGGACCGCCTCCAGGTGGAACGGCTCCCCCAGGTGGGAGGCGCCGCAGACCGCCAGCTCGGCGCCGCTGACGTCAAGCCCGCAGCGCAGCATCGCGACCGCCTGCATCGGCTTCGACGACGACCGGGCGAACACCAAGGCCTCGACGTCACCGGCCGACCAGACCACCTCCCCGCCTGGTGCCACCACCACGGCCCTGGCATGGTGGACGCTCTCCACCAGATCGCCACGGACCACCTCGACCAGCACCGGATCAGTCACGAGCAGCACGGTAGCGGCCTGGCCGCGACGGGCTAGGGTGGGGACCCGTCTCCACCCAGGCACGAATCAGCGGTCCGACGCACGAGCTGATCTTCGACGCGGTCCCCGTGCCCACCCGGGGCACGGATCAGCACGAAGGCGGCCTCGCGCCACAAGGCCCGGTAGGTCCTGCCAGGCGGTCGGCCCGTACCCCAGGCAGGGCTGCCACCCCAGCCGTGCCATGATGACGGATGTGCCTGTGAGTCGCCGTACCGCACTTCTGCTCGGGTCGAGCGCGCTGCTGGGGGCGTGCGCCAAGACGCCGGAGGCCGCTCCCGCGCCCGCCTCCACCCCCGAGGCCCCCAGCCCCAGTCCCAGCAGCGCTAGCCCGACCCCGAGCAGCGCCAGCCCTGCACCCAGCACCCCGTCCGGCTCGGCCACGGCCTCCGGCTCGGGCAGCCCCAGCGCCACCGCCAGCCAGCCCCCGCTGGGCACCGGCTCGCTGGTGGCCGGCAAGAACCACAACGCCGGCGCCGAGGCGTACGCATTCAGCGCCAAAGACGTTCACACCTGGCTGAAGGCCGGCGGCGGCCCCGACAAGAAGGTCGCCTTCCTCACCTTCGACGACGGCCCCAACACCACCTTGACCCCGCTGATGCTCGACAAGCTGCGCGAGCTGGGGGTCCCCGCGACCTTCTTCGTGATCGGTCGGCTCGTCCCCCAGGCGCCCCAGATGCTGAAGCGCGCCATCGACGAGGGGCACGCGGTCTGCCTGCACAGCTACTCCCACGACTACAAGTACCTGTACCCGGGCCGCGTCGGCAGCGCCAAGAACGTCGGGGCGGACACGGACAAGGGCCTGGCCGCCTTGAAGCAGGCGCTGGGTGAGAGCTTCAAGACCACCGGCTACCGGTACCCCGGCGGGCACCTGTCATGGAAGAAGATGGCCGGCCCTGACCAGGAGCTCGCTCAGCGAGGGCTGTGGTGGATCGACTGGAACTGCATGAGCGGGGACGCCGACAAGGCCAAGCCGTCCACCGCATCCGGAATGGTCGGGCTGATGGCCAGCACCCTGACGCAGAAGCCGCAGGCGGCGGTGGTGCTCAACCACGATGCCGACCCCACCGGCCGGCTGACCCTGGAGGCGCTGCCGGGCATGGTGACGTGGCTGAAGAACAAGGGCTACACCTTCGGAGTCATCGCCTGACTCGGGCGGAAGTGCACCCCGACCTCCGGGTCGACCAGCACCTCCTGGGCGGCGGCGACCTGGCCGGTCACCAGCTCGGCAGTCACGGGTAGCTGCCGCTTGACCAGGGCCAGTGCGACCGGCCCGAGCTCGTAGTGGTACGCGGCGAGCCCGACCCGCCCGACCGGGCGGCCCTGCTCGTCACCAACCTGGTGGAGCGGAGCACCGGGCTCGGGCAGCTCGGACATCGACCCGTCCAGGTGCAGCCGGACCAGCCGCCTGGGCGGTCGGCCGAGGTTGTGCACCCGCGCGACGGTCTCCTGGCCCCGGTAGCAGCCCTTGCCCAGCGCTACCGCGGCCGACGGCACCCCCAGCTCGTTGGGGATCGTCCGCTCGTCGATGTCGACGTCGAGCCGCGGCACCCCGAACGCGATCCGGCGGGCCTCGTACGCCCAGGTCCCGGCCGGGGCCGGCGCCACCAGGGCTGCCACCTGGTCTGCCGGGACGAACGACTCGTACCCGCCGAGCGAGTCCTGCCCGGCACGGTGCCGCCCGTCCGGCGGCGGGGTGCCAGGCCGCCAGACCAGCGCCAGGTCGTCGAGGGCTCGCACCTCGACCCGCGTCCGGAACCTCATCTGGTCCAGCCAGGCCACGAGCGCCGGTCCGCGGCCGGGCTCGGTCCAGGCCCACAGGGTCTCGCCGTCGTCGACCCCGTACAGGGCGTGCTCAATGTGGCCCTGCGGCGAGAGCACGTACGCGCTGACCGGGCTGCCCGGCGCCAGGCCCTCGAAGACCTGGCTGGTGAGCGAGTGGAGCCAGCCCAGCCGGTCGGGGCCACTGATGCTGAGCAGGTCCCGGTTCGACAGGTCGACCGCGCCGGAGCCGGACTCCAGCAGCCGCTGCTCGGCGATCGGGTCGCCATAGTGCCAGGGCAGGCCCTGGTCGGGGCCGGTGGTGGCGTCGACTCTCATCCGACCCTCCGCAGCCGGGCCCACAGGTAGCTCTGCAGCTGGTGCTCCTCGGTGGCCCGGTCCACTGTGAACAGCAGGTCGCCGTCGACCTGCCCGTACAGGCGGTGACCACCCGTGTACGACTCGGTGGCGTTGTGGGTGCGGGCGACCGCGTCGGTGGTGAGCTCGATCTTGGCGCCGCTGACCGAGCCGAACCAGACCTCGGCGTACCCGTCGGGGTGGGCCATCACCACCTCCAGGCTGGCGTCGGGCTGGGGACGCCAGAAGCCGGTCTCCATCAGCATCGGCCGGACCGGGGAGCCGTCCTCGTCGAGCTCGAACAGCTGGCACAGGTAGTGCAGGTACGGCCCGCCGTTCTCAGCGAAGTCGACCTGGCAGCCGTAGGTGAAGTCGCCCCGGCCGGGCCAGGTGCCGTTGCCGGTCCCCTCCCAGCGTCCGATCATCCACGCCAGGGCGACCAGGCTCGGGTCGAGGTGGGCCGGGATCTCGAAAGCCATCGCTCTCCTTGGATCTTCAGTCGGGGTCGCGGTCGCTGAGCAGCAGGCGGACCAGGGCGGCCAGCGCAGCCAGCCCGATCAGGGCCACTGCGACGATCAGTACCCAGGGGCTGGCCGACGACACCCGGCGAGTCTATTCGCCCTGGCCCCGCCGGGCGCCTCGCGGCTAGGAGCCCGCGTGTCGACCGTCCGTACGGCCGCGGGCGTCCTCGCTCGAGCCAGCCGCCTCAACCTCAGGCACCACCACCGGGCCCGCCGCCGAGACCTCGCCCAGGTGCCGCTCAATCCGGTCGATGGGGTCTCGCAGTGATGTCACTCCTGCCCAAAATTGGGTAGCACGGTCGTTTCGTCTCGACGCTTCTTAGGCCAGACCTGCGCATCGTCAGGGAAGACGGGCCAAGTGACAGTGTCCGTCTGCCCCACCTCGAGGTTCTCGGTAGCCCACTTCTGGTGATTGGTGATCAGCTGGTGCTCGCGCGAGTTCTTGATGAGAATCAGGTTGCTCTTGTCGTTTGTCCCGGAGTCGTCCAGAGGCGCCTTGTGGTGAACCTGGTACCCCTCGGGAGGGCGTCCGCTTCGGATGGTCGCGATATCTTGCTCGCTGAAGCCGTGGGCCACAAGCTTTTCCTCGTCCATACCCTTGAGGAAGTCCTCTCGCGCACCGTTGTCGAAGGCAGCCCGCAGCTTGTTGTACTTACCCCGAGGGCGCCGGGTGTACTTAAAGTCCTTGGTCACCTTGACGCCGGGTAGTGAGTGGACCTCCTTGTGGAGGACTCCTCTGAAGTCACCCGACTCCTTAGCGGCCTTCTTCAGGTACGGTGCAACGTAGTCTTGAAAAATGCTACGACCGGTGACTCTAGCTCATGAGGGTGGTCCTTACGGGTGGGTAGTATAGGTAGTCAGGCGCTGGGGGAGGATGGTGCCGATCATCTCGGTGAAGGTCTGGTACCGGTCGTCGTCACAGGATGGGTCGTAGGAACCGATGTCCACGCGCTGCCACTGGGAGTCCCACCCGGAGTACACGAGGGCCTCATCGTCCATGATTGCGACCTCGACATACTTCTCCTTGACGACGTCGAGCTGGGCCTTCACCATCTCACGAGCCCCGTACACGAGCAGCCCGTTCACCTCAAACCCGTCACACAGGTCGAACAGAGCCCGGTAGTCATCCGGAGCCGGGACCTTCACCGCCCGCGTGAACGCCCGGTGGACCCAGTCCCGCACACTCACCGCCCGCGGCTGAGGAACTCTGCACTGCGAGGGAATGGAGGCCACGAGCTCAGGCAGCGGCGCCACAGTCCGGGGCCGGGCCGGGACAACCACGTGCGGCACAAACCCCTTGGTTCCCTTCGCGATAGCACGAACCAAGGCCTCCTCGTCGGGAAACCGGCGACTGATCGGGTTCGAGGCGCTCTCGCACCAGCACTTCTCCTCCCGGTGCCACCCGTAGTACGCCCCACCGGCAAAGGCGATCGGCAGGTAGGGCTCATAGAGCTTCGCGTACTTGCCGATGAAGGAGCTTCCGGTCTTCTTGACCTGCAGGAAGGAGACCGGCCCGATCTCCAGCCCGTCAGTACGCAGCAGCAGCTCCCGGTACAGCGGCGCCGGCGGCAGCCCCACCTCACCCAGGACCCTGTCGATCAGCGCCGCGCTCGCCGGGCGCCGGGTACGGCCGATCTCCACCAGCCGCTCCACAATCTCCAGACCAGTCATGTCCTCCAGAGCCATCCCCCGACGCTAGTAGAGGACCAAGCCTGGGTCCAAGGTTCCTAGTCAGGCCGAGGTCGCGCTGCTGGGCAGCTCGCGCCGGCTCTCGGTCGGGCCCGAGTCGACAGTGGCGCTGATAACCGCTGCCGGGGTGGGCGATGCCCCGGGGGCGTCGGCCAGGACCGGCACGGCGAGGTGGCGGCCGTCGGGCACAGCGTCAGACGGACCCCTCGGCCTGCTCCTCCTCACGGCGCTCCTGCAGCCAGCTTCGCCCGTAGTCGGTGACCACGATCGTGTCGGCCAGGTCCGGCTCCGGCTCGCTCTCGGCACGGCGGGGCCGGGCCGCCTGGTCGTGCTCCGCCAGGCCCCGCATGACCTCCTCGATGCGGACCGTGGTCACCGTCGAGGTTGGCCAGGTGTCGCTCAGCCGCCCGCCCCGAAAGACCAGCAGCCGCTGGGTCCAGGTGACCAGCTCGCCCGGGTCGGTCGAGACCAGCAGCACGGCCACGCCTCGCTCGGTGGCAGCCGTCAGGCGCTCGTACACGGTGGCCCGGGACGGCGTGTCCAGCCCGGCGGTCGGGTTCTCCAGAACCAGCAGCCTGGCATTGCCGTCGAGGACCTCGGTCACGTTACGCAGCTCACGCTGCCCCACCGAGCGGTGCCCCTCCCCGAGCAGCCGCTCTCCACGCTCGTCGATCAGGTCGATCGCGACCAGCATCGCGTTGAGGGCTGCCTGGGCCTCCGCGAAGTCCTGCTCCGCGGGCAGGCCGACCAGCAGGTTCGCGGCCACTTCGCCGGTGCTGGAGCCGGGACGGTGGTGACCGATCCCGGCCCGGACCGCGTGCTCGGTGCTGCCCAGCTCGACCGTACGGCCGGCCAGCTGCACAGTGCCGGTGCGCACTGGCAGGGAGCCGGTCAGCACCCGGACCAGGTCGTCGACGCCCGAGCGCCGGTCGCCGAGAAGGCCGACCACCTCACCGGCCCGCACCTCCAGGCTGGTCGGCGCGAGGTCGCCTCCCGACACCTCCCGCAGCCGCAGCGCCTGCTCGGACCGGGTCTGGGCCCGCACTGGCGGGCGCACGGGGGCAACCGGGGCCTCGTGGATCGCCTGGTCCAGGTCGTCTGCGGCGTCGGCCTCGGACAGCACCCCGTCGCGCAGCACCAGCACCCGGTCAGCGATGCTGCGCAGCTCGTCCAGCCGGTGAGACACGTACACCACGCTGCGGCCCTGGCCGGTGATAGTGGCGATGATCCAGTGCAGCTCGTCGAGCTCGCGCGGGTTGAAGGTGGCGGAGACCTCGTCCACCAGCACCACGTCGACGGTGTCGTCGGCCCACAGCCGCATCGACTCCACCAGTCCCAGGTCGGGCTGGGTCAGCCCACCCACCCGGGCCGAAGGGTCAAGGGCGATCCCCGCCTGGGCCAGCAGAGTCCGGGCCCGCTCTCGCTCCTGAGAAGGGGCGATGTTGGTGCCCCGAAAGATGGCCTGGGCCACGGTCAGTCCCGGGTCCAGCCTGAACCGCTGGGCGATCAGCCCTGCCCGGGCCGTACGGCTGGGGCGCTGAACCGAGATCCCGAACGTCACCCCGCCCGCGTCGGACTCGATAGTCCCGGCCAAGATCCCCAGCAGGGTTGACTTTCCGGCGCCGTTAGCCCCGACCAGGCCGACGCACTCACCCGGGCGGACCTCCAGGTCGACACCCCGCAGCACGTCGCGTGGTCCGTACGACTTGGTCAGCGCCGCCCCGGTCAGCAGAGGTCCGCTGTCAACCATGGTTGGCCGGCTCCTCGAGCTCGGTGCGACGGGCATCGAGCTGGCGCTGGCTGCGCTCGTGCACCAGCTCAAGCTGGGCCTCGGTCGCGAGCAGCTGCCGCAGCAGGGTGGCGTTCTCGGTGGTCAGCTCCTCGATTCGAGCCTCTAGGGCCGGGACGGTCCGGTCCCAGGCCTGGACCGCGGCCGCCTCCAGCCGTGCCATCTCGGCCTCGGCCCGGTTCAGGGCCTGCCGCATCTGGACCAGCTCGCTGCCCGGCGACGCGGGCCGGACCTGGTCGGAGTCCGCCACCCAGCCCCGGCCAGGACGGGGGCGGGGCCCAGGCAGAGGCAGCACTCCCGGCGCTGTGGCCGCGGTCAGGCCCGGATCCGATACGAGGTGCTCCTGCTCGTCGCTGGCAACTCCCTGGTGCGCCTGCCCGGGCCACGGGGCGGTCGCCGGCACCTTGACGACCCGGCTCTGGCCGGGCTCAGCTCCCCCGGCACGGGGCGTGGCGGTCGCCGGGCCGGCAGCGTCGGAGGGTGCCCGGCTCTCCATGCTTTCTGCGGAGGCCGGCTCGACGCCCTCGATCGCCTGGCTCACCGGCGTCTCGCTGCCGGCCGCCTCGTCCGAGGGCTCGGGGAGCGCGTCCGAGGTCCACGGGCGGGTCGGAGCCGTGTCTGCCCAGTCCTGCTCGGTCGGCCACCCCGGCGTACCCGCGACGACCGGCTGGCCGGAAGCGACGAAGGCCCGGACCTGGTCGGCGGTCCACTCGTGGAGGGCGGGCTGGTCGACACTGGTGGCCGGCTCCGGGTCCAAGGCGAACGGGGGCTGGTCCTGCGGGGTGGACTCGGCCGCGGGCTCCCCGGCCCGCTCTGCCGGGTCCTGCTCCGACCACCCGGTCGCGGGCCCACCGGCAGCCTCAGGCTCGGGGACGGCCTCACCGTCACCGAAGACCTGCTGCTCGCTGCCGTACGGGGCGCCAGGCCCCTGCGTGGTCTCATCCAGGCCCGGGCTCGGGAACGGCTCCGCGACGGGCCCCGAGTCCGGCCCCCGCGGCTCGTCCTGCGCCGGTGTGGCCTCACGGCCGCCCGCCACCTGGTCGGGGAGCTCACCGTCGGGCGCAGCGAAGACCGGCACCTGCATGCTCTCGCCGGCGATCTGCTGGCGGGGCTGCTCGCTGCTGGGCACGGCAGAAGCCAACACCCCCGCGGTCTCACCGCCCGGCAGCGACCCGGCCACAGCTGCGGCCGTCCCGTCGGCCACCGTGGCGCCCGGCTCGCTCATGCCCTGCGGGCCGAGGCCCTCGGCCAGGCTGGCCGGCTGCTCGGGCCGCCAGCCGTCGGCCGCGGCGGGCGCGGCGCCGCTACCCGGCCCCGCCGGGACAGGCACCGGCTGGGCGGCCGCTCGGCTCTGGGCCGCCTCCAGCTCGCGCACCCGGGTCTCAGCCCGGGCCGCTGCCCGCCGCCCCCGAGACCGGCCGATCAGGAAGCCCAGCAGGATGGCCACCAGCGCCACGACGGCGAGGACGATGAGCAGCGGCAGATAGGCGTACCAAAACCCTTGCACAGTCATCCCTCTCGAAGCTGGATCTCGACCCGCCGGTTCTGGGCCCGGCCCTCCGGGGTGTCGTTTGACGCGGCCGGGTCGGCGCTACCGCGGGCCAGGGTGCTGGTGCGCTCCCTGGGAACCCCGGCGCTGACCAGGACCAGGCGCACCGCCTCGGCCCGGGCCAGCGAGAGCCGGCGGCGCCCCTCGGCGTCCTGCCCGTTGTCGGTGTAGCCGACGATCTCGACCCTGACCGCCGGGTGGGCCAGCAGGTACTGGGCCAGCTGCGTCAGCCGCTCGCGCGACTCAGCCGAAAGCGCTGCGCTGGCTCCCTCGAAGACAATCGGTGCCAGGTCCGGCCGCTGCGGCGACGGGGTGGGCGTGGCTGAGCTGGCGGCCGGGGCAGGCGTGCCGGAGCCCGTCGAGACCACCGGGCTTGGGGTCGTCACCGGGCTGGGCGCGCTGGCGGACGGGCTGGCCGAGGCGGTCTGGCCGGCGCCGGGCGCTGTGACGACCACCGCCCGGGTGCCGGAAACCTGCGCCACCACCTGCCGGGCCTGCTCAGCGGCGGCCGGGTCAACAGTGATCTGGGCGTCAAAGCCGGAGTACCTCACCCGGCCCTTGATCCCGGCCGCACCGAGGGCTGCGGTGGCCGTCACCTCCAGGTCCTGCTCGGTGCTGCGGACCACCCAGGCTGGTCCGGCTAGCAGGGCAGCGGCCAGCACCACCCCCGTACCTGCAACGGCGAGCCCTGCTCCGCCCATGGCCGAACCACCTCAACTGACATGTAATCTGCGCGAATCCCCGTCGTCCGAGCGCTGATAGTCTACTGTCTGGCTAGGCGCCGGGCCGTCACCGCCGGGGAACGTCCTTCCCCAGCTCGAAAACGCAGGTTTGGGGAAAGGTCTTGTGGGAATGACCAGCAGCTACTCAGTGAGCAAGTCCGACGAGCTAGCCCGAGTGATCGGCAACATGCGCCGGTCGATCCCGGAGCTCTACGGCGTGATGATCGCGTCCACCGACGGGCTCCCGATCGCCCACGACTTCCCCGAGTCCTCGGCAGAGCGGGTGGCGGCGATGGCGGCCACGGCCTTCGGCCTGGGCGGGCGGATCGCCGAGCGCACCGACCTGGGCGGCTTCGCCGAGGCGGTGATCCGTGGCCAGAGCGGCTACCTCGTCACGTACGCGGCAGGCAACGACGCGGTGCTCGTGATGACCGGCCCGATCGACTCCAACCTGGGCCTGATGAGGATTGAGGCGCGCGTCGCGGCGGTCGAGATCAAGCAGCTGCTGGGCCGGGCCTGACATGGACTCCATGCACGACATCGCGCAGCGCGCGATCCAGCAGACCCCGCCCGAGTGCCGGGTTCAGCCCTCCGACGCCGCCATCATCGCCCGTCACAGCGACGCCCTGATCCCGATGGCGCCGCAGGTCGTCAAGTCCTTCTATGACACCCTGTACGCCCACGACGAGACCGAGCAGCTGTTCCAGGCCGGCGAGCGGCCGATGCGGGAGCAGACCCTGACCGGCTGGTGGGAGCGGACCGTACGCGGCCCGATCGACGACGACTACTGGGCCTGGATGGCACTGGTCGGGCTGACCCACGTGATGCGCCGGGTCACCAACCCCATGATGCTGGCGATGAACAACTTCGTCGCCCAGTACGTCGAGGACCACTCCGACTCGCTGCCGGTCCCGGAGTCAGAGCGCCGCCACCTGGTCACCGCCTTCCGCCGGGTCGCCGCCACGGCCGGGTCGATCATCACCTTCGCCTACGACCACGCCGTCAGCTCGGCGCTGTTCGAGGTGGCCGGGATGCCGGAGGCCCTGCTCGCCCGGCTCCGTGACCAGGAGGTCGGCGCCGCCCTGGCCAAGGCCCATACCGAGGTCCGCTCCGGGTCACGGCACTGACACCAGCCACCGCCGAGCAAGCGGCTCAGGACGAAGCACCCGAACCGGGTGGGGCCTACCCTCGGTCACCATGAGCGTCGTCCCTGCTCCCCAGCCAGCGGCCCGCTGGCCGATCCTGCGCAAGAAGCAGGTCGTCGTCATCCCCGTGATCACCTTGGTCCTGGGCGGGCTGATTCAGCTCTTCTTCGTGCTGACCACCTTGGCCCACCCGGTGGGAGCGGTCGTCGCGGTGACCCTGTCGGGGCTGAGCACTCTCGTCGGCGGGGCCCTGCTGCTCTTCCTGGACCGCTGGGAGCCGGAGCCGCCGCGGCTGCTGGCCGCCTCCTTTCTCTGGGGCGGCGGGATCGCGCTGGTCCTGGCCCTGGTGGGCAACCTGATTCTCGCCATCATCGTCGGTCAGCCCAGCGACTTCGTGGAGACGGTGGTGCTGGCCCCGCTCACCGAGGAGAGCAGCAAGGGCATGTTCCTGCTGCTGGTCCTCCTCGCCAGCCGCCGGGGACGCTCTGAGGTCAACACCATGACCGACGCCATCGTGTACGGCGGCTTCATCGGGCTGGGCTTCTCCTTCGTCGAGGACCAGATGTACATCGCCCAGGCCGAGGACCTGCTCCTCGTGGCGGGGCTGCGGCTCACGCTCGGCGCCTGGGGGCACTCGATCTACACCATCGCCACCGCGGTCGGGGTCTGGTTCTTCCTCTCCCGCCAGGGGCCGGGGCGCTGGCTCAGCCTGGTCGGTGGCTGGGCGGTGGCCGTCGCTCTGCACGCCCTGCACAACGCCGCCACCACGCTCGGGCTGCTGTACCTGCCGGTCGCGCTCGTGCTGACCGGAGGCGGAATCGTCGGGATCACGCTGCTGGCCGTCCACAGCAAGCGCCAGGAGCAGGCGGTGGTGAGCCGGCACCTGCCGCTGATGGTGCAGCAGGGTCTGATCACGGCCGGCCAGGCCGGGTGGCTGAGCACCCTGCAGGGGCGCAAGCAGGCCTTCAGCAGGGCCGGCTCAGACGACCGCAAGCGGATGCGGAACTACCGCGACAACCTCACCGAGCTGGCCTTCGTCCGGGACCGGCTAGACCGGATGGGCCCGCCGTACAACCAGGACCTGGTGGCCCAGCACGAGGACCTCGTGCGCCTCATCGCCGCCGAGCGCCCCTGGGTCAGCGGCGTCCTGCCCGCCCCGTGGGCCCCGCCCCTGCCGGCCCCGGTCGGCGCGCCGGCCCCCGGCCTGCCGAACGGCGCTGGGGTGCCGAACAGCGCTGGGGCCTTTCAGCCGGGTGCGCCAGGTCAGCCGGCGGCTCCCGCCTACCCGCCACCGGTGGCCGTCCCTGGGCAGCAGCCTCAGCCGGCGCACCCCCAGCCGTCGCCCCAGCAGGCCGGGTACCCGCTCCAGCAGCCCCCCCTACCCGGCCCACCCCCAGCCCCAGGCCCCGTACCAGCCCCCAGCAGGCTCTGGCCCCGGCCGTTCCGCCTGACTCGCCGGGCGGTGGTGAGCCGGCCCCCCGACGACCGGTAGCCTCCGGCGCATGCGCGCCGTCATCCAGCGAGCCAGCTCCGGGTCTGTCAGTGTGGCCGGGGAGGTGGTCGGCGCGCTCCCCAGCCCAGGGCTGGTGGTGCTGCTCGGCGTCCACCGCAGCGACACTGAGGCCGACGCCCAGCGCCTAGCCGACAAGGTCTGGCGGCTGCGGGTCCTCGAGGGCGAGCGCTCGGCCGCCGACCTGCAGGCGCCGCTGCTGGTGATCAGCCAGTTCACCCTGTACGCCGACACCCGCAAAGGCCGTCGGCCGAGCTGGTACGAGGCGGCTCCCGGCCCGGTCGCCGAGCCGCTCGTGGAGACCTTCTGCCAGGCCTGCCGCGACGCCGGAGCCCACGTCGAGACGGGAGTCTTCGGCGCCATGATGGACGTCAGCCTGGTCAACCAGGGGCCGGTCACACTGATCCTCGACAGCTGAGCACCGGTAGTCTGACCAGCCGTCGCCAGCACGGAGAGGGGGACGGGTGGACCTGCTGCTGATCACGCCTCGCCCAGGCCCTGACCCGCTGCCCGAGATCTCCCTGCTGCCTCACCAGGTCACCATCCGGTCGGCCGGCGACCAGGTGCTGACCGAGTCCGCCGCCAGCGACGCAGTGGTGGTCGACGCCCGTGACGACCTCGTCGCCGCCCACGCCACCTGCCAGCTGTTCACCTCGGCCCAGATCTCGGTCCCCCGGCTCGTGGTCCTGCCTCCGGGCGGGCTGTCGGTGATCACCGCCGACTGGGGCTGCGCCGACTTCGTCCTCGACGGCGCCGGGCCAGCCGAGTACGACGCCCGGCTGCGGCTGGCCACCAGCAGCCTCACCGGCGTGGAGACCATCTCCAGCGGCGGGATCGTGATCGACGAGGGGGCGTACACGGTCACCCTGCACGGGCGGCTGCTCGACCTCACGTACACCGAGTTCGAGCTGCTCAAGTACCTGGTGCAGCACCCCGGCCGGGTCTTCTCCCGCGAGCACCTGCTGGCTGAGGTCTGGGGCAGCAGCTACTACGGCGGGACCCGGACCGTGGATGTGCACGTCCGACGGCTGCGGGCCAAGCTGACCCCCGAGTACGAGTCCCTGATCTGCACCGTCCGCAACGTCGGATACCGCTTCAGCGAGCGCCGCTGACAGCGGGCCGGAGACTGTCGGTGGCTACCGTTAGGCTCGCCGCATGAGCCTGGAGCTGCGGCAGCCGAGCCGGCTGGACCCTGCCCAGCAGGAGTCCCTGCTGTGCCTGGTGCAGACCGCCACCGAGACCGACCAGAGCGGCCCTCTCAACGAGGAGGCGCTGCTGCGGCTGGATGACCCCAGCCGTACGCACCTGGTGGCTGAGGTCGACCACCAGCTGGCGGGGTACGCCCAGCACGACCCGGGCAGCGCCAGCAGCCAGCTCGTGGTCCACCCCCACCACCGCCGCCGGGGCCTGGGTCGGGCGCTGCTTGAGCGGCTGCTCGCTGCGGCCCCCGCCACCGCCGTCTGGGCCTTCGGCGACGGCGAGCCGGCGCAGCGGCTGCTGAGTGCGTACGGCTTCGCGCCCCAGCGCCGCCTGCTGGTCCTGCACCGCGCCCTCGACCCCGGCCTGACCAGGCCCGGTACCCCCCCGGGGGTCGTCATCCGGGGCTTTCAGCCCGGCGACGAGACGGCCGTGCTGGCGGTGAACGCGGCCGCCTTCGCCGACCACCCGGAGCAGGGCCGCCTCGACCTGCCAGGGCTGCGCCAGCGCATGGCGCAGGACTGGTTCGACCCGGCCGGGCTGCTCCTCGCTCTCGGCCCCGACCAGGCCCCGCTGGGGCTCCACTGGACCAAGCGGCACTCGGCCGAGCTGGGTGAGGTGTACGTGATCGGGGTCACTCCCCGCGCCACCGGGCAGGGCCTGGGCCGTACCCTGCTGGACACCGGGCTGGCCTACCTGGCCAGCACCGGCTGCCGAGAGGTCCAGCTCTGGGTCGAGGCGGACAATGAGGCCGCGGTCGGGCTGTACCGTAGCTCTGGGTTCACCGTCGCCCACAGCGATGTGTGCTACGCCCGGAAGGAGACGCTGTGAGCACGCCTGTCGAGGGGGTCCGGGAGCCGGCCCCGGGCCACGCCGAGCCGGCCGAGGAGCTGGCACCTCTGCCCGACGGGCGCTACCACGACCGGGAGCTGAGCTGGCTGGCGTTCAACAAGCGGGTGCTGGACCTGGCCAGCGACGAGACCCGGATCCCGCTGCTGGAGCGCGCCAAGTTCACGGCGATCTTCTCCTCCAACCTGGACGAGTTCTTCATGGTCCGGGTGGCCGGGCTGAAGCGCCGGATCGCGGCCGGGGTGGCCCAGCCGTCGGTCTCAGGGATGCTGCCGCGCGACCTGTACCAGGCGATCCTGAGCCGTACCCGCGAGCTGGTCGAGGAGCAGTCCCGGCTCTTCGCCGAGGTGATCCGGCCCGAGATGGCCGCCCAGCGGATCGAGATCCTCCGCTGGAAGGACCTCACCCTGACCGAGCAGGAGCCGCTGACCCGGCTCTTCCACGAGCGGATCCTGCCGGTGCTGACCCCGCTGGCGGTCGACCCGAGCCACCCCTTCCCGTACATCTCGGGCCTGTCGATCAACCTCGCGGTCCAGCTGCGCAACCCGGCCACCGGCTCCCGGCAGTTCGCCCGGATCAAGGTGCCCAACATCCTGTCCCGCTTCCTCACCATTGACGAGGGACGCTTCATCACCCTCGAGGACGTGATCTGCGCTCACCTCGAAGAGCTCTTTACCGGGATGCAGGTGCTGCGGACCACGACCTTCCGGGTCACCCGCAACGAGGACGTCGAGGTCGAGGAGGACGACGCCGAGAACATCCTCTTCGCCCTGGAGAAGGAGCTGCTGCGCTCCAAGGTGGGCCGCCCACCGGTGCGCCTGGAGGTCGCCGAGAACATCGACGACGCGATGCTCGACCTTCTGGTCCACGAGCTCGACATCGCCCCTGAGGAGGTCTTCCGGCTGCCCGAGCCGCTCGACCTGCGGGGCCTGTTCGCGATCGCTGACGTGCAGCGCGACGACCTCAAGTACCCCGGCTTCCTGCCCAAGACCAACCCCCACCTAGCCGAGGTCGAGACCGCCCAGCAGGCCGACCTGTTCACCTCGCTGAAGAAGCGTGACGTGCTGCTGCACCACCCGTACGACTCGTTCGCGACCTCGGTGCAGCGCTTCATCGAGCAGGCCGCGGCCGACCCGAGCGTGCTGGCCATCAAGCAGACCCTGTACCGGACCTCGGGCGACTCGCCGATCGTGGACGCCCTGATTGAGGCCGCCCAGGCCGGCAAGCAGGTGCTGGCGCTGGTCGAGATCAAGGCCCGCTTCGACGAGCAGGCCAACATCGCCTGGGCCCGCAAGCTGGAGAAGGCCGGCGTGCACGTCGTGTACGGGATGGTCGGGCTGAAGACTCACTGCAAGCTGTCGCTGGTGGTCCGCGACGAGGGTGAGGTGCTGCGCCGCTACGCCCACATCGGTACCGGCAACTACAACCCCAAGACTGCCCGGATGTACGAGGACATGGGGCTGCTGACCGCGAACCCGGTGATCACCGAGGACGTGGCCCGGGTCTTCAACCACCTGTCCGGGATGACCCAGGAGCGCCACTACCGCCGGCTGCTCGTTGCCCCGCACGGCATCCGCCGAGGGCTGCTGACGATGATCGAGGACGAGATCGCCAACCACCGGGCCGGTCTTCCGTCCGGGGTCAGGATCAAGGTCAACTCGATCGTCGACGAGGCCACCATCGACGCCCTCTACCGGGCTTCGCAGGCCGGAGTGCCGGTTGACCTGTGGGTACGGGGGATCTGCGCCATGAAGGCCGGGGTGCCCGGGCTCAGCGAGAACGTCCGGATCCGCAGCATCCTGGGCCGGTTCCTTGAGCACAGCCGCCTGTTCTGGTTCGCCGGCGGCGGCCAGCCGCACGTCGGGATCGGCTCCTCCGACCTGATGCACCGCAACCTGGACCGCCGGGTGGAGGTGCTGGTGCAGCTCGGTAACCCGGCCCACATCACCCAGGTGGAGGAGCTCTTCGACCTGGCCTTCGACGAGGGCACCGCCTCCTGGCACCTCGGCCCCGACGGCTGGACCCAGCACACCACCGACGCCGACGGCCAGCCGCTGCTCGACATCCAGGAGCACCTGATCGCGGTCCTGGGGTCGAGGCGCGCCCCCGCATGAGCCACGACAAGGCCCTCGACGCGGTCCGGGCCGCCGGGGCGGTCGTCCTCACCGGCACCGGACCGCGCCGCTCGGTGGCGGTGGTGCACCGCCCCGCGTACAACGACTGGTCGCTGCCCAAGGGCAAGTGCGAGAAGGACGAGCCCGCGGTGCTGGCCGCGGTCCGGGAGGTCGAGGAGGAGACCGGGGTCCAGGTCCAGCTCGGGGCCCCGCTGGCCGACATCCACTACCAGGTGCCGAAGGGCCCCAAGGTGGTGCACTTCTGGGTCGGCCGGGTGCTGCGGGTCGCCAACCGGCCCCCCGACGACGAGGTTGACCAGGTCGACTGGCTGCCGGTGCTGGAGGCCCGGGAGCGGCTCACCTACCTCGATGAGCAGGCGGTCCTGGACGAGGCGCTCGCCCTGCCGGAGACGGTCCCGTTCCTGATCACCCGGCACGCCAAGGCCACCGCCCGCAAGGACTGGAGCGGCGATGACCGCAAGCGCCCCCTGGACCCGGCCGGCCGCAAGCAGGCCAAGCACCTGTCCCGGCTGCTCCAGGCGTACGGGGTGCGCCAGCTCAAGAGCTCGTCCTCGACCCGCTGCCTGCAGACCCTGGCCCCGTACGCCGAGACCTTCGGGATCAAGGTGAAGCCGGTCTCGCTGCTGTCCGAGGAGGTCGGCGAGGACCACCTGGCCGGCGTCGAGCGGTACATCCGCAAGATGGCCGTCAGCGCCGGCCGTACCGCCACCCCGACCGCGGTCTGCGGTCACCGCCCGGTGCTGCCCGCGATGCTGGCCGGGGTCGAGGTGCCGAACCAGCCGATGAGCCCGGGGACCTCGCTGGTCGTGCACGTCGACAACGAGGGCCTGCCCATTGCCCACGAGTGGCACCGGGTCTGAGGGCTGACCGTCCACCAGACCGCGGGCCCAGGAGCACAGCACCCGAGACGACTCAGTCCTGGGAGGTGAAGGCTGAGGCCGGAGCGCGGCGGCCCCACTCGTTCATGGCGTCAAGCACAGGAGCCAAGGAGCGACCCAGGTCGGTCAGCTCGTACACCACGCGCGGGGGATCTCCGAGTACGCGTGCCGGGTGAGCAGTCCCCGGGACTCGAAGAGCCGCAGCCGGCTCGTCAGCGTGTGAGCGCTGATGCCGGGCAGCCTCTCCCGGAGCTCACCGAAGCGGCGAGGCCCGTTCAGGAGCTCGCGGATGATGAGCGTGGCCCACGGCCCGCCCAGAATCAGCAGGAAGCGGGCTACGCCACACTCAGGCAGATCGGGCACCGAGACAGGGTACCTCTTTAGTGCAGTTGACGTAACTGATGCAGCATATGCACTAATTGGCCCATGGCCTACATCGTTCATGGCGCCACCGGCGCCCAAGGTGCCCCTGTCCTGTCTGCCCTGGTGGCTGCGGGCGCCGATGCCGTGGGGGCTGTCCGGAACCCGGACGCCGTCCCTGACGGGCGTGGCGTCCGAGTCGACCTGGGCGATGCCGACGCCCTGACCCGTCTGTACGCCGGGTCTGACGGAGTCTTCGTCCACCTGCCGCTGGCCGCTCCCGACGTCCTCGCTGCGCAGGCTGTCGCCATCGCGACGGCCATCGCGCGGGCTACCCCGACCCGAGTGGTCATCTCCACCAGCGGCCAGGTCGTGGACGAGCCAGGAAGCCCCCTTCAGTCCGCGCCCGACAGCCCGGTGATGACCCTCATCACAGCCGCAAGAAGCAGCAGCGTGCCCACAGCCGTCCTGGCCCCCAGGCTCTTCCTGGAGAACCTTCTGCTCCCCATCGTTCGCGAGCCTCTTCTGCGCGAGGACGTCCTGCGCTACCCCTTGCCCGCCGGCTGTCGCGTGTCGTGGGCCTCACAGCCGGATGCAGCCCAGGTCGCAGCGCTCCTGCTCACCGGCGAGGAGCACAGCGGGGTCGTCGGGGTCGGTGCTCTGCCAGGGCTGACTGGGCAGGACCTGGCTGACGCCTTCTGCGAGGCGCTCGGTCGCCCGATCCGCTTCGAGCCGATCACACCTCACCAGTTCGGCGCTCTCCTGAGGCCCGTGATCGGCTCGGCGGCCGAAGGCGTCGCAGCCCTGTACACACGCCTTGCGGCCGCCGCGGGAAGTGTGATCCTGCGGGAGACCAGCGCGCAGACCCTGCTGGGCATCGAGCCGCGCCCCGTAGCGCAGTGGACTGCCGGCCAGTCGCTCTCATGACACGGGCCCCGGGACCGGGGCGAGCGCATCCCCGCTAGCGGTCGACGCGGGCTGAGCCGCCCCCGGCAAGCTTGAAGACCTCGGCCGCGGTGGCCATCGAGGTGTCGCCGGGGGTGGTCATGGCCAGGGCGCCGTGGGCGGCTCCGTACTCGACGCAGGTCTGCAGCGGCTGCCCGGTCAGCAGGCCGTAGACCAGGCCGGAGGCGAAGGAGTCACCGCCGCCGACCCGGTCGAGGACCTCCAGGCCGTCGCGCTGGGTGGCCTGGACCAGCCCCTCACTGCGCGACCAGGCCAGAGCACCCCAGTCATTGACTGTGGCGGAGCGGACCGCGCGCATCGTGGTCGCGATCACCTGGAGGCTCGGGTAGGTCTGCGAGACCCGCTCGATCATCGCTGCGAAGTGCTCTAACGGCAGGGTGGTCAGCCCCTCGTCGACACCCTCGACCTCGAAGCCCAGGGCGGCGGTGAAGTCCTCCTCGTTGCCGATCATGACGTCCACGTACGGGGCGATCGCCTGGTTCACCTGCTGCGCCTTGGCCTGGCCGCCGATCGAGCGCCACAGCGAGGGCCGGTAGTTGAGGTCGTACGAGACCAGGGTGCCGTGGCGGTGGGCTGCCTGCACCGCCTCGACCGCGACCTCGGCGGTGGACTCTGACAAGGCGGCGAAGATCCCGCCGGTGTGCAGCCAGCGCACGCCGAGCTCACCGAAGAGGTGGTCCCAGTCGATGTCGCCGGGGCGCAGCTGGCTGGTGGCGGTGTGGCCCCGGTCGGAGACCCCGACCGCGCCGCGGACCCCGAAGCCGCGCTCGGTGAAGTTGAGCCCGTTGCGCACCGTACGGCCGACCCCGTCGCCGTCGACCCAGCGGATCTGAGAAGTGTCCACCCCGCCGGTGAGGATGAAGTCCTCGACCAGCCGGCCGACCTCGTTGCTGACCAGGGCGGTGACGACCGCGGTGCGCAGCCCGAAGACCCGGCGCAGCCCGCGGACCACGTTGTACTCTCCGCCGCCCTCCCAGGCGGTGAACCGGCGGGCGGTCCGGATCCGGCCCTCCCCCGGGTCGAGGCGCAGCATCACCTCACCCAGGGCAGCCGCGTCGAAGCGGCAGTCGGCGGCGGGACGCAGGGTCAGCTCGGTCATCGTGGCTCCTCAGGTACCGGTCAGCAGGCGGCAGCGGCGGCGACGGCCTCGGCGCAGAGGCGGCTGACCTGGTCGTAGTCGCCGGCTGTGACCAGCGCCGGCGGGACCATCCAGGAGCCGCCGACGGCCGGCACGCAGGGCAGCGACAGGTAGTCGGCGAGGTTGTCGAGGCTGACCCCGCCGGTGGGCACGAACCGCATCCCGGCGAACGGGGCCGACAGCGCCCGGATCGCCTTCGCACCGCCGTACGTGCTAGCCGGGAAGAACTTCACGGTGTCCAGCCCCAGCGCCTTGGCCTCCATGATCTCCGACGGGGTGACCGCCCCCGGCACCACCGGCACCCGGGCGACCTGGGCGCGCCGGACCACGTCGGCCCGCAGCCCGGGCGAGACGATGAACTGGGCCCCGGCGGCGATCGCCTGGTCAACCTGGTCGGCGCTGACCACGGTCCCGGCCCCCACCAGCAGGCCCTCGACCTGGCTCATTGCGGCGATCGCGTCGGCGGCGGCCGCGGTGCGGAAGGTCACCTCGGCCACGGGCAGGCCACCAGCCACCATGGCCTGCCCGAGCGGCTCCGCGGTGGCGGCGTCCTCCACCACGACCACCGGAACGACCCGGTAGGCGAGAGCATCAGTCATGGGCTTCCTCCTCGAAGCGGCTACAGGGGGCAGCCTACCGCAGGGGGAAGCGCTTTCCCCCTCGGCGGCCGGCCCCAGCGAAGCCCCCTCCGGCGGGCCCGGCCCGTGCGCGGTGACCACCCCCGCCGGTCTGACCGACCACTCCTGCTGCAGAGCCCTACCAGGGAAAGCAGTTCCTTGTTACGGTGCGGTCATGGTCACCCTCAGCGACGTGGCACAGGCCGCGGGCGTGTCCCTGTCGACGGCATCGCGCGCTATCAACGGCAGCAAGGACCGCACGGTCAACCCGCAGCTGCGCGAGAAGGTCCTCGCCGTCGCGGCCGAGCTGCGCTACTCCCCCAACGCCGCCGCCCAGGCCATCGCCCGGGGCCAGACCACCGGCCTGTCACTGCTGGTGCACGACATCGCCGACCCGTACTTCTCGTCGATCGCGGCCGGTGTCACCAGCCAGGCCCGCTCGGCCGGGTGCAGCGTGCTGCTCGGAGTCACCAACCACGACCTGGACGAGATGCGCTGGCAGATCGACCAGGCCCGCCGCCACCGCTCCCGGGCCCTGGTCATGGTCGGGTCACTGACCGACCGCGCCGAGCAGCGCTCGGCCCTGCTCACCTCACTGGAGGAGTTCCGGGCTGCCACCGGCTCCGGGGTCGCCCTGGTCTCGCAGCCGCTGCCCGGCATCCGCACTGTACGGCCAGCGAACCGGGAAGGGGCGAGGCTGCTCGGGGCCGCGCTCACCCAGCAGGGCCATCGCCGCTTCGCGGTCCTCACCGGGCCCGAGGAGCACCTCACCGCACAGGACCGCCGTGACGGCTTCATCGCCGGGCTGCCCGACCCGGCTGGCGTGCTCTCCTACCGGGCTGCCGACTTCGACCGGGACGGCGGGTACGAGGCGATGTCGGCCCTGATCGGCTCCGGCGAGCTGCCCGACGCGGTCTTCGCTGTGACCGACGTGATGGCGGTCGGGGCCCTGGCCGCGGCCCGCGAGCGTGGCCTGCGGGTCCCCGGCGACATCGCCGTCGCCGGCTTCGGTGACATCCCTACCCTGCGTGACTACACCCCGGCCCTGACCACGGTCCACATCGACCTCGAGGCACTGGGTGAGACGGCCGCCAGGGCCGCCCTGACCGACTCTGGGCCGATGGACCTGGAGGTGCCGGTCGAGGTCGTCCTGCGAGAGTCGACTGTTCCTGACCGCCGCCGCCTCCGCGGCGGCTCGGCCGCTTCGCTATAACCCCGGCTGTGCTTGACCGCCGCCGCCTCCGCGGCGGCTCGGCCGCTCCGCTTGACACGCCGTCTTCCTCCTCACGACGAGGAGGTTCTTCTGCTCGTGGTTCAGCCAGTCGTTCCTCGTCGTTCGATCGTCCAGACGGCGTGCTCCGCGGCCGGCTAGGGCTGAGTCCCGGCCGTGGGCTTCAGAGCTGTGGCCAGGTTGGGCGGACCGGTCCCGAGTCCAGCCAGTCGTTCCTCGTCGTTCGACCGTCCAGGGGGTTCAGGCTGCGGGGGCAGCCCGGGCGATCAAGCACAGTTGACGTCGTCGAGGACTCGGTCGTACGCTGGGAAAGCGCATTCCCATGGGCTGCGGCCCACCCGAGCAGACGTGACTCAGTGACGAGGAGAGCCTTGTGACCACCACCTTGCGGATCGCGATGAACGGCGTCACCGGACGGATGGGCTACCGGCAGCACCTGGTGCGCTCGATCCTGCCGATCCGGGACCAGGGCGGGGTGCTGCTGGAGGACGGCTCGCGGGTCCAGGTGGAGCCGGTGCTGGTCGGACGCAACGAGGAGAAGCTGCGCCAGATCGCCGACCAGCACCAGATCAGCGAGATCTCCACCGACACCGAGGGCTGCATGACCGCTGACGGGGTCGACATCTACTTCGACGCCCAGCTCACCAGCCGCCGCTACCCGGCTCTGACCAGGGCCATCGAGGCCGGCAAGAGCATCTTTACCGAGAAGCCGACCGCCGAGACACTGGCCGAGGCGGTCACCCTGGCCCGGCTGGCCCGCGACCACGGCACCACCAACGGCGTCGTCCACGACAAGCTCTACCTGCCCGGGCTGGTCGCCCTGCGCCGGCTCGTCGACGAGGGCTTCTTCGGCCGGGTGATCGCGATGCGCGGCGAGTTCGGCTACTGGGTCTGGGAGGGCACCGACACCCCGGCCCAGCGGCCCAGCTGGAACTACCGTGCCGAGGACGGCGGCGGCATGACGACCGACATGTTCCCCCACTGGAACTACGTCATCGAGGGCCTGGTGGGCCAGGTCCGCAGCGTGTACGCGCAGACCGTGACCCACATCCCGCAGCGGGTCGACGAGCAGGGCCAGACGTACCAGGCCACCGCCGACGACGCCAGCTTCGCGGTCTTCGAGGTCGTCACCCCGGCCGGCGACCCGGTCATCGTCCAGATCAACTCCTCCTGGAGCGTCCGGGTGCACCGGGGCGAGCTGGTCGAGCTCCAGGTCGACGGCACCGCAGGCTCGGCGGTGGCCGGGCTGCGCCACTGCGTCACCCAGGCCCGCAGCGAGACCCCCACCCCGACCTGGAACCCAGACCTGCCCGACCCCAACGACTACCTCTCCCAGTGGACCCCGACCGGCGACGAGGACCTGGAGAACGGGTTCAAGCTGCAGTGGGAGGAGTACCTGCGCGACGTGGTGGCCGGGCGCCAGCACCGCTACGACCTGCTGTCGGGCGCCCGCGGCGTCCAGCTGGCCGAGCTCGGGCTGCGCTCCAGCGCCGAGGGCCGCCGCCTCGAGGTGCCGGAGATCACGCTGTGACCGGCCGCCAGCGGCTCTCGCTCAACACCGCCACCGCCAAGAGCAGCAGCCTCGCCGAGTGCATCGCCGCCGCCCAGGCCCACGGGCTCGGCGCGGTCGGCCCCTGGCGGGACCGGGTCCAGGAGGTCGGCGCCGAGACCGCCGCCCGGATGGTCCGTGACGCCGGGCTGCGGGTCTCGACCCTGTGCCGCGGCGGCTTCATCACCGGCCGCGACGACGAGCAGGTGGCCCAGGCCCTGGCCGACAACCGGCTCGCGATCGACGAGGCCGCCACGCTCGGCACCTCCGAGCTGGTGATGGTGGTCGGCGGCCTGCCCGCCGCGTACGGGCTGACGGGGCGGCCCGAGGCCCCCGGCGACGCCGCCGACAAGGACCTCGTCGCGGCCCGGCAGCGGGTCGCGGACCGGGTCGGGGACCTCGTCCCGTACGCCCGGGAGCGCGGGGTCCGGCTGGCGCTGGAGCCGATGCACCCGCTGTTCACCGCTGACCGGGGCGTGCTGACCACGCTCGGCCAGTCGCTCTACCTGGCCGCCGAGCACCCAGCAGATGCGGTCGGGGTGGTCGTCGACACGTACCACGTCTGGTGGGACCCCGACCTGGAGGCGTCGGTCGCCCGGGCCGGGCGAGAGGGCCGGATCTCCTCGTACCAGGTCTGCGACTGGAGCCTGCCGCTGCAGGCCAGCACCCTGAACTCCCGCGGCTACCCGGGCGACGGGTACATCGACTTCCCCACCATCACCGGCTGGGTCGCCCAGGCCGGCTACACCGGGGACATCGAGGTCGAGATCTTCAACGAGACGGTCTGGGCCCAGGGCGCCGACACGATCGTCACCACCATGGCCGAGCGGTACGACAGCCTGGTCGCGCCGTTCCTCGGGGCCTAGGGCACGGCCTGCCCCCTCCCCGAGGGGGGCAGGCAGACCCGTCAGCCCCGCTGGCTACGGTCAGACGCATGACCCACCAGACCTGTGCCGTACTGCGGCAGATCATCGAGCGGCGCCGTGACGTACGGGCCGAGTTCACCGGCGAGCTCCTCGACGACGCCCTGGTCACCGAGCTGCTGACCGCCGCGCACGCCGCGCCCAGCGTCGGCAACAGCCAGCCCTGGGACTTCGTCGTGGTCCGCAGCCCCGGGCTGCTCGCCCGCTTCGCCGACCACGTCGCCCAGTGCCGCCAGGCGTACGCCGACTCGCTCACCGCCGAGCGGCGCGCCACCTTCAGCCCGATCAAGATCGAGGGCATCCGCGAGTCCGGCCTCGGAATCGTCGCCACGTACGACCCGACCCGCTCCGGCCCGAACGTCCTGGGCCGCCACACCATCGACGACGCCGGCGTCTTCTCCGTCGTCTGCGCGGTCCAGAACCTCTGGCTGACCGCCACCGCCCACGACCTCGGCGTCGGCTGGGTCTCCTTCTACCGCGAGGAGGTCCTCTCCGAGCTGCTCGGGCTGCCGGACCACGTCCGGCCGGTCGCCTGGCTCTGCGTCGGCGTGGTCAGCCAGCTCCAGCAGACCCCCGACCTGGTCCGCTTCGGCTGGAACCAGCGGATCCCGCTGGAGCAGGTCGTCCACCACGACCGCTGGTAGCCGCTACGGGTCTGGTGGCGCCTCGTGACCGAAGACCGGCACCACCAGCTCCCCCGTACAGCGGCCCTCGGCGTCCAGCAGCCAGCCCATCGACTTGTGGCTGCGCAGGTGCACGATGGTCTCGTCCGGGGCCAGGCCGGGGATAGCGCTCGCCACCCGGGACTCCAGGAGGTCCAGGGCGTGCTGGTCGCTCACCCGGAAGCTCGCCATCAGATTGTTGCTGCCGGTGATGCTCAGGCAGGAGCGCAGCGCCGACTGCTGCTTGAGCAGCTCGACCACCCGGGCCTTGTGACTCAGCGGCACCGTGATCAGCCAGGTGCACGCCAGCCGCCAGCCCGCCAGCAGCGGCGCCAGGTCGCAGCGCATGATCAGGTTCTGGTTCGCGACCAGCCGCATCACCCGCCGGTGCACGGTGCTGGAGGGGACGCCGAGGGCCTGCGACAGCGAGGCGACGCTGGCTCGCCCGTTCACGGCCAGGGCCTCCGCCAGGGCCAGGTCGGCGCTGTCCATCTCCCCACCGCCGGTACGGTCCGGCAGCAGCTGCGCGCTCGCCTGGTAGATCTCCCGCTTGGTCAGCGCCCCCACCGTCCAGGACTCCGGCCCGACGATGACGTTCGTCACGAGCGCGCTGCGGGTGTTGTACACCCCCTCCAGCCCACCGATCCAGTCAATGATCAGGTTGGTCAGCGACGTCATGTCCGGCGCCATCAGCGTCAGCAGCAGGTCCCGGCGCCCGGTGGCCTCGTCGACACTCACCACCAGCGGGTGCCGGCAGAGATGGGCGATCACCGGGGGCAGGTACTCGGTGCGGCAGTCGACCTCGACAATGGCGGTGAACCTGTTGCCTGGGTTGGGGTATGTTGTCACCCAGGCGAGCCCGCCGCTGACCAGGTGACGCCAGTGGTTGGCGGCGGTCGTGGGCGAGACCTGGAGGATCTCTCCGACCCTGGCCCACGACATCCGAGGGTCGATTTGCAGCAAGTGCCCTAGTCGTAGGTCGATCTCTTCGATCATGCGGGCCAACCCTCAGAACGGGGCTGGGACATCCGAGCGCCCCAGCGGCCCTGATGGGCAGATCTCAACGTACAGCTCCCTTCGGCGGGGATTTCCTGCATCTGGCTTGCGCCCGCCCCCCGGACGCGGATGATTCCTGCCGAAGCAGCCAGTGATGACCGCTTCCAGGACAACTCGACAAGCAACCAGCCGGAAGCCCGTCGAGGTCGTGTCTCACGACCAAGCAGGGTAGCCGCAGAACCGCCGCGCGCGGTGGAACGGTTGGGCCAAGGAAGGCCTGCCGAGGCGCACGGACCGGAACCGGTTGCAACGATGCAAGGAGCGAAGTGAACGGGAATCAGCGACGGATCCGGGTAGCTCAGTGGGGCCTGGGGGCCATGGGCCAGGGAGTGGCCCGGCTCATCCTGGCCAAGGACGGCCTCGAGCTGGTCGGAGCCCTCGACATCAACCCGGACCTGGCCGGCAAGGACGTCTCCACCGTGCTCGGCGGCGACCCGGTCGGTGTTGCCATCACCAACGACCCGGCCGACATCCTCGACGCCTCCAAGGTCGACGTGATCACCATCGCCACGACCTCGTGGGTGAAGAACCAGCTGCCCGACCTCAAGGCCATCCTCAGCGCCGGGATCAACGTGGTCAGCATCGCCGAGGAGATGGCGGCCCCCGAGGCCCAGACCCCGGCCGCGGCCGAGGAGCTCGACGCCCTGGCCAAGGAGCACGGTGTCTCCGCGGTCGGCGTCGGCGTCAACCCTGGCTTCGTGCTCGACCACCTGGTAACCGTGCTCACCGCCGGCAGCCACGAGGTCACCCGGATCGAGGCCAGCCGGGTCAACGACCTCTCCCCGTACGGGCAGACGGTGCTGTCCACCCAGGGCGTCGGCACCACCCCGGAGCAGTTCCAGGCCGGCGTCGCCGACGGCTCGATCGTCGGGCACGTGGGCTTCCCCGAGTCGGTCCGGCTGATCAGCGACGCCCTCGGACTGGGCGTTGACAAGGTCGAGCAGACCGTCGAGCCGATCATCGCCCAGAAGCCGCGGCAGGCCCGGGACCGGGTCATCGAGCCGGGCCTGGTGGCCGGCTGCAACCACACCGCGGTCGGCTACCGCGGCGACGAGGAGGTCATCCGGCTGATCCACCCGCAGCAGGTGGACCCGGGCGCCGAGGGCGTCGACACCGGCGACTACATCACGATCTTCGGCACCCCTGAGATCCACATGTCGACCGGCCCCGAGATCGCCGGCGGCAAGGCCACTGCAGGGATCGCGGTCAACACCATCCCCCGGGTCCTGGCCGCCACCCCGGGCCTGAAGCGGATCATCGACCTGCCGACCCCGACCGCGCTGATGGGCCCGAGCGCGTACGTGCGCCGCTGACCAGGAGACCTGGCATGAACCACGAGATGATCCCCGCGGGGACCTGGGTCGAGCTCCAGCACACCGTGCTGGGCCCCGAGGAGCGGGCCGCTGGCCTGCCGGAGGACACCGCCGCCACCCCGCTGCTGCAGTGGGTCAACGGCTTCCTCACCGAGCCGGCAGTACTCGGTGAGGAGGCGACGGTCCGGACCATGATCGGGCGCCACCACACCGGCACCCTGAGCCGGGTCAACCCCGGCTACTCGCACAGCTTCGGCGAGACAGTGGCCGAGATTCTGACGATCGGGACGGAGGCTGAGCGGTGAGTGACACCTCGTACGCCGCGGTGATGGCCCGCAAGAACGACATCATGCGCTCGGCGCTGGGCCTCGACTACGACGACTTCACGACCAGCCCGATCGCCTTCGACTACGAGGCGATGATGGGGGCGATCGGCTACTCTCTGGCCGACGTCGCCGAGATCCAGCGGGCCACCAAGGTCGGCCGCACTCCCCTGCACGAGCTGAACCGCCTCACCGAGGCGGTCCGGGCCATCGCCGGCCCCGGCAAGGGGGCCCGGATCCTGGTCAAGGACGAGGCCGCCAACGCCTCCGGCAGCTTCAAGGCCCGCCGGGCGTCGCTGAGCGCCCACGAGGCCAAGAAGAAGGGCTTCACGGGCATGGTGACCGCGACCAGCGGGAACTACGGCGCGGCGGTGGCCTCCCAGGCCGCCCAGCAGGGCCTCGACTGCATCGTGATCCAGGAGGTCTTCGACTCCCAGCACGTCGGGCAGCCGGAGATCGTGGAGAAGTCCCGCGCCTGCGAGGCGTACGGGGCCGAGGTCGTCAAGCTGACCGTCGGGCCAGAGCTGTTCTACGTGCTGCTGCGCACCCTGGAGGAGACCGGCTACTTCAACGCCAGCCTGTACACCCCGTACGGGATCGCGGGCATCGAGACCCTCGGCGCCGAGATCGGCGAGGAGGTCCAGCAGCGGTACGGCCGGCAGCCCGACGTGGTGGCGGTCACCCATGCCGGTGGCGGCAACCTGACCGGCACCGCCCGCGGGCTGCGCAAGGTGGGCTGTGACCAGACCCAGCTGGTGGCGGTCTCGGTGGACCTGTCGGGCCTGCACATGGCCTCTGACCAGGACTTCAACCGCAAGTCCTTCACCACCGGCCACACCGGCTTCGGCGTGCCGTTCGCGACCTGGCCGGACCGGGTCGACGTGCCGCGCAACGCCGCCCGGGCGCTGCGCTACATGGACGGGTACCACCTGGTCACCCAGGGCGAGGTCTTCTACATGACCGAGCTGCTGACCAAGCTGGAGGGCCTGGAGCGTGGCCCGGCCGGCAACACCAGCCTCACCGCCGCGGTGGCGCTGGCGGTGCAGATGGACCGCGACCAGATCATCGTCGTCCAGGAGACCGAGTACACCGGGGCCGGCAAGCACCACAACAGCCAGCTCTCGTTCGCCAGGAGCCGCGGGGTCGAGGTCCGCCGGGGCGACCCGGCCGACAACGTCCCGGGCAAGGCGATCGTGATCCCGGAGCGTCTCGACCAGGTCGCCGGCAAGCCGCTGGACCTGGCCCGGCTGCGGAGCAGCTACGTCAAGCACGCCGCCGAAGTCCTGCCGGTCGACCAGTGGACCGAGGCCGATGTGGCCTTCCTGGCCGCCGACACCAACAGCACCCCGGAGCAGGTGCGGGCTATGGCCCCGAGCACTTAGCGGTATCGGGAAGGAGAACTCATGACGAACGAAGAGCAGGCCCGCGAGGAGCGCTTCGAGAAGTTGCGCGCCGAGCTGGCCACCATGGACGACGAGGCCCTCAAGGCCCGCTTCTGGCAGCTCGCCCACCAGGTGATGGAGCCAGTCGTCGAGCTGTCCCGCACCCACACCTCCCCCTCGGTGGAGCGGTCGGTGCTGCTGCGGATGGGGATCGACTCGGTCACCACCCACGCCGTCGTCGAGAACGTGCTCAACGCCGGCCTGCTGGGCAAGGGCGCCGGGCACGCGGTGCTGCGGGTCGCGCAGCGCGACGGGATCGACATCCGCGCCGCGGCGGCCGCCGTCGCCGCTGACCAGTCCGTGCTGGAAGGCCTTTTCGAGGAGGCACGATGACCGACAAGCTGGACCCGAGCACCAAGATCGACGTCGAGGAGATCCTCACCGGTCTGGAGGACTACCACCCGCCGCGGAAGGGCTGGACCTGGCGTGAGGTCCCGCCCGAGGGCGTCGACATGGGCGGCTTCCACTACCGCAACATGTCGAAGCCGCTGACCAACAGTGTTCCGATGCTGACGGCGAAGTACTTCGAGAACATCGACCCCCAGCCGCAGCCGGTGGTCACCTCGGAGATCGCCTCCGGCCACTTCGAGGACGACATCCGCCGGATGCGGATGGCCGCCTGGAACGGCGCCGACCACATCATGGTCATCCGGACCACCGGCCAGAGCCACATCGACGGGCTGATGGAGGGTACCCCCGAGGGCATCGGCGGCGTCCCGATCACCCGCAAGCAGCTGCGCGCCAGCCGCAAGGCCTGCGACCTGATCGAGGAGGAGGTCGGCCGTCCGATCAACTTCCACTCGTACGTGTCGGGCGTGGCCGGCCCCGAGGTGGCGGTGCTGTTCGCGGAGGAGGGCGTCAACGGCGCCCACCAGGACCCGCAGTACAACGTGCTCTACCGCAACATCAACGCCTACCGCAGCTACGTCGACGCGGGCGAGGCCAAGAAGGTCATGACCGGGGCCCGGATCTTCCAGATCGACGGCGCCCACAACGCCAACGCCACCGCCCGCCACGGCTGGAAGGTGATGCCGGAGCTGATGGTGCAGCACGCCCTCAACTCCGCCTTCTCGGTGATGGTCGGGATGCCGAAGGACCTGATCGGCCTGTCGACGGTGCCGCCGAGCGCGCCGCCGGCCCCGAAGCTGTGGTACGACCTGCCGTACGCGGTGGCGCTGCGCGACTTCTTCTCCGAGTACAAGATGCGCGCCCAGCAGAACACCCGTTACATCGAGTCCGACCTCAACGAGGCGATCCGGACCCACCTGATCGACACCATGATCTCGATGCTGACCAGGGCCGACATCCAGTCCACGATCACCCCCGACGAGGGCCGCAACCTGCCGTGGCACTACAACTCGGTCCGCGGCGTGCAGACCGTCAAGCAGACCTGGGCCGCCCTCGACGGCATCAACGAGCTGCTGACGATCAACCGGGACGGCCCGCTGGGGACCATGGTCCGTGACCTCAAGGAGCGGGCGATCGGCTTCCTGACCGAGATGCTGCACGTCGGTGGCTACTTCGCCGCCGTCGAGCAGGGCTTCTTCGTCGACTCGGCCGAGTTCCCGGAGCGCAACCACGACGGCATCGCCCGTGACGGCGAGGGCGGCATCGCTGTCGGCACCGTCGTCGAGCGGGACCCGGACTACCTGGCCCCGGTCTGTGACCACTTCGGCAGCAACGCGCTGCCAGAAGGGATCAGCAAGGCCTGCGACCTGATCGACGGCTGCACCCTGTGCAAGCCCGAGAAGATCGTCTACATCGACGAGCTGGACCCCGAGGACTCGGTCGACTCCCGCCTGGAGCGGACCCGCGAGTACCGCAAGGGCAACCTGCTGCGCCCCGAGGCGGAGTGGGCCGGCGACGGCGTGGCGCTGGTGGAGATGATGATCCCCGACCGGGCCGAGATCGCGGTCGAGGCGGCTCTGGCGATGGCCCGCAAGATGGGCCTCAGCGACCCCGAGGTCGTCAACCTGCAGGTGCTCCAGCCGGCCGAGGGCTGCTTCGTCGAGGTCAAGGGCCACGTCGGCTTCGACATCGACAAGACCACCCTGGAGATCCCGGAGAAGGTCGAGCTGCTGCCCGAGGCCGAGATGCGCCAGGCGGTCAGTGACCACGCCATCAACGTGGTCGCCGGCACCGTCGGTGAGGACGAGCACAGCGTCGGCATGCGCGAGATCCTGGACATCAAGCACGGCGGCCTGGAGAAGTACGGGGTGAAGTACCGCTACCTCGGCACCTCGGTGCCGGTGGAGAAGATGGTCGACGCGGCCATCGAGGCCGGTGCGGACGCGATCCTGATCTCCACCATCATCAGCCACAACGAGGTCCACCGGACGATGATGAAGAAGCTCGCCGAGCTCGCCCAGGAGAAGGGCATCCGCGACCGCGTGGTCCTGGTCGCCGGTGGCACCCAGGTCAGTCGCGATATGGCTGCCGAGACTGGGCTGGACGCCACCTTCGGCCGGGGCACGAAGGGGATCGACGTGCTCGATGCCATTGTGCGCACCATGCAGACCCAGGGCCGGATCTAGTCACAGGAGGAGCAGTGCGGGTCGTCACTACCCTGGAGATCGGCTCGACGATCACCAAGGCCAACGCATTCTCGCTGGCCGATGGGCTGTTCACGCACATCGGTCAGGGCTTCGCCGCCACCTCGGTGGCCCAGGGCGACGTCCGGATCGGCGCCGACCAGGCGATCGCCGAGATGCGTCAGACCAGTGGGGTCGAGATCGACCAGACCCAGGTCTTCGTCAACAGCTCCGCCGCCGGCGGGCTGCGGATGAGTGTCTACGGTCTGACCCAGGGGATGACGGCCCGCGCTGCCCGCGAGGCGGCGCTCGGGGCCGGCGCCATCATCTGCCACACCACGGTCGGGGCCATCGACTCGTACGACGTCGAGGACCTGGTCGAGGCCTCACCCAACATCATTCTGCTGGCCGGCGGCGTCGACTACGGCGAGAAGGAGGTCGTCGTCAGCAACGCCCGGATGATCGCCGGCTGTGGGCTCACGGTGCCGGTGATCTACGCCGGCAACATCGCGGTCCGGCGCCGGGTGGAGGCCATCTTCGCCGGCAGCGGCATGGAGCTGCTGTGCGTGGACAACGTCTTCCCCGACGTTGACGTGCTGCAGATCGAGCCGGTCCGCCGGCTGATCCACGAGGTCTTCAACCAGCACATCATCAAGGCTCCCGGGATGAGCCACCTCAGCGAGCTGTCCAGCTTCGGCATCCTGCCCACGCCGGGCGCGGTGCTGCTCGCGACCGAGATCTTCGCCGACCGGCTCGGCGACGCGCTGGTGATCGACGTCGGCGGCGCCACCACCGACGTCCACAGCGTCACCGACGGCTCGCTGGAGTGGACCAGCCGCAGCATCGACCCCGAGCCGCGCGCCAAGCGTACGGTCGAGGGCGACCTCGGGGTCTTCGTCAACGCCCGCCGGGTGGCGGCTCTGATCGGCGAGTCCGAGGAGCGGCTGGAGCACCTGCGGGCCATCCCGGCCGACGAGCAGGAGACCAGCGTCACCCGGTGGCTGGCCGAGCACGCCGTCGAGGTCGGCATCCGCCGCCACGTGGGCAGCGTGAGCGACCTGTTCACCCCCACCGGCAAGAAGCAGATCGTCCGGGGCAAGGACCTGACCGCCATCCGCTGGATCGTCGGCACCGGTGGCGCGCTGACCCGGATCCCCGGTGGCGAGGAGATCCTCAACGCTGTCCGGCTGGGCCCCGGCCAGCTGCTGCTGCCACCGCCAGAGGCCAAGGTCCTGATCGACCGGAACTACCGCTTCTCCGCCCTGGGCACCCTGGCCCAGGCCTACCACGACGAGGTCGGTGCCACCTTCGAGGCCTGGGTGGCCTCCGAGTCCGGCCCCCTGAACCTGGAGGACCAGCAGTGACGACGCTCACCCCGAGGCTGGAGATCCACCCCGAGCGGATCGCCCACAACGCCCGCCAGGTCGTGGCCCAGTGTGCTGCGCACGGTATCCAGGTGGCCGCGGTCACCAAGGTCATGCTGGCCCACCCGGCCGTGCTCGAGGCCTTCGCCGGCTGCGGTGCCGCGATGGTCGCCGACTCCCGGACCGCCAACCTGCGCCGGGTGGCGCAGGCCGGTCTGGGGCTGCCGACGCTGCTGCTGCGCGCCCCCACCCCGCGCAACGCCGCCGAGGCCGTCACCTGGGCCGACTGCACCCTGATCTCCTCGCTGGAGACCGCGTCCGCGCTCTCCGCCGCCGCCGGGGCCCTCGGCACCCGCCACGGGGTGGTCGTCATGGTCGACGTCGGGGACCTGCGCGAAGGGGTCTGGCCCGACCGGGCCGTCGAGGTCGTCACCCAGGTCGCCCGGCTCCCCCACCTCGATGTGGCCGGACTGGGCACCAACCTCGCCTGCTACGGCGGCGTGGTCCCGACCGCCGAGAAGATGCAGCAGCTGGTCGCCGTACGCGATGAGTGCCGCCAGGCGACCGGCCTTCCGCTGGACCTGCTCTCCGGCGGCAACAGCGCCAACCTGCCGCTGCTGGCCAGCGGGCAGATGCCGGCCGAGATCAACCACCTCCGGGTCGGTGAGGCGATCATCCTGGGCCGCAACGTGCTCGACCGGTCCCCCTGGGCCGGAACCCGGCAGGACACCGTACGGCTGACCGCCGGCGTGATTGAAGTGGCCGACAAGCCGTCGGTGCCGATCGGCGAGACCGGTCAGGACGCCTTCGGCAACACCACGTCCTTCGAGGACCGGGGCTGGCGGCGCCGGGCGATCTGCGACATCGGCCGCCAGGACGCCGACCCGGCGTCCCTCACCCCCGTCGACCCCGGGATCGAGGTTCTGGGCGCCAGCAGCGACCACCTGCTGCTCGACGTCACCGACGCCGCCGACCCGGTCACGGTCGGCAGCGAGATCAGCTTCTGGCCCAGCTACGGCGGGCTGCTGGCGCTGACCACCTCACCCCACGTCCAGAAGGTGACCGTGCGCGACGACGCGCTCTAGCTATGCCACCCACCAGGTGAACCGAACGAAGGAGTATCGAGAGTGAGAATTGCAGTACCCACGGAGATCAAGCCGCAGGAGCACCGCGTGGCGATGACCCCCGCGGGAGTCCACCAGCTGACCGGCCAGGGTCATGAGGTCTTCATCCAGCAGGGTGCGGGCCTGGGCTCGGGGATCACGGACCATCAGTACCAGGACGCCGGCGCCACCATCCTCGCTGAGGCGAAGGAGGTCTGGGAGAAGGCCGAGCTCGTGGTGAAGGTGAAGGAGCCGATCGCCGCCGAGTACCCCTACCTGCGCGAGGACCTGCTCCTGTTCACCTACCTCCACCTCGCCGCCGACGAGCCGCAGACCAGGGCCCTGCTGGACTCCGGCTGCACCTCGATCGCGTACGAGACGGTGCAGACCGACCGTGGCGGGCTGCCGCTGCTGCAGCCGATGAGCCAGGTCGCGGGCCGGCTGTCGGCTCTGGCCGGCACCCAGGCCCTGTACAAGCACCACGGCGGCAAGGGTCTGCTGACCCCGGGCGTCCCCGGGGTGGCCCCGGCCAAGGTGGTCATCCTGGGTGGTGGCACCGCCGGACGCAACGCCGCCGTGGTCGCCCACGGTCTGCGGGCCGACGTCACCGTCCTCGACATCAACCCGCAGACCCTGGAGTCCATCGACGCGGAGTTCGGTGGCGGGGTGAAGACCCTGATGTCGACCCCGTACGCGGTGGCCGAGCAGGTCCGCCAGGCCGACATGGTCATCGGCGCGGTGCTGGTGCCCGGCGCCCGGGCCCCGAAGCTGGTGCCGAACGAGCTGGTGGCCCAGGTCAAGCCGGGCACGGTCTTCGTCGACATCGCGGTTGACCAGGGCGGCTGCTTCGCCGACACCCACCCGACCACCCACCAGGAGCCGACCTACCCGGTGCACGACGCGGTCTTCTACGCGGTCGCCAACATGCCCGGCGCGGTCCCGATGACCTCGACCCACGCCCTGACCAACGTCACCCTGCCGTACGTCGGGGCGCTGGCCGGGAAGGGCTGGAAGGCTGCCCTGGCCGACGACGCCACCCTGGCCCGGGGCCTGTCGACGGTCGCCGGCCAGCTCACCAGCGAGCCAGTCGCCCAGGCGTGGAACCTGGACTACGTGCCCGCAGAGCAGCTCTTGGGCTGAACGCTGGCCGGGGCCACCCGGCCCCGGCCCCATCCCGTGGCCGGCGCGCGACGGTGCGCGCCTGCCACGCCGGGTTCATGGAGGAACCCGGCAAACCGTGAAGGAATTCTGCACTATGACGAACTCCCACGAAGGTGCTCCTGACGCCACCACGAGTGGCTCAGAGCAGGAGCTGCAGCGGGGACTGAGCAACCGGCACCTGCAGCTGATGGCGCTCGGCGGCGCCATCGGCACCGGAATGTTCATGGGGTCCAGCAAGACCATCAGCCAGGCCGGCCCGTCCAGCATGCTGGTCTACGCGGTGGTCGGTTTCTTCCTCTACTTCATGATGCGCGGCATGGGCGAGATGCTCCTGTCCAACCTGAAGTACAAGTCCTTCCGCGATATCGCCGAGGACCTGCTCGGCCCGCTCGGCGGCTTCGTCGCGGGCTGGACCTACTGGTTCGCCTGGATCGTGGCGGCCATGGCCGATCTCGCGGCGATCACCGGCTACGCCCAGTTCTGGTGGCCTGATGTGCCGCTGTGGCTGCCGGCGGCCGCGCTGGCACTGGTTCTGTTCGTCCTGAACGTGGTGGCGGTGCGGTTCTTCGGTGAGGCCGAGTTCTGGTTCGCCCTGATCAAGCTGGTCGCGGTCGTAGCCCTGATCATCGTGGCCGTATGGCTGCTGGCCACGGGTTTCGTCTCGAAGCAGGGCCACCCCGCGCAGATCTCGAACCTGTGGAACGACGGCGGCTTCTTCCCGAACGGGGCCATGGGCTTCCTCGGTGGCTTCCAGATCGCCTTCTTCGCCTTCGTCGGCATCGAGATCGTGGGTACGGCTGCCGCCGAGACCCGCAACCCGCACCACACCCTGCCCAAGGCGATCAACGCGATCCCGATCCGGCTGGCGCTGTTCTACGTGCTGGCCCTGGCCGCGATCGTGATGGTCATCCCGTGGCGCCAGGTGGTTCCGGGGGAGAGCCCCTTCGTGACCATGTTCGGCCTGGCCGGCCTCGGCGCTGCGGCCTCGGTGATGAACTTCGTGCTGCTGACCGCGGCCGCATCCTCCGACAACTCCGGTCTCTACTCGACCTCCCGGATGATGTACGGGCTGGCGGTGGACGGGCAGGCGCCGAGGCTGTTCGGTCGGCTGTCTCGGCGCAGCGTGCCGCAGAACGCACTGATCTGCTCCTGCCTGCTGCTGCTCAGCGGGGTGGCCTTCCTGTACACCTCCGACAGCATCATCGAGGCCTTCACCCTGGTGACCTCCATCACCTCGATCCTGTTCCTGTTCATCTGGGCCCTGATCGTGGTGTGCTACCTGGTCTACCGCAAGAAGCGCCCGCACCTGCACGAGCAGTCCGCGTACAAGATGCCGTTCGGGATCGCGATGTCCTGGGCCGTGCTGGTCTTCTTCGTGGTCAGCCTGGTCGTGCTCTGCTTCGACCCCGAGACCCTGCAGGCCGTGATCTGGACCCCGCTGTGGTTCGTGGTGATCGGCGCTGGCTGGTTCGTGTACCGCTCGGTCGAGAAGAAGCGCGCCTCGTCGTCTGGTTCCGCTGAGAGATAGCCCGGTTACCTGACCGGCACAGAAAGGGCGCCCTGGCCAGGGCGCCCTTTCTGCTGCCCGAGAGCGCGGGCCGAGCCCGGTCAGCCCTGGGGCAGGGGACGGTTCCGCAACCGCCGCTCAGTACACGTTCTGGTCGTCTCGGAAGTGACGCCAGACGTTCTCGAAGAAGTCGTCGTCGGCCGGGACCGGGCGGACCAGGCGCCAGCGGAAGACCGGCTCTGCCTGCCCGTCCCAGGTCACCTCCTGGACCTGGTCGCCGAGCCCCTCCTCCAGCCGGAAGCGGAACAGCTCCGGCAGTGCCAGCTCCTCCCCGCCCGGCCCAGACAAGGGCAGGCTGCCGGCCGGGTCGGTGTAGAGCACCGAGCCGCGAGACCGGCCGCCGTGCTCCAGGTACTGCGCCATCGCCGACAGGTACACGTACTGGGAGGTGAGGATGTCGCGGACCAGGAAGAGCCGGTCCACCGAGCGCCGGCTGCCCGGGTCGGCCACCACGCTGGCCCCGTACGTGGCCAGCCACTGCCCCACCTGCTCCAGCGCGGCCCGGACCGACTCCGGCGAGCGGACCAGCCCGGCGTGGGAGCTCATCAGCTCGGTGCAGCGGCGCAGCATCTCCTCGGTGGTGTCGGCGGCGCTGGCGGCCCGCCCGGTGGCGGCGTCCAGCAGCTCCAGCGCGGCCGCCACGACCGGCGCCGCGGCCTGCTCGTACACCTCACAGCCGACCGGCTCCTGGGTGCGGCGGGCAGCGATGTACTGGGCGGCCCGGGTGGCGCCGACCTGGCCGGAGTTCAGCGCCGAGCCGCCGGGGCGGTAGACGCCGTGCGCGCCGGCCGCTTCCCCGACCGGGAAGAAGCCCTCCAGGTTCGACTGCCACCACTGGTCGACCACCAGCCCGCCGTTGTTGTGCTGGGCGCAGACCGCGATCTCCAGCACCTCGGTGGCCAGGTCGGTGCGCGGGTTGCGCTCCAGGTAGAAGTCGTACGAGGGGCGGTTCATGTGCTGCAGCCGCTGGACCGGGGTCGACTCCCCCAGCGCCGCCACCCCGGCCCGCTCCAGGTACTGGTACGCCTCCGGCTCCAGCCGGGACAGGTCGAAGCCGGCCGGGTTGCTGCGGAAGTCGAGGAACACCCGCCGCCCGCGCAGCACCCGCTCCTGGTACACCAGCAGGTCGATCAGCGAGGAGCCGTCGAGGGCCTTGCGGATGTCGAACGGCCACTGGTAGCCCTTGAGGAAGACCAGGGTCATCAGGCGCCCGGGGTCGGTGACGGTCTCGGCCAGGAACTCCCGCTCGTCGCCGCCGTCGGCGTCGGTCGAGATGAACCTGGGGATGACCTGCAGGTACGTGCCGGAGACGTTCCAGCGGGGCCTGACCGAGCCCAGCCCGAACTGCCACTCGGTGAGGTTCTTGCCGCCCACCCCGGCCCGCAGCGCGGCCCCGGTGGCGCCCCACTGCCCGTGCGGGTAGACCGAGTCGGCGTACATCCCGGCCGGGCCGCCGGTCGCGTACACGAGGTTGGTGCAGCGCAGCAGCCAGAGCCGGTCCTCGCCGGCCCGGGCGTCGGTCCTGAGGCACAGCAGCCCCACCACCGCACCGTCGTGGACCACCAGGTCGACCACCCGGCAGCCGTCGATGACCCGGGTGCCGCGGCCGGTGACCCGGGCCTCCAGCCGCTCCACCATGGTGCGTGAGGTGTACGGGCCGACCGATGTCGCCCGCTGCCTGGGGTCGTGGTCGGTCTTGTAGCCGACGAACTCGCCGGAGCGGGCGTGCGGGAACGGCACCCCGGCCTCGACCAGGTGGAAGAAGCAGCGCGCGCTCCAGGCCGCCTCGGCCAGGGCGATGTCGCCGTCCATCGAGCCGCCCGAGAAGAGGGTCTCGGCCATGCTGCGCACCGAGTCCGGCTCGGCGCCCGACAGGGTGAGCTTGTAGTAGGTCTGCTTGTCGGAGCCGGCATTGCGGGAGGCCCCGGCCCGGACCCTGTCGGTCACCACCACCACGTCGTCGGCGCCGAGCATCGCCAGCCGGTCGGCCGCGCAGTAGCCGGCCGAGCCGGTCCCCACCACCACCGTGTTGGCGCTGACCACGGGGACCGTACGCCCCCGAACCGTCATCGTCTCCATCGTCACGCTCCTCACAGCCTGGGGATCTGCATCCCGCCACCGACGGTGACCACGTCTCCTGTCGAGTACGGCATCTGCCCGCTGACCAGTACCGACACTGCGCCGGCGACGTCGGACGGCTGGCCCCAGCGGGGCATCGGGGCGAGCCCGGAGGCGAACAGCTGGTCGTACTTGGCCTGGACGCCGGCGGTCATGTCGGTGGCAATCACGCCGGGGCGGACCTCGTACACGACGATCCCCTCGGGCGCGAGCCGGGCGGCCCAGAGCTGGGTCGCCATCGCTACCCCGGCCTTGGAGATGCAGTACTCGCCGCGGTTGGTGGAGACCGTGGTCGCTGAGATGCTGGAGACGTTGACGATGGTCCCGGCCGGCCGCTCGGCCGGCACCTGCTCGCCGCGCTGGGCGATCATCTGGTTCGCCACTAGCTGGGTCAGGAAGTACGGCCCGCGCAGGTTGACCTGGAGCACTCGGTCGAACTCGGCCGGCTGGGCGGACAGGATGTCGTCTCGGACCCGCGGCGCCACCCCGGCGTTGTTGACCAGGGCGTCGACCCGGCCGAAGGCGGCCAGGGCCTCGTCCAGGTAGCGGCGGTGGTCGTCGAGGTCGGCGACGCTGCCGGCGCAGTACGCGACCTCGCCGAGGGTCTCCAGCCGGTCCAGGGTCCGCCGCAGCTCGGAGTCGTCTCCCGGTGGTGGTGCTGGGCGGGTGGCCAGCACCGCGACCCGCCAGCCGTCGGCCAGCAGCCGCTCCGTGATACCGAGGCCGATCCCCCGGCTGCCGCCTGTCACCATCGCCACCGGCGCTGCCATGACACTCCCTCGGGTCGTCGCTTCCGGGCATCCTCCGCCCTACCCCCATCATCCTGGACCTTCCCCAGGAAGGCAAGCGCTTTCCGTGCTTGATCGCTGTGCTTGATCGCCGCGGCCTCCGCGGCGGCTCGGCCGCTTCGCTATAACCCCGGTCTTCCTCCTCAGAGCGAGAAGGTCCTTCAGCTTGTGGTCCAGCCAGTCGTTTCTCGCTCTTCGTCGTCCAGACCGGGGACTACGCGGCCGGTCGTGGCCGGGCTGAGCGGACAGGTACGGCCAGTCGTTCTTCACCGCTGGTTCGTCCAGCCGGGGGACTCGCCGGCCCTCGTGGCCAGGCCGAGCGTCACCTCACCCGCTGTGGCTGAGCCGGGTGCACAGGGTCGTTTCTCGCTCTTCGGGTGTCCGTTGGATCGCCCGGCGGCGACTCGACCATTAAGGTGCTCACAGTACGGCAGGGCAGGAGCAGGTGATGGAGCCGACAGACGACGGGTGGGAGCGGATCGCGGCCGAGTCTGAGCTTCGGCCGCCTCACGGGCCCGTGACCGGCGTCCCGGGACTGGTTGCCGATCTGGAGCCGCAGCAGGTCGAGACCGAGCCCGCCAGCCCCCCGATCCAGGCCGACCAGGTGCCCGACCCGCCGCCGACGCCGCTGGCCGAGCCTCCCGGGCCCGGCCAGCCGATCCAGCAGGTCCCGTACCGGGCCGAGTCAGAGCCGGTCGACACGGTCCCGGTGATCAAGGACACCCCGCTCGAGACGCCCCTGCCCGTCACCGAGGAGCCACCGCTGCTGATCACGGAAGTCCCTGAGATCGCCCCGGGCCCGCAGCCGGCGCCCCAGCCCGCGCTGCCGGAGCAGGGTGCTGGTGCCCGGCGAACCCCGTGGTGGCGGTTGATGCTGGGCCGGGGGTCAGGCCGACCCGGGCACTCGGCCTAGAGCGAGGGCGGCCTGGAGCAGACTGCCGATCGTCTCCCCGTCGCCGATCCGGCCGTCCCGAACCATCTGCAGCGCCTCGTCCCAGGCGACAGCGCGGACAGCGGTGATGCCTTCCTCGAGCTGGTACTGGTGAGCGCCCCCGACCCGGCTCAGGCCCTGCGCCAGAAAGACCTCCTGCCGAAAGCAGGCCACACCGTTGGCTGCGTACCGGGTGCCGAGCCAGGTCCAGGTCTCGGCCTGGAACCCGGTCTCCTCGGCCAGCTCCCGCTGCGCCGCCAGCAGCGGCTCCTGCCCGTCGCTGCCGCCGGCCGGCACCTCCAGCGAGAGCATCTGGGTGGGGTAGCGGAACTGCTCGACGAGCAGCACCTCGTCGGCGTCGGTGAGGGCGACCACGAACACCGCAGGGTGCCGGGTCGACACCACCCCGTACTGGCCGGGCACGCCGTCGGGCCTGATCACCTCGTGGTCCTCGACCACGATCCAGGGGTTCTCGTACACGACCTGCCGCCGTCGGGTGACCCATCGCACAGTCCTTCAGACTACGGCCCTCCCCGCGAGCCAGTCCCCCCTGTCCCTGGTCACGAGTACGGGCCCGGGCCTGCCCGGCCAACCGTAGACTGGGGCCGTGAGCAGCCCAGCAGGTTGGTACCCGGACCCGGGTGGTCAGAGCAACATGTTCCGCTACTGGAACGGCACAACCTGGTCGGCGCAGCTGTCTGCGTCACCGACGGCGCCGCCTCCGTCGGGCGGGCTGATCGGCAGCGCGCCGGCCGCCTCCCCGCCGTTCCAGCCGCAGCCGGAGAAGCGCCGCAGCCCCGGGCTGTGGATCGCGGTTGCCGCGGTCGTCGTGGTCTTCGGGCTGGTCGCGTACTTCGTGGTCCGGGCCGCAGGCGGTGGTCTGGGGCTGGGCGGCACCGCCGGTGGCAACGCCTCGACGAACCCCTGCCCCACCATGAAGACCGGCGAGACCCCACGCTCTCACCCGGCTGACGGCCGGGTGCACGGCGGGGCCCTCTCGTACCCGAAGCTGGGTGCGCCCTGGTCAGAGCCGCAGACTGAGGTCCGGGTCCCCTTCGGCCGAGACGTCCAGACCCAGACGATCGAGATCGAGGCCAACTACAACGGCAGCAACAGCTGGGTGGCCTCGGTGCTGGTCGGCGAGCTGGTCGCGGGTGACGGCTTCTTCACTCCGCAGGAGGGCTCCGAGATCGTGGTCAAGTGCCTCATCGGCGTCTTCTACGGCAACGCCCAGGTCGGCCGGGAGGACAAGGTCTCCAAGGCCACCACGGTGGACGGCAAGGAGGCCTGGCTGACCGAGGCCCACCTGACCTTCGACATCAAGGGCCTCAAGACCAAGGGCGAGCTGGCGATCGTGCTGATCGTCGCGACCTCCGTCGAGTCGTCCAGTCTTTACTACGCCTCGATCCCCGACACCTCACCCCAGTACGTCGAGCCGGCGCGGCAGGCGATGGCCCAGCTCAAGGTCACGGCCTAGAGCGACAGCCGCCGAGTCAGTAGGGTGGCCCCCATGTCTGAGTGGGCGGTGGTGACCGGTGCCTCAAGCGGGATCGGGCGGGGTTTTGCGGAGCGCCTGGCGAGCCAGGGGCTGGGCCTGGTGCTGGTGGCGCGCAGTGCCGAGGCGCTGCACGACATCGCCGACGACCTGCGCTCCCGCTACCGGGTCCCGGTCGACGTGATGCCCTGCGACCTCACCGACGCCGCCGCCCGTGACCACCTGGTCGCCGACCTGGCCGACCGAGAGGTCGGGGTGCTGGTCAACAACGCCGGCTTCGCCACAGTCGGCGACCTGGTCGACACCGACCCGGGGCGGATCGAGGCCGAGATCAGCCTCAACGTGCTGGCGCTGACCATGCTGGCCCGGGCCTTCGCCCCGGCCATGAAGAGCCGCCGCCGGGGCGCGATCGTCAACGTCGCCTCGACCGCCGCCTTCCAGCCGCTGCCGACCTTCGGGGTCTACGCCGCCACCAAGGCGTACGTGCTGTCGCTGTCGCAGGCGCTGTGGGACGAGCTGCGCCCGTACGGGGTGACGGTGCTGGCACTGTGCCCCGGCTCGACCGAGACCGCTTTCTGGGCCACCGCCGGCGACGAGACGATGCTGAGACACCGCCGCAGCGTCGACCAGGTCCTCGACACCTGCTTCGAGGCGCTGGCGAAGGGCCGTCCGTACGTGATCGACGGGCTCGGCAACACAGTCCTGGCCCACATCGCGAAGCTGGCTCCGGCCCGGATCGGGCTGCCGGTCAGCCGGCGGGTGCTGCGCAGCTGAAGGTCAGATCGGCGCCCCGAACTGCGCCGCCCACTGCCGCAGCCCCTCCATCCACAGGTCCCACCAGCCGGTCAGCAGGGCCAGCCCGACTGCGACCATGACCGCCCCGCCGAACCGCGTCAGCCCGACCTGGTGGCGCCGTACCCAGGCCATGGAGCCGGCGAGCCGGACGAGCCCCACCCCGATCACGATGAACGGCAGACCCAGGCCGAGGGCGTAGCAGAAGGCGAGCACCGCTCCCCGGGTGGCCGAGCCCTCGTTCAGCGCCAGGGTCAGCACCATCGCGAGTGCCGGCCCGATGCACGGGGTCCAGCCGAGGGCGAAGGTCACCCCCAGCAGCGGTGCTGCGGCCAGCCCGACCCGAGGCGCCCAGCCCGGTCTCAGCTGGCGCCGCAGGATCGGCAGCGCCCCGGAGAAGACCAGCCCGAGCAGCACCGTCAGTGCCCCGGCGACCACTGTCAGCGGCCGCTGGTAGACCATGAGCAGCCGGCCCAGCCCGCCCACCACGGCGCCGGTGGCGACGAAGACGGAGGCCAGGCCGAGCACGAACAGGCTGGTCCCGAGCAGCATCCGCCGCCTCGAGGCCTTTCCCCCGACGATGTCGGCGGCCCCGACTCCCGAGGCGTACGAGAGGTAGCCCGGCACCAGCGGCACCACGCACGGTGAGAAGAACGACGCGAGCCCGGCCAGAACCGCCACCGGGACCGCGAGCAGCATGCTGCCCGAGAGCGCAGTCTCGACCCAGCCCATGCAGCCTCCCTGGCTCAGCTCCCGGCGACGAACTTTGTGGTCTTCTGAGGCAGCAGGTCCTGGCAGGGCTCGCGGTAGTCGACCTGGACCACCTGCCCGTTCAGCACGTGCAGCGAGGTGATGCTGGCCAGGGTGCACTGGCGTCGGCGCGGGTCGTGCGCCAGGCGGCGGCCCTCCGCGTACGAGCGGACGGTCCAGATCGGCAGCTGGTGCGAGACGACCAGGGCCTGCCCACCCTCACCGGCGGCGTCGGCGGCGTCCAGCACGGCGGGCAGCATCCGGGCCACAATCTCCCGGTACGGCTCACCCCAGCTCGGGACCAGCGGGTTGCGCAGGTGCCACCAGCGGCGCGGGTCGAGCAGCGCCCGGTAGCTGCCGGCGAAGACGCTGCCAGCGAAGACGTTGTCGGCCTCGATCACCCGCTCGTCAGTCACCACCTCCAGCCCCGGGTGCCGGGCCGCGACCGGGGCCATCGTCTCCTGGGCCCGCTCCAGCGGGGAGCAGCGCAGGTGGGTCAGCGCAGTACCGGCCAGGTCCTCGGCGACCCGGTCCGCCATCCGGCGGCCCAGCTCCGAGAGGTGGTAGCCGGGCAGGCGCCCGTACAGCACCCGGTTGGGGTTCTCCACCTGCCCGTGACGCAGCAGGTGCACGATCGTCGGCTCCACAGACCCTCCCTGGTGTCCGCGTCAGGATACCCGGCCTGGCAGAGCCGCCGCCTCAGCTCGCAGAACGGCGTCGCCGGGTCCGCTGCGACGGACGCAGCACTTTCTGCCCCTGGTCCAGGAGGTCCTGCCGCCGCTCGGCGGCGAACTCCGCCAGGGCATCGGCCAGACCGACTCCACTAGGGGTGTTGGCCAGCACGTCGACCCGCAGCCCGTGCTCCTGGCAGGACTTCGCGGTCGCTGGCCCGATCGCGGCCACGATTGTGGTCTGGTGCGGCTTGCCGGCGATCCCGACGAAGTTGCGCACCGTGGACGACGAGGAGAACACCACCGCGTCGTACGTGCCGCCCTTGATCCCCTCCCGGATCGCTTGGCTCGGCGGCGCCGCCCGTACGGTGCGGTACGCCGTGACGTCGTCGACCTCCCAGCCGAGCTGGACCAGCCCGGCCGTCAGGGTCTCGGTCGCGATGTCGGCCCGGGGCACCAGGACCCGGTTGATCGGGTCGAGGTCAGCGTCGTACGCGGGGAACTCGGCCAGCAGGGCGGCGCTGGACTCACCGTCTGGCGCCAGGTCCGGCTCGATGCCCCAGGCCTTGAGCGCGTCAGCGGCAGCAGCCCCAGCCGCGGCCACCTTCAGCCCGGAGAAGGCCCGTGCGTCCAGCCCGTACTCCTCGAACTTCTCCCGCACCCCGCGGACGGCGTTGCCTGAGGTGAAGGCCACCCACTCGAAGCAGCCCTCGACCAGGCCCCGGACCGCCTTGTCCATCTGGTGCGGGGTCCGCGGCCGCTCCACCGAGATCGTGGCCACCTCCTGGCACTGGGCTCCGTACCCGCGCAGCCGTGAGGTCATCGGGGTCGCCACGTCCTTGGTCCGCGGCACGAGCACCTTCCAGCCGAACAGCGGCTTGGTCTCGAACCAGTCCAGCTCGTCGCGGGGCTGTGCCGCCGCGGCGCCGATCACCACGTGGACCAGCGCGTCCTCGGCGGTCCCCGGCAGGCTGGCTGCGATCTCGTCGACGGTGGTCGACCAGGTCCGCTGCTCGGTGGTGCCGCCGCCGACCGTGACCAGCACCGGCTCGTGACGCTCGCGCCCGGCGTCGAGCGCGGCCCGGCTCAGGTCGGCGAGCCGCCCGGCCGGGCAGCTGATCACCAGGGTCCCGGCGAAGCCCCAGAACCGAGCCCGAGGGTCGTCGAAGCCCTCGCGGGCGACGACCAGCTGGACCCCGTCGGCGTCTCCCAGCGCCACCCCGACGTACTCCGGGACCGTGGTCAGCATCGCTACCCCGGGGACGACCTCGAAGGAGGCCCCGGCCCGGACACAGGCGGCTGCCTCCGCGCTGACGCCGCCGTCGAGGAAGGGGTCGCCGGCGATGAGCCGGACCACCCGCCGCCCACCCCGGGCCGCCTCAACGGTGATCTCCGCCTTCTCCTGCGCCGTCATCCAGGAGCCGAAGTCGGCATCGTCAAAGCTGGTCACCAGGCCGGTGGCGTCGTAGCCCACCGCCGGGTGCCGCAGCAGCTCCAGCAGCTCACGACTGTCTGCGAGCACGGCATCCGCGTTCCGGATGGCGCTCACGGCGGCCAGTGTGAGCAGGTCCGGGTCTCCCGGCCCGGTCCCCACGTACGTCACAGCCCCGAAGAGCCCCTCGGTCGCCGCTCTGGCCCTACAATCGACCACTGGCTCCCTTCCCCTTCCCCTTCTTCTGTGTTAGCGGCCAGCGTTGTTCGCACCGGCCACCGCGTCAAGTCAGGGCGCCTCGCAGCCGCACCGGGTCGACAAACCAGTACGTGTGCCAGCCGCCGTCCGGGGAGGGTGCCAGTGCCTGCTCGGTGGAGCCGCTCTGCGGCTGGGACCAGTGCCTGCACCGACCACACGCCCTCAGGCTCGGGTCTGGAGCACGCACACTGGTCACTGGCCACAGGGCCTCCGTGCACAGGTGAGCAGCCTGCCCCGGGTCAGCGCCACGACTCGGGCCAGGTTCGCGACCGGGGGGATAGGGGGGGTCGGCTCGGCACTGGCCACCGCGGCGCCTGTCCGGCTACTTGCCGGCGCGACGACGCTGGATCCGCGTCCTCTTGAGCAGCTTGCGATGCTTCTTCTTCGCCATGCGCTTGCGACGCTTCTTGATGACCGAACCCACGGATGACCTTTCGTCGTGGTCGGCACGGTGCCGAGCCACAGTGCTTCTGGATGGGCGCGGCGGGGACGCACGGGGCACCACCGCCAACCGGAGCAGACTACCGGTCCTGGGCTGGTGCTGCCAGTCGCTCGTCGAGAACCTGGCCAGCGGGTACAGCTAGCGCTGCCGGGCCTGCTGCGCCAGCTGCTGGCTGCGGTCGCGGGCCGCCTCGGCCGCGGAGATGAAGGCCGCCCTCACCCGGTACTCCTCCAGGCGGCGCAGCGCGGCCGCGGTAGTGCCGGCTGGGGAGGTCACGCTCTCACGCAGCACCGTGGGGTGCTCCCCGGTCTCGCGCAGCAGCGCCGCCGACCCGTACAGGGTCTGCACGCTGAGCTCGGTGGCCGTCTGGCGGGGCAGCCCGAGCAGCACCCCGGCGTCGGTCATCGCCTCCACCACGAGCATCAGGTACGCCGGGCCGGATCCGCTGATCGCGGTGACCGCGTCCTGGTAGCGCTCCGGGACCTGCACCACCCGCCCGACGGCGGAGAAGACCTGCTGGGCCCGCTCCAGGTGCTCGGGGCCGGCGTGGGCGCCGGGGCTGATCGCGACCATCCCCTCACCGACCGCGGCCGGGGTGTTCGGCATCACCCGGACCACCGGCTGGCCGGACAGGTGGCTCTCGACCACCTCGGTCTCGACGCCGGCGGCCACCGACACCACCAGCGCGCCGGGGGCTAGGGCAGGCCCGACCTCGTCGAGCACCCCGGGCAGGTCCTGCGGCTTGACGACCAGGACCACGGTCTCGGCCCCGCGGACCGCCTCGGTGCTGTCGACGACCTGCACCCCGTACCGCTGCTGGATCTCGGCCTGCCGGTCTGGGCGGCGCTCGGCGACGACCACCTCGCTCGGGCTGGTGCCGGAGCGCAGCAGCCCCGCCAGGATGATCTCCCCCATCACCCCGGCGCCGAGCAGCGCGCACGTCATCCGCGGGCGACCAGCTCAGCGATCTGGACCGCGTTCAGCGCGGCCCCCTTGCGCAGGTTGTCGCAGCTGATGAACATCACCAGGCCGCGGCCACCGGGAACCGACTGGTCGACCCGGATCCGGCCCACGTACGACGGGTCGCGCCCCGCCGCGTCGCGCGGGTTCGGGATCTCGGCCAGCTCCACCCCGGGCGCGGTCGCGAGCAGCTCGGTGGCCCGCTCCGGGCTGAGCGGACGGTCGAACTCGGCGTGCACGGCGAGCGAGTGTCCGCTGAACACCGGCACCCGCACACAGGTGCCGGCCACCGGCAGGTCGGGGATGTGAAGGATCTTGCGGGACTCGTGGCGCAGCTTCTGCTCCTCGTTGGTCTCCAGGCTGCCGTCGTCGACCAGCGAGCCGGCGACCGCAACCACGTTGTACGCGATCGGCAGCAGGTACGGTGCCGGGTCACCGGCCGCTACCGCCGTCCCGTCGAGCGCCAGCGCCCGGGCGTCCCCGGCGGCCGCGACCTGGTCAGCCAGGGCGCTCACCGCGGCGGCCCCGGAGCCCGAGACCGCCTGGTACGTGGCGACCACCAGCCGCGACAGGGTGGCCTCGTCGTGCAGCGGCTTCAGCACCGGCATCGCGGCCATCGTGGTGCAGTTCGGGTTGGCGATGATCCCCTTCGGCCGGTTCACCGCATCCTGCGGGTTGACCTCGCTGACCACCAGCGGGACCTCGGGATCGGTCCGCCAGGCAGAGGAGTTGTCGACCACGACGGCCCCGGCGGCGGCGACCTTCGGGGCGTACTGCCTGCTCATGGTGGCTCCGGCGGAGAAGATCGCGATGTCAATCCCGGAGAAGTCGGCCGTCGCGGTGTCCTCTACGACCTGGCTGGTTCCACCGACCTCGATCTGGCGCCCGGCCGAGCGGGCCGAGGCGAACAGCCGCAGGTCGTCGTACGGGAAGGCCCGCTCCTGCAGCAGGGTGAGCATCACGCCGCCGACCTGACCTGTGGCCCCAAAGACTCCGACACGCATGGCGGACAGACTATCGCCGGGGTCCCGGAACCGGCTCGGGGTTTCTCAGCACCTGGGTCCGGCGCCCGGCCCCGGCTCAGAGCCAGGTCAGGTACGGCCTGGCCAGCGCGTACCCGACGAAGGCGACGATGTCGATCAGGGCGTGCGCCACCACGAACGGCATCACCCGGCCCAGCCGGCGGTAGGCCAGGGCGAAGACCACGCCCATGATGATGTTGCCGGCGAAGCCGCCGAAGCCCTGGTAGAGGTGGTACGAGCCGCGGACCAGGGCCGACGTGACCACGACCGCCCACCAGGCCCAGCCGCGCTCCTGCAGCCGCAGCAGCAGGTAGCCGAGCACGATCACCTCTTCCACCAGGCCGTTCATCACCGCCAGCCCGACCAGCACCGGCACCGTCCACCAGTGCTCGGCCAGGTTCGCCGGCTCAACCCGGGTGTTGACGCCGAGCTCCCGCGCGGCCAGGTAGAAGCCGAGGCCGGGGACCCCGATCCCGTCGGCGAGCCCGAGGCCGTACCCGAGGTCGCGCGCCGGACAGCGCAGGTCGAGGCCCAGCAGCCGCCGAGCCTGCTGGTGCGACAGGTGCACCAGGTACAGCACCAGCAGCACCTGGACCAGCGGGAAGAGCATCCCGGCGAGCTGGTACGACAGGTCCAGCCAGGGCCGGTCCGGGACCGTGGAGGTGTTGAGCTGGGTGGTCTGCTGGGCCAGCGGCTGGTCGGGGCGGGTCAGCCGCTCCACGATCGACAGCAGCGAGTAGACCGCCGAGCGGCCCAGCCCCAGGAAGAGGACGATCCAGACCTCCAGCCCGTAGCGGGTCTTCTGCTCCACGGCCGGAGTCTAGGGTCCAGGCCTGGTGCCGGCACGGAACCGGAGCGGGCGGCGGGGTCGCGCTCAGGCCCGTACGGTGGAGGCGGCAGCGCCCAGGTGGGTCCGGGTGAACTCCAGCGCCTCGGCCAGGGCCCGCTCCCGGGCGCCCCGGGAACCAATCGAGCGAGTGTTGACCTCCACCGCCACGTGCCCGGTGAAACCTGTGTCCACCAGGTGCTTCAGCACCAGGTCGGCCTGCTGGTCGCCGTACCCGGGCAGCAGGTGCTCGTCCATCACAGAACCGGAGCCGTCGGTCAGGTGGACATGAGCCAGCCGCGGCCCCCAGGACCGGGCCAGGTCGAGCGAGCTGACCTTGGCGGTCGAGGCGTGGGACAGGTCGAGGGTGAGCCACTCGTAGTCGAGGTCACTAGGGTCCCAGCCCGGCAGGTACGCCTTGAAGCTGCGGACCGGGGTCCGCCACGGGTACATGTTCTCGACGCAGAACCGGACCCCGGTGTCGGCGTTGAGCCGCCGGATCCCGGCCTCGAAGCCGCTGGCGTACGAGCCCTGCCAGCGGAACGGCGGGTGCACCACCACGGTGTCGGCGTCCACCCGGTGGGCCAGCTCGGCCGACCGGGCCAGCTTCTCCCACGGGTCGTCTCCCCAGGTGCTCTGGGTCACCAGCAGGCAGGGCGCGTGGATCGCGTGCACCGGCACCGCGTGGTAGTCGCGGAGCTTCTCGACGGCGTCCATGTCGGCGGCCACGGGGTCGATCCCCACCATCACCTCGATCCCGTCGTAGCCCAGGGCCGCTGCGAGCTCAAAGCCGCTGGCGGTGGTCTCGGGGTAGACAGAGGACGTGCTCAAGAGCACCTTCACCGGGCTGGCACCGGGGGCTGCCGAGGCAGCGGCGGGACCGGTGGACTGGAGGAGGTCTGTCACCCGCACAGAGTATCGACCCCTCCCGCAGAGGCTGCCCGCCGATGAGCGGCGCCCACCCCGTCCCACTCTCATCCTCCCTTGTCAAACCGGCATAAGGGCGGGTTGATGAGAGGATTCGGGACCCGGTTTCGCAACCTCCGCCGGGGCAGACAAGAATAGAGCGCATGCATGTGGACCACGTCGTGTACGCCGCCGGACCGTCCGGCCTCGACGCTGAGACTCGCCGCTTTGAGGAGGCTCTGGGCGTCAAGTCCCGCGACGGAGGGATCCACCCGACGTTCGGTACCCGGATGCGTCTGATCTCACTGACCGACGCCCGGTACCTGGAGGTCGTCGAGGTCCTCGACCACCCTGCGGCCGAGAAGGCAGCGTACGGGCAGGCGGTCCGGGCGCGCTCCGAGCTGGGGGGCGGCTGGCTGGGCTGGGTCATCTCGGTCGACGACCTGACCGTGTACGAGCAGCGGCTGGAGCGGGACGCGGTGAAGGGCCTGCGGCACTTCCCCGACGGGCGGGCCCTGGAGTGGCGCCAGGTCGGGGTCCGTGGGCTGATGGCCGACCCGCAGCTGCCGTACTTCATCTCCTGGGTCAGCGACGAAGAGCTGCGCCCCAGCGCTCTCAAGGGAACGGTGACGCTCCAGAAGCTGGAGATCGCCGGAAACCAGCAGCGGGTTGAGGACTGGGTCGGGACCCCGGTCGAGGGGGCCCTGGACAACGTAGAGATTGAGTTCACCTCCCCCAGCGGCTACCCCTGCCTGCACTCGGTGACCTTCCTCACCGAGCGGGGCGAGGTCCGGATCTGAGCCGACCGGTCTCGGCGCGGCCCGTACGGGTCGCAGCTGTCAGTGCTGGGTGACACAGTCATCCCATGGCGAGGCAAGGACCGAGGTACCGCTGCACTGAGTGCGGCTGGACGGCAGTGCGCTGGGTGGGCCGGTGCGGCGAGTGCCAGGCCTGGGGCAGCGTGACCGAGGTGGGCGCCCCGCGGAAGCAGGAGGTGCCTGCAGCGGCCCCGGCTCACCAGGCGGTGCCGATCGGTGAGGTCAGTGAGGCCGCCTCCCAGCGGGAGCTGACCGGGGTCGGCGAGCTGGACCGGGTGCTCGGCGGTGGCCTGGTGCCGGGGGCGGTGGCGCTGCTGGCCGGGGAGCCGGGAGTCGGCAAGTCGACCCTGCTGCTGGAGGTCGCGGCCCGCTGGGCCAAGGCCGGCCGGCGGGTCCTGTACGTGACCGGGGAGGAGTCGGCCGAGCAGGTACGGCTGCGCGCCACCCGTACCGACAACCTGGCCGACGAGCTGTACCTGGCCGCCGAGACCGACCTGGGGACGGTGCTCGGCCACATCGAGCAGGTCCAGCCGACGCTGCTGGTGGCCGACTCGGTGCAGACCATCGGGGCCGGGGAGGTGGAGGGCTCGGTGGGCGGGGTGTCGCAGGTCCGGGAGGTGACCGGGGCCCTGGTCCGGGTGGCGAAGCAGCGGGGCATGGCGACGGTGATCGTCGGGCACGTCACCAAGGACGGCGCGATCGCCGGGCCCCGGCTGCTGGAGCACCTGGTCGACGTGGTGCTGGCCTTCGAGGGCGACCGGCACTCGGGCTTCCGGATGGTGCGGGCCACGAAGAACCGGTACGGCCCGGCCGACGAGGTGGGCTGCTTCGAGATGGCCGACTGCGGGATCGTCGAGGTGCCCGACCCGAGCGGGCTGTTCACCACCCGCCACGACGAGCCGATGCCCGGCACCTGCGTCACGGTGACCATGGAGGGGCGCCGGCCGCTGCTGGCTGAGGTGCAGGCGCTAGTGGCCCGCAACCTCAGCCCGAACGTCCGGCGGACCACGGTCGGGATGGACCCGAGCCGGACCGTGATGATCGTGGCTGTGCTCCAGAACAGCATCAAGATTCCCTTGTACGAGAAGGATGTGTACGTGTCGACGGTCGGCGGGGCCCGGGTCTGGGACCCGACCGCAGACCTGGCGGTGGCGCTGGCGATCGCCTCCGCCTCGGCCGGGCGGAGCTTCCCGGGCCGGGTGGTGGCGCTGGGCGAGGTGGGCCTGGCCGGGGACCTGCGCCGGGTGCCGGGGCTGGAGCGCCGGCTGGCGGAGGCGGCCCGGCTCGGCTTCACTGACGCGGTCACCCCGCTGCCCGCGCCGGGGGTACCAGTCACGGTGCCGAAGGGGATGCGCCTGGCACAGGTCTCGACCCTGAACGATGCCCTGGCGACCCTGGACCTGCGCCCCCAGCGCCGCTCGTGAGGCCGGTCGCGAGCGGCCCGGGCGCCCGGGCCTGGTCTCACCCAGGCTCTGCTGGGCGGCGCGTAGGATACGGGTCCGACCCAGCCAGTCAAGTGAGGACGATGTGACCCCGACCCCCCACCTTCGCCACTACCAGGCCCTGATGGCTCCGGGAACGCCGCTGCGCGACGGCCTGGACCGAATCGTCAGCGGCCGGACGGGGGCCGTGATCGCGCTGGGGGCGTCCCCGGCGGTGGCGGCGGTCTGCACCGGGGGCTTTGCGCTGGACAGCCCGTTCGCGCCGACCGCGCTGCGGGAGCTGGCCAAGATGGACGGCGGCATTGTGGTCACGGAGGACCTGTCCCGGATCGTCCGGGCCGGGGTCCACTTCTCCCCCGACCCGGGCATCGCCACCACCGAGACCGGCACCCGGCACGCCTGCGCCGACCGGCTCTCGCAGCAGACCGGGGTGGCGGTGGTGACGGTGTCGGCGTCGATGTCGGTGATCGCGCTGTACCTCAACGGCGAGCGGCACGTGGTGGAGCGCCCCGACGCCCTCGTGGCCCGAGGCAACCAGGCCCTGAGTGCCCTGGCCCGCTACCACGAGCGGCTTCGGGACGTGACCGAGGCCCTCTCGGCGCTCGAGGTGTCAGACCAGGTCACCGTACGGGAGGTGGCGGTGGTGACGCAGCGGCTGGAGCTGGTCCGGCGGCTGGCCGACGAGGTCGCCGGGTACGTGGTGCAGCTGGGCGCCGAGGGGCGGCTGCTGGAGCTGCAGCTGCACGAGGTGACCTCGCAGACCGGCGACCTGGGGCGTCAGCTGCAGCTCGACTACCACCCGCAGCAGGCGCCGACGGCAGTAGACCCGGCGAGCCTGGCCGGCCTCAGTGACGACGACCTGCTGGACCTGGCACAGGTGGCCTCCTGCCTGGGGCTGGGCCCGCTGGACTCTCGGCTCAGCCCGCGCGGCATCCGTCAGCTGGAGCAGATCAGCCAGCTCCCCGAGGGCCTGGCACCCCGCCTGCTGGAGCAGTTCGGCGGCCTGCAGGGGGTGCTGGCCGCGTCCCACTCTGACCTGGTGCAGCTGGCCGGGGTCAGTGACGCCAGCGCCCGGCTGATCCGGGACCGGCTGCTGCGGGTCACCGAGGCCGCGTACCAGCTCAGCTGAGCCGGATGCACAGGGCTCCTGCCGGGTCGTGGCCTCTCGGAGTGGTCCGTGCCCTGGAGCTGGACCAGAGCCGCCGTCCACGGCGAGGGCTCAGACCTCGCCCGGGGGCCGCATGATCTCCGCAGCACTCACCGGCCTGCTCACCGGGCTGTCCCTCATCATCGCGATCGGCGTTCAGAACGCCCTGGTCCTGCGGCAGGGCCTGCGCCGCGAGCACGTCGGCACTGTGGTGGCGGTCTGCTCGGTGGGCGACCTGCTCCTGATCGCCGCTGGCACCGCCGGCATGGGGGCCGTTGCGGCGGCTCACCCGGTCGCTCTGCGGGCGCTGTCGTACGTGGGTGCGGCCTACCTGCTGTGGTGCGCCTGGGGCTCCTTCCGCTCGGCCCGCCACCCGGAGGCGCTCCATGCCGAGGCGGGCACTGTCAGCCGCGGCTCGGTCCTCAAGACCGTGCTGGGGGTCACCTGGCTCAACCCGCACGTCTACCTCGACACCGTCGTCATGCTCGGTTCCATCGCCGCTAGCCACGGGAGTCTGAAGTGGGCCTTCGCAGCGGGGGCCGGGCTCGCCTCGCTGCTGTGGTTCGCCGCCGTCGGGTACGGTGCCCGGGCCCTGTCCAAGCCGCTGGGGCGGCCCTCGGTGTGGCGGGTGGTTGACCTGGTCATCGGGGCTGTCATGGTTTTCTTCGCCGTCCAGCTGGTCCTCCACGCGCCCTGACGCAGCGACCTCGTCAGGGCTACCGGACCAGGAGCATCACGTGCCGCCCGGAGGGGCCTTCGGCGTACTGGGCGGTCGCGACGTACGTGCCGGCGCCGAGGTCACCGGGGACCACCGTGCAGCCTCGCTGGGAGCGGCGCCGCTCCCAGGACATCCGCCACTCCACCGACTCACCGGGCTGGACCGTGAAGATCCCCTCCGGCCCCCAGCTGGGGCAGTCCAGGGTGGACCAGATCTCGTCGCTGCCAGACGTGATCTGCAGCCGGAAAGTGGCGGCTGACAAGGTCAGGGAGCACGGCACCTGGCCGGAGTTGGAGACGCTCACCAGCAGGTCTGCCCGGGTGTCGACCTTGACCCGCTTCGGCCCGCTGACCGCGACCACCACCTGGTTCTTGGCGCAGGGCACGGGACCGGTGGGCGTGCCGGACGTCGGGGCGGTGCTCGGGGCCGGGGCGGTGGCGCTGCCCGCGGCCGGGGCGCTGGGCCTGGCGGTCGTCGCTGCCGTGCTGGGCGCCGGGGTGGGGCTGGCCTCGCCGGTCGGCTCGACGGCGGGAGTGGTCGTCTCAGCTGCCGGGGTGCTGGGTACGGCCGCGCCAGGCGCCTGGCCCGTGGTCACGTCGTCACTGCTCAGAGCGCTCACCAGCCAGACCAGCCCCAGGACCAGCATCACCGCCAGCACCAGCACGAGCGCTCGACGCAGCCAGTACACATGAGGCGGCGTCTGCGGCATGGGGGCATCGTAGAACCGTCACCCCCACGCTGATCCGACAGGCACGCCGCGGACCCAGCGGTTCCGTGACCAGACCCGCAGGCCGCTGTCTCCTCAGCGACCGGCGCCAGGCACTCCCCCGCCCCTGGGTGGCAGGAGAGTGAGGGGCCTTTCGGGCCGGCAGACCACGGGTCAGCGGCCCTCGGGGACCAGGACCGCTCCGCAGTGCGGCTGGAGCTTGACCGACTCCCAGTCCAGCCAGACCCCGTACCCGGGGGTCTGCCAGGCGACCCGGTACGGGATGTGGCCCATCGGGACGGTCACCGGCTGGTCGCTGAAGTTCGCCACCACCACGATGTCACCGCGGTGCACCACCAGCCAGCGGGCGGTCTCGTCGCACTCCGCCCGGACGTGCCTGAGGTGCGGTGAGCTCAGCTCGGGGATCTCGCGGCGCAGCTGGGCCAGGCTCCGGTACATTCCCAGCACCCGGCCGTGCTCACCCTGGGCGATCTCGTCCCAGCTCAGCCGTGACCGCTCGTACGTGGCCAGGTCCTGCGGGTCCGGCACCTCGTTGTCGCCCCAGTCCATCCGCTCGAACTCGCGGACCCGGCCCTCGCTCACGGCCTGCGCCAGGTCCGGCTCCGGGTGGGAGGTGAAGAACTGGAACGGGGTGCTCGCGCCCCACTCCTCGCCCATGAACAGCATCGGGGTGAACGGGCTGGTCAGGGTGAGCATCGCGGCCAGGGCCAGCTGGTCGGTGTCTAGAGAGGCGGCCAGCCGGTCGCCCTGGGCCCGGTTGCCGACCTGGTCGTGGTTCTGGTTGCTGACCACGAACCGCCAGCCTGGGAACCGCTCCGGGTCAATCGGCACGCCGTGGTCCCGGCCCCGGAACGACGACCAGGTGCCGTCGTGGAAGAAGCCCTTGGTGAAGACCTTCGCCAGCGAGCTGAGCGGGGCGAAGTCGGCGTAGTAGCCGCCGGTCTCCCCGGTCAGGGCCACATGCAGAGCGTGGTGGAAGTCGTCGCTCCACTGGGCGTCGATCCCCATCCCGCCCGCCTCGCGGGGCAGCACCAGCCGGGCGTCGTTCTGGTCGGACTCGGCGATCAGCACCAGCGGCCGCTTCTGGTGGGCGGCCAGCTCGGCGACCTCGGCCGACAGCTCCTCCAGCAGGTGGCGCTCTGACTCGTCGACCAGGGCGTGGACCGCGTCCAGCCGCAGCCCGTCGACGTGCATCTCCTGGAACCACATCAGGGCGTTGTCGATCACGTACCGGCGGGTCTCGGCGCTCAGCCTGCCGTCGAGGTTCACCACCTGGCCCCAGGTGGTCTCAGCCTCCGCCAGGTACGGGCCGAAGCGCGGCAGGTAGTTGCCGGAGGCGCCGAAGTGGTTGTACACGACGTCCTGGATCACGCCGATCCCGACCGCGTGGCAGGCGTCGACGAAGCGCTGGTACGCCTCCGGGCCTCCGTACGGCTCGTGGACCGCGTACCAGAGCACCCCGTCGTAGCCCCAGTTGTGGACCCCGTTCATGGCGTTGACCGGCATCAGCTCGACGAAGTCGACCCCGATTGACTGCAGGTGCCCGAGCTTGGCCGCGGCCGCGTCCAGGGTCCCCTCCGGGGTGAAGGTGCCGACGTGCAGCTCGTACAGGACCGAGCCCGACAGGGGCTTGCCGACCCAGCCGCCGTCGCCCCAGGTGTACCGGTCGGGGTAGTGGGTGCGGGAGATCCCGTGCACCCCGTACGGCTGGCGCCGCGAGCGCGGGTCGGGCAGCAGCGTCGGGTCGTTGTCGACGGTGTAGCCGTAGTCCAGGTCGACCCGCTCCGGCTCCTCCGCCGGGGCCCACCAGCCGCCTGGGCGGCGACGCATCGGCACCTGGCGCAGCTCGGTCTCCACCTCCCCGGCGGGGCGCAGGTGCAAGGTGACCGACTCCCGCTCCGGCGCCCAGACGTCGAACGGGGTCCGTGAGCGCATGAACTCCGGCAGCCCGACCAGCATCGCCACCGGCGCCTGCCCCAGCACCTTCGCGACCTGGACCGGTTCCCCGGTGGCCTCCACCACCCGGCCGTCGGCGACGTTGCGGTAGCGCCCCAGCGGCAGCTCGACGGTGGTGTCGCCCCAGCCGCCCCGGGCGGCCAGCCCGACCGGGAGCCGGGTCGCCAGCACCACTACCCCGCCCCGGTCGTACGCGAGCAGGTGCTCGGCGGCCGGGCCGCTGACCGCCACCGGCTCGTACCCGGAGAAGGCCTGGGGCTGGTCGCGGCGCAGGGTCAGCGCCTCCCGTACGAGTCGCTGCTTGACGTGGCCGGGGTCGTCGATCCCGCCGACCAGGACGGCGTCGGCCGCGGTCGCCAGCAGCTCCTCGCGGTGGGCGAAGTCCACCGGGCGCCGGTTGTCCGGGTCGACCAGGCTCATCTCCCACAGCTCGCTGCCCTGGTAGATGTCGGGCACTCCGGGCATGGTGAGGGTGATCAGCTTCGAGGCCAGGGCGTTGCTCCAGCCCGGGTCGACCACGGCGGCCAGTACCTCGTCGAGCACCTCGCGGACCTCGGGACTGTCGAAGGCGGCGTCGACGCAGGCCTGCATCGCCTGCTCGTACTCGACGTTCACCTCGGTCCAGGAGGTGTGCTCCCCGGCCTCCCGCATGGCCTTCTCCAGGTACGCCGACAGGCGCTCCCGCGAGGCCGGCCAGCTGCCGATCACCGCTTGCCAGAACAGGTTCGCGCAGCCCGGGTCGGGGACCGGGACGAGCTCGAGGAGCCGGTGCAGGGCCTGAGACCAGAGCTCGGGCAGCTCAGCCAGGACCGCGATCCGGGCCCGGACGTCCTCGCCGCGCTTGGTGTCGTGGGTGGAGCTGGCCGACAGGGCCGTCGGCCACTGGTCCTGGCGGCGCCGCATCGCCTCGTGGAAGTCGGCCACCGAGACCGAGAACCGGCTCGGGTCGGCGCCGACCTCGTTCAGGGAGGTGAGCCGGGACCAGCGGTAGAAGGCGCAGTCCTCGACGCCCTTGGCCATCACCATCCCGGAGGTCTGCTGGAAGCGGGCCGCGGCGGCGGTGGCGCCGTCGGTGAGGACCGGGGTCAGCGCCTCGATGGTGCCCGCCAGGTCGGGCCGGTGCCGGACCGCGGCCTTCAGCGCGGTCACCAGGTGGTCGCGGCCGTCGGGCAGGTACGAGCGGTAGACCGGGAAGCAGGCGAGGACCTCGGCCACGGCGTCGACCAGCTCGGGGGTGTCGGCCTCCTCGCCGAGCACCAGCAGCGCCTCGCGGGCGATCCGGGCGGTCTCAGAGCCGAGGATCTCGTCGGCCACGGCCCGCTTGGTGTCGTGGGTGAGCTGGTCCCAGTCGACCGGGGCGCCGCGCAGCTCGTCCTCCAGCGCGGTCAGCCCGGCCTCGCCGGCCGGGTCGGTGAGCACCCGGTCCACCAGGGCCATCGTGTCGTACCCGGTGGTTCCGGCGGTCGCCCAGCGAGGTGGCAGCTCCTCACCTGGTTCGAGGATCTTCTCGATCACCACGTACGCGCCCGCGGTCAGCTCACTGAGCCGCTCCAGGTAGCCGGCCGGGTCCCGCAGCCCGTCCGGGTGGTCGATCCGCAGCCCGTCGACGAGGCCCTCGTCGAACCAGCGCCGGATCTCCTCGTGGGAGGCCTCGAACCACTGCGGGTCCTCGACCCGGATCGCGACCAGGGTGTTGACGGCGAAGAAGCGGCGGTAGTTGAGGCCGCGGTCGGCCTCGCGCCAGCTGGTCAGGGCGTAGCTCTGCCGCGACAGCACGGCGTTCGGGTCGAGCACCGGCCCGTCAGCGGTGCCGGGGGCCAGCGGGAAGCGCTGGTCGTGGTAGTGCAGCTCGCCGCCGAGCAGCCGCAGGTTCGAGATGCTGCCGTCGGGGCTGAGGTCCTCGTCAGCGACGACCGGGATCCGGACCTTGCCGCCACCGAAGTCCCAGTCGATGTCGAAGGCCGAGGCGTACTGGGAGTCCTGGCCGTGGGTCAGCACGTGCCACCACCACTCGTTCTCCCAGGGTCGGGCCACCCCGACGTGGTTCGGGACGATGTCGACCAGGACTCCCATCCCGAGCCGCTTCGCCTCGGTCGACAGGGCCGCCAGCCCGGCTCCCCGGCCCCGGGAAGGGTCAACGGCGGCGTGGCTGGTCACGTCGTACCCGTGCTCAGAGCCGGTCCCGGCGCCCAGCACCGGTGACAGGTAGACCCAGTCGACGCCGAGGGCCTGCAGGTAGCGCAGCGTCTTTGCGGCTTCCAGCAGGTCGAAGTCCTCGGTGATCTGCAGCCGGTAGGTGCTGGCTGGCGCTCGCATCGCGACCTCCTGAGAGTTGGTGGCTGCCCCACACTCTGCCAGGCCCAGCCCCTCTGCCGGGCGCCAGCCCGCGACCGGGCGCAGAAGAGATGCGGTGTCACCGCTCGGCACCGGCGTGCCGGAGCCGCCGGAAGCGAGCCGAACCACCAGGCCCGGGCCTGCCGGTCACGCGCTGAGTTCCTGAGATTTCTTCGGCCCCTCTCAGGTATAGTGGTCGGAAACTCGCTTTGTACACACCCCCGGAGGTCTCATGAGGAGAACTTTCACAGCCGTCCTAGCCGTCGCCCTCGTCGCGGCATCAGCCGTCGTCGTCGGGGCCTGGCGCTCCTGGGGCGCCAACGCCTGCGAAGCGCTGACGAGCCCGGTCTACCAGCGCAGCAGCCCCACTCAGCAGGCCACACTGCTCACTCCCTGGCGCCAGGAGGCCGACAAGGCCGTCAACACGTACGGCTTCACCACCGACCACGGCACGCCGTTTGCGGCCAGCACGGCTGCCGGGCCGGGCCTGGTCCCGGTGCACCGGCTGTACCACGCGGCCACCGGCGACTTCATCTGGCTTCAGGCCGGGGCTGACAAGGACGCAGCCGTCGCCAAGCTCGGCTACAGCGACGCCGGGGTCAACTTCTACGCCCTGCCCGGCTCCAGCGGCTGCGCCGTCCCGGTGATCCGGTTCACCAAGGAGAACCACCACCACTACGCCGTCTCCCAGCAGCAGCAGGACGACCTGGCCAGTGCCGGCTGGGCCAAGGAGGACGTGGCCTTCTACGGGGCTCCGGTCACGTCGGCACCGTCACCGACCGACACCGTCTTCGGGCTGGCGGCGCTCCCGGACACCCAGAACGAGGTCCACCACCCCTCTGACACCCGCGCTCGGGACCGGATGCAGTGGCTGGTCAGCAACCGGGAGGAGCTCGACCTGCGCTACGTGCTGCACTCCGGTGATGTCACCAACTGGGGCTGGCTGGAGCCTTCCCAGTACGCGGTCGCCGACGCCGCGTTCGGCATTCTCGATCAGGCCAAGATCCCGTACCAGGCGGCGATCGGCAACCATGACACGAGAGCGGTCGGCTACAACGGCGACCCGAAGAACCCCGGGCCGGGTGGAGCGGCGTACCAGGACCACCCTGACTGCCCGAAGAAGCTCGGCGCCGACCAGTGCGACAGCCGCATCCTGGTCCGCCAGACTCAGGAGTGGAACGCCACCTTCCCTGCCAGCCGCTTCACTGGGGTCGGCGGCACCTTCGAGTCGGGCAAGAGCGACAACATGTACCAGACCTTCTCCGCCGGAGGCGTGGACTGGCTGGTGCTGACCCTGGAGCTCTACCCCCGCGCCGAGGCGGTGGCCTGGGCCAACCAGGTCGTCGAGTCCAACCCGAAGCGGAACGTGATCGTGGTCACCCACTCCTACCTGAACGGCTCGCTGGAGATCGGCCAGAGCGCTGAGTACGGGGCGACCTCCCCGCAGTACCTCTTCGACAACCTGATCAAGGTCCACCCCAACATCAAGATGGTGTTCTCCGGTCACACCGGCTCCTGGGGCACCCGGCTCGACAAGGGGGCAAACGGCAACACGGTCGTGAGCTACCTCACCAGCCTGCACTCCAGCGACAACCCGGTGCGGACCCTGGAGGTCAACACCGCCACCGGGTCGGTCACCACCAAGCTCGTCACCCCGAACCGGGGAACGACCGAGTCCGACTCCACCCAGGTGACGCTGTCCCTGGTCAGGTGAGGTTCAGGGCCTGGGTCCCGGGCCCCAAGAGCGGGCACGGCTGACCGGGCACCAGTCGAGAGAACAGCGCAGTCACCCGGCGTCGAGGAGCACCTCGGCGCCGGGTTTGACGTGTCCGGCCAGCACCACCGCCACCACCTTGTGAGGGGCCGTCCCGACCGTACGGGCGCCCCAGCTCGACCTCGAGCCCCAGCCGGGCCCGGTGGCTGCTTCCTGTCATTTTCTCCACAGATCCCCGGAGGGGGTTGCGGTCTGTGTCAGGAACGAGCAGACTGTGGTTACTCACCTTCAGGAGGCTCGATGATGATCCGGTTCCGTCGTCGTCTCGCTAGCGCTGTGCTGGGCGCTGCCCTGCTGGCGGGCTGCTCGGGCAGCCCGGCTGCTGCCCCGTCGTCTCTGCCTGTGCCTGAGTCGACGAGGTCTCCGACGTACAGGTGTGCGAGGCCGGACGGGTCGAGTAGTCCGACGCCGTGCACCC
>CALBCJ010000002.1 GCA_937926975.1 uncultured Propionibacteriaceae bacterium | reverse complement strand
GGGGGTTATAGCGAGCCGGCCAGCCGCCGCGCAGGCGGCGGCGATCAAGCACAGCGGCGATCAAACACAGCCCGGTGAGATTCCTCTCATGCGGCTCTGGCTGGAGGGGTCTGGCCCCCTACCTTCTTCACGAGCCCGGTTCGCCGGACTTACGGGGGGAATGAAGGGTGCCTGTCCCCGCGGTACGTCGTTGCACTCGGGGCAGCCGAAGGTCCCGGGTGGACCGTCTGGCCGGTGCTGGAGATGTTCAGCGCCAGCTCCGGTTGGGCGGTCGTTGCACGGCGGCCTCACAGACAGGGGGAGGGTCCAGCGCGCTGGACCCTGCTGGCTCCGGCCAGCACCGGGACGGGGGCCGTCTTGGGCATCGCGGATGGCGGTGCTCGAGACGGCCCCCGTTTCCGTCACCGCCGCCGGGTCTGTCAGCGCGACCGCATAGGGTGTGCTGCGTGGATGAGGACGACGCCCTGCTCGACTTCGAGCCTCACGAGGGTCCGGACCTGTTCGGGAACCTGGACGGGCCCGAGCCTCAGCAGGGGCCGGACCTGTTCGGGAACCTGGACGAGCCCGCAGCCGAGCCGAGCTCTGGGGCTGCCGAGCCGTCGTCTGCTGTGAGCGGGGCCGAGACCGCTGCTGTGGCGAGCTCTGCCAGCGAGCCCGGGCCGGAGGGCAGCGCTGCTAGTGAGCCCCCGGTCACGGCTCGGGGCGGCGAGCCTGCCGTGCCAGGCAGGACCGCGAGCGAGCCCGCACCGAACGACCCCGCACCGAACGACCCCGCACCGGGCGGCAGCGCGCCGGAGCAGGCCGGGGCCGCTGGTGCGGCTGAGGGGGCGCTCACTCTCCCGGCTGCGCCGCTGGCGCTCTACCGCCGCTACCGGCCGGACGTCTTCGCCGACGTGATCGGGCAGGAGCACGTCACCGAGCCGCTGCAGCGGGCGCTGGCGAACAACCGGGTCAACCACGCGTACCTCTTCTCTGGGCCCCGGGGCTGCGGCAAGACCACGTCGGCCCGAATCCTGGCCCGGGCCCTGAACTGTGCCGCCGGTCCGACCCCGGAGCCGTGCGGGAAGTGCCGCTCCTGCCGTGACCTGAGCCGCGGCGGCCCCGGGTCGATCGACGTGATCGAGATCGACGCCGCTAGCCACGGCGGTGTTGATGATGCCCGTGACCTGCGGGAGCGGGCCTTCTTCGCCCCGGTCCACTCGCGCTACAAGATCTACATCGTCGACGAGGCCCACATGGTCACGGCGGCCGGCTTCAACGCCTTGCTCAAGGTGGTCGAGGAGCCGCCGCCCCACGTCAAGTTCATCTTTGCCACGACCGAGCCGGAGAAGGTGATCGGGACGATCCGGTCCCGTACCCACCACTACCCGTTCCGGCTGGTGCCGCCGAAGGTGCTCAGTGGCTACCTGGCGGGCTTGTGCGAGGCCGAGGGGGTGAAGGTCAGCCCGGCGGTGCTGCCGCTGGTGGTACGGGCCGGAGCTGGCTCGGTGCGCGACTCGCTGTCGGTGCTGGACCAGCTGCTGGGCGGTGCGGGGCCGGACGGGGTCACGTACCAGCAGGCGGTCGGGCTGCTCGGCTTCACGCCGGACTCGCTGCTGGACGAGATGGTCGACGCCTTCGCGGCTGGGGACGGGGCGGGGGTCTTCGCCACCATCGACCGGGTGGTTGAGGTCGGGCAGGACCCGCGCCGCTTCGCCGAGGACCTGCTGCGACGGCTGCGGGACCTGGTGATCGTGGCCGCGGTCCCCGACGCCGTCTCCTCGGGGCTGGTTGATGTGGCCGGTGACCAGGCGGAGCGCCTCGCGGTCCAGGCTCAGGGCCTGGGGCCGGGGGAGCTGACGCGGGCCGCCGAGGTGATCGCCCAGGGCCTGGTTGAGATGCGCGGTACGACCGCGCCCCGGCTGCACCTGGAGCTAATGTCTGCCCGGGTGCTGCTACCCGGCGCTGACCAGGACGGACGCGGCCTGCACGCCCGCCTGGACCGGCTGGAGCGGCGGCTCGGGATGCCGTCCGGCCCAGGTGCGGCGCCGCCTGGGGCCAGCACCGGAGACTGGGTGTCGGCGCCGGCGGGTACCGACCGCCCGGCGCAGCCGTCAGGGGCCTTCTCGCGGCCCGCACCGGCAGGGGCTCGCGAGCACCCCGGGACTGCCGGGCCTGCTGCGGGGCGCTCTGGGGAGGGCGAGCCTCGTGCCGGGCGCTCCGAGGGGCGGCCTGCCGAGCCTTCCGGTCCGCAGCGCTCTGGGGCCGAGGGGCCGCGGCCTGAGACCCACCCGGAGCGCGGACCTGCCGAGGCGCCGGCCACCGCGACGGCCCGGCCGGGTCCGGCGCCCGACCCGCGCCCGTCCCGCTCTCCGGCCGGGTACCTGGACGAGCCGCCACCCGACGACGAGTTCGAGCCGCCCGCCGACCGGGACCAGGCGACGCTGAAGGAGCGCCCCGTGCGCCCGGCGGAGCCCGTACGCTCGGCAGGCCCCGGCCATCCGGCACGCCCGGCCGGCCCGCGCCCGGGACCCGGTGCCACAGGTCCGGAGGCGGTCTCCTCCGGCGGGGTGTCCGCGGCCGATGTCCGTCGGCTCTGGCCCGAGGTGCTGTCGGCGGTCATGAAGCGCCGCCGGGTGACCTGGATGCGGCTCAAGGAGCATGCCCAGGTGACCGAGGTGCGCGACGGCGCGCTGGTGCTGGCCTTCAGCAACGACGGCATCCGGGAGCAGTTTGCCCGGGGCGGCCACGAGGACATCCTGCGCGATGCGCTGGTGGACGTGATGGGCGCTGACCTGCGGATCGTGGCCATGGCCGATGAGGCCGCTCCCACGAGGAGAGACGTGCCGCGGCCCGGGGTGACGCGGCCAGTCTCAGGACGCGGCCCGGCCTCGACCGACCCGGCTCCGCCGACAGCTCCCGGTGCGGGCTCAGCACCCCCCACCGGTCGGGACGCGGACCCTGGAAGCGGCCCGGCAGCCAGCGTCGACGCGGCGGGCTCCCCGGACGCGGCGGCACCTGCGCCTGGCCCAGAGCCCGCTTCGAGTGCTCCAGAGGCCACCTCGACGGGCCAGGTGGTCGGCCCCGACCCCGCCTTGGGCGGGTCCCCGGGCCCAGCGGCCGGACCGGGCCCCGACCCCTGGGCTGAGCCGAGTGCCACCCCGCCGACCTCGGCCGGGCCCGCCTCGGGCCGCGCCCTGCCGGCTGCAGGGCGTGGCGGTCCGGAGCCCGGCGGGCAGGAGCGCCCGGAGCCGACCAGCCACGCGGCGCTGCTGGAGCGAGCGCGCCAGGAGCGGGACGCCGCTAGCCCACAAACCGGCGATGACGAGGGGCTGGGGGAGATCGATCCGGACGACCCGGAGGTCGGTGAGCAGAGTGCCGAGGAGCTGCTCCGTACCATGCTGGGTGCAGAAGTCGTCGACGACGACCAGTGAAAGGGAGCCATGGAGAACTTCAACATCAATGACCTGATGGCCCAGGCGCAGGCCATGCAGAGCCAGCTCAGCCAGGCTCAGGAGAAGCTGGAGTCGAGCGAGGTCACGGGGACCTCCGGCGGCGGGCTGGTCACGGCGACCGTCAAGGGCACCGGGGAGCTGGTCGGGCTGGTGATCAAGCCCGAGGCCTGCGACCCTGAGGACACCGAGACCCTGGCCGACCTGGTGGTGGCCGCGGTCCGCGACGCCAGCGGCAAGGCCTCCGGGCTGCAGCAGGCGTTCATGCCGCAGATGCCCAACCTGGGGATCTGACCAGAGCCACAGGCTGACCGGGGCGGGGAAGCGCCTCACGGGCGAGCACCCTGGCGGGCCAGGCCTGATGACGACCAGGTGGCTGGGCGGCTGGCGGGCCAGGCCTGACGTACACCCGGGTGCCGGGTCGGCGGTGCCGGCGTGTACGCCCTGGGCGGCGAGCGCCGGGCTCGGGACCGCCCCGGGCACAGCCACGCCCGGCGGCGCCGGCCGGTGACCGGGGCCAACTCCGCGTAGGATCGCGGCGGCAGACGATGACGAGGAGCGGACGGCGTGTACGAGGGCCCGGTCCAGGACCTGATCGACGAGCTGGCGACCCTGCCTGGGATCGGCCCGAAGGGTGCCCAGCGGATCGCCTTCTACCTGCTGGACGCGCCCGAGGCGGACGTCACCCGGCTGGCCGACGCGCTGCTGCGGGCCAAGCAGGGCGTCCAGTTCTGCAGCGTCTGCTTCAACATCTCCTCCGACGAGCTGTGCCGGGTCTGCCGCGACCCGCGCCGCGACCAGACCTCGATCTGCGTGGTCGAGGAGTCGAAGGACGTGGTGGCGGTCGAGCGGACCCGGGAGTTCCGCGGCACGTACCACGTTCTGGGCGGCTCGATCAGCCCGATCGACAACCGCGGCCCGGCCGACCTGAGGATCAAGGAGCTCTGCCAGCGGCTGGCCGACGGCACCGTGACCGAGGTGATCATCGCCACCGACCCGAACCTGGAGGGGGAGGCGACCGCCACGTACCTGTCGCGGCTGCTGGTCCCGATGGGGGTCTCGGTGTCGCGGCTGGCGTCCGGGCTGCCGGTCGGCGGTGACCTGGAGTACGCCGACGAGATCACCCTGGGGCGGGCCTTCGAGGGCCGCCGTGCGGTCAGCGTCTGAGACTCTTCTCACGCCACAGCATCGTCACAGCCTGCTCACATCTGGGTGCTGAACACTGATGCTGACCCACGAGCGTGAAGGAGACAACGATGAGAGGTACTCGAGGATGCTCGGTGCCGATGCTGGTGCCCGGGCTGGTCAGCCTGCTGGTGCTGGCGGCGCTGGTGGTGGCGGCGGTCCTGATCGTACGGGCGCTGCGCCGCAACGGCGGACTGAGGCTGCCGCAGGGCGGCCCGGCCCAGCCAGACCCGGTGCAGAACGCGCTGCTGATCCTGAACGAGCGCCTGGCCAGGGGCGAGGTCGAGATCGACGACTACTACGCCCGGCTGTCGGCGCTGAAGGGCCACGACCCCACACCCGACCAGTAGCCGGCACGACCACGAGCCCGTCCCCGCCTGGGGTCGGGCTCGTCGGTTGTCGGTGGGGCTCCAGGAGTTGGGTCAGGCCGCCGGGCTGGGACCATCGCCTTCACCCTGGACAGCCGGCGTACCCGGCGGTCAGGCCGGCCGGAACTGGGCAGGCCCCAGGTACCGCTGTGGCCGTGGCAGATGAGACCTGCCTCAGCAGCGTTGCCGTACACGGCGGGGAGACCCACACTCGGTGAGGGCCTTGGGGGGGCACGAGGGCAAGAGGGGGACGTAGGGACGTGTCGATCGGCAGCGCGAGCTTGATGTGGAAGCGCAGCACCACTGACGGGGTGCCGACCTGGACCACCGGGTCACCCCGGCCGGCGACCCGGGTGTCGCTGGTCTTCCGGGCCGGGGTCGCCGACGAGACGCCCGAGACCCGGGGCTGGCTAGCGGCTTCGCGGGACCTGGTGCTGGCCGCCCGGCCCCCGGAGGGGATCAAGGTCCGAGGCCTGGTCAAGGGGCTGCACACCACGTTCACGGTGAGCGGGGCCAACGACCGGCTGGCCGAGGGGGTGGCCTGGCTGCAGAGCCGGCTGACCCGTCCCGACCTGGACCTGCTGAGCCGGGTGGTCGCGGTACGGGCCGAGAGCGCCCGGCAGCCGTCGCTGTTCGGCCAGCTGCTGCGCCGCGAGGTCGGCGCCCAGGGCTTCGGGATGGCCGGCTTCCCCGAGATGGGGCTGCAGCGGCTCGCCCCGAGCGCGCTGCGCTGGTTTCTGCAGGTGGCCTTCACGACCGGGAACATGGCGCTGTGCTACGACGGCACGCCGCCGGAAGGAGTCGGGATCTGGCTGCCGGCCGATGAGCGCTGGTCGCCGCCGGAGCGGCTGCTGATGACCCGCCCCCGGCCGGCCGTGACCCAGGTCACCGGCGCCGAGGTCGGGCTGCTCAGCCCCGTACCTGGCCGCGGTGTCGGTCAGGTCTTCGGGCGGGTGCTGGCGTCCCGGGCGCTGCGGCGGATCCAGGTCCAGCGGCCCGGGTACGAGGGGGTTCGCTCCCAGACCACCCGGATCGATGTGGCTCGCGGCGCGATCCTGGTGGCGGCGGTCACCGACGACGCCCCGGCCGGATTCCTGCTCGGCTCGCTGGAGGCGGCGCTGCGGGACGTGGTCGAGAGCGGTGCCCGGCCCCAAGAGCTGATCGACATCGTGATGGAGACCCACCGGCAGGTCACCGACCCGAACCAGCACTTCGCCATCCTGCGCCGGGCCGCGCTGGACGACCTGCTCGGGCTGCGGGCGACCGCCCCGGCCGAGCTGCTCGACGAGGTGAAGCAGGTGACCGCGATCGACGTGGCCGAGCTGGCCGCCACCGTACGCGACCGGCACCTGATCGGGATCCCCGAGCCGGAGCCGCTGGAGAACCCGTTCGGCTTCCCCGAGGACCTACCCGAGTACGGCCGGCCCCGCAGCGGCGGCCCGGGCGCGCACCCGTCGGTCTGCGCCGACCACCCCGGCGCCGCGGTCTACCTGATGCCGGGGATGGTGCACCTGCGCCGCAACGAGGAGCAGGGCATCGACATCTCCTCCAGCAACATCGTGCAGCTGCTGGCGTACCCCGACGGTGGCCGGGTGGTCGTCACCAGCGACGGCTTCGGCCACGACATCGAGCCCACCCTGTACGAGAACGGCGAGGAGCTCGTACGGGCGGTCGACTCGATGGTCCCGGCTGACCTGCGCTTCACCCTGCCGCAGCGCCGGAAGGTGCCGCAGCCGGTGGCGGCGACCAAGGACCCGGCCTGGAAGTCGGTGATCGCCAAGGTGCTGCCCTGGCAGCCCGCCGGGTCGATCTCGCCTGAGGTGGTGGCCGAGCGGGTCCGTCAGCGCGGCCACGACGAGCCCAGCCGGGCCCCGCACCGCGCCCTGTGACCCGCCCTGGCCAGGGCCGCACAACGGTGGCCCCGGGGTCGGGGGAGGCGGTAGAATCAGCGGCTGTCCGCACAGCGACGATGGGGCTATCACCCTGGAGCCGCCGGAAGAACGGCCGTCAGGCTCACTAGAACCGGCAGCGGGCAGCAACCGAGCGGGGGCCGGTCAGGCCCCAAGAAGGGTGGTACCGCGGGTCGCCCCACCGGGCGGGCTCGTCCCTTCGCCGTACCCGACGTCGAAGGACCCGCTGATGACCGACCAGGCCCGCGCCTACAACCCCGTCCCGCCGCAGGTCGACCTGCCGGCGATGGAGCGCCAGATCCTCGACCTGTGGGCCGAGCAGGGCACGTTCGCCCGCTCCATGGAGCAGACCCAGGACGGGCCGCGCTGGACCTTCTACGAGGGCCCGCCGACCGCGAACGGGATGCCCGGCACCCACCACATCGAGGCCCGGGTCTTCAAGGACGTCTTCCCGCGGTTCAAGACCATGCAGGGCTACTACGTGGAGCGCAAGGCCGGCTGGGACTGCCACGGGCTGCCGGTCGAGCTGGCGGTGGAGAGAGAGCTCGGGATCAACGGCAAGCCCGCGATCGAGCGGTACGGGGTGGCTGCCTTCAACGACCGCTGCCGGGAGTCGGTCAGCCGTCACGTCGACGCCTTCACCGAGCTCACCACCCGGATGGGCTACTGGGTCGACCTGGACACCGCGTACTGGACGATGGACCCGCACTACGTGGAGTCCTGCTGGTGGGCGCTGAAGCAGATCCACTCCCGCGGGCTGCTGGTCGAGGACTACCGCGTCGCCCCGTACTGCCCGCGCTGCGGAACCACCTTGTCTGACCACGAGCTGGCGCAGGGGTACGAGACGGTCAGCGACCCGTCGGTGTACGTGCGGTTCCCGGTGACCGGCGGACCGCTGGCTGGCAAGGCGGACCTGCTGGTGTGGACCACTACTCCCTGGACGCTGGTCTCGAACACCGCGGTCGCGGTGCACCCCGACGTCACGTACGTGGTGGCCCGCAAGGACACTGAGACCCTGGTGGTGGCCGAGCCGCTGGCCGAGAAGGTGCTGGGGGACGGCTGGCGGCTGGGTCCGACCTTCACCGGCTCGCAGATGGAGCTGTGGACGTACCAGCGCCCGTTCGAGCTGGTCGAGATGCCGGACGTTGTCGGCGGCACGAACTACATCGTCACCGCGGAGTACGTCACCACCGAGGACGGCACCGGGCTGGTGCACCAGGCCCCGGCCTTCGGTGAGGACGACATGCTCACCTGCCGCCAGTACGGGCTGCCGATGGTGAACCCGATCCAATCGGACGGCACCTTCGAGGAGGGCCTGGACCTGGTCGGTGGGCTGTTCTTCAAGACTGCCGACCCGGTGATCGTGACGGACCTGCAGGAGCGGGGCCTGATGTGGCGGGTGCAGCAGTACGAGCACTCGTACCCGCACTGCTGGCGCTGCCACACCGCGCTGCTGTACTACGCCCAGCCGTCGTGGTACATCCGCACCACCCAGGTCAAGGAGGCGCTGCAGCGGGAGAACCAGGCCACCGGCTGGCACCCGGAGCACATCAAGGACGGCCGGTACGGCGACTGGCTGAGCAACAACGTCGACTGGGCGCTGTCGCGCAGGCGCTACTGGGGCACGCCGCTGCCGATCTGGCGCTGTGAGCGCGGCCACCAGACCTGTGTCGGCTCCCGGGCTGAGCTGTCCGAGCTGACTGGCACCGACCTGTCGGGGCTGGACCCGCACCGCCCGTACGTGGACGAGGTCACCTTCGCCTGCCGCAGCTGCCAGGCTCCGGCGCACCGGGTGCCGGAGGTGATCGACGCCTGGTTCGACTCCGGGGCGATGCCGTTCGCGCAGTGGGGCTACCCGTACCTGCCGGGCTCGGTGGAGCGGCTGGAGCAGGCGTACCCGGCGGACTTCATCTGTGAGGCGATCGACCAGACCCGCGGCTGGTTCTACTCCCTGATGGCGCTGGGGACGCTGGTCTTCGACCGGTCCTCGTACCGCAACGTGCTCTGCCTGGGCCACATCCTGGCCGAGGACGGCCGCAAGATGAGCAAGCACCTGGGCAACATCCTGGAGCCGATCCCGCTGATGAACGAGCACGGCGCCGACGCGGTGCGCTGGTTCATGGCGGCTGGCGGCTCGCCCTGGTCGGCTCGCCGGGTCGGGCACAAGACGATCCAGGAGTTCGTCCGCAAGGTGCTCCTGACGTACTGGAACACGGTGGCCTTCCAGGCCCTGTACGCGCGGGCGAACGGCTGGGCCCCGGGCCAGGCGCCGGCACCGGCGGAGCGGCACGTGCTGGACCGGTGGCTGCTGTCGGCGACCCACGAGCTGATCGGCCAGGTGACCGCGCACCTGGAGGGCTTCGACACTCTCGCCGCCGGGAACGCGCTGGCGGCCTTCACCGACCACCTGTCGAACTGGTACGTACGGCGCTCTCGCCGCCGGTTCTGGGACGGTGACCCGTCGGCACTGTCGACGCTGCACGAGGTGCTGGAGACCCTGACCCGGCTGCTGGCGCCGATGGTGCCGTTCATCACCGAGCGGGTCTGGCAGGACCTGGTGGTCCCGGTGGTCGAGGACGCCCCGGCCTCGGTGCACCTGGCGAGCTGGCCGGTCGCGGACGAGTCGCTGATCGACGCCGAGCTGTCGGCGTCGATGGAGGTGGCCCGCCGGGTCGTGGAGCTGGGCCGGTCGGCCCGCTCGGAGGCGAGGGTCCGGACCCGGCAGCCGCTGCAGCGGGCGCTGGTGGCCTCGTCGACGCTGGCGCTGCTGGGTGACGAGATCGTGGCCGAGGTCACGAGCGAGCTGAACGTGGGCCGGCTGGAGTCGTTCACGAGTGCCGGGGACCTGGTCGACTACTCGGCGAAGGGGAACTTCCGGGCCCTGGGCAAGCGGTTCGGCAAGCAGACCCCGCAGGTGGCGCAGGCGATCGCCGCGGCTGACGCGGCCGCCCTGGCGCAGGCGCTGCGCTCTGGCGGTGTGGCGACGGTCGATGTCGCTGGTGGGGTCGAGGTCGGCCCGGACGAGGTGATCATCACCGAGCGCCCGCGGGAGGGCTGGTCGGTCGTCAACGAGCAGGGCGAGACGGTGGCGCTGGACCTGGAGCTGACTCCGGAGCTGGTGCGGGCCGGCTGGCTGCGCGAGGTGGTCCGGGTGGTGCAGGAGGCCCGCAAGAGTGCCGGCCTGGAGGTGTCGGACCGGATCGTGCTGCGCTGGTCGGGCACCGGCCCGGCTGCCGACGCGCTGCGGACCGGCGCTGCTGAGGTCGCCGACGAGGTGCTCGCGGTGCAGGTCGATGAGGTCGCTGACCTGGGGGCCGGTGACGGCGAGCTCGGTGTCGCCTTCGAGGTGGTCAAGGCCTGAGCCAGCCTGGTCTGGGCCGTCGGCCTGTGCTTGCATGGTCGTCGTGGAGGTACGGATCAACGAGACCGAGTCGCGCTACGAGCTGCTCTCTGACGGCGGGGAGCGGCTCGGCTTCGCCGACTACCAGCTCGACGGCACGGTGCTGACCTTGCCGCACACCGAGGTCGACCCGGCCCACGCTGGCCAGGGGTACGGGTCGGTCCTGGTCCGGGGCGTCCTGGACGACGCGGCCCGGCGCAGCCTGACCGTACGGCCGGTCTGCTCGTTCGTCGCGTCGTACCTTGACCACCACCCGGAGTACCAGCACCTGCTGGACTGACCTCGGGGATCGAGGTGACGAGTTTTCTGGTCGCCTCCCGGGCCCCACCAGCATCTGACAAGCATCATCATCTGGGCTGAAGGCCGATCCTCGGCCCTGGAGCCTTAACGAGATCAACAGAACGCCTGCGAGCCCCCGCTGCCGCTGCTAGGGTCGGCGGCCATGGACGTTCTCACGGAGCTCTCCACGGGTGACGCCGCCGAGTACGTGACGATTGACTGGGACGGTGACCGAGTTCAGTACCTGTCCGTGCGCAGCGGCTTCAGCGTGCCCTAGACCATCCCAGTGAGGAATGGCTCGACTACTGATGATGTCATTGAAGCAAAGGTGGCTGGATGCCGCTGGCTGGTACTGGTAGCGGCTCTGATTCTTGCGGCGTGTGCTCCGGATGTGACGCTGGAGCAGCGGGTTCGGATGGTCGCGAGCGAGATTGACGCGAGCCGGGTGATGGCCCTGGAGGTCAACGGCGGGAGGGTCATCGTGAGCGGCGATCGGCAGAAGGCGGTCCAGCCCGAGCCTGGTGGGGAGGTGCAGGTCATTCGGAGTGGCCTGGACGGTCCGCGTGTTCCTCGTCGGATCGAGTCGTTTGAGCTGGTGGACGTGGCCCGGCGGTACCAGTCCTTGGACTGCGGCTCGAGTACGCCGGTCGTGATGGCGGAGTCGGTTTTCTCGGGGCACTTGCTGGTGAATGCCGGCTGCTACCAGGACGGGAGGTTTATGGGGCGCCAGACTGTGCTGGGGCGGCGTGAGCTGGTGGCGGTTCCGGGGATGACGCCTGAGCATGTCGACCAGGCCTTGGCCGACCTCGCGGAGGTGGCCGGCCCGCGGGTGGCGAGACTGGAGTACCGGTCGCCTAGTAAGTACACCGGCGAGGCGATTGTGGCGAGCCTCGACCCGTCGACCTCACTACGGGAATATGATCGCCCCTGTGCGCCTGAGGTCAGCCGCCATCTAGGTTTTGAGGGCGAGAAGTGGGGCATGCTGATGTATGTCTCGTGCGCGTCACTGTCCCCGGAGCGGCCCGAGGGGTCGTTGCTGCTGGCTGAGGTCACGGGAGCGGACTTCGTGCGGGCGCTGGAGGAGCTGAAGGCAGCTGTGGTCGCCCGCTTTGGCAAGGTCTGGTTCTATTCCATCTGGGTTGAGCGGCGTGATGACGGGGTCCTGGTGATGAGCACTCCTGGGGCGTACAACGAGAGCGAGAAGCTGGACCTGCGGGTTCCGCTCCGGCGCGGCTGACCACCTCATGACCATGACGGGGCCGGGCCTGGTCGGTGAGGAGCCCGGGCGGGAGCCATCGAAACAGCGCTAGTCGCTCCGGTGGCGACGGTTCTTCCGCTGCTTCTGGGAGAACGAGTTCGCAATGAGGGGGCCGAAGAAGAAGATCCACCCCCAGCTCCAGCCGGCCCAGCTCACGAGGACCATGGCGCCGATCACGGCCGCCACCACGAGGACCCCGGTCGGAATGCTGATCTCCAGCTTGCCGAGCTTGATCGACATGGAGCCGTCTGACGAGGGCCGGGGTGGGGCCTCCGTACGGGCGGACCAGCCCGGACGGTGCGCCTCGGGGGCCACGTACGGGGCGACTGCCTGGTGGGGGTAGAGCTCGAAGGTGCCGGGCTGTGGCTCGTGCGGGAGGTCGGCGAACAAGGGGTCGAGGTCGGCCTGGGTGCGGGCGTCGAGCGCAGTCGCGACCCGCTGCTGGAAGGCGTGGTCACTCAGCCGTCCAGCGTCGCGGTGACCGCGCAGCCGCTCCACGGCAGCGTCGCGGTCGGCATCGCCGATCCGGTAAGAGGAAGTCACCGCTCCATTGTGCCCCCGGGTCGGGCTGGCCGGCTTCGGACTGCTCGGCGAGTGCTAGCGACCAGGCCCGCGCAGCGTGACCCACCCGGTCAGGCCGCGGTCCCGACCCCGCCGGGGAGCTCAGGGCCGACGGCGCCTGACCAGGGATGGGAACGTCGGGTGGCAGCCGGAGAGTGCCCCTAGACTCAACCCTCGGGCAAGGGAGGTGCCAGTGAGTCGGGTGGTACAGAAGTTCGGCGGGTCGTCGGTAGCCGACGCCGAGAGCATCAAGCGTGTGGCGCGCCGGGTCGTCGAGGCCAAGAAGTCCGGCCACGACGTGGTGGTGGTGATCTCCGCCATGGGCGACACCACTGACGAGCTGATGGACCTGGCCCAGCAGGTCAGCCCCCGGCCGCCGGCCCGCGAGCTCGACATGCTGCTCACGGCCGGCGAGCGCATGTCAGCGGCCCTGCTGGCGATGGCGATCGCCGACACCGGGCACTCGTCGCGCTCCTTCACCGGCTCCCAGGCCGGCGTGATCACCACCGAGACCCACGGCAACGCCCGGATCATCGACATCACCCCGGGCCGGATCGTGGAGGCGCTGGGCGCTGGCGACATCGTCATCGTGGCCGGCTTCCAGGGCGTCTCCCAGTCCACGAAGGACGTCACCACGCTGGGCCGCGGGGCCTCCGACACCACCGCGGTCGCCCTGGCTGCCGCACTGAAGGCGGAGTACTGCGAGATCTACAGCGACGTCGACGGGGTCTTCACCGCCGACCCGCGGATCGTGCCGGGCGCGCGGCGGATCCCCGAGATCGCGTACGAGGAGATGCTGGAGCTGGCCGCGACGGGGGCCAAGATCCTTCACCTGCGCTGCGTGGAGTACGCGCGGCGCTCCAGCGTGCCGGTCCACGTCCGCTCGTCGTTCTCCACCAAGCCCGGCACCTGGGTCACCGACGCATCGCTCATCACCGAAAGGCCAGACATGGAGGCTGCACTCATCACCGGCGTCGCCCACGACCGCAGCGAGGCGAAGGTCACGGTGGTCGGGGTCCCGGACCGGATCGGCGAGGCGGCCCGGATCTTCGAGATCCTCGCCGGGGTCGACATCAACATCGACATGATCGTGCAGAACGTCTCGGTGGTCGACAACACCACTGCGATCTCGTTCACCCTCCCGCAGACCGACGGCAAGAAGGCGATCGACGCCCTGCGCGCCAGCCAGGAGAAGATTGGCTTCGCCAACCTGCTGTACGACGACCAGATCGGCAAGGTCTCCGTGGTGGGAGTCGGGATGCGCTCCACCCCGGGCGTCAGCGCCACCTTCTTCAGCGCCCTGGCCAGTGCCGGGATCAACATCGGGATGATCTCGACCTCCGAGATCCGGATCTCGGTCACTGTCGCGGCCGAGGACGTCGACAGTGCCGTCCGGGCGGCTCACGAGGCCTTCGGCCTGAACGGTGACGGCGAGGCCGTCGTGTACGCGGGTACCGGCCGCTGACCGGACCGGCCCCTGATCATCGAGCCGGTGCTTCGGCTGGCGTCGTAGGCCCCGTACGGCTGGGTCAGGACTGCTCGGGGGTGCTGGGGGAGCGGGCCAGGAGGACCTCGTCGTGCAGCGCCCGTACGGTGCGGGCCAGCTTGTCGGGGTCGATCCCGATCCGCTGGGCCTGGTCGTCCAGCGACTCGCCCAGCAGCGCCGAGCACCGGGTGAAGGTCTGCTGGCCGAGCTCGGTCAGCCGCAGCCGCCGGACGTTCCCGTCCCCAGGCTCGGCGTGGTTCTCGGCCAGGCCGGACTCGATCAGGGACCGCACGATGCCGCTGGCGGCCGGCTCGCTCACCCGCAGCGCCTGAGCCAGCAGCCGCCCGGTCGCGCCGGGGTGCTGGGAGAGGATCGCCAGAGCCACGTACCGGTTGTAGGACAGGCCCTCGGGCCGCAGCATCCGCTCGGCCCAGCGGTCGAGGGTACGAACCAGGGCGTGCAGTTCGTCGGCGAGACTCATGCTATGAACTTAAAACGTTAACTTAAGCCGAGCAAGCTCCCTGGTGACTGGTCGGTCCGGGCGCCAGCCCGGGCGGGGCAGCGGGGCTCGGGCGCCATCCAGGCACTGCCCGACCGGGCGAACCGTACTTGTTGTGCATGGTGTACATATGTGCTATATATAGTTCGTGCACATCATCCTGTCGCGAACCAGCGGGGTCCCCCTGTACGAGCAGATCGTCACCCAGGTCCGGGAGGCGATCTGGAGCGGGGACCTGCCGCCCGGGACGGCGCTGCCGTCGCTGCGGCAGCTGGCCCGGGACCTGGAGGTCTCCCTCATCACCACCACGCGCGCGTACAACGACCTCGCCGCCGAAGGACTGATCGGCAACCAGGCCGGTCGCGGCAGCTTCGTCTTGGCCCAGGACCAGGACCAGACCCGCGAACGGCTGCTGACCAGGCTGGACGACCACCTCGACGAGGCGGTCACGACGGCTCGACTGGCCGGGCTGAGCCTGGCCGAGCTTCACGAGAGGAGCACCCAGCGATGGGACTCGACACGCTAGCCGCCGACCAGGCGGTCCGTTTCGACCAGGTCGTCCGCCACCAGGGCGGCTTCACCCTCGGACCGCTCGACCTGCGGGTCCCGGTCGGCATGGTGACCGGCTTCGTCGGCCCGAACGGCGCCGGCAAGACCACCGCCATCAAGGCGATGCTGTCCATGGTCAAGATCAGCTCCGGGCGGATCCAGGTCCTGGGGGACGGCCCCGGAGCCCACCACGACCGGATCGGGGTCGTGCTCGACACGATGTCCTTGCCGCTGGACTGGACCGCGTGGGCGGCCGCGACGAACCTGGCCCGCTTCTACCCGACCTGGGACCAGCCCGGCTTCACCGACCTGCTCGACCGCCTCGACGTCCCCCGGGACGTCAAGGTGAAGGACCTGTCGCGCGGGCAAGGGGTGAAGCTCCAGCTGGCGCTGGCCCTGGCCCACCGGCCCGAGCTGCTGATCCTGGACGAGCCGACCTCCGGGCTGGACCCGGTCGCCCGGCTGGAGGTGCTCGACATCTTCCGGGAGTTCATGCTCGACGAGCACCACACGATCCTGTTCTCGACCCACATCACCTCCGACCTGGAGCGGATCGCCGACTACCTGCACCTGATCGGCAACGGACAGACCTGCTACGCGGGCCTGCTGGCCGAGCTGGGCGAGGAGTGGGGGATCGCCCGCGGCCCGGCCGACGCCTTCAGCCCGGCGGCCCGTGAGGCCCTGGTCGGGGCGAGGAGCACCAGCGGCGGCGCCCTGGAGGGCCTCGTACGGCTGGACGACTCGGCCCGCTTCGGCCCGCAGGTCCTGATCGAGGCGCCGGCCCTGGACGAGGCCGTCGCCGCCCTGACCCGAAAGGAGCGCTGAGATGAGCACAGTGGCCACTGTTCTGCGGACCGAGCTGTCGGCGCAGGCCCGTACGGTGCAGCCCTTCCTGCTGGTTGCCGCCGCGGTGCTGGCACTCAACGTCGCGATGGGCGGTGCCTCGCTCTCGGTGACCATCGCCATGGTGACCGTGGCCTTCCTGCCGGCAAACCTCTTCGGCCAGGAGGAGAAGAGCAACCAGTCCACGATGTACCTGCTGCTTCCGGTACGGCGCCGGCAGGTGGTGCTGGCCCGCTACCTGCTGGTCGGGCTGCTCATGGTCGTGATGATGGTCGTCGGCTTCGGCCTGGCCGTCGCCCTGCGCCCGCTCGCGGAGCCCCAGAAGCAGCTGACCCTGGCGGCGACGGTCTCGATGATGGGACTGGCCTTCGCCTTCCTGTCGCTCGTGCTCGGGCTGCAGATGCCGATGCTGTTCCGGCTGGGCGCGGCGCGCGGCGGCGTGTACACGATGGCGGTGCCGATGGTCGCGCTCTTCGGCACGATGATCCTGCTGCATCAGGTCCCGAGCCTGCTCCCAGCCCTGCTCCGTCTGATGAGCACACCCCTGACCGGGGTGGTCGGGATCCTGGCTGGCTGCGCGGTCCAGGTGGTCTCAGTGCTGGTCGCCGCTCGCCTGTACGAGCAGCGCGACCTCTGAGCCGCACGGACGCTGGCAAGACCGGAGAGCACAGAAGGACCCTCGTCACAGTGACGAGGGTTCTCGGTGCTACCCGCTGGCCGGGTGGCAGGCACCGACCACTCCGACACCCAAGTGCAAGCTGGCATGGGAAAACGGCAAGATCCTGCGTACGGAAACGGTGGCGTGGTGCATGCTTCGTCACCCACTCACGAATGCTCATCACGAGTGCCTCGCGCCGCCGGTCCTGGGCGCGATGACGGCACGCGCCCTGCGTGGTCGCCTGCCAGGCTGAGGGCTGCCGCGTCTCGCGCTGGTTGTCGGTGGTGGGCCATAGAGTGGGGCCATGACGGTCGGTGTGACGACGAAGGCTGGGCGGGATGCTGCTGCGTTGGCGCGAGCGTCGCTCTACCCGCACCTGCGCTACATGGGGTCGAAGTACCGGCTGCTTCCCATGCTGGCTGAGGTCTTTCGGCAGGTCGGGGGTGCAACTGCTCTGGACCCCTTCGCTGGGTCTGGCGTTGTTTCCTATCTCTTGAAGGCGCAGGGGTACTCGGTGGTGTCGAGGGACTACCTCAATTTTCCCGTGACGCTTGCGAAGGCAGCGTGTGTCAACCAGAACCAGCTCCTGGCCTCCAGTGAGGTAGACCGCATTATCTCCGGTGAGAACCTGGACGGACGCGACTTCATTGCTCGCACCTACTCCGGTCTCTTCTTCACCCTAGATGACTTGCGCTTCCTTGATGCTGCATGGTCACAGATCGAGCGCCTGTCCGGCTCAAAGCGGCACGTGGCTGTAGCGTCATTGGTCCTGGCTGCGGCGCGCAAGCAGCCGCGTGGTGTCTTCACTGTCACCGGCCTTCGCTACGACGATGGGCGCGCGCAGCTTCACACTCCCTTGAAGGAGCAGTTCGTGGACTGTGTGGCGGCGTGGAACGGTGCCGTGTTCCAAGGAGAGCAGTGCTCGGCCGCTCTCGGCGATGTGTCCGAGGCAGAGCAGGGCAGCGACCTGGTCTACTTGGACCCGCCCTATGCGCCCCCACGTGATGACAACGACTATGTGAAGCGTTACTGGTTCTTGGAGGGATTGTCTGACTACTGGCAGGACGGGACCGCCCAGGTGATGCGGGACACCATGACGCGAAAGCTCCCGAAGCGCGCGACGCCCTTCGGCTCCAAGCGCACCATCGTGAGCGCGCTGGCTGCCACCTTCGAGCGCTTCCGCGACTCCACCCTCGTGCTCTCCTACGGCTCAAACGCTGTGCCTCACCTGGACACGCTGGTCGGCATGCTGCGGGACGTGAAGGGCGCCGCCCCAGAGGTCATCACCGTTCCACATCGTTACCACTTTGGCACGCACGGCAGTGCGAGCCGCCGCGAGGCGGTCGAGTACGTGCTGGTCGCGTGCTGAGTGTCAGGTCTGAGAGACTGAGGCATGGCTGGCATTCCCTTCGAGGACTACGTGGCGTCACTTGGGCGGCTCACGGCGAAGATCGACCCCACAGCATCCACGCCCGCTGCCGAAGAGATCCGCGAGGCGGTTGAGGCGCTGGAGGCACTGGAAGGCATCGACATCGACTCTGTGACCGCCTGGGCAGTGACGCACCCCGAGCAGACCTACGTCCTTGCCCTGGTGGTGGGCATGAGCCGCGAGAAGCTGACCAATCAGCTTCGCGACTGGTTCAGCACTGGGAGCTGGCGGAAGGCAGCGCTGGACCACGGCGCGGACTTTATCACTCGGCTAGACGAGGACTTCGACCTGCTGCGCCTTTTGCGCGCTCAACGCGGTGAAACCTACTCCTTCGGGGATGTTCTTGTCGCCCGCGCTGGCACGCGCGCCACCGCGGCAAGCGCAGGGCAGTCGGGACGCAAGATTGAGGGTGAGCTGGAGGCCATCGCGCAGTCACTCCACCTGCCCATCAGCCACGCACACGCTTTGAGGGACGCAACCGGCGCACTGCTCCCGCTGATCTGGCTGTCCCGATGGGCGGTCGCGATTGCGTCATCGCTGTTGCAGCGAAGGGCTTCGACTCGACTGGCTCCAAACTGACGGATGCTGTTCGTGAGATTGAGGAGATGGCGGACGCCCGCACGGGTGGGCAAGTGACCCTGGCGGTGGTCGATGGCATCGGCTGGAAGGGGCGCATGGCAGATCTCAAGCGCATCTGGACGCTGTGGGACACGGGGGAGATTGATGGTCTGTACACCCTCACCACACTCGATCAGTTCCGCGACGACCTGGACGGCTTCGCCACGCTCCGGGGGGTCCCTCGCGTCTAGCCTCGGTCGACCTGCTTGGTCTGACCTGATTGCTTGATTGTGGACAGGGAGCCGAATAGCGTACGCCACGAAAAAGGCTGCCATCAAGGGACGAGGCACGCCGGGGTCGAGCTCCGCTGCAGTAGCCGAAGAATGCTGTCGCCCCGAGCTGCTCCGCGAATTCGGGGCCCCTTCACCGCACTACTACCCTGTCACTGTGAAGTCACCCCATGACTCGGGCGCGGCAGGTTCCACCGTGTTCCAGTCCGAGTCGCTGCGCTTGGCGTTGCCGTATGCGGGGCGCGATGTCACCGTGACCATCGATCGCCCGTACGGCAGCCGGCACCCCGCTCACGGCTTCAGGTACGACGCGAACTACGGGTACGTCGCGGGTACCTCCGCCCCGGACGGTGACCCGCTGGACGCCTACCTGCTGGGCCCGGACAGCCCGGTGGCTGAGGGGCGCGGTCGCTGCGTGGCGGTCATCCACCGCCTCGACGATGACGATGACAAGCTGGTGGTGACCGACAGGCCCGACCTGAGCGACGAGATCCTCGCGGCCGTGGGGTTCCAGGAGGGTCTGGCCGGGCGCCACGTGCTGCTGCGTCCTTCGCCCGCGACCGAGGGAGCGGAACCGAGTTGGCTACTGTGAGTCGCCCCCGGGCGCACGAAACCCTCGCCGCAGTGGCGAGGGCTCTGCTGGTGACCTGCTGGTCGGGGTGACAGGATTTGAACCTGCGACTTCATCGTCCCGAACGATGCGCGCTACCAAGCTGCGCCACACCCCGGTGGCCCGAGGGCCGGGGACGAGTCTAGCTCATCCGGGCCGCGAACTCACACCGGGTTATCGCGCTCCACCAGGGTCAGCAGCGTGGCCTCGGGAGGGCAGGCGAACCGGTACGGGGCGTGCGGCGAGGTGCCGAGCCCGGCCGAGACGTGCAGCGCCGCCGTACGGCCACCGCAGCTGTGCTCCGACAAGCCCTTCACCCGGCGCCGGTCCAGGTCACAGTTCGTGATCAGGGCCCCGTACCCCGGCACGCAGACCTGCCCGCCGTGAGTGTGGCCGGTGAAGATCAGGTCCACCCCGTCGGCGGTCATCGGGTCCAGCACCCGCTGGTACGGGGCGTGGGTGACCCCGATCGACAGCACCGCCTCCGGTGACGGCGGCCCCGCGACCGTGGCGTAGTCGTCCAGGCTGATGTGGGCGTCCTTCGTCCCGCGGACCTCGACCTGGCGCCCCTTCACGGTCAGCATCACCCGGCGGTGCTCTACGTCGGCCCAGCCGCCGGCCACCAGCGCCGCCCGCAGCTCCTCGTGCGGCAGCTCGGGGCGGACCCGGCTCCGCTTGCCGGCACCGAAGTACGACAAAGGGTTCACCGAGGTCGAGGCGTAGTAGTCGTGGGCGCCGAAGACAAAGACCCCCGGAAACTGCAGCAGCCGCTGGTAGGCGCCCACCAGGGCCTCAAGAGCGTTCGCGTAGGCCAGGTTGTCGCCAGTGCTCACCACTAGGTCGGGGCGCAGCCCGGCTAGCGAGTCCACAAACTCGACCAGACGGCGCCGGTCCAGCGACAGGTGCAGGTCCGAGACGTGCAGCACCCGGACCGGGTCCTGGCCGACTGGCAGCACCGGGGCCGTCACCCGGCGCAGCCGGAAGGCGTGGCGCTCCACCAGCACCCCGTACCCGAAGCAAGCAGCACCAGCCGCAGCCAGGCCCCCCGCGGCAGCAGCGAGACGTCTCACGTGGGCTCTCCCGGGACAGGCGCCGGCGGAGCCCCCGGCGGCGGTGCGACAGACGGAGTCGGGTCCGGTGGCCGCGGCCCGGCCGAGACCAGCAGGTAGCAGGTACTGCCGACCGTCGAGCCGCACTGGACCCCACCGGTCCAGCTCCCGACCGGGCGGTTGTCATAGGTCTGGCGGGTCGTCACGACGAAGCCGGCGTTCTCCAGCGCCGTGCGGGCCTCGCTCATCGACATCCCGCGCAGGCTCGGCGGCTTCGCTGGGGTGCCGTCGAGGACCGAGCTGGGGGCGTCGACGAAGTCGTCCTTCGGGGTCTTCGCCAGGGCCGCCTTCATCACCGGGGCGTAGATCTCACCGGCGTCACCGGAGCCCGACCCCTCCAGCGGGAAGCCACCCGGCAGCCGGACGTTCTTCAGAGACTGGTTGCGCCGGTCCCAGTAGGACTTGTAGCGGGGGTTCTTGTCGATCGCGATCATGGCCACCCCGGCCAGGTTCGGGGTGTACCCGGCGAACCAGACCGCGGCGTTGGACTCGGTGGTGCCGGTCTTGCCGGCCTGCGGGCGGCCGTCCTGGATCCGGGCCGGGGTACCGGTGCCGTTCGACATCACCCGCTGCAGCACGGCATTCACCGCGTCGGCGACCTCGGGCTTGATGACCTGCTCGCAGTTGCCGTCTGATGTCGGCACCGCGCGGCCGTCGCGGGTCTTGATCGACTCGATGATGATCGGGTCGCAGCGCTTGCCGCGAGCCGCCAGGGTCGCGTACGCGCTGGCCATCGAGATTGGCGAGACCTCGGCGATCCCCAGCGTGAACGACGGGTACCAGGCGTACTCGGTCTCCATCTTCTTGCCGTTGGACATCTTCACCCCGAGCCGGTCAGCCATCCGGGCCGACTGGCAGATCCCCGCCACCTGCTCCAGCTGGATGAAGTACGTGTTCACCGACATCTCGGCGGCCTTGTACATGTCGATCGCGCCGTAGTTGCCGGTCGAGTTCTCGACCCGGTACTGCGACGGGAACCGGAACCGCACATCGGCTCCGTCGTCGCAGGTCAGGAAGGACTTGTTGCGGAACTCCATCGGGGTCGAGGAGACGAACTGGGTCCGTACCGACACCCCCCGCTCGATAGCGTTGGCCATGGTGAAGGTCTTGAACGTCGACCCCGCCTGGTAGCCCTCAGCCCCACCCAGCGCGGCCTCGACCGCGTAGTTGTAGTAGGTCTGGCCGGCGTCGGCGTTGGCTCCCATCTGGTAGCGGTTCTGCGCGATTGCGGTGATCAGGCCGGTTCCCGGCTGGATCATCACCATGGTCGAGATCACGGGGTCGGTGGGCTTGATCCGGCTCGACAGCTCCTTCTGGGCCACGTTCATCATCGCCGGGTCGATCTTGGTGTGGATCCGCAGCCCGCCGCGCATCACCGTGTTGCGCCGCTCCTCCTGGTTGGCGCCCAGAGCCGGGTTCTGCAGCAGCGACATCTCGACGTACTGGCACATGAACGGGTACGCCGAGGTGATGCAGCCCTGGTTGGGCGGGCGGACCAGGTTCTGGTCAAAGCCCTGCGCCTTGGCGAGGTCCACCTCCTCCTGCTGGGCCATCCCCAGCTCGGCCATCCGGTTCAGCACCACGTTGCGCCGCTCCAGCGCCTGGGCCGGGCGGTGCTTCGGGTCCAGGTTCGGGTTCTGCACGATCCCGGCCAGCATCGCCGCCTGCGCCAGGGTCAGCTTGTCGGCCGAGGTGCCGAAGTAGCGCCAGGCGGCCGCCTGCACCCCGTACGCGCCGTAGCCGTAGTAGACCGTGTTGAGGTAGCGCTCCAGGATCTCGTCCTTGGAGTACTTCTTCTCGACCGCGATCGCGTACCGCATCTCGCGGATCTTGCGCTCGTACGTCGGCGCCTGCGCCTCGAGCACCGCCTCCTGGTCGCCGCGGGCCGCGGCCGCCGCGACCTGGACCTGCTTCACGTACTGCTGGGTCAGCGTCGAGCCACCCTGGGTGGAGCCGCCGGCCGTGTTGCGGGCGAAGGCCCGCAGGGTGCCCTTGAGGTCGACCGCGCCGTGCTCGTAGAAGCGGTGGTCCTCAATCGCCAGCTGCGCGGTCTTCATGACCGGTGCGATCTGGGACAGGGGGACCGGCTTGCGGTCCTCGGCGTACAGCTCGGCCAGCGGCTGGCCGTTGCCGAGGTAGATGACGGTGCCCTCAGCGGTCGGTGGCAGGTCCAGCTCGGCGGGAAGACTGCTCAGGCTCGCAGCCACCACCGTGGCGGTGGAGCCTCCGAGAGCCGCGAACGGCACCACAAAGCCCGCGAAGAGGACCCCAGCCAGCGCGCTGACGACGGCGAACATCGCGAAGGCGTACAGCTTCGAGGTGGTCTCGGCAGGCGTCATGGGCTCTAGGGTAGGCGAGCGCGGTGAGAATCTCCTCATCTGGTTTGGCGCCGGTTCCGGCCACTTCAGGTGTTGCCAGGAGGCGCTGGGGGCGCTATGGTCCCACGAACCGCTGTACCTCTAGACGATCTGACACACAGTGGTAGCTTGTGGCAGGTCGCGACACCCCAGCGCTACTCGAAGGGATCAGTGAAGATGCGTTTGAGTCAACATGATGACTGGACCCTTCTGGCGAAGTGCCGGGGCAGGCAGGACGAGCTGTTCCCTGAACCGGCTGACCAGAAGCGGGTACGGACGGTGTGCTGGGGCTGCCCGGTCCGCAGCGAGTGCCTGGCGGAGGCCCTGGACAACCGGATTGAGTGGGGCGTCTGGGGCGGGATGACCGAGCGGGAGCGCCGGCAGCTGCTGCGGCAGCGCTCGGACATCAAGAGCTGGAGCCTGGTTCTGCTGGGGTCTAGCTCCGGCAGCCGCAGGGGCTAGCTGGTCTCACCTGTCGAGAACCGCGGCCTCGTCCTGCTCGCCGAGCCCGGTTCCGGCAGCCGCGAGGGCTCCGAGCTCCCGTACGGCCGGCAGGTCGGTGATCTCGCGGGCCATCACGGGCACGACCGTCACGGGCACCTCGTCACCGAGGGCCGTCGCCACGGCGTCGCGCTGGTGCCGGTAGCGAGCCCAGGTGCTCTGCCACCACGCGTACGCGGCCGGCACGGCAGCCAGCCGCGCCTGGTCAGCAGCGCTGACCGGGACCGGGACCGGGAGCTGGTTGACAATCACCCCGCGGGCCTCGGTCTGGTGGCGCTGGCGGAGCCGGTCGACGAGGAACCGGGACTCGGTGAGTGCGGCCGAGTGAGGACTGGTGACGACGACGAAGGCAGTGGCCGGCGAGGCGAGCAGGGTCCGGACCCGGTCAGCGCGGCGCCGGAAGCCCTCCATCACCGACTCGAAGGCCGACGCGAAGACCTGCAGGTCTGACAGGGCCTGGCTGCCGATCACCCGGGAGACCAGGGCCGTGGCCTGCGAGAGCCCGACGTTGAGCAGCCGCAGCGGGCCGCTCTTCGGGGCCAGGAGCCGCATCGCCGGCCCGTCCGCCAGCCGGTCCAGCCGGGCCGGCGCGTCCAGGAAGTCCAGCGCCGACCGTGACGGCGGGGTGTCGACCACGATCAGGTCCCAGCGGCCGGTCTGCTGCGCCGCCTCGTACAGCTGGCCCAGCTTCTCGGTCGCCATGTAGTCCTGGGTGCCGGCGAACGACGTACTCAGTGCCTTGTAGAAGGGGTTGCGCAGGACTGCCTCGACCCGGTTCGCGGGGGCGTGGGAGCGGACTGCCTCGTCAAAGGTGTGGGTCATGTCGAGCATCAGCGCGTCGAGGCTGCCGCCGCCGACCTCGGGTACGGGTTCCGGCTCGGCGCCCAGCCGGTCCAGCCCCAGCGCCGTCGCCAGCCGCTTCGCCGGGTCGACAGTGACCAGCACCACCCTGCGGCCGCTGTTGGCGGCGCGCAGCGCCATCGCCGCCGACAGCGAGGTCTTGCCGACCCCGCCGGTGCCGCAGGTGACGACCACCTTCACCCGGCGGTCGCCGACCAGGGCAGCAACATCGAAGACGGGGGCGGTCATGAGCTCCTCCACTGCGCCTGCAGCAGGTCAGCCAGGGTCTGGGCCCCGGCCGCGTCCACCTCGGCCGGGAGCCGCGGCAGCGTCACCAAGGGCGGCAGCCGGGCCTCGGCGAGGGCCTGGGCGAGCGTCTCCCGCCAGGGCTGCTGAGCCTGGACAGCGGCCTGCTCGGCAGCGTGAGCCGCCTGCAGCCGCTGACCCGGGTCGTCCAGCCCGGGCAGCTCCGGGACCTGGTCGAGAACCTGGTTCGCGATCACCCGGCCCGGCCGGATTCCCTGCCGACGCAGCGCTGACAAGGCCGCTAAGGTCTCAGAGACCGCCATCTCGGTGAGCGTGGTGACCAGGTGGACCTGGGTGGCCGGCGAGCGCAGCAGCCGCATGATCGACTCGGCCTGCCCCCGGATCGGCCCGCCGGCGACCACCTCGGCCAGCGCCTCGCCGGCAGTCAGGAAGGTCTCGATCCGCCCGGTCGGCGGGGCGTCGAGGACCACGTTCTGGACCGTGTCCGCGGCTGCCTTCATCCGGCGCCGGCTGGCCTGGTAGACCTTGCCGATCAGCAGCACGTCCTTCAGCCCGGGGGCCAGCTCGGTGACGAAGTCGACCATTCCGGAGGCCTCCAGCGCCTTGCCCGCCAGGCCGAGGCGGAAGCTGTGGTCCAGGTAGTCGGTGAGGGCCTGCCGGGGGGCGACGCTCAGGGCCCGCAGTGCTCCACCGTCCCGGCCCACCTGGCGCTCGGCGCCGGGCGGCACGGTCGGGACCCCCAGCACCTGGGTCAGGTCGTGCCGGTCCTCGACCTCGCAGACCAGCACGTCGCCGTCACGGCGGGCCAGCAGGTGGGCCAGCGCCAGCGAGACCGTCGTCTTGCCGGTGCCTCCTTTGCCGCTCACGACGTGCAGGGGAGCGGCCTCGGGCATGCCCCCTAGCGTACGGGGTTTCGCACTGGCTCAGGGCTGGTCCCCAGCCTCGGTAGGCGCGGCCGCCGGCGCGGAGGTCTCGGCGCCTGGGGCGCGAGACGGCGCCGGGCCGGGCGGCGCCGGCGGGTAGGCCGGTACGGGCTGAGTGCTGGGGAAGGCCGCGGGCGGCTCGCTGGTGGGTGGTGCCGGTGCCTGAGAGCCCGGGTACGGCGCGTCAACCAGGTGGACCGGCTCCAGCCGGGTCCCGCAGCCGGTGCAGAACACGGCCTTGTCGCTGCTTGTCCGGCCACAGACTCTGCATACCACCGGGAGCTCCTTCGCCGTGGTCTGCCCATCCTAGAGCCGGTCCTCGTCAGGGTCCAGAGGACCGCCCGTACTGATGAGGCTGCACCCGCTCCCCGCTCGTCCCGGGCGCGGCACGGACCTTGCGCCCGCGCACTGCGGCGGACCGACCGCGGCCCGGCTCGTCCCGGGCGCGGCACGGACTGTACCGGTGCCCGCTCGACTGCCGGCCGGCGCCGTTAGGGTGGCGCCCATGACGAAGTGGGAGTACGCGACCGTGCCACTGCTGGCGCACGCGACCAAGCAGATCCTCGACACCTGGGGCGCCGACGGCTGGGAGCTGGTGGCCGTGGTCCCGGGGATGACCCCCGAGAGCCTGGTGGCCTACCTGAAGAGACCACTGCCGTGACCGCCTCCGAGAAGCTCGCCGAGCTGGGGATCACTCTGCCCCCCGTGGCTGCGCCGGTCGCTGCGTACGTGCCGGCAACCCGGGTCGGTGACCAGGTGACCACCTCGGGGCAGCTGCCCACCGAGGCCGGGAAGCTGCTGGCCACCGGGAAGGTCGGCGCCGAGGTCAGCCCAGAGGAGGGCTACCGGCTGGCGCGGGCTGCGGGCCTGAACGCCCTGGCCGCGGCGGCCGACGCCGTCGGCGGGGTCGACGCCGTCCGGCGGGTGGTCCGGGTCTGCGTGTACGTGGCCAGCGACCCTGGGTTCACGGGCCAGCCGAAGGTCGCCAACGGGGTCAGCGAGCTGCTGGGTGAGGTCTTCGGCGAGGCCGGGCAGCACGTCCGCAGCGCGGTCGGTGTCGCGGTGCTGCCGCTGGACGCCCCGGTTGAGGTCGAGCTCACCGTTCAGGTCTGACCTTCTGGACCAGCGCCAGCCGGGTCTGGCGAGGACCGTCGTTCCGGTAGGTGCCGGGCCTCAGCCTGAGCGTCGACGCCTGGTCCTGGTGGGCTTCCCGCTGGGCACCGTCCTGGTCAGACGGGCAGTCGCCGGCTCCGGCCCGTACGCTGTCGACTGTGACGACATCCCGGCTGGCCCTGGTCCGGCGGGCACGGCGGGTCCACCGCGGGCTGGCCGCCACCTACCCGGACGCGCGCTGCGAGCTGGACTTCGGCTCGCCGTTCCAGCTGCTGGTGGCGACGGTGCTGTCGGCCCAGTCCACCGACCAGCGGGTGAACTCGGTCACACCGGCCCTGTTCGCCGCGTACCCGGGACCGGCCGAGCTCGCCGGCGCTGGGCGGGAGCACCTGGAGCAGCTGATCCACCCGACTGGCTTCTTCCGGGCCAAGACCGACTCCCTGCTGCGGCTCGGGACCGCCCTCGTGGAGCGCTTCGACGGTGAGGTGCCCAGAACCCGGGCCGAGCTGGTCACCCTGCCGGGCGTAGGGCGCAAGACCGCCAACGTCGTCCTCGGCGACGGGTTCGGACAACCCACGATCACCACCGACACGCACTTTCTGCGCTTGTCACGCCGCTTTGGCTGGAGCTCGGCGACGGACCCGGAGCGGCTGGAGCACGAGGTCGCCAGCCTGTTCCCGCGCCGGGACTGCTCTCGCACCGGGTGATCTGGCACGGCCGGCGCCGCTGCCACGCCCGCAACCCAGCCTGCGGAGCCTGCCCGGTGGCGGGCGACTGCCCCGCGTACGGGGCCGGCGAGACCGACCCGGTGAAGGCTGGCCGGCTGGTCCGGGAGCCCCGCCGATGAGCCACCCGACCGGCCTCGGGAGCCAAAGCCCTTACCAGCGCCTGGTGGAGGGCCTGGAGGCGCCCGAGCCGGAGGCCTTCGCCAGCCGGCAAGCCGCGCCGGGGACGGGCCGGGAAGCAGCGGTCCTGGTGCTGCTGGGCGACCCGCAGGCCCCCGGCGGGCCCGACCTGCTGCTCATCGAGCGGGCCTCCACCCTGCGCAAGCACGCCGGGCAGATCGCCTTCCCCGGCGGAGCCGTCGACCCGGGAGAGAGCCCGCAGCAGGCCGCGCTGCGGGAGGCGTACGAAGAGGTCAGGCTGGACCCGGCCACGGTGCGTGTGCTCGGTGAGCTCCCGGCCGCGCTGATCCAGGTCTCGGCGTTCCGGGTCCACCCGATCGTCGGGACCGCCCCGGCCGCCCCGCTGTCGCCGCAGCCGGGGGAGGTGGCCGCCGTGCACCGGGTCCCGCTCGCCGCCCTGGCCGACCCCGCCAACCGGAGCTCGTGGCGGCACAGCTCCGGGCGTACCGGGCCCGGGTTCAGCGTCGGTGACCTGTACGTGTGGGGCTTCACCGCGTACGTGACCGACGCTCTGCTGGCCGCGGGCGGCTGGGAGCAGCCCTGGGACCGGGAGCGTTTCACCGACATTCCCCACCGCTTCGCCTCCGACTCCTCCCAGCAGGGACCGCCCTAGCCGAAGGAGGGTTCGGTGGCTGACCGAGCCGTACGAGGCAGCGGCCGTGGGCACGAAGGGCTCAGCCGCGTACGCAACACCGGGCAGGTGCCGGTCTGTGGCCCAGAAAGCGGAAGAATCAGCCCATGACCCTGAGCATCGCCGAAGCCGCCCTGCGCGGCCGCCCCGACCGATGGTGGCGCAACGCCGTCGTCTACCAGATCTACCCGCGCTCCTTCGCTGACGCCAACGGCGACGGGATCGGTGACCTGAAAGGGATTCTGGAGCAGCTCGACTACCTGGCACTGCTCGGGGTGGACGTCGTCTGGCTGTCGCCGGTGTACCCGTCACCGCAGGACGACAACGGCTACGACATCTGCGACTACCAGCAGGTCGACCCGCTGTTCGGCAGCCTCGACGACCTCGACCGCCTCATCGAGGGGCTCCACGAGCGCGGCATCAAGCTGGTCCTCGACCTGGTCGTGAACCACACCAGCGACGAGCACGCCTGGTTCCAGGAGTCCCGCGACCCGGCCTCCGAGAAGCGCGACTGGTACTGGTGGCGCCCGGCCCGCGAGGGCCACCAGCCCGGGACACCCGGCGCAGAGCCGACCAACTGGGGCTCCTTCTTCTCCGGGCCCGGCTGGCAGCACGACCCGGCCAGCGACGAGTACTACCTGCACCTGTTCAGCCGCAAGCAGCCCGACCTGAACTGGGAGAACCCCGAGGTCCGCCAGGCGGTCTTCCAGATGATGCGGTGGTGGCTGGACCGCGGCATCGACGGGTTCCGGATGGACGTCATCAACCTGATCTCGAAGCCCGAGCTGGCCGACGGTCCGGTTGCGCCCGGCGCCACCATCTCGTACGAGGCGAGGATGGTCGCCGACGGGCCGCGGATGCACGACTTCCTGGGCGAGATGAAGCGGGAGGTGCTGGACGGGCAGAACCTGCTCACCGTCGGGGAGACACCCATGGTGACGGTGGAGAAGGCCGCCGAGTACACCCACCCCGAGACCGGCGAGCTGTCGATGGTCTTCCAGTTCGAGCACGTCGGCCTCGACCACGGCCCCGGCGGCCGCTTCGACCGGCGGGAGTGGTCATGGGTCGCGTACAAGGAGAACGTGACCCGCTGGGACAAGGGGATCGGCGAGGGTTGGAACTCGCTGTACCTCGAGAACCACGACCAGCCGCGGTCGGTGTCACGGATGGGTGACGACTCGCCCCGGTTCCGGGAGGCCTGCGCCAAGACCCTGGGCTCGGTGCTGCACCTGCAGCGCGGCACCCCGTACATCTACCAGGGCCAAGAGCTCGGGATGACGAACTACCCGTTCGAGGCGCTGGGTGACTTCCGCGACATCGAGTCGCTCAGCTTCTTCGCGGAGGCGACGGCGAGCGGGGTGCCGGCCGAGGCGCTGCTGCCGGCGCTGGCCTGGGGCAGCCGTGACAACGCCCGGACCCCGATGCAGTGGAGCAGCCAGGTCAACACCGGCTTCTCCGAGACCGGCCCGTGGATCGCGGTGAACCCGAACCATGTCGAGATCAACGCCGCCGACCAGATCCGCGACCAGGAGTCGGTCTTCCACCACTACCGGCGCCTGATCCAGCTGCGTCACGACCTGGAGGTGGTCCGGACCGGCGAGCAGACGGTCCTGCACGCGGGAGACCCGAGCACCTTCCTCTGCCTGCGGACCCTCGGCGACCAGCGGGTTCTGCTGCTGGCCAACGTGAGCAGCGAGCCGGTACGGCTGCCCGCCGACCTGCCCGACCACGGAGCCGGTGAGGTCCTGCTCGCCACCCACGAGATCGACGACGTCGACACCCTGCAGCCCTGGGAGTCCCGGGTCGTGAGGCTCTAGCCGCTGGCCCTCGCGGCGTGGGCGTACGCAGCGGCGCCCCGCCGTGAGGGTGTGTACGGGACCGGTCGGGGTGCGACGCATTCTGACACAGGGAAGGGAAGAAGCGTGCCGGGCCAGTAGATTCTGGGCCCGACCCGCCCGGTCCGCGGCGGCGCAGGCCGGGAAGGAGTCCTCATGCCCTTGGACCAGGTCTTCCAGCTGGCGGCGATCATCACCTACTTCGCCGCCATGATCGCGATCGGTCTGTGGGCCAACCGCCGCACCAGCGACCTGGACGACTACATGCTCGGCGGGCGGTCACTGTCACCCGTAGTCGCAGCCCTATCGGCCGGTGCCTCGGACATGTCGGGGTGGCTGCTGCTGGGGCTTCCCGGCGGCCTGTACGTGACCGGCCTGGCCGACGCCTGGATCGCGATCGGGCTGACGGCCGGGGCCTGGGTGAACTGGAAGGTCGTCGCCCCGAGGCTGCGGACGTACTCCGAGGTGGCCGGGAACTCGATCACCATTCCGTCGTTCCTGGAGAACCGGCTGCACGACCGCAGCCGGGCCCTGCGGATCGTGTCCGGGATGGTGATTCTGACGTTCTTCACGTTCTACGTGTCGTCGGGGATGGTGTCGGGCGGGGTCTTCTTTGAGAACTCGTTCGGCTCCTCGTACCGGACCGGGATGCTCGTGGTGGCCGGGGTGACCGTGCTGTACACCTTCTTCGGCGGGTTCATCGGCGCCTCGTACACCGACATGATGCAGGGCCTGCTGATCATGGCGGCGCTCATTCTGGTGCCGGTGCTGGCGGTCATCGAGGTCGGTCCGGGCAATCTCGTCGGCGCGGTGACGATGACGAACCCACACGCCTTCTCGCTGCTGCCCGACACCTCACCCGGGCTCGGTGTGGCGCTGGTCGCGGTGGTCTCCTCGGTGGCCTGGGGGCTGGGCTACTTCGGCCAGCCGCACATCATCGTACGGTTCATGGCGCTGCGCTCCTCGGCGGACGCCCGGCACGCGCGCCGGGTCGGGATCTCCTGGATGGTCGCCTCGATGGGCGGCGCGGTGGTCACCGGGCTGGCTGGCCTGGCCTGGTTCAACCAGCACCCCGACCGGCACCTCGACGACCCGGAGACGGTCTTTCTGGCGCTGTCGACGATTCTGCTGCACCCGCTGGTGGCGGGCTTTGTCCTGGCAGCGGTGCTGGCGGCGATCATGTCGACGGTGTCGTCCCAGCTGATTGTGTGCTCCTCGGCGCTGGTGCACGACCTGACGCGGGTCTTTTTCAGCAAAGAGCTCAGCCCCCGCCACCAGGTCTGGCTGGGCCGGCTCGGAGTGCTGCTCGTCTCCCTGGTGGCCGCCGCCCTGGCCTGGACCAAGAACGACACCATTCTTGCCCTGGTCGCTTTCGCCTGGGCCGGTTTCGGCGCCTGCTTCGGCCCGATCGTGCTGCTGTCGCTGTTCTGGCGCCGGCTCACTACCGCCGGCACCCTGGCCGGGCTGGTGGTGAGCGCCACGGTGGTCTTCACCTGGCAGTACACCCCCTGGCGCCACGTGTACGAGATCATCCCCGGCTTCGCGGCCAACATCGTGGTGACGATGCTGGTCTCCGGGCTGACCCGCGCCCCCGAGGTCGACGCCGAGTTCACCGCGATGGCCGAGCTGGCCCGCTCGGTTCCTGCTCGTGAGTAGTATGCATAGTTGGTCGCCGCGCTGCTGACTCGCGAGTTGGCGCCGTTTGTTTGTCCGACCTCATTTTCGCTGGCCTCGTCGCGAGTTGGTAGGCATGCCGGAGGGCGCAGCAGGTTCGTCCGCGGCGTTGTGTGACCGCCACCTCGGCCGCAGCGCGAGCTCGGTCTTCGCCCCGGGCGCTGCCGATTCCCATCAGGGCGGAGCCAGCGTGACCCTTTACTCGGGCGGGCGAGCCGAGTCTTCTCGGGGCACACTGGATGATGACGAGGCTGCATCATCGGGGACTGACCATCGCGCCCCCTGCGGTAGCCCATCGCTTGTCCGAGGTAGCTGCGGGAGGCTGGTTGGAGGCAAAGGGTGATTGCGATTAAATATGGTCCCGCTAAAGTCTACGTCGTCTTCTAGTTCGACGCTAGGGAAGTGCACTTCTTCATGGAAGGAAGACTCTTTGAATGAGGCCCCCGCGGTAAACTTGGAGTAATCGAAGTGAGCCGCCCCATGGAATTCTACCTGACGGTACACGGTGCGTCCGAAGGAGGCCCTCCCGAATTTGGCTGCACGAGCAAAAGTGCTGTCTCCAAATGTAACACCACTACCATTGAACTGGGTCCCCGTAAAGGAGCAATCTCCTCGAAAGGTGCAGTTGAGGAAGACTGCGTAGTTATCGAGTCGTGCACGGTCGAAGGTGGCGGTCCCTCTGAAATCAACGCAGTTGAATGACGCGGCATTGGAGAATTTGGCACTCTCGAACGTTGTGGCTCCGTTGAACAGGGTCGACGTGAAATCGGCTTCTCATTGATAGGTTGTGGCTTCAAATGTCGCAAGTTCAGAGAAGCTCGCGTTGGCGAAGTGGACCTGTCTCCAGAATGTCGACCCACTAAAGCTCGCCTGCTTGCTAAAGGTGGTTTCGCTGAAGCGTGTAGCCCCACGGAACTCTGCATTGTGGCAGTCGATCTCGTTGAGATGTGCGCCCCTGAGGTTGAGTTCTTCTGTGAGAGTGGCGCCATGAAGATCAATGCTGCAGTGGCTCCAGGCGCCAGGGCCAGAGTCAGCGGAGTTGGGATCTCCGTCCTGAGTCGAGCCTGACCGCAGGTGCCTGGCCAGAACACTGAGAACTGTGGACTCCACCGCCGCGTCGTTGATGGCTGAGCGGTCGCTGCGCAGGTACCCGCAGAGGATGTCGACGACCCGCTGGCAGTAGTCGCCGCCGTGTACATCAGCAACCTGCGCCAGTGCGTACACACCGGCGATCCGGATCTGCGGTGACGAGTCGCCCAGCTGGGCCACGGCCGCCGTCAGCCGCTCATCAGCCTCGTTCCGCTCGGCCGAGGACCGTTCCCGGAACTTGATGACCAGGTAGCCCACGGCGCCGGCCCCGCCCAGGGCCGTCAGGGTGACTTTGACCCGCTCAAGGGGCTCGGCCCCGGAACCGATCCGCCAGCCAGCCATCAGGCTATTCCATGACAACAGCGGCCCATCCCAGATCCAGCCCAGCAGCGTGTAGGCCACTAGGGCTATGAACAGCCAGAACAGGATTGTGGGTAGAAGCTCGTGCGCGTGGTCCCTTCTCCGCGGATGCTTCGGCGGCCTGGTGACGTCATCCTTCACGGCTCGGTCCTCTCGTCGGGCGTGGTGCTAGTGGCGTTGGCGGTTGCCGGGGGGTGGTTCAGGGCGCGCGGAGGAGTGTCGTGACTAGCCGACCTGGACGTACTCGTAGATGTTGCCGTCGTGGTGGCGGATCACGGCCCGAAGACCATTGGGGCCGGGGGCGGGGCCGTCCAGAACCGTACCGCCGGCGCTGGTCACCGCGGCCACGACCTGGTCGAGGTCTCGTACGGCCAGGGTGGCGCGGTGCTCGCGGATCGAGTCGTCGGCACCCTGGACCAGGAGGAACTGCCCGACCCGGGCCAGACGCATCGTCTGGTAGTCGAAGCGCGACGGCTCCGCGCCGGTCAGCTGCTGGTAGAGCGGGACGGCGGCGTCCAGGTCGTCGACGTAGACCCGTGCCAGGACAGCAAGAATGTTGGGCTGGCCCATGACCTTCCTCACGTCGGGTGATGCCGACCGGTTCCCGCTGGGCGGGGACCGGTTACTGCTCGCGGGGGCTGAGCGCGGGCTGCTTGCTGGCCTCGATCTCGGCGGCCACCATCTGCTGGCCTCGCCCGAGGCTGCTCTTCAGCTCCTTCGCGGTGCCCGTGGCGGCGTCGACGGTCTGGAGCGGCCGCTTCAGCCTCGGCCACCAGGACTTCCCGACGAGCGCCAGGACCAGGACGATCACGAACAGCACGACCGCCATGGCGACCAGGCCCAGCGCGACCGCCCCGTACGGGCCGAGCCAGAGCGAGAACAGGGCCGCGAACCCGGCAGCACCGCCGAGGAACAGCAGCGCCGCGCCGCAGGCCGCCAGGTAGGCGGCCGCGCCGAAGCTGCCTCCCAGCACGGCGGCGTCCACAGCCCGGGGCTTGGCCTCGGCCTTGGCCAGGGCGTATAGGTCCTTGCCGATCACGACGACATCAGACTTGATCTCGTTGATCATGGTCGTGGGGTCTGGCCGGTCAGCCATGGAGGCTCCTCCCTGTCGTGGCAGAGCCTACTGCGCTTCAGTCGCCGCGGCAGCACGAGCTGACAGGCTCAGCGGGGTGGGACGCCCAGACGGATCTCCAGACCGTCGTCCAGGGGCTGGATCGGGGACGAGAACTCGGAGTGGTCGACGCCTGCGCGCCAGCAGCCGAGCCGGTACGGCAGCAGCAGCGGCTCCGGCGGCCGGGCCGACGAGTCGTACACGGCGCCGACCTCGTCCTCGAGCGCGATCAGGTCTGCGGTGTCGAGGTCCTCGGCCCCGGCGGCCCGGCGCGCCATCTGGACCAGCTGGTCGCGGGTTGACGGCACCCACAGCCGGTGCGCGTGCTCCTCGACCTCGGGGTAGTAGGCCGACGCCCGCAGCATCGCCAGCGACCCGTCGCCGTAGTCACCGGTCATCGCGTTCGGCAGCCGGTTGCGGACGACCGCGGTCAGCCGCTTCACCCAGGGCACCGAGTCGTCACGGGTCAGGTACGTGACGCAGACCCGGCCGTGCGGGGCGAGGACCCGGGCGAACTCGGTCAGGGTCTGGGCCGTCGCCACGGTGTGGAGGTTCTGCGGGCAGACGATCCGGTCGAAGGTCTGCGAGGCCAGCGGCAGCGCGTCCGGGTCGGCGACCAGACCACCCAGGTCAGGCCGGCGCCGCAGCAGGCCGTCCAGCGGGGAGGGCTGGCGGTCCACCACCAGCACCCCGTGACCGGCGTCGCGGATCGTGGTCGCGTACGGGCCGGCAGCGCCCACGACCAGGACCCGGACCGGCTCGTCACCGACCAGCCAGCTCACGGCTGCGTCCGGGAAGAAGGAGCGCGATGCCATGGGGGCAGCCTATGCGTGATCGTCGGCAGGGTCGGTCGACCCGCCGACGGCCTGTGCAGGTCCGGCTGGGGCACCATGCACCACCAGCGGACCAGGGAACATACCCCGCCCGGCCCTGCAGCGGCTCGGCGCAGCCTGGCGCCGGCTCGGGCCGGCGAGCCGAGTTGTCCACAGGTGCCGCCGGGCCACGGACTTGTCCACAGATCTGCCCGATCGGGTCCGACAAGGTCCTCGCCCGCGCATGGTCGAGGTGTGAACGAGGTGAGTCGGGTCCTGGTCAGCGCAGAGGGCGAGCTGGTGGCAGCGGTCCAGGCGAGCGCTGCCGCGGCCGGCAGTGAGATCGAGGTGGTGGGCCCGGAGGAGGTGCTGCGGGCCTGGCGGGAGGACCTGGTGCTGCTGGGGGCCGATGTGGCGGCCCAGGCGGTGAGCCTGCCGCGGCGAGACCGGGTCTACCTGGTGGGGTTCGGGAGCGGGGGAGCGCTGGTCGAGGCGTCCGCGCCGCTGGCGGCACCGATCGTGGTGCTGCCGCAGGGCAGCCAGTGGCTGTCGCAGCTGCTGTCGGGTACGGACAGCGGGCGCGACTGCGTCACCGTCGCCGTGCTGGGCGGCTCTGGAGGGCTGGGGGCGTCCACCCTGGCCTCGGGGCTGGCCTGTGCCGCCACGCCCGCGGCCCTGGTTGACCTGGACCCGATCGGAGGTGGGGTCGACCTGCTGCTGGGGGCGGAGCGGGCTCCCGGCTGGCGCTGGGACCGGCTGCGAGCGGCCCGCGGGCAGATCGCCGACCTTGGCGGCAAGGTGCCGCAGGTTGAGGGGGTCACCGTGGTGTCGATGGCCCGCCGGTCCGAGTCCAGCGCCGGGCGAGACGCGGTGGCGGCCGTCGTCGGCTGCCTGGCCCGTACGCACCGGCTGGTGGTGCTCGACGTCGGCCGCAGCCTCGACTCGGGCGCCCGGGAAGCGGTGCGGGCAGCCGACCGGACCCTGCTGGTCTGCGCCGGTGACGTACGGGGCGTCGCGGCCGCCCGGATGACCGTGGCCGCCTCCCAGGCCCGTCCGGACGCGGTGGCAGTCCGGCGGAGGCCCCGGGCCGCGGTCGCGGCCGAGGACGTGGCCCGGGCGGTGGGGCTGCCGCTGCTGACGGTGCTGCCCGACGACCCGGCGCTGGCGGCGGCCGCCGAGCAGGGGCTGCCGCCGCTGCGGTCGGCCGGACGGGCCTGGCGGAAGAGCTGCCAGGCGGCCCTGGCCGGGCTGGGGGTGGCCAGATGAGGATCGACGACCGGCTGGGCCCGGGCCCGGCGCCCGAGCCGGAGCCCGAGGTGGCTCTGGCGGCCGACGACCTGGAGGCGGTCCGGGCCCGGGTGGCGACGCTGGGCCGCAGCCCCGACCCGACCGACATTGCCGACGCCATGCGCTGGTGCGGGCTGCTGGTCAGCGACGCCAGCGTGCTGGCGGTCTCGGCGGCGCTGCGGCGGGACTCGGTCGGAGCCGGGCCGCTGGACCCGCTGCTGCGGCTGCCGGGCGTGACCGACGTGCTGGTGAACGGCCCCGACGAGGTGTACGTGGACGCCGGCCGCGGCCTGGAGCGCAGCCCGGTGCGGTTCACCTCGCCCGAGCAGGTGCGTCGGCTGGCGGTCCGGCTGGCGGCCGCGGTCGGGCGGCGCCTCGACGACGGGTCCCCGTACGTGGATGCCCGGCTGCCCGACGGGGTCCGGGTCCACGCCATCCTCGGAACCCTGACTGACAAGGGAACCTGCTTGTCGCTGCGGGTGCCGAGCCGGCAGCGGCTGAGCCTGGACGACTGGGTGGCGTCCCGGTCCCTGCACCCGGCGCTGCGGGACGTGCTCGTCCGGCTGGTGACGGCCCGGGTGGCGTTCCTGGTCTCGGGCGGGACCGGGACCGGCAAGACCACCCTGCTCGCCTCGCTGCTGGCCCTGGTCCCACCCGCCGAGCGGCTGCTGGTGGTGGAGGACTCCCGCGAGCTCGACCCGGACCACCCGCACGTGGTCCGCCTCGAGGGGCGGCCGGCGAACGCGGAGGGAGCCGGGGCCGTGACCCTGACCACCCTGGTTCGGCAGGCGCTGCGGATGCGGCCCGACCGGATCGTGCTGGGCGAGGTCCGGGGCGCCGAGCTGGTGGACCTGCTGCTGGCCCTGAACACCGGCCACGAGGGTGGCTGCGGCACGGTGCACGCCAACTCTGCGGCGTCGGTCCCGGCCCGGCTGGAGGCCCTGGCGGCGCTGGGCGGCCTGGACCGGCTCGCGGCGCACGCCCAGATCGGGGCCGCGCTGCAGGTGGTGGTCCACGTCGCGAGGGGTTCTGACGGGCGCCGGCAGGTGGCGGAGGTGCGGGTCCTGCACCGGGGCCCCGACGGGCTGGTGTCGGCTCTGCCGGCGCTGGCCGTGGAGGACGGGCGGCTGCTGGAGGGAGCGTCCCGCCCCTTGCTGGATGCGGTTCTGGACGGTGCCCGATGAGCCTCGGGGCCTGGCCCGCGGGCCGGCTGACGAGGGTGCTGGAGACCGGGCGGCAGCCCGTGGCCCCGAGGCCAGCCGCTGACGGGGGCAGGAGGGAGGAGTCATGACGCTGCTGGCAGCGCTGCTGATGGGGGTCGCAGCCTGGGTGCTGGTACGGCCGTCGGGCCGGGCTGCCCTGCGACGGCTGGAGCCGCCAGCGACCGCACCGAAGCGGGCCCTGAGCCTGCCGGTCATGGTCGTAGCGGGGGCATTTGCCTTAGCCATAGTGGGGTTCGTAGTGGACGGCTGGCGGGGCTGCTGCCTGGCTGGGGCGGCGGCCAGCGTCACTGTTGCGGTGGTCATCAGCTGGCGCCAGCGGCTGCGGGGCCGCCGCGAGCTGGCCCGGATGCGTCAGGTGGCGGAGGTCTGCGCGGTGCTGGCCTCCCTGGTACGGGTCGGGCACGTCCCGGCGGTCGCGATCCGGCTGGCTGCCCAGGACTGCCCGCTGCTGGAGCCCGTGGTGGCGGCCCAGGCGGTCGGTGGGGATGTGCCGACGGCGCTGCGGGCTGCGGCCGCCGTGCCAGGCCAGGCCGGTCTGCTCCGGCTCGCTCAGGCCTGGCAGGTCTCGGCCACCACCGGGGCCCCGCTCGGCCCCACCCTGACCGCTCTGGCGCAGGCGGTGCGTGCTGAGCGGGACCTCGCCCAGGTGGTGGCTGGCGAGCTGGCCTCGCCGCGGGCCACCAGCCGGCTGCTGCTGGTGCTGCCGCTGGCGGGAATCGGCATGGGGGAGGCGATCGGGGCCCAGCCGCTGCGCTGGCTGACCACCGGGGTGGTCGGTCCGGTGTGCCTGCTGACGGCCGCGCTGCTGGCCACAGCCGGAGCTCTGATCACCGACCGCCTGGTGGGCTCGGTGGAGCGGGCGCAGCGCGGCTCGTGGTGACCCGTGCACCGGGCGAGGCGGCGGGTCCCCGCAGCCGGCGATCATCCGGGCGCTGCTGACGACCTTCTTCTCGCCGTACCTGCCAGCCAGCGGGAGCGACGGCCCGGCGGTGGCCGGCTAGCCGCGAGCCCCTGGCTGGCGGGCTGCCGCGGGTCGTGGTCGGCGGCGGCCGGGGAAGAACCCGCTGTGCCGACCGTCTGGCTGACACGAAACGGCCTTGCTGTGAATCGGATCGACGGGCCGGTCGAGCCGGCCCAGAAGGGGTGAGGTCATGAGTCTCACAGAACAGGCCCTGCTGGCAGCGGCGCTGGCTGGGCTCGCCGCGTACCTCGGGGTGCGGGAGGTCTCGCTGCGGCGGCTGGAGCCGTCGCGCAGCTGGGACGGCCCGGCCTGGTTAGCGGCGCGACCAGGAGCGGTTCCGGCGCCGCGCCGGGCCCAGGTGTCGGTGCTGCTGGGCACCGTCGTGGCCTTCTTCGTGGCCGGTCCGCTCCTGGGAGCGGTCGGTGCTGGGGTGCTGGTGGCCACAGCCGCGTACGTCGGGCTGGGGCGGCTGGAGCCGCGACGGCTGGCGGCCGAGCGGCAGCGGTTGGTCATGGACCTGCCGCACGCGCTCGACCTGCTGGAGGGGTGCCTGGCGGCAGGTCTGCCGGTACGGACCGCCGTGTCGGCGGTCTCGGCGGCTGTCGGGGGTGCGGTGGGTGAGCGGCTCGACCGGGTGACCTCCCAGGTCGGGGTCGGCTTCAGCGACGCCGAGGCCTGGCGGTCTCTCAGCGACGACCCGGTCCTGGGGCACGTGGCCCGGGACCTGGCCCGAGGCTGCGAGGCTGGGTCGTCGCTGCAGCCGGTGATCCACGAGCACGCCGCGGACGCGCGGGCGGCGGCGGCCGCGGAGATCCAGCGGCGGGCCCGGGCCCTGGGGGTGACCACGGCGGTCCCGGTGGCGATGTGCTTCTTGCCGGCCTTCTTCCTGGTCGGTGTGGTTCCGGCGATCGCCGGGATCCTGGCTCCCTTCCTGCGCTGAGTTGTCCACAGCCACAAACCGACATCAGCTGTCATCCACAGGTGGCCAAGAAAAATGTCCGATTCGCGCCGAGGTGTCCATGGTCTGAGGTGTCCGCAGCCAACGGGGCCACGGCAACGAAGAAAGGAACAGACCATGACCACCACGTCCACCACCGTCGCCACGTCCCGCCGGTCACGGCGTGCCCAGCGGGGTGCGGTCTCCGCGGAGTACGCGCTGGTCACTGCGGCCGTCGTCGGCTTCGGCGGGATCCTGATCCAGATCCTCAGGGACCCTCAGATCCAGCAGGCCCTGATGAAGCTGCTCATGCGGCTCATCGAGATCGTCAGCCAGGCCTTCTGACCCCGGGACCGGTGGTCGGCAGCCGATGGGGGTGCTGCCGGCCACCCCCCGGGTCAGCGAGCACGGCGCACGACCGCGCCCGGTGGCGGGGCGGGCCGGGGGCCGAGCAGGCCCTGCGAGCCCGCGTGGGGCGGCCGGGGAGGCCCGGTCAGTGCCCCGCTCCCACACCGGGCACAGGGGCCCAGCCGAGAGGCTGGGCGCAGCGAGAAAGGACACCCGCATGAGTCTCCGCTCCCGTACGGACCGGGGCGCCGTCACCGCAGAGACCGCCCTGGCATCGATCGCGCTCGCGATGCTGGCTGCCCTGATGGTGTCGGTGCTGATGGCCGTCGGCGTGCAGGTACGGTGCACCGACGCTGCCTCCGCCATCGCCCGGCAGGCGGCCCGGGGCGACACCGCCGCCATCGATCAGCTCAAGCAGCGCCTGCCCCAGGGAGCCACAGCCGTCACCGTCAGCGACGCCACCACCATCACGGTCACCGTGACCGCGCCGGTCCGGGTCTGGCACGGCAGCCTGGGCCAGCTCCAGGTCTCGGCGACCGCCACCGCAGTGAAGGAGCCCGGAGCATGAGGCCCGCAGGGAAGGCCCCGGCGGCCCGGAGGGGCAGAGCCCGTGGGCGCCGCCAAAGAACCACCACCCCGGGCGCGACAAGGGCAGACAGCCTGGTCGTCGCGCGCACCGTCGTCGGCGGGAGGTGCCGGCAGCCCCCGCGGGCCGCCGCACAGGGCTCGGCGCACGACCTGGCCGGCCAGAGCGGCCGCCGGCCTCGGGCAGGAGGGGCCGCTCGGCGGACGCCGGTCCGAGACCGTGCCGGTCGGGGAGCAGGAGCCGCTGGGCCGTCACTGAGCCGGCAGGCGGCCGACCGGGGAGCCGGCACCGCGATGGTGTCGCTGGTAGCCGTGGGGCTGTCGCTGGTGACGTGGGTGCTGATGATGGTGGGCGGGTACGTGCTGGCAGTGCACCGGGCCCGGTCGGCGGCTGACCTGGCAGCACTGGCTGGGGCGGTCGCGTACGCCGGGGGGCGGGACGCCTGCGCCGCGGCCGACCAGTCGGCCCGGACCAACCACGGCCAGGTCACCGCCTGCCGGGTGGAGGGCAGCCCTGCCTCGTTCGTGCTCACCCTGACCGCACAGGCTCCGGTCGGCTGGACCGTCCCGGGCGCCCCCCGGACGGTCGCCGCCGAGTCGCGAGCCGGGAACGCCTGATGCTGACCAGCCCGGCTCGACCGCCGTGGCCTGGGCCGGCCGGGCCGGTAGTGGTCGGGCTGGCCGACAGGCTCACACCGGCTGCCGGCTGCTCGTCAGCGCGTCAGCATCCGGCGTGGGCCCTGCCTCGCTCGTTCTGGCAGTGCTTGGGAGGACCTGTGGTACCAGACTCCGGGAGCGACGCCGAACCCGTACGGGCAGCCGCAGGGCCCGGGACCAGACCCGCGGAAGCCTCCGGGACCGACGGCTCAGTTGCGCAGCGACGGGCCTCACGGAATGCTCGTGCACCATGCGACGACTCGGACGACACCCAGAGCGCGGGCGCAGCGACCGGGCGCTGCTCGACGACCTGCTCCGCGTGGTACCGACCGGCGTGCTGTCCAGCGTCACCCACGACGGCCTGCCCTGGGCGGTGCCGATCCTGCACGCGCTGGACGGGGACCGCCTGCTCTTCCACGGGTCGACCGGGGCCGGGCTGCTGCGGCACCTCGCGGCCGGAGCGCCGGTGGTCTACACCGTCTTCGTCCAGGACTCCTGGGTCCTGGGGCCGAGCACCTTCAGCTCGAGCGCCGACTACCGGTCCGCCACCATCAGCGGCACCGTCGACCAGCTCACCGGGCCCGACAAGGAGGCCGCCCTCGCTGCCTTCGCGGAGGTGGTCTTCCCGGGGCGGGCCGCCGAGGTCCGACCCTCCACCGCCAAGGAGCTCGCCGCGACCGGCATCTGTGCGCTGCCGATCCGTGACGGGGAGTGGCTGTACAAGACCCGTAGCCACGGGGCGGCGGAGCCGGAGGAGCCGACCGAGGCCTGGTGCGGCACGGTGCCGGTGACCCGGACCCTGGGGACGCCGCAGCGAGCCACCTGGTGCAGCGCGGACCAGCCGCCCTCGGTGAGCGCCCTGGTCGCTCGAGGAGTGTGATGCCTGGTCCTGCGGGCTGGGCTCGGAGGGCCTCGAGGGGCGTCGACCTCGTCGTGGTCGCCCACGGACGGGGCTGCCCGGGCACCAGCACCGGCACCGAGCACCCTCCGTACCCCTGCAGTCAGCCGGGCCGGGCTCCGGCAGGAGCGGTGGAGGGCACTCGCCGGGAGCCCGTGACAGCCGCTGCCGAGGGCGCGTCCTGCTGGTGGGCCGTGGTGGTTGCGCGGTGCGGGGGGAAGCTGCCCGAAGGCTGGCGTCTGCTCCAGCAGAGCAGACGTGGATGCGCGTGGGGAGGCCCGTACGGGGGCAGGGTCAGGGCGGCCGCCGGGGCGACAGCCAGCTGGCTGAGGTGACTGGTGACGAGGCGGGGGTGTCTCAGCAGACCAGGGCGTGCAGCACCTGGATCGCCGCCTGCTTGTCGATGGCGTCGTTGGCGGTGGGGCAGCCCGGCCAGACGCAGCAGCGCGGGCACCCCTGGGTGCAGCCGCAGCGCTCCAGCCGTGACAGGGCGGCGCTCGCCCAGTCCTCGGCACGGGCGTACCCGGCAGCCGCAAAGCCCGACCCACCAGGGCAGACGTCATAGATCAGGACGGTCAGCGCGCCGGTGCCCAGGTGCTGGGCGAAAGAGGCGCCGCCGGTGTCAGAGCGGTCGTTGTGGGCGAAGGTCGGCAGCAGACCCAGCAGGGTGTGCTCCACGGCGTGCGCGGCTGCGTACCGCTGTGTGCTCTGGCGCCCGATCCGCCGCGGCTCGGCCGCTGCGCTGTCACCCCGGTCGTCCTCCTCTGCGCGGTGAAGAGGCCCTTTCAGCCGTGGTACGGCCAGTCGTTCCTCACCGCTGGTTCGCCCAGACCGGGGGGTGACCGACGGCGGCAGGGTGAACCAGGTGGCCTGGGTCCGCAGGGTACGGCTCGGCAGGTCGAGCGGGACCCTGCCGGTCACCTCCCCGGTGGCCAGGTCCCGCACCAGGTAGCCGGTGACCTGGCTGACGATCTCCACCGTGCCCCGGTGCACCTCGCCCTGCCCGAGCCCCCGGTGGGTCTGGTCGGCGAGCACCGTGACACTGGTCGACGACAGCGGGTGGGTGCTGTACGAGGGCTGCACCGCCCGTACCCAGGCCTCGCCGGCCTCCTCGTCGAGCCGCTCCACCTCCCAGTGCTCGCCCTGGTGCAGGTACACCGCGCCCGGGTGGACGCTGCGGTGAGCACGGGCGGTGTCGGTCGAGCCGACCACCCGGCCGGTCGCCGACTCGATGATCTCCACCGGCTGCGTGGTGCCTGAGCGCAGGTCAACCGCGTCCACGGCCCGCTGCCGGTGGCACCAGTACCAGCCCTTGGCCCGTCGGCGCAGCGTGCCGTGCTCGACCAGCCGGTGCAGCACCGGGTGCATCGCCGGTCCAAACCAGCGCTCGTCGGCCTCGGTGAGCGGCAGCTCCTGGGCCGCGGCGCCGAGCTGCGGGCCCAGCACCGCCGGGTTGGCCGGGTCGAGCACGGCCGCCTCGACCGGTTCGCGCAGGATCAGCTCGGGGTGCTCGAAGAGGTACGCGTCGAGCGGGTCCTCCCGCGCGACCAGCACCGTCACCGCCTCACCGGTGCCCCGCCCAGCCCGGCCCGACTGCTGCCGAAACGACGCCACCGAGCCGGGGAAGCCGGAGACCACCACCGCATCGACCCCGGCCAGGTCGACTCCCAGCTCCAGCGCACTGGTGGTGGCCACGCCCCGGACCGAGCCGTCGCGCAGGCCCTGCTCCAGGCTCCGCCGGTCCCGGGCCAGGTAGCCGCTGCGGTACGCGGCCACCGTCGGGGCGGGGCTCCTGGCCGCGCGGGCCCGGTCCGCCCCGGCCTCGCCGAAACAGCCCTGTCGTGCCTTGCGGGCGACCACTTCGGCGGCCCGGCGAGAGCCGACGAAAGCCAGCGTCTGCCGGTCGTCAGCCACCAGCCGGGCCAGAAGCTCGGCGGTCTCGTCCTCGGCGGACGCGGTCGGACGCCACAGCAGCGTGGTCCGCTCCCCGTGCGGGGCACAGTCCCAGGTCACCGGGGTGACCGCCGACGGCTCCTCACCCAGCAGCCTGGCCGCCGCCTCAGCCGCACCCTCCCCGGCCGTGGCCGACACCACCGCGAAGGTCGGCTCCGCCCCGTACCGGGCGCACAGCCGCCGCAGCCGCCGCAGCACCAGCGCCACCTGGGCCCCGAAGACACCGCGGTAGCGGTGCGCCTCGTCCACCACCACGTACCCGAGGCGGCTCAGAAACGACCGCCACCGGGCATGGTTCGGCAGTACCGAGCGGTGCAGCAGGTCTGGGTTGGTGAGCACGCAGGTCGCGAGCTCGCGGGCGAACCGGCGCTCCTGGGCGCAGGAGTCACCGTCCACGGCGGTGATCCGCCAGCCGCTGGGCCCGAGCGCCTGGCAGGCCCGCAGCTGGTCGTGCGCCAGGGCCTTGGTCGGGGCCAGGTAGAGCGCCGTGGACCGGTTCTCGGCACCCTTATCCCGGCGCTGGCTAGGGGTTGTGCCCGGATCTGGGGGAACCCAGGCCAGCACCACCTCGTCCTCCAGCCCCGGCAGCGGCTCCTGGCCTGGCAGCGGTGGCGCCAGCACCCGCCGCCCGCGGCGCCGCGGCGGGCGCGGCAGCGGCCAGGTGAGCCGGGTCGGCTCCGGCCAGGGCCAGGTCGCGGCCAGGATCGGCAGCAGGTACGCCAGGGACTTGCCCGACGCGGTGCCCGTCGCCAGCGCCACGTGCTGCCCGTCCCGCAGCGCCTGCGCTGCCTCCACCTGGTGGCGCCACGGCTGAGTGATCCCCGCCGCCGCCAGCCGCTCCAGCAGCCCGGCAGGCGCCCACGACGGCCAGCTCCCGGTGACCGCGGCGACCGCCGGGCTCCGGTCGACATGGACCACCCGCGGGTCGTCAAGCAGCCAGGACGGGATCACAGGCGCCACTCTAGGAGCGGGCACCGACAGTCCCGCCCTGCCGTGCTGGGGCCTGCTCCGGGCGATCTCGGTCGCGGCCTGCTCCCGCGCGGTGCCTCGCCCCGCTCCCCGTGAGGCGGGCTTCACCCGTACCGGTCTAAGCCTTGGTCAGCCAGAGGTCGGCGACCAGCTGGCGGAGCCGGGGCAGAACCTCGGCGCTGAGCCCGGACACCTCGACCTCGCAGATCCCGGCGACCGCCGCGATGATCGTGGCGAGGTCCAGCTCCCCGTCACAGGCGCCCAGCACCCCGCCCAGGGCGGTGCCGACCTCGACCCCACGCCGCAGCCCGGTGGTCTGGCGCAGCACCACGTGCGACGGGTCGGCCGCGCCCGGATACCCGAGCGTCTCCTGCGTCACGTACGGGTCGAGCACCCAGCGCCCCGCCAGCAGCTCCGCGTCGCTCAGCCCGGCCAGGTCGGCTGCCTCCAGCGTGCCGAGCAGCGCCTCGGCGACCGGCTGCTGCACCGGGTGCGGCCAGTCCTCGACCCGGACCAGCGGCTGCTCCCGGCCGCTGCGCCGCAGCGTCGCCCAGCCCATCCCGACCGCCTCAATCCCAGCCTGGTCGAAGTACGCCAGCCACTGCTCGTACCGCCGCCGGTACTCGCTGGTCCCGGCCAGGCCCGCGTCGGCCAGCCAGATCTCGATGTACTGGTACGGGTCGAGCAGCTCGCGCTGCACCAGGTACGCGTCGCAGCCGGTCCCGGCCACCCAGGACTCGAGCCGCTCCTGCCACGGCACACCCCGGACGTGCGCCCAGTTCCCCAGCACCTGCAGCACCCCGCCCGGGGCCAGCCGGGCAGCGCCGCCGACGACCACCTCCCGCACCAGCCCGTCCGCCGGGTGCGACCCCTCCCGGTACACCAGGCGCTGCGGCCCCGGCGGCGACATCACGAACGGCGGGTTGGTGACGACCAGGTCCACCTGCTCCGGCACCGGCTCGTACAGCGACCCGAGCCGCAGCTCGGCGCTCACCTCGCTCAGCCCCAGGCTCAGCTCCGCCAGCAGCAGCGCCCGCGGGTTGAGGTCGGTCGCGATCACCCGCTCGGTGTGCCGGGCCAGGTGCAGCACCTGCACCCCGCAGCCGGTGCCCAGGTCGAGCGCGGTCCCCACCGGCCGCCGAGGCGTCAGCTGGGCCAGCGTCGTCGAGGCCGGCGAGACCCCCAGCACCTGCTCGGGCGCCGGCTTCCCTCGGGCCGTGTCCAGGCTTGCCGCGTGGTCGGACACCACCCAGCCCGAGGTGCCGTCGTCCGCCCCGTACGGGCGGATGTCGACCGTCGCCCGGACCAGGCCCGACCCGCCCGCCAGGACCCCGGCCGCCAGCAGCGGCTCGGTCGGCAGCGCCCGCCTGGCCGCCTCCAGCCGTACCGGCTGCTGCAGCACGAACAGCCGCAGCAGTGTCGCCAGCGGGTCGTCACGGCCCGCCAGTGCCCGGTCGGCGGCGACCGTGTGGTTGCGCTCCAGGGCCTGCTGCCCGGCCTCGCCGATCGCGGCCAGGCAGTCGTCGACGGTGTACGAGGCGGTCACCAGCGCCTCGCGCAGGGCGGACGTCTGGTCAGGGGTCAGCAGCGGCACCGGCCCAGACTGCCACGGGCCAGCCGACCGGGCGGGCCCGGCCAGCGGCGGCCCCGCGCACCAGCAGCCGGGGCGGCTCGGGGAGTGCCTGCCGCGAGACTCCTTGTCCGGGACCTGAGACGGCCCCCGCCCGTACAGCGCGGTCCCGCCGTACGGTGCGCTCAGCGGCGCCTGTCAGAACCGTGGTCTACAGTGGCGGCGACTTCTCCCGTGGGGCATGCACACAACGAAAGGGTGGGCGCAGTGGCTGCTGTACGTCGGCTGGTGATCGTGGAGTCGCCGACGAAGGCGTCCAAGATCGCCTCGTACCTGGGCTCTGGCTACGTGGTCGAGTCGTCGCGGGGGCATGTCTGCGACCTGCCGCAGTCGGCCACCGAGGTCCCGGCGAAGTACAAGAAGGAGCCGTGGGCCCGGACCGGGATTGACGTCGACCACGACTTCACCCCGATCTACGTGGTGCCGGCCGACAAGAAGCCCACGATCCGCTCCCTCAAGGACAAGCTCGCCGCCGCCGACGAGCTCCTGCTGGCCACCGACGGTGACCGCGAGGGGGAGGCGATCGCCTGGCACCTGCTGCAGCAGCTGAAGCCGAAGGTGCCGGTGAAGCGGATGGTCTTCCACGAGATCACCCCGACCGCGATCCAGGACGCGGTACGCAACCTGCGCGGCCTCGACACCGACCTGGTCGACGCCCAGGAGACCCGCCGGATCCTCGACCGCCTCTACGGGTACGAGGTCAGCCCGGTGCTGTGGAAGAAGGTCATGCCGCGGCTGTCGGCCGGCCGGGTGCAGTCGGTCGCGACCCGCCTGGTGGTCGACCGGGAGCGGGAGCGGATCGCGTTCACGTCCGCCTCGTACTGGGACCTCGACGCGACCCTGGACGCCGGGCCCAAGACCGAGCCGCGGACCTTCCCGGCCCGGCTGACCAGGGTTGCCGGGCAGCGGATCGCCCAGGGCAAGGACTTCGCCGCCGACGGCAGCCTGCGCGGGCAGCTGGTCCACCTTGACCAGGCCAGCGCCACCGACCTCGCCGCAGCCCTCCGCGACGGCACGTACAGCGTTGTCAGCGTGGACTCCAAGCCGTACACCCGCCGCCCGTACGCGCCGTTTCGGACGACCACCCTGCAGCAGGAGGCCGGCCGCAAGCTCGGCTTCACCGCGGAGCGCACGATGCGGGTCGCCCAGGACCTGTACGAGGGCGGCTGGATCACGTACATGCGTACCGACTCGATCACCTTGTCGGACTCGGCGATCGCGGCGGCCCGGGCCCAGGTGGAGCAGCTCTTCGGGCCGAAGTACCTGCCGGCAAGGCCGCGGGTGTACACGTCGAAGGTGAAGAACGCCCAGGAGGCGCACGAGGCGGTCCGCCCGGCCGGTGACGTCTTCACCGCCCCCGCCGAGACCGGCCTGGCCGGTGACCAGCGCCGCCTGTACGAGCTGGTCTGGATGCGGACCCTGGCCTCGCAGATGACCGACGCGGTGGGGGAGTCGGTGACCGTCCAGATCGAGGCGAGGCACCGCCCGGCTGAGGTGCTGGGCCGGGCCGTCGACACCTGCCAGCTGACCGCGTCGGGACGCACCATCACCTTCCTCGGCTTCCTGAAGGCGTACGTGGAGGCCCACGACGACCCCGACCAGGACTCTGACGACTCCCAGGCCCGGCTGCCGCAGCTGGCGGCCGGGGCGCCGCTGACCGCGCTGGAGGTGCTGGCCTCCGGCCACGAGACCCGCCCGCCAGCCCGCTACACCGAGCCGTCGCTGGTGGCGAAGCTGGAGGAGCTGGAGATCGGGCGGCCCAGCACGTACGCCTCGATCATCCGGACCATCACCTCGCGCGACTACGTCTTCAAGAAGGGCGCCGCGCTGGTGCCGACCTGGCTGGCGTTCGCGGTCACCCGGCTGCTGGAGGGGCACTTCTCCAAGCTCGTCGACTACGCCTTCACCGCCGACATGGAGCAGACCCTGGACGAGATCGCCCAGGGCTCGGCGCAGCGGCTGGAGGTCCTGAAGGACTTCTACTTCGGCCCTGACGGTGCCGCTGACCAGGGGCTTCACGCGCAGGTCAACGAGCTGGGGGAGATCGACGCCCGGGCTCTGTCGTCGTTCCCGGTCCGCGGCGCCGACGAGATCACGGTCCGGGTCGGGCGCTACGGCACGTACATCACCGACACCGAGGGCCGCCGGGGGAACGTGCCCGACGACCTGGCGCCCGACGAGCTGACCGCTGACTACGCCCGCGAGCTGCTGGCCCGCCCGGTCGCGGTGGACCGGGAGCTCGGTACCGCGCCGGACACCGGGCTGCCGGTCGTCGCCAAGGACGGCCGCTTCGGCCCGTACGTGACGGAGGTGCTGCCGGAGGGCTCGCCGAAGTCGGCGAAGGCCCGGACCGCGTCGCTGTTCCGGTCGATGTCGCTGGACACGGTCAGCCTGGACGAGGCGCTGCAGCTGATGAGCCTGCCGCGTACGGTCGGGGCCGGCGAGGACGGGGTGCCGATCACCGCCCAGAACGGCCGCTACGGGCCGTACCTGAAGCGGGGCAGCGACTCGCGCTCGCTGGCGTCGGAGGAGCAGATCTTCACGATCACCCTGGATGAGGCGCTGGCCCTGTACGCGCAGCCGAAGCAGCGGGGCAGGGCCGCGGCTGCGCCGCTGAAGGAGCTCGGCACCGATCCGGTCTCCGGCAAGCCGGTGGTGGTGAAGTCGGGCCGCTTCGGCCCGTACGTGACCGACGGCGAGACGAACGCCACGCTGCGCCGTGACGACCCGGTCGAGACGCTGACCGCGGAGCGGGCGTACGAGCTGCTGGCCGAGAAGCGGGCGAAGGGTCCGGCTCCGAAGCGGACCACGCGCCGGGCACCGGCCAAGAAGGCGAGCACGACGAAGTCGACGGCTGCGAAGTCGACGACCGCGAAGAAGACCACGTCGCGGGCGAAGTCCGACGGCTGAGCGGCTCGTCGCTCTCGGAGCCGCTCCGGTCCTCCTCGGCTGATCTCGCCGGACCTGGGCAGGGTCATCCCTTGCCAGGCGGCACTCGTCGGAAGCGCCAGTTGCCTGAGGTGCCGGGCGCAGACCCAGGTTCATGGTCCGGCTAGCGGGCGAGGAGAGCCTCCACCCGGGTCCGGATCTGCTGCTCGACCACCTCGATCGGTGCTCGCCCGTCCAGCACCAGGTAGCGCTGCGGGTCGTGGGCGGCCAGGGCCAGGAAGTGCCGGCGGACCCGCTCGTGGAAGTCGGTCCCGGCCGCCTCGACCCGGTCCAGCCGGTCCTTCTGCCCGACTGCCCGGGCGACCTCCACGTCGAGCAGGACGGTCAGGTCGGGCAGCAGCCCGCCGGTGGCCCAGCTGCCGAGCCGGAGGACCTCGTCGGCGTCCAGGACCCGGCCTGCTCCCTGGTAGGCGACCATCGAGTCCAGGTACCGGTCGCAGACCACCACCGCCCCCCGGGCCAGCGCCGGCTGCACCACCTCGGCGACGTGCTGGGCCTTGTCAGCCGCGTACAGCAGGGCCTCGGCGCGGGCCGCCAGGTCGCCGGTCTCCGGGTCGAGCAGCAGCCGCCGGATGGTTGCCCCGACCCGGGTGTCGCCCGGCTCGTACGTGACCACCACATCACGGCCGGCCGCCCGCAGCCAGGCCTCCAGCCGGCTGACCTGGGTGGTCTTGCCCGCCCCGTCGCCCCCTTCGAGCACCACGAACAGTCCGGACGTCACGGCCCGACCCTAGCGGGCCCACCGACCTCTCGGGACCTGGTCATGCCCCGATCAGGTCTCTTCCCCCTCTGTGAGCACAAGGCCCTTCAGACGGGCCTGGCGTGACGGGCGCCGGGACTTCATGCGGGGAGGAGCCGGTGGACCAGGCTGGGGGCCAGGACAGGGACCGCCCCGTACCGACCCTCGAGGTAGCGCTTGGCCACATTGTCGTCGCGGTGCCGGGCGAAGTCCGCCAGGGAGAAGAGACTGGTGGACCCGTCGCGCTCCTTCTCGGTGAACCAGATCTGGCCCTTGGCCAGGTTCAGGTCGCACTGGTTCGACAGCAGGTACGAGTCGTGGCTGGTGAACAGCAGCTGGGCCTGCTGGGTGTTGACCTGGCGGTCCTGGAAGAACCCGATCAGGGTCTGTGCCAGGTAGGGGTGCAGGCTGGAGTCGAGCTCGTCGACCACGTACACACCACCCTGACGGAGCCGGTTGATGGCCGGAACCGCCAGCGCCAGCCAGGCCAGGGTGCCGTCGCTCTCCTCGTCCATCGACAGGGGAGCAGCCCCGCCGGGCTGGTGGTGGAACTCCAGAGACCGGGCCACAGCGGTCTTCGTCGTCTGCGACAGCTCCTCGGCCGGTGCCCGCCCGTCATCGGGAGGCTCGGGGTCACTGCCCGACAGCAGAGCAAGAGCTCGCTGGACCCGCGACAGCACCTCGGGCGGGACGACGTCCTCGCGTACGGTGACCTCCTCGATCCCGATGTCGGCGATCTGGAGCACGGCCTGGAGAGTCCCCGGCGACATGCTGGCGATCTGGTCAATGATCTCGTGGACCCGGTGCTGCCGGGCGGCATCACCGAACGGCGCGAAGGTGACCCCGTCGCTGATGGCCTGGGCGACCGGCTTCAGCAGCTCGTGACCGAGTCGTAGCGCGCGGCTGAGAAGGAGCTCGGTGGGCGCCAGCGGGCCCGTGCTGGCGACGCCTCGCCCGTACTGGACCTGGTCACGCTCGCGGTGAAAGAGGCTGCGGCGACGCGAGGTCGCCCACTGGCCCAGCCACTCCCGGACGATCCCGGCCGGGTCGATCTCGAACCCGTACTGGTGACGGGTGCCCTCGATCATGAAGTCGAGCTCGTAGCGGCTGGGCCCTTCAGCGAGGACCTTGTCGAAACGGAACGGAGCCCGTACCGGCTGGTCATAGCTCAGCCAGCTGGACGCGGACTCGCGGACCGCGGCCACCACATAGCGCAAGGCGTCGAGCACGGTGGACTTTCCGGAGGCGTTGGCGCCGAAGATGCCGACTGCCGGGAAAGCCGAGAGAGGCTTCGACCCGGCGACGAGGTCCCAGACCGCCTCGTCGCGCAGGGACTTGTGGTTCTGCGCGGTAAGGGCGAGCAGCTGCATGACCCCACTCTATGCGCCACGGAGTTTGTCTGCAGCGAGTATGAGGGGAAAATCGTCCAGTAGACGCCGCTGAGTACGTCTTGGCTGCTTGGGAGTCGCGGAGCCGTACGGTGGTCTGGCAGGTCGCCACGGGCCAGGGCAGGCGTCGCGGCCGAACGGCCCAGGCCTGGGGGTGCGGGAGGAGCCGTACGCTGGAGGCCCCCACCAGGGGCACGGATCTGGGGAATCGCCAGCGCTGCGGGCGGAAGTGGCTCTAGGCTCAGGTGAGGTAGTCCCCACGCTGAGAGGCTGACATGGTCGTCGCCATCCATACCGTGATCGCGATCGCGGTCGTTGTTGCACTGATTATCTGGCTCAAGGTCGACCCGGTGCTGTCGCTCCTGGTCGGCTGTCTCTATCTCGGCCTGGCTGGGGGTGTCACCCTGTCCGGAACGGTGAGCGCGATCACCGAGGGCTTCGGCGACATCATGGTGAAGGTCGGGCTGCTGATCGGCTTCGGAGTCCTCATCGGGGCCCTGCTGCACGCGATGGGAGCCTTCCGCAAGCTGGTGCAGGTCCTCGTGAGAGTCTTCGGGGCCTCGCGGATGCCGTACGCGATGACCATCGCCCTGTCGACGATCTTCCCCTCGATCTACGTCGACGTGCAGGTGGTGCTGGCGTCGCCGGTGGCGCGCTCGACCGCTCCGCACCTGGGCAGCCGGGGCCTGGCCCGGATGTCGTCCGCGGTCGGGGTGGGCATCTTCTCCGGGTATGTCTTCGTGCTGCCCGGACTGGCGGCGATCTCGATCGCCGGACTGCTCCGGATCGAGCTCGGCACCTGGCTGATGTACGGCTTCGTCCTCGGCCCGCTGGTGGCGGTGCTGACCACCATCCTGTACGGGATCCTGCTGCGAACCGGCTGGTGGAACCGGGACCGCGACGAGGAGTCGGAGCTCGGCGACGCGTCCGGCGGGCATGAGCCGGCTGAGCAGTCCGAGGTGGCGTCGGAGCCCGACACGCTGAGCGACCTGCCGGCGAAGGCGCGCCAGATGTCGCTGGGCGTGCTGATGCTGCCGGTCGCGATCCCGCTGGTCCTGATCGCGACCGCTGCGATCCTCAAGGTTCTCAAGCAGTCGAACAACGTGATCGCCTTTCTCGGCAACGCCAACATCGCCCTCTTCCTGGGGCTGCTGCTGGCCTTCGGGCTGGCGCGCTACGCCCTCGGTGCCGAGCGGACCCAGGAGGTGCTGAGTGACGGCTTCCGGACCAGCGGCGAGATCCTGCTGGTCACCGGGATCGGCGGCTCGCTCGGCGAGGTGATCACAGCGACCGGGCTGGACACGGTGCTGGCCAGCCTGTTCTCTGCTCAGGAGGGTGCCTCGGTGATCGTCAGCGTGGTGCTGGCCTGGTTCGTGGCAGTGGTGCTGCACGTCGCGATCGGCTCGGTCTCGGTCGCTGCCATCACCGCCGGTGGAATCCTTGCTCCGGTGCTGAGCTCAATCCAGGTCTCGCCGCTGGCGATCGGCTTCGCGGTGGCCGCCGGGTCGCTGTTCGCGGTGCACGTGAACTCGAACTTCTTCTGGATGTTCAAGTCGCTGATGGGCCTGTCGACCACCGGGGCGCTGAAGTCGCTGACCACGGTGACCGGGATGGCCTCGCTGGTGGCGCTGCCGCTGGTGGTCCTGATGGCCTTCGTAATCCCTCGATAGGGCGACGAGCCCGCGGCCCAGGGTGGTCGCGGGCTTCGTACGCTCAGGACCACTCCACCACCAGCTGAGGCCTCGTCATGTCGATCTTGGCCTCACGGAGCTGTCGTTGCGACGTGCACGTCTTCTCTGAGCTCTGGCCGGCACACTGGAACTCCATGGTGACCGTGCCCAGCGGGGCGCCATTCGTGACGGTTCCGGGCCTGCCCACAGCATCAGTGACTTTGATGGACTGAATGCGGGCCAGGTCCTCGGGTGGCATGGTCCGGGTGATGGTGCCTTCGACGGGCTGATGACCCAAGGAGGCTTCGGGCTTCAGGCCGCAGCCAGAGGCGATGGTCTTCTCCTCCAGGCAGCCTCTGAGGGATCGCAGTACGGCGTTCCGGTACGCCTGCTTTCCCTCCGAGCTCAGCGCCAGTGTGGCGCGGGCCGGCCCACGGCCTCCCGGCAGTACGAGCTCATCGTGCTGCACCTCGAGGTACGGGCTCGGCAGCGTGATGTGGTAGCTGCCGGGCAGGACCGAGGGCATGTCTGTCGCAGGGGCTGCCCCGTTGACCTGGGCGCCCATGGCTTTCACCCCGTGCAGGTCGAGCATCACCAGGCCCGGGTTTACTGTCGGTGGGCGACTGGTGTACGTGGTGACCCCCAGCTCCATGCTGACCGTCCGCGAGCCCAGGGTGAAGGCGACCGGGACGGTGTAGTTATCCAGGTTCCCCTCACGGGGCTTCCTGATCTCGACCTGGCCGATGGGTGCCTGCTTGGTGGATGTGGTCAGCACCTTGTCAGTGATGAGACTCAGATCGCGCATGGCTTTCACCGCGTCGCTGAAGAAGCCCTGCAGAGTGCTGGCATCCCCTGCCGCGTACGCGGTCATGAACCTCTGCGCGGCCTCGGTAGCGCGCTTCTCTTTTGACGTCCCCAGCCCTCCGCGGACGAGGACCACCCCACCGGTGACCAGTAGGGCCAGCACCACCACTCCGGCTCCGAGCAGCCACCAGACCTTGCGTGCTGGCCGCTGCCCGCTCGTACGGGGTTGCCCAGGCGGCATAGGGACCGGCCGAGCCTGGCTGGTGGACTGCGATCCAGCCATGTATTGTCCCCTTGTCTCTCCGTTATTTCCGCAGATGGCCGTGGCGGTGGTCCCATAGCGCCGACTACTTGGCTAACCACCCTCCAAGGACAGTGGTATGGATACTGGCACTCGGCTCCTCGGGCGGAAGATCACAACCACTCCACCACTAGCTGAGGCTTACTCATATCGATCTTGGGCAAGGGCAGGACCTTTCCGGAGCTGCATGTCTCCTCCTGGCCCTGACGGACACACCGGTACTCCAGGGTGACCGTCCCCAGCGGCTCGTCGCTGATGGCGATCTGCGGAGTGGCCCCACGCGTTCTGACCTTGAGAGACGAGCCGATCCGGTCGAGGTTCTCGGCTGGCATGGTGCGGGTGACGGTGCCTTCCACAGGTTGAGCTCCGGACCCCGGCTGGACCGCGAGGCCGCAGCTAGACGCGATGGTCTTCTCTGCCAGGCAGGCCTTCAGCGACTGCTGCACGGTGGTCCGGTACGCTTCCACTCCCTGGTCGCTGAAGGTGAGCGTCGGGCGCTCCGCTGGTGCCTGCTCGGTCATCGTCACGGTGCGTTCGCCGTTCTCGACCGCGAGGTGCGGGTTCGTCATCGTGATCTGGTAGCTGCCGGGCAGAACCTTCGGCGAGTTTGTCGCGGCCGTCACCCCGTTGACCTTGGCCTCTGCTCCTGGCAGCCAGTGCAGTTGGAGGGCTGGCAGGTGCGGGTCTACGGTTGCTGGCCGGCGACTGTAGACCGTGACGGGGAGATCCATGCTGGTCTGCAGCGGGCCCATGGTGAACGAGGCCGGGACCACGTACGTGCTCGCGACGTCCTTACGAGGCTTTCCCAGCTTCACCTGGGTGATGGGTGCTCGCTGGAGCGAGACGGCCAGGACCTCATTGGTCATCACGCTCAGGTCATGGAGAGCGGCGACCTCTGGCAGGAACAGGCCTCGGACAGTGTCGGCATCGCCGGCTGCATAGGCGGTCATGAACCTCTGCGCGGCCTCGGTAGCGCGCTTCTCTTCTGACGTCCCCAGCCCTCCGCGGACGAGGACCACCCCACCGGTGACCAGTAGGGCCAGCACCACCACTCCGGCTCCGAGCAGCCACCAGACCTTGCGTGCTGGCCGCTGCCCGCTCGTACGGGGTCCAGGCGGCGCGGGGCCCGGCTGAGGCTGGCCGGTGGACTGCAACCCAGTCATGTCTTGTCCCCTTGTCTTTCCGCTATCTCCGCAGACGGCCATGGCGGGCCATAGCACCGAACTACTTGGCTGACCATCCTCCAGGGACATTGGCGTCGATATTAGCCAGGGGTTCTGGCCATCCGGCGGCACCACCGGGTAGCCGGTAGACGTCGAGACTTTCCTGCTGAATGGCAGCCATATTGTTGATGTCCTTCTGGATGTACTCGATCAGTCCCTTCAAGGCCTTGTCTTGAGCAGCGGCAGCCTGGGCCAGAGCCTTACCCGCGGACTTTATTATCTCCTTCCAGTTTGTCGGATCGAATACGGCGATGAACTGGGCGACGAGTACGATGATTTCCTCTTTTAGTTTGATCAGTTCGGCGATGATATGGAGTAGGTGGACGAGAATGTTGTTCAGATGGTCGTTGAGGAAGGTTTGCCACTTCTGGATCATCGTTACGGTGAGACCTGCTGCCTTCTTCTGGTTCTCCACCGTGCTTTCGTAGGCTCTTGCTGCAGGGCCGGACCAGTCGATGGCTCCCTTGACCTGGTCGAGGCTAATACCTCCCTCGGCTATGCTCGCCTGCTGAGCTACCTCCTGCCACCTGACCCAGGACTGTGCGAGCACCACCGGACCGGCGAGCCAGGGGGCGATGTTGTCTCGTAGCCAGGCCGCAGCCTTTGCGGCCTGCTGCTTGAAGACGTTGAGCAGTTCCTCAATTTGCTTGAGAACGTCGTTCCACCAGTTGGAGATGTGCTGAGGAATATTCCACCAGGACGTGTCGTTGACCGTCTTGATGGCGTGGTCGGCCATCGTCTTGACGTTGTCTTCTCGATCTGGCTGAAAGTTCTCGATGTGAGCCCTCAGGTCATCGCGAGCCTTCTCGGCTGATTCGACAGTCATTCGTACCCAACCTCCGTCAGGATCTTCTGGGCCTCTTCTTCGTTCGCGGCCTCGGTGGTGGCGTACCACCGAGCGGTCGACTCCAGCTTGTCTCCGATGCGCCGGGTGGCGGGGACGCTCTTCGCTAGAAGGTTGTCGATGATCAGGCCGCAGATCTTGTCGTGCGTGCTCTTGAACCCTGGGACCAGGGTGGTCCACAGGGCCCCGTCCGCGGCTGGCGCCTCCCGCGCCAGCGCTAGGACCTGGCCAAGGGACTGGGAGACCGAGTCCCAGTGATCATTGTGCGCCTTGAAGTACTGAATTCAGTATTTTAGGTCAGCCATTTTCTGCTCCGCTCACTTGGTGTAGATGCCGATCTCGGCAAGGATGCCATCAAGGTCCTGCTCGATGCTGCTCAGCTCGCTTGGTGCTGCCGGCTGAGTTTCTTCAGTGGCGGGCACTTCCTGGAGGGCTTCGAGAACCCGCTGGGACAGTTCGGCTGCAGTGACCTTCTTGATCCAGTCCGGGTCGAAGCGCAGGTTCACGAGAGTCTGCCCGGCGCGACTCAGGAAAATGCGACCACCGGCGAACTCCTGCTCCGTCGGTCGAGGGACCTCCTCTGAGGCGACGCGGTCTGCGAGGTCCTGGGCGACCGCATCAAGGCGCCGGTTGATCGTGTCTAGGGCTTCGAGCAGGGCCAGGGTATGGGCCGGGTCGCGAGGCTCAGGGGTCGGGCTGATGGTCCACGCTGTTGCTGACTCCGTTTCAGGCTGATCAGCCTGATGCTCGAGCAGCAGTGAGACGATGGTTGTCCCCAGTTCTTCTGGTGACATGTGGGACCGCCAGTTGTTGCGGATGGTGACGGCATCTAGATCCCCGTCGAGCCATCGGAGGGTGACCTGCTGGGTAGGGTCGGACAATTCCGTCATGGGCATGAGGCTAGCTGATGGCAGCGCAGATGGGAAGGGGTTCCTGCGATGAGTTGCGACTGTGCTTGTCAGCGGGCTTTTGAGCGGGTTCGTGCCCATGAGCGCCGGTGCTCCGACTGGTCCAGATCTGTCTGTGAAAGGCGGAGAAGGGAGCGGAGGTCATAGCTCGGCCAGCGAAAACGCGGTGACCAGGTCAGACACAGTCCACGACCAGCCTTGTCATGTCGAACTCGGCTCGGGTGAGCTGGGGCCGGGTGCATCCCTTCCGTGCCCCGGCCACCCGTACCCGTACCTGCCCGTGCCCAGCTCATGGGCTGAGGGTCTGAGGCGTTCCACAGCAGCGGGGTGGCGCCCCGCTGACCCAGCGACCTGCCGGACCGGGCCGGCGCCTGGGCGGTTTCGCGCTGTCAGGGGGGTGCGGCAGGCTTGGGGCCATGACGGTGTGGGACGAGCTGGTGGGCCAGGAAGCGGCGGTGGCCACCTTGTCGCGGGCGGTGGCCGGCGACACGCACGCGATGAGTCATGCCTGGCTGCTGACCGGCCCACCGGGGTCGGGGCGCTCCAACGCGGCCCGGGCGTTCGCAGCCGCGCTGCAGTGCCCCACCGGCGGCTGCGGAGACTGCACCGCCTGCCGTACGGCGTTGTCAGGGGCGCATCCGGACGTGACTCTGGTCCGTACCGAGCAGCTCAGCATCGGCGTCGACGAGGTCCGCAGCCTGGTCCGGACGTCGGCCATGAGCCCGACCCTGGGCAGGTGGCAGGTGATCGTCGTCGAGGACGCCGACCGGATCACCGAGCGCGGCGGCGACGCGCTGCTCAAGGCGGTCGAGGAGCCGGCCCCCAAGACCGTCTGGGTGCTGTGCGCGCCGACCGCCGACGACGTCGTGGTGACGATCAGGTCCCGCTGCCGCAAGGTCGCCCTGGCCACCCCCACCCCGGCCGCGATCGCCGCCCTGCTGGAGCGCCGCGACGGGGTCGAGCCGCAGCTGGCCGCGTTCGCTGCCCGGGTGGCGCAGGGCCACATCGGCCGGGCCCGGGCCCTGGCCCGCGACGAAGGGGCCCGCAACCGGCGCCACGAGGTGCTCGTCCTGCCGCCCGACCTGGTCGGGCTGGGAGCCTGCCTGCGGGCGGCCGCGAACCTGGTCGAGGCCACCGCCGAGGAGGCCCAGGCCCAGACCGCGCAGCGCGACGCGGCCGAGCGGGCCGAGCTCAGCGAGGCCCTGGGCGTCGGGGCCAGGGGAGCCCGGCCCCGCAGCGCCCAGGCTGCGCTGAAAGAGCTGGAGGAGCAGCAGAAGGCCCGGGCGAAACGGCTCCAGCGAGACGCCCTCGACCGGGTGCTGACCGAGCTCACCGCGTACTACCGCGACGTGCTCACCGTCCAGCTCGGCACCGGCACCGACCTGATCAACAGCGAGTACCGCTCGGCGATCACCGGGATCGCCCGGCGGACCACCCCGGAGCAGACCATGCACCGGCTGGACGCGGTCCTCTCCACCCGGACCGCGCTCGAGACCAACGTGGCGCCGCTGCTGGCGATGGAGGCCCTGATGGTGCAGCTCGCCGAGAAGGTCTAGGCCCCTACCGGGTCGCCGCCTCCAGCAGCTCCAGCACGTTGCGGTAGGCCTTGCCGGTGGCCCGGCTGAGACCGATCTCGCAGGTCCGGTTCGACGAGATGTACGCGTCGAAGCGGCGCGACGTCACCTCGGCCGTCTCCCGTGCCGTGGCGCTGGCGGTCAGCTCGGGGTGCAGCATGCCGCGGTCCCCGGCGAAGGCGCAGCAGCCCCAGTCCCGCGGCACGTGCACCTCGTCGGCGACCGCCCGGCACAGCGCCACCACGTCATCGGTCGAGCCGAGGTGGGTGGTGGAGCAGGTCGGGTGGATCACCACCGAGCCGATCCGGTGCGTGACCCTCAGCTTGTCCAGCAGGTGCTCACGCACGAAGGTCGGCGCGTCCACGAACCGGATCTCGGGGTGCCTGCGGGCCGCCATCACCTGCAGCCCCTCGGTGCAGGACGAGGCGTCGCAGACCACCGGCACCCGGCCCTGCTCGCTGTGGTGCCAGACCGTGTCCATCACCCGCTGCGACATCACCTCGTACCCGTCGCGGTAGCCCTTCGACTTCCACGGGGTGCCGCAGCACAGCCCCTCGATAGCGCCCGGCACGTACAGGGCGACACCGGCCCGCTCGCACAGCGCCGCCAGCGCCTGGAAGGTGCCGGCCGAGCCCTCCTCCGGGCCGAACATGACGTCGATGCAGGCCGGGAAGAAGACCCCCAGCACCGGGCCGGTGCCGACCACCCCTGGCCGGCGACGCTTTCCGCCTCCGGGCAGGCCGGCGTGGTAGCGGGGCACGGTGTCGGTGCCGAGCACCGCCCGACCCACGTCGGTGACGCCCCGTACGAGCGAGGCCGGGACCTTGTCAGCCACCGTCAGCGCCACCGAGCCGGCCCGGGTGATCGTGCCCCAGGACGCGGCGGCCTGCTCCCAGAGCGTGCGCTCGACCACGTTCGCGTCCTCGGCCCGCAGCCGCCGGACCAGGTCAGCGGTGTTGATCGACATCGGGCAGGCGAGCCCGCACAGCCCGTCGACCGCGCAGGTGTCGACCCCGGCGTACGCGTAGTCACGCTCCAGCTCGGCGACCAGGGCGGTCTCGCCAGCGGCCCGGGCGGCGGCGATGTCGCGGCGGACCGCGATCCGCTGCCGCGGGGTCAAGGTGAGGTCCTTCGACGGGCAGGACGGCTCGCAGTAGCCGCACTCGACGCAGCGGTCGACCTCCTGCTCCACCGCCACCGGCACCTTCAGGTCCTCCGCCGCCCCCGGAGCCGGCAGCACCACCCCCGGGTTGAGCAGCCAGTCCGGGTCCACCAGGGTCTTCAGGTCCCGCATCAGCTGGTACAGCTCGGTGCCGTACTGGCGCTCCACGTACGGGGCCATGATCCGGCCGGTGCCGTGCTCGGCCTTGAGGTTGCCGCCCTGGTCGAGGACCAGCTCGGCCATGTCCTGGGTGAACGCCTCCAGCCGGGCCACCCCCTGCGGGTCGGTGAACCGCTCGTTGACCAGGAAGTGGATGTTGCCGTCCTTGGCGTGCCCGAAGATCACCGAGGAGTCGTAGCCGTGCTGGTCGAACAGACCGGTCAGCCGCTCACAGGTCGGCAGCAGGTGCTCCACCGGGACCACGATGTCCTCCAGCAGGGCGGTCGTGCCCGACGGCCGCGAGCCCGCCACCGACGTGTACAGGCCCTTGCGGACCTTCCACAGCTTGGCCCGCTCCGAGGCCTGCGAGGTGATCTCGAACGGGACGCTCAGCGGCAGGGTCCGGGCCAGCCGGGTCAGGCTCGCGACCCGGTGCTCCAGCTCCAGGGCGGTCTCGGCGTGGTGCTCGACCAGCAGCGCCGTCTGGGCCTCCACCTTCAGCGCCGCGATCGCGGCCGGGGTCCCGGCCAGGGTCTGAGCGACCCGCAGCGAGGCGGTGTCCATCAGCTCGATCACGTCCAGACCGTCGCTGACCAGGGCCGGCAGGGCGGCGGTCGCAGCGGCCAGGGAGTCGAAGACCAGCAGCGCGGTCGCGACGTGCTTCATCACCGGTACGGTCCGGAACCGGGCCTCGGCCACGAAGCCGAGCGTGCCCTCGCTGCCGATCAGCAGGTGCTCCAGGACCCGGGCCGGCGTCTCGTGGTCGACGAACGCGTTGATCCCGTACCCGATGGTGTTCTTCATCGCGAACCGCTCCCGGATCGTCGCGACAGCGGCGGGGGAGTCGAGGACCCGGCGGCGCAGCTCCAGCAGTCCCTGGTGAAGCTGGGGCTCGCGGGCCCGCAGCTCGGCGTCGGCGTCGGGGCGGGCGGTGTCGAGGACGGTGCCGCTGGGCAGCACCATGAGCAGCGAGTCGAGGGTCGCGTACGTGTTGGCGTGGGTGCCGCAGGTCATGCCCGACGAGTTGTTAGCGACGACGCCGCCGATGGTGCAGGCGACCTCGCTGGCCGGGTCGGGGCCGAGCTTGCGGCCGTACCGGGCCAGCTCGGCGTTGGCCCGGTTGACGGTCACCCCAGGCCCGGCGATCAGCAGCCGGCCCTCCTCAGCGACCGAGAGCTGGCGGAAGTGGTGGCGGGTGTCGACCAGGAGCTGGTCCGAGACCGACTGGCCCGACAGCGAGGTGCCGCCGGAGCGGAAGGTGAGCGGGGTCCGGGTCTGGCGGCTGGCGGCCAGCAGCCGGGCCACGTCCTCGGTGCAGTGAGGGGTGGCGACAGCCTGCGGCACCAGAAGGTAGTGAGAGGCGTCGTGAGCGCGGGCGTACCGGTCGATCGCGCTCGTACGGATGTCGATGGAGGCCGGGAACCCCGGGAGGCCCACGACCCGGTTTGCGAGATGTCGTGCCATAACGACACGTTAGGGGAGCGGCGGCCCGCGTGGGTCACGATCGGGCAACCCCGTGTGTCTTGACGGCTCGCGAGGGTGCGGGATGAAACAGTGGAGCGCAACCTAAGCCCGGAGGACCAGCCGTGACCGAGCCCTATCAGCCGACCCCTGACGCCACCCGGACCAACCCGGGCGCCGGGCTTCCCCCGTCCGCGCCGGCACCGCAGAGCCAGCCGAGGACCGGGTCGTCCTCCGGGCCGGGAGCCCAGCCGAGCGCGGCCGTACCGAGCGAGCCAACCGCCGCGACCACGCGCCCGGACGAGGTGCCGGCGGGAGCGCCCGAGGTGCCGGCGGCGCCGGAGGCGGCACCTGCCGCGGAGCCGCTCGCCCTGGACCAGCAGGCCGCAGACCCGGGCGAGCCCACCGCCAGGCAGGCGGCTGACGAGGCCGAGCAGGCACCACCGGCCGCCCAGGAGCACGACCAGGTGATCGCCAGCGACCCGGTGGTCAGTGACCCGGCTGCGACTCAGGCGCTGGTGGTGGACCCGGCTGCGACCGAGACGGCGGCGGTGGACCCGGCTGCGACCGAGGCGGCGGCGGTGGACCCGGCCGCAACCCAGGCGCTGGCGGCAGACGCGCCGGAGGCCGACCCGGACGCACCGGTGGTGGACCCTGCTCCGGCCGAGGCGCTGGCCTCCAACCCTGCTCCGGCTACGGACATCGATGACCTGTTCCGCAGCGAGTCGCCGTCGGCGGCCGCCGGCCAGACCGCCGTACTGAGCGCTCCCGAGAGCGCCCGGCTGCGTCGCCAGGAGCGGGCCGCCGCCCGGGAGCGCTCCCTGGGCCAGGTCCGGGCAGCCGAGACCCCTGACGCCCCGGAGCCCGTGGTCCCGTTCACCACGCCCTCGACGTACAAGCCGTTCCCTTCCCTCGGCTTCCTGCTGCTGCGGCTGGTGGTCGTCGGGGTGCTGGGGGTCCGGGCCTGGCGGCACTGGGCAGAGCTGGCGCTGACCCGGCAGGTCTGGGACCAGAGCCTGCTGCGCAACGGCGCCCTGCTCAGCTGGGTCACCATCGGCCTCGAGATCGGGATCGCCCTGATGCTGCTGCTGGGCCTGGGGACCCGGGTCGCGGGCTTCCTGCTGCTCGCGTACGCGGTGGTGCTGCTGGCCTTCGTGGACTGGGGCGCGGCCGACATCATCCAGCCTGGCTACTTCGGCTTCCTCGGTGACCTGGACCTGGTGCTGGCCGTGCTGGGCCTGTTCTTCGTCACCGTCGGCGGAGGCCGGGCCGGGATCGACGGCTCCATCTACTCCGGCCGGGTCCAGCGCAAGAACGACCGCCTGGTGGCCTGAGGACGTGCGGCCGGCTCTGGACCGGGACCAGCCCAAAGACGCGAGCCGGCGACACCTGGCCGCGCCCCATGAGGTTTGATGGACCCATGACGACACGGGTCTTGTTCTTGGGCGGCACTGGCGTGATCTCGCACGCCAGCGTCCGGCTGGCGGTGGAGCGTGGGCACCAGGTCACGGTGCTGAACCGGGGGCAGAGCAGCGTCCGCCCGGTGCCCGGCGGGGCCGAGCTCATCAAGGCCGACGTCCGCGACCCCGACAGCCTGGCCCGGGCGGTGGCCGGGCACAGGTTCGACACCGTCTGCGACTTCCTGTCCTTCACTCCCGACCAGCTGGAGCAGTCGCTGCAGGCCCTGTCGGGAGCGTTCGGGCAGTACATCTTCATCAGCTCGGCCTCCGCGTACCAGACCCCGGCCCGGGTGCTGCCGATCACCGAGGCCACCACCCTGGCCAACCCGTACTGGCAGTACAGCCGCGACAAGATTGCCTGCGAGGAGCTGCTGGTCCGGCGCTGGCGGGAGCAGCAGCTGCCAGTGACGATCGTCCGCCCGTCCCACACGTACGACCGGACCGGGACGATCCTGGGCGGGCGGCACACGATGCTGAAGCGGCTGCTCAACGGCCAGGAGGTGATCGTCCACGGCGACGGCACCTCGCTGTGGACCCTGACCCACACCACCGACTTCGCCCAGGGCTTCGTCGGCCTGCTCGGGCACGCCGGGGCGCTCGGGCAGGCGGTCCACATCACCAGCGACGAGTGGCTGACCTGGGACGAGATCGTCGGCTGCCTGGCCCGCGCGGCCGGGGTCCGGCCCCGGATCGTGCACGTCCCCTCCGACGCGATCCGCGCCGCCGACCCCGACTGGGGCGACGGACTGCTCGGTGACAAGGCCAACTGCACGATCTTCGACAACTCGCTGATCAAGCGGCTGGTTCCCGGCTTCGCCTGCCGGGTGCCGTTCTCAGTCGGTGCCCGCCAGATCGTCAGCTACTACACCGAGCACCCGGAGATGCTGATCCAGGACGCCGAGACCGAGCAGACAATCTCGACCCTGCTAGAGCGTTATCGGGTGTGAGAGCGGCCATAGGCTGGGGTCGTGTCAGGGGTGATGGCGGTCACGTTCACGCCGTACGGGCGTCTGTACTACGCCGACCCTGGTCCGTACCAGCCGACGGTCGGTGACCGGGTGCTGGTCCCGACCAGCGAGGGCCCGGAGGTGGCGACCGTGGTGTGGGTCGGCGAGACCGGCTCGGTCCCGGGCGGGCTGCCGGTCTGCGCCGGGCCGGCCGGGCCCGAGGACCTGGAGCGGGCCGAGGCCAACACCCAGACCAAGGCCACGATCACCGCGGTCGTCCGGTCGCTGGTCGCCAGCCACCAGATCCCGATGAAGGTGGTCGCCGTGGACTACATCGACCGCTCCGCCGAGTACGGGCGGATGGTCGCCGTCTACTACACCGCGCCGCACCGGGTCGACTTCCGGGCGCTGCTGTCGGACCTCGCCCGGACGCTGCAGGCCCGGATCGACCTGCGCCAGATCGGGGCCCGGGACGCCGCCCGGGTCCACGGCGGGGTCGGCTCCTGCGGCCGGGACCTGTGCTGCTCCAGCTTCCTCACCGTCTTCGAGCCGGTCACGATGCGCATGGTCCGCGACCAGGACCTGACCAGCAACCCGCTGCAGATCCAGGGCGCCTGCGGGCGGCTCAAGTGCTGCCTCGCGTACGAGCACCCGCTCTACCAGGACTTCGACCGCGACGCCCCCCGGCTGGGAGAGCAGGTCGACACCGCTGACGGCCCCGCGGTGGTGGTTGCACGATCGGTCCTGACCCGGTCGGTCACCGTCCGCTGCCCCAGCGGCGAGCACCACACCTGCCCGCTCAGCGAGGTCTGTCGAGGTCCGGGCAAGACCAGCCCCCCGAGCGGGTGAGCACCTTCTCGCCACCACGAGCCGGACGGGCTGACAGACCCCACCGCGACTCGTGCGCACCGCCCGGCACCTGAGCTACCCTCCCCGGTGTGAGCAGCGTCCCGAACGGGCAGAACCCGTCATCCTTCGGCTCGTCCGGCCAGCCGCCCGGTCAGCAGCCGCCTGCGTACCTGGGCAGCGGCGGTGCTCTGCAGCCAGGAGCACTCCACGCCCAGCGCCCCGGCCCGTACGGGAGCGGAGGCCCCCCGTCCGGGCCCGGGCCGCGGAAGTCGTCGGCCGGCCTGACCCTGGGGATCATCGCAGGCGTCCTGGTGCTGGCCCTGCTGGCGGGGGTGGGGATCTGGTGGTCCCGGCAGGGGGAGGGCAACACCCCGCTCCCAACCCCGACGCTCCTGCCGAGCCCGTCCGCCGCCGGGCAGCCGGTCAGCAAGCCGCCCGTCCCGTCGCCGACGGCGACCACCAGCCGCAGGCTGGACTCTCCCGACCGGCCCCAGCTGCCGGTGCCAGACGTGAAGCCGCCGGGCTTCATCAACCCGCCCGCCGGCTCGGGCATGGGCCGCTACACCAGCCAGAAGGTCCTGTGGCAGCCGTGCACGATCGGCGGGGTGGACCTCGAGTGCACCAGGATCGCCGCGCCGCTGGACTACGCCGCGCCGGACGGGCAGGCGCTCACCCTCACGCTGTCGCGGGTGAAGGCGACCCAGGAGAAGGTCGGCACCATCTTCGTGAACCCGGGCGGCCCGGGCTCCGGCGGGATCGGGCTGGCGGCCCGGTTCAACCGGACCGGCCTGGAGATGTACGACATCGTGGGCTGGGACCCGCGCGGGACCGGCACCTCGACCCCCGTGGTGTGCCACAACGGTGCCGAGATCGACGCCCTCATGCAGCTCGACCAGTCGCCCGACGACGAGGCCGAGAAGCAGGCGCTGCTGGCCGGGTACCGGGCTCTCGGGCAGGGCTGCCTGGAGAAGTCCGGGCCGCTCCTGCACCACATCTCCACCCTGGACACGGTGCAGGACCTGGACCTGATGCGCCACCTCATGGGCGACTCCGAGCTCAACTACCTCGGCTACTCGTACGGCACGTACATCGGCGCCGTGTACGCAGAGAAGTTCCCCCAGAGGGTCGGCAAGCTGGTCCTCGACGCGGCCGTGAACATCACCGACGACGAGTCGGTGATCCAGGCCAGCGGCTTCGACCTGGCGCTGGGCAACTACGCCGAGTACTGCGCGAAGTCCGGCAGCTGCCCGCTCGGGTCAACCAAGGACGAGGTGCTGAAGACGATCGTCGACCTGCTGGAGAAGCTGGACCAGAGCCCGGCCACGGGTGACGGGACCCGCAAGCTGACCCAGTCGCTGGCGCTGGACGGGATCGCCATGTTCCTGTACTTCGACTCGTCCGAGTGGGACGCCCTGACCACAGCGCTAGAGCAGGCCAGGAGGGGCGACGGCGCCAGCCTGCTGCGGGTGGCCGACCTGCTGCGGGACCGGAACCCGAACGGGCAGTACGACACCTCCCACTTCGCGTTCCCGGCGATCGGCTGCGCCGACCACCAGGACGACGGGAGTGAGCGGGCGTTCGCCGACTGGCAGCTCAACCAGAAGAAGGCGCCGGTCTTCGGCAAGTACTTCGGCCCGGGGGTGACCTGCACCCAGTGGCCGGTCGCCGGCACCAAGCCGTTCGAGATCACGGGGGCCGGGGCCAGTCCGATCGTGGTGATCGGGGCCACAGGTGACTCGGCCACCCCGTACCAGTTCTCGGCCTGGATGGCCGACAAGCTGGAGTCGGGCGTGCTGGTCACGTACGAGGGCAACGGGCACGCCACGTACGGCAACGGCAAGAGCGCCTGCATCGACGAGGCCGTGGTGGCGTACTTCGCCGAGGGGAAGGTGCCGCCGGACGGGCTGTACTGCAAGCCGTGACCAGCGCAGACGGGCCGTGCAGGGGTACGGCCCGTCGCGTCTGCTAGGAGGACGCCTGGCCAAGCAGCCAGCCCCGGTCGCGGGGGAAGTCGACCGTGACCTCGGCCCCCTCAGCGAGGATCTGGTCCGGGTCGGGGTCGGAGACCACGGCGATGATCCGCCCGGCCTCGGTCGTGATGTCGTACTCGACGGTCGAGCCGTAGAAGACCGCGTGCAGGATCCGGCCGTGGTCGCCGACGACCCCTTCCCGGCTGTCGGCCGGGCTCACCTGCACCGACTCGGGCCGGACCAGCACCACGTGCTCCGTGGCGTCGCGGGCCCCGTCGGCGGCCGGCAGGGTCCGCGCCGTGCCGAGCACCTGGACCGTGGCCTCGCCGTCGCCGTGGCTGGTGACGGTGGCCTTCAGGAAGTTCGCCTGCCCGATGAAGTCGGCGACGAAGACCGAGGCCGGGCGGCGGTAGATCTCCTCCGGGCGGCCCATCTGCTCGATCCGGCCGTCACTCATCACCACGATCCGGTCTGACAAGGCCATCGCCTCGTCCTGGTCGTGCGTGACGTACAGCGCGGTGATCCCCATCTCCTGCTGCAGCCGACGGATCTCGGTACGCATCTGGACCCGCAGCTTGGCGTCCAGGTTCGACAGGGGCTCGTCGAAGAGCAGCACCTTGGGCCGCATCACCATCGCCCGGGCCAGCGCCACCCGCTGCTGCTGACCGCCCGACATCTGAGCCGGGGCCCGGTCAGCCAGCCGGGTCAGCCCCATCGACTCCAGCGCCTCGGCGACCCGGGTCGCGATCTCGGACGAGCCGAGCCGCTGCAGCTTCGGCCCGTACTCGACGTTCTGGCGGACCGTCAGGTGCGGGAACAGGGCGTAGCTCTGGAAGACCATCGACATCGGCCGCTTGTCGGGGGTGAGCCGGACCATGTCCGCCCCGTCCAGGGTGATCGTGCCGCTGGTCGGGGTCTCGAAGCCGGCCACCATCCGCAGCGTCGTGGTCTTGCCGCAGCCGGACGGGCCGAGCAGGGTCACGAACTCTCCCGGCGTGGTCACCAGGTCGATGCTGTCGACCGCGGTGAACGTGCCGGCCTTGGTCGGGAACTGCTTGGTTACCGAGCGCAGCGCCACCTCTCCGGAGGTCGCGGCACGGTCGCTGGGCTGGTCTGTGGTCACTGTCCGCCTCCCACGGTTCGGGCAGCCGGGTTGCCCCGGACAAGGAGTGAGAGCACACCCATCACGGCCAGCACGATGCACAGCAGCACGGTGCTGAAGGCGAACGCGTTGCCGAACCGGCCGGCGTCGACCTCGGCCAGGATCTGCTTGGTCATGATCTGGGTCTGCGGGGTGGTGATGAAGATGATCGCCGAGATGGTGGTCATTGACCGGGCGAAGGCGTAGATCAGCCCCGCCAGGAAGGCCGGCCGGATCAGCGGCAGGGTGACCCGGCGGAAGGTGGTGATGGAGTCGGCGCCGAGCGAGGCGGAGGCCTCGTCGATGGCCGGGTCGATCTGGCGCAGCGCCGCGATCCCGGTCTGCTGCCCCGACGGCAGGGAGCGGATCACGTACACCATGACGATCGCGCCCGCCCCGCCGAGGATGCCGCCGCCGCCGGCCAGCGCCGGGAAGTACATCCGGTTCCCGACGATCCAGGGCGTGCTGAAGGCGATCGCGTAGCCGATGCCGACGACGGTTCCCGGTACGGCCAGGCCGAGCATGCCGAGCAGGTCGAGCGCCCCGGACAGCCGGCGCAGCTTGCGGACGACCAGCCAGGCGATCAGCATCCCGAGCAGGCCGGCGACCGGGGTCGCCAGCGCGGCCAGGAGGGTCGTGTCCTTGATCGACTCGTTGCCGATCCCGCCCAGCACGTACGCGTAGTTGTCGAGGGTGATCTCGTTGTTGATCCCGAGGATCTTGACGAAGCCGCCCAGCAGCACCGTGATGTAGATCAGCGCGACCGTGCCCAGCACCAGGTAGCCGGCCACGATCAGCGGGATCGTGCCCCGCCCCGACAGCAGGGTGGGCTTGCCGGCGGGCTTGCCGGTGACCGAGACGACGCTCTTGCGGCTCACCCAGTAGCGCTGGATCAAGAAGACCAGCACCGCTGGCACCAGCAGCACCACCGAGTACGCGGCTCCCGAGGCGACGTCGTACTCGCCGGTGATCGCGATGTACGCGCGGCTAGCGAGGACGGTGAAGTCGCCCCCGATCACTAGCGGGTTCGCCAGGTCGGCGATCGACTCGACGAAGAGCAGCAGGAAGGAGGCGGCGAAACCGGGCGCCAGCAGCGGCACGGTCACCGTCCGGAACCTCGTCCAGGCGGTGGCGCCGAGGTCGGCGGCTGCCTCGTCGAGGGCCGGGTCGAGCGACTCCAGCAGGCCCTTGAAGTTCATGTACGCGACCGGGAAGAACGACAGCACCAGCACCAGCACCAGCCCGGGCAGCCCGTACAGCTGGGTCTGCCAGCCGAGCAGGCTGTGGGTGATGATGCCGCGGCGGCCGAACAGCGAGATCACCGCGGTCGCCACCGCGAACGGCGGCGAGACCACGGGCAGCAGCGACACCAGGTGCAGCAGCCGCTTGCCGGGCAGCGCCACCCGGACCTGGAGGAAGGCCATCAGGAAGCCGATCAGGGTCCCCAGCAGGCCGACCACCGAGCCCAGCAGGACCGTGTTGCCCAGGATCTTCCGGTTGACCGGGGAGGTGACCATCTCGGTCATCACCGCCGACCCGGCCGGGCTGACCGCGGTGGTCAGGATCCGCAGCAGCGGGTAGATGATCAGCAGCCCCAGCAGCAGCACCACCAGGCAGGTCACGACCAGGGTCGGGACGTCGGTGCTGCCGCGGACCCGCCGGACGGCCGGTTGCCCGGCCGCCGGCGAGGTGACGGTGGTGGCCATCGGTCAGGACTTCGGCTGGGCGGCGACCTCGGCGTCGAACCGGGTGGTGAGCGCCTTCTTCGCTGCGGACGCCCGGTCGAAGTCGTAGTCGACGAGCTTCACGTCCTCCAGCTTCACCATCCGCTCATCGGTCTTCGCCTTGGGGTTGGTGTGCACCTGGTAGGCGCCGGCGGTCGGGCCGACCTCCTGGGCCTCGGCGGTGATCGCCCAGTCCACGTACTTCTGCGCGGCGGCCGTGTTCTTGGCGCCCTTGACGACGGCGACGCCGCCGACCTCGTACCCGGTGCCCTCCTTCGGGAACGAGACGACCAGGTCCATGCCCTGCTCCTTGTAGAGCACGCAGTCGTGGCTGAAGACGAGGCCGACGGCGACCTCGCCGCGCCCGGCGACCTGGCCCGGCGCGGTGCCGGACTTGGTGTACTGCAGCACGTTCTGGTGCAGCTGCTTCATGTAGCCGAGGCCGGCGTCCTCCGAGCCGAGCCGGGTGACCTGGGTCCACAGGGCGGTGAACGCGGTGCCGGAGGTGGACGGGTGGGCGGTGGAGACCTGGCCCTTGAGCTGCGGGACCAGCAGCGAGTCCCACGAGTCGGGCACGTCCACGCCCTTCTCGGCCAGCACCTTCTTGTTGGAGCAGAAGCCGAGGGCGCCGACGTACACCCCGGTCCAGTAGCCGTTGGGGTCTTTGTACTTGTCGGGGATCTCGGAGGCGGTCGGCGAGACGTACTTCTCGAGCAGCTCCTGCTTGGCGGCGGCGCCGTACCCGTCGGCCGGGCCGCCGTGCCAGACGTCGAACTCGGGGGCGGACTTGGCGGCGGCGAGCCGGGCCACGGTCTCGCCGGACGACAGCCGGACGAAGCTGGCCTGGACTCCGGTCTTCTGCGTGAACGCCTTGGTCCACGCGGAGCAGACGGCCTCGGTGGCGCCGCAGGCCACGGTGATCGAGCCCGAGGCCGCCCCCGGGGAGCCTCCGCTGCCGGGCTGGTCAACGACACAGCCCGTCGTGGCCAGGAGCGTGGCGGCGGCTAGAGCGGCCAGACCGGTGGCGCGGGACGGCTTCATTGCGACTCCTCAGGATCACGTGGTGATGCTGCCGTCACCCTAGCGGGCCCTGGTGACGCCAGTCACTGGTGCGGGCAGGACAGGTTCCGGCGGGCCGGACCGCTATAGTTCTGAGCTGGCTGGCCGTACGGCCAGGCCGCTGTAGCTCAGTCGGCAGAGCGGCTCACTCGTAATGAGCAGGTCTGGGGTTCGATTCCCCACAGCGGCTCCGCGACGGTCAGCTGGGGGGCTGACGGGAGGGGACCGTGGCCATGGACCGTACGCAGGTGGCTGGCGACCTGGCTCGGTTGCGGCGGGGCCGGGGAGTGTTGCGGCCCGATCTGGACCGTTCGGTTGGTCTGGCGCTGCGCGACGTCCTTGATATCGACCCGGGCGCCTCGGCCCTGGAGCTGCGGGGCCGGCTGACTGTTGCCCTGACGCACGCGACCTCGCTGCTGAGCCCTGACCTGGGTCGGCTCGCGGCTGCGGCGTACGGGCTGACCGCGTCAGAGCCGACCATGACGAGGCGGCTGGCGGTGGCGGACTTCCGGGACCGTGACGTCCGGACCTGGCGGCGGCGCCTGGTTGAGGCGGACCTGGTCGTGGCCGACCACCTGATCTCGGGGGCCCGGCGCCGGTCCGAGCCGGAGGGCTGGTACTGGGGGTCGTACCGGATGCAGGTCGACGTCTCGGGGCCGCGGCCGGTGTTCACGACGGTCCGGACCGTGGTGGCGGTCGTCGACGACCTGGACGAGGTGCAGGAGCTGATGACCCTGCCCAGCGGCAGGGAGCTGAGCCAGGTGGGCATCGAGGCCCTGTCGGGGTGCCGGCTGGCGGGGGCCGAGAGGGTGTCGGCGAGTGGCTGGCGGCTCCGGCTCGCCCTGCCGGCTCCGCTCGCGGTGGGCGACGAGCAGCCGGTCACCGTACGTTTCACCTGGCCAGAGCGGAGCTGGATTCATCCCCTGGCCGCGTCGATCCCGGTCCGCACGATTGCCGAGCTTGATGTCGAGGTGCGCTTCGGGCGCCCTCGCAGCTGCCAGCGGGCCTGGGTCCTGGACGGGGTGCTCCCGACTGCTTTTTTGGACCCGCCGGGCCCCGGTCAGGTGGTCGAGACAGAGACCGTCTCGGCGCGTTTTGAAGAGGTTCGGCGGGGCCTCCTGTACGGGGTCTGCTGGGAGTGGGCCTGAGACAGTTCCGGGATCGGTAGTCCCCTGTGACCAGGACGGGCCTGGTCAGAAAGGGGGACTGCGATGATTACGCACGGGTTGATCCTGCTTGTCCTGCTGTTCCTGTGACGCAGGGCGGGGGCCGGGCCGCAAGGCCCGGCCTTGGCCGTTGTGGGGGGCCTGCTGCTCGAGGGTACGCCCCGGGCGCGGCGCGGGGCGGCCCAGGTGCTGGCAGCGGCCTCGGCCCGAGGCTCCTGGTGCGCCTGCCAGCGCAGAAGTGTCAGAGGCGTCGTCGATCATCTGCGTACCTCACCAGCGCCGGTGAGGGGAAGCGAAGGAGCCACCATGCCGGGCGCCGGGACCGGACAGAAAGCGGACACTTGCCGCCCCTTCTCGCGGGGCAGGTGGGACACCGGTGGCGGGCCGCTACGGCCTCTGCCAGGCTGCGCCTACTCGGGGAGGGGGGCAGATGAATCCTAGCGACGCCTGCGAAAACAGGCCTGCGGAGCGTGACCTGGACCTGTTCTGGGGAACGGACCTCACCAGTGAGGAGCAGCTCCGCCGGTGGTGGCTGGGAGTCCGGCACACCAGCTGGTGGGCCACCGTCGGGACGGCGCTGGTATCCACGATGGCCGGTGCGCTGGCGCCGGCGCTGCTGGACAGCGGGACCCGGCTCTGGGTCGTGGGTGGTGGTCTGCTCGCGCTGGGCCTCGGCCTGTACCTCGGGTTCTCGTGGCTGGGCCGGTGGCAGGCGAGGCGGCGGGGGATCTTCCTGGCCTTGTTTGCGCTGGGCCCGGGCCACCAGCGGGAGGTGGCCGAGAAGCGGACGGGACTCTTCGAGAACTGGGTGCGCCAGGCCCATCCCGGCTCGCCGCTGCTGGAGTCGTACCGGAAGCCGGTCACTGACTCTGCGGACCTGGAAGTATTTTTCGAGGGCTTCGAGACCCGGGTCCACAGCGCTCGGGCCGTGACCGGGTACGACGAGGCCGATGTGGTGCTGTCGTTCGGTGGTCGCGAGGATGTCGCCTTTCGGCTGGGACAGCGCCTCGTCTCCGGCAGCACCCTGGTCCGTCCGGTGTGGGTGGTGAGCGACACCGACTGGACCTATGAGGAGTCGCACCTGCCAGTGGGCTGCATCCCGGGTCGGAGAACGGGGATGCCGTTTCGAACCCCCAGCGGCCACGTACCCACTCTGAGACGGGGCGGACGGCTGGCTCTGAGCACCGAGCGGGTGGCTGGCGGGGAGCCGCAGGTCACGACCGTCTGCCGAAGCGGAGACCAGTGGCAGTGCTGTAAGTCTGGGCACCGGCACGCGGGCCTGGTGGTGGGGGTGGACACCTCGGCGTCCGGCGACCCGTGCACCTCGCGGATCGCCACCGGGGTCCTGGCCAGTCCGCTGCTCGGGCCCGACGTGCTCCTAGTCCTGGTCACGGCCTCGGCCCTGGCAGAGACCGAGGAGGCGTACCGGGAGCTGCTGGAGCTGACCCGGGACGCGTACGCGGATGTCGAAGACCGCCTGAAGCAGGGGGCTCGGCGCAGTGTCGCCCTGGCGGCACCGTCGGCGTTCTCGGTCCTGCTGGGGGCCCGGTACCTGCCGCCCAAGCAGGGCTCGCCGTGGCGCACCCTCTCGTGGAACCGCGACCACTACGTGTTCTCGTTCGAGCCCGAGACGCCGCCCGCGCCGGCCCAGGTCGCCTGCGACCCGGGGGTTCGGGCCCCGGCAGCGAGTGCGGTCTCAGCCCAGACCAAGGTCGCCTGCGACCCGGGGGTCCGGGTGCGGAACTTCACCCCGCACGACCCGCTGGTCCTGCACATCCCCGACGGCTCGTACACCTTCCCGAAGGAGGGCGAAGCCCGTTGTCAGGAGGAGGTGAGCGAGCTGCCGGAGCTTGGCTTGCTGCCGCAGCGGCAGGTCGGGTACGGGTCGGTGGCAGGCCTTCCGGACCCCGAGCCCGGGACGGTCTTCCTGGTGTCACAGCTGGTGGTCGCCCAGCTGCCGCAGCGCACCGACCTGGTCTTCCCGTACGACACGATCCGCGACTCGCGCGGCACAGCGACGGGCTTTCGGGCCCTCGGACGACTGGAGACCTCATGACTGACGACACCCTGCTGCTGGCCGGCCCGGGCACCGAGGCCGAGGACGGCTGCCGGCGGTTGCGGGCAGCGCCCTGGAACGGTGGCGAGGGCGGGCTGTACGAGGAGGTGCTGGTCGACCTGGACGGTCACGACGTCCCCGCGGCGTTCTGCCGGGCTGAGGTGGTGCTCGTTGACGAGACCTACCTGGTCGTGTCCATCGACCCGGTGGAGACCCCGCGGGTCGGGAAGAAGGGCGGGAAGCTGCAGCTCGGCGGGGAGCCGGTCGAGATCGAGGGCGCCGAGGAGAACTGGCTCGACTCGCTGACCACCGGCGACCTGGGCCGGTGGCAGGGGCGACTGGTCTGGCTGGTGGACGGCGGCAGGGCCGGCTGGTTCGCGGAGCGAAGACGGCGAGAGGAGCAGAAGCGGGACCAGGAGCGCCGACGCCACGAGCAGGAGGTGGACCAGCAGATGCAGGACAAGCACGACGGTGGCCTGGACTTCATCAACCCGTACACCTTCGTGCCGCTGCCACCCAGCGTGCCGCGGGAGAGGCCCGCCGGTCACGAGCGGATGGCAGCAGACCGTGTCAGCGGCTGGTTCGACTGGACCCTGACCATGCGCACCCAACTGCTGCTGTGGCAGGAGCAGACCGAGTTGGTCACCGAGCTGACCTACCCGGGGTCGTCGCTGCGCGGGGTGCTGCGCTCGCTGCACGAGACCCTGACCGGCAGCTGTCTGCGGGTGGTCGACACCGACTACACCCCGGTGCACCGGGAGCCGATGAACGCGTTCCGCCCTGCTCAGGACCGGTTGGCTGTGGTCGAGCGGGTCAACACCGCCGGGCGGGTGACCGCGGTCCGGCTCTGCGACGAAGTGGTCTGGGTCAATGTCGAGAACCTCCGGAATCTCAAGGACGCCGATGGATGTACCCCGTACTCGGGGATGCGGATCACGGTGGACACCCGCGGAGCCAAGGAGAAGCTGGGGCGGACCGAGCAGCACCAGACGGACGCCGTCCGCGTGGGCGGTGACTGGGTACTGCACCTCACCGACCGCGGAGCCCGCTTTGACAAGAAGCAGTACTTCGCCGCGACCGGCAGGGTCGGCGACCAGGTGGTGGAGGTCCCAGGCGAGGTCTGGGAGCGCTACCGGGGCGCCTGCGCCGGCGGGGCTGGGCTACGGGAAGACGCCAGCGACAAGGTTCCCGGTTGCCCCCCAGACGCCAGCGGTAGGGTTCCCGGTTGCCCCACCAGCGACAAGGTTCCCGGTCACGATGGCTGGCCCGGCCAGGAGGCCACCTACCAGTACGAGAGAGACCCAAAGCGCACCATCACCCCTGGCCGGTTCCGGAAGGCCGACGGCTGGCTTGCCGTGGGAGACACAGTCTGGGTGAGCGGCGATGTGCGCAGTGGCCGCTTTGACCTGAAGATGGCGGCGATCTGGCGCCGGCACGGCTCGCACCCGGTGAGCGAGCGCCTGGCAGGCTCGCTGCAGCCGTGCTCCGACCCAGACCTGCTGTGCCCCTCGTGCCGGGTGTTCGGCTCGGTCGACCCGAGTGCGGGGGCCGGGAGCCAGAGCGGCTACGCCTCCCACGTCCGGGTCGGGCCTGGACGGGCTGAGAAGGTCATGAGCAGGAACGTGCAGCTGCCCCCGTTGCGCTCGCCGCACCCTTCGGCGGGCGGGATGTACCTGCGTCATGACCAGGTGCCCGCCAGTGCGCTGAAGGCCAACAGCAAGGACGAGAGCCATGTCGTCGCTGCGCACTGGGGCTCCAAGGCCGACCAGGCCAGGGGCGGCCCGCGCCCGGTTGCGGGCCGCAAGTACTACTGGCACGGGCAGGACAACGACGCCCACGGTCGTCACACGGTACGAGAGACGCCCGACAACCAGCAGGGGTCGGCGGTCGCCGTCGGTACCGGGACGACGCTCACCGCCCGGGTCTGGTTCGACAACCTGAGCCTGGACGAGCTGGCGATGCTGCTGGCGGCGGCCGACCCGACCCGGGCCCTGGGCGACGGCCCGTACGCGATTCACCTGGGCCGCGGCAAGCCACTCGGCTACGGAACCGCCACCACGCAGGTCTCGAACCTGGTGGCCCAGACCGCTGCCCAGCGGTACGGCGGGGAGGAGGGTGAGCAGGTCAGCCTGGACGACCTGCTGCCGCGCAGCCGGGCAGCCGGTGACGACGAGCGGCTGCAGGAGTGCTGGGAGGGGCTGCGGCAGGTGCTGAGACTGGACGCGGTGTCGGCCGACCGGATCTGGTACCCGACCACCGGCAGCTTCTGTGCCCGGCGCACCACGAAGGAGCGGGTCGCGTTTGACCGCTCGTTCGCGTGGTTCGCGCAGCACTCCGGAGCCCGGTTCGGCGATCTGCTGCCGCTGCCCAGGATCAGCGAGCCCGACCAGTACCTGACCACCATGAAGCAGGACGAGTCAGCGCCTGAGAAGGCCACGAACCCGCGGGGCACGAGCCAGAGGAGGCGGCAGTGACCACGTACGCATCGGTCGGGGTTCGCCGGATCCAGACCCACCTGGCCCGGACCCGGTCGCTGTGGGGCCGCCGGGGCGCCTCCGACCAGCTCTGGGACCTGACCCAGCTCCCCGAGAGTGAGAACGGTGCGACCAGCGCCGACACCGCAGCCGACGGGCACCCGAAGCCCCGGCACCACCAGGGTCACGGGGCGCTGGTCGCCAGCGTGCTGAAGGAGCATCCCGGGGTCGAGGTGAACCGGGAGGCGCTCGACATCGACGGGGAGGTCCCGATCCAGGGCGCCGACACCGAGGCGGTCTGGCAGGCGGCCCGACAGCTGGTGCGCCGGATTCAGGAGCGCCAGCCCGCGGTCGAGGTGGTGATCCAGCTCTGGGCCGACCAGCCCTCGTACGCGGCCACCCTCGCCCGGGACCCGGAGGAGCTGGAGGAGTACCTCCCTGCAGTCCGGGAGTACCCGCCGGTGCGGACCTGCGACGAGTGCCAGACCGACGGGGTCAGTGACGTGATCGGCAAGGAGGCCCCGGTCGGGCTGCAGGGCAAGAGTCTGTGCCGGGACTGCTTCCACCGCACCACCACGGGGCGGCGCAAGTCGCTGAGGTTCGCGACCGAGCGGCAGCGGAAGGTCCTGGAGGAGGGCGGAGAGCTGGTCGACGACCCGACGCCCTGGGACGTTGCCGGCAGCCGGCAGCGCCCGCCGGGCCTGCGGGTGGAGGCAGGGCTGCTGTTCGCCCTCAACCAGGACCGGGAACCGCACCTGACCTACCTGGGTGGCTTTCCCGACCTGGCCCGGGTGCCTGCGCTGAAGCGGCCTGACGGGCCCGGCGGCCAGGCGGACGCGGGTGAGATCCGGCGCCGCACGTACGAGGACAACCACACCGCCCTGGTCTTCGCCGACGCCAACGGGCTGGGCGGGATCTTCGCCGCCCTGCGCCGCCGGGCAGCGGACAGCGGTGAGGCGATGAAGCAGCTGAAGTCCTTGTCAGCGGGCCTGAAGCAGGCCACCTGGGAGGCTCTGGTGTCGGCCACCAAGCAGGTGACCGGGCCCGGTGACGAGAGGCTGCCGGTGATCGCGCACCTGCTGGGCGGCGACGACCTGCTGGTGAGCCTGCCCGCGACCCGGACCTGGCCCTTCGTGCGGGCCCTGATGACCGGGTTGCAGACCGAGTTTGAGAAGCGGGTCTACCCGTACGTGCCGGACGGCTTCACGAGGCCCAGCGTCTCGGCGGCCGTGGTGGTCAGCCGGGCCGTGTTCCCGTTCGGGCTGCAGGTCGACCTGTCGGAGCGGCTGCTCAAGGAGGCCAAGCAGTACGGCCGGGGCGCGGACTGGATGATCACCTGGCAGGACGTGACCGCCGACGGACCAGGGTCGGTCTCTCGCACCCCCTGGCGCTGGAGCGAGATGGAGGACCGGACCGCGGCGCTGGACCACCTGGTGCAGATGACCGGGTCGGCGGTCGGGGCGCTGCGCTCCGACCTCTCCCAGGAGGACCTGGTGGGCGCCGCGCTGAAGCTGGAGCACCGGGCCGCCCGGCTGGCCCCCGTACGCGAGCTGCTGAAGAAGCTGCAGGTCACAGACCCCGGAGCGAAGGATGTCCGGCTGCTCAGGGACCTGCTGGTGCTGGGGAGGTGGTGGCGGTGAACGAGCTCACCGTGTCGATCCGGTTCGCGACCGGGTTCCGGATCGGGACCGGGACCGCGGGCGGCGCGTACGACGAGGTGGTGGACCGGAAGGACCTGCTGCGCGCCAGCTCGATGAAGGGGCTGTTGCGGGCCGAGGCCCGCACTCTGCTGCCCGGCCCCGATGACCCGTCGGGCAAGAAGCTCGACCACCCGCTGGTGGACGCGGTCTTCGGGGGACGGCAGCGCCGCGGCGCGTGGCACTTCCGCACCGAGCTTGACGCTGACCCGCAGGTCGTGCCGCAGGTCAACCTCAAGCTCACCGACGACGGGCAGGCCGAGGCCGGGCACCTGCTGGTCAAGGAGCTGGTCGGCCTGCAGCAGGCCCGGCTGCACATCACCCAGACCGGGCCGCTCACCGGCTACGGGCTGCCCGAGGGCAGCGACCCGGCCCGCTACCACCTGGCCCTGCTCCACCTCTCGGCGCGGATGGTGGAGAAGGTCGGCCAGCGCCGTACCCGGGGCCTGGGCTGGGTCGCCCTGGCTGTCGACGGCCGCGATGTCGCCCCAGACCTCGACCTGGTCTGGTCGCTTCGAGAGGACGGTGCGGCATGAGCACCTGGTACGAGGTGATGATCACCGCTCTGCAGCCGGTCAGCGTCGGCCGTTCGGGTGCGCGTGGCTTCTTGACGCCGACCTACCCGTACCTGCCGGGCTCGGTGGTCCGCGGCGCCCTGGCCCGGGCCTGGATCACCCGCCACGGGCAGCCGGGCCAGCGCTTCATTGAGGTCTTCGAGCGGCAGGTCCGGTACGGGCCGGCGCTGCCGCCTGGATTCCGGCAGGATGCGCAGACCGTGGTCCGGTGCAAGTACCACCGGGACGGCTCCGGTCACGAGGAGGTGTACGACCTCGCGTACGGGAGGGGCCAGGTGTGCGACCCGGAGTACGGGACCAGGCCGCCGGACCCGTGCCAGTCCTGGGAGCAGTCGCGTGGGCAGCTGACCTGGGCCGGTGCCGAGACGGTCACCTCGACGGCTCTCGAGCCGGGCACGATCACCGTCGCCACCCAGCAGCTCTTCAGCCGCGGCACCCTGCCGAAGGGCACGGTCTTCACCGGCTACCTGGTGGCCGAGCAGGAGGTCCCCGAGCTGGCCGAGATCGACCGGATTGTGGTCGGCGGGCGCGGCTCGGTGATGGGAGAGTCGAGCGTCACGATCACCCGGGGCGAACCACCGGCCAGTGACACTCACCTGCTGGTCACCCGGACCCCGGCGATCCTGGTCGACACGTACGGGCGCCCGACCCTGGACCCGGGCTTCGCGCTGGATCTGGCCGGGATCACGTCGGGCTGCCGGTGGAAGGAGTGGGCCGGTCAGGTGGTGCGCCCCCGGGACCAGATCGAGGGGATGGGCGGCTGGCACATCGCCTCCGGCCTGCCGAAGCCTGGCGAGATCGCCGTGGCACCAGGGCTGGTGATCGGGCTGGAGCGCCGCGAGGACGTCCAGACGCTGCTGGAGCACGGCCTGGGGCTGCGCCGTCAGGAGGGTTTCGGCTGGCTCGCCCCGTACACACCGAAGGCCCCGCACACCCCGCCTCGGGACCAGGACCAGGAGCCCGCCGAGACCAACCAGTGGAAGAAGCAGGTCGCTGAGCTGGCGGAGTCTCTGGTGCCGGAGCAGGCGTCCTGGCTGGCCGACCAGCTCCGGGAGGTGCCACCCGGCAACACCAAGCAGGCCCAGGAGGTGCTGGACCAGCCGGCAGCTGACTACCTCAGCGGGGACCAGCGTGAGCAGGTGACCCGGCTGCTGACCGGCATGCCGCGCGACCTTCGAGCGGCACTCGCCCACCATCTGGACTCGCGCTACGGCAAGGGGAGTCAGGCATGATGACGAGAACGTACGCGCGGGTCACGGTCGACCTGGAGCCGGGCTGGCGAGTCGGCTCCTGGGCCGCTGCGGCGTCGGACGTGCGGGGCACGGCCCGCGACCCGCTCGACCAGGACCGGCCCTGGGCCCCGGGAAGCAGCGTCGCCGGGTCGCTGCGGCGGGCCGCGGGGGAGCGGGCCGACGAGCTCTTCGGCTGCCTGCGGCCCGGTGCTGAGGGGGAGCCGGTGACCCAGCCGTCGCAGTGGTGGGTGCTGGGCACGGTCCTCACCTCGAGCGGCGACGCCGAGGTGACGATCGAGACCCGCAAGCAGACCGCGATCAGTCGGCACCGTCGGGCCCCGGCGGAGCACGGCCTGTCGGAGTCGGAGGAGGTCGGCCGGGCCCGGCTGCGGGTCTACCTGCGCAGCGACGGCGGCCGGGCCGCTGACCTGGTGGAGGTGGTCAAGGCCTGGACCCCGCAGCTGGGCGGTGGCCGGACCACCGGCCTCGGGGTCGGGACGGTGACCGAGCTGGTTCACCGCAGTGTCGACCTGGCAAGCCGTGACGGGCTGCTCGCGGTCCTGTCTCCGACCGGGGACGCGGCGGCCCGGGTGGACCGGCTGCTGCGCCGCGGCACCACCGAGCAGATCACCCCCGCGAAGCCGAGGCTGGTGCTGGAGGCAACGCTGTCGGCTGACCGGGTGGGGCTCCTGGAGGACGACCAGCTGCGTCCGGGCCGGGCCGTGACCCACGGCTCGCAGTGGAAGGGGATGCTGCGCAGCCGGGTCGAGATGATCGCCCGCTCGCTCGGGCACCCGGCGTGCATCACCGAGCAGAGCTGGACCGGCTGCGGCGGCTGCGACCTGTGCGCCGCGTTCGGGTCAACCACCCGCAGCGGCGCCTGGGAGCTCCACTCCTCCTCCTGGAGCGACGGCGCGACCTCCGGGCGGGGCCGCAACGCCATCGACCGGTTCACCGGAGGCGTACGGGACAAGGTCTTCTTCACCGAGCACCACCGGGAGCAGGTCGAGATGACGCTGCGGGTCACCAGCAGCCGCGACGACGTCCCCGGCTGGGTGACCACGGCGCTGCTGCACGCCCTGCGGGACCTGGACGACGGGCTGTGGGGGATCGGCCCGAGGACCTCGACCGGGCTCGGCACCGTACGGGTGACCAGCGTCACCACCGACCAGCTGGTTGACCTGGCCCGGCTGGAACCGGTCCGGCTACCGCAGCAGAAGGAGGCGTCATGACCTGGACCCTGCTCGGGTACGGGCAGCAGGACTGGCCGAGGGTGGTCGAGCTGGCCCGCGGCATGACCTGCGCCTGGGCCGACATCACCGGTTTTCACGTCGGCGCCTGCCCGCAGACCGTCCCCGCGTACAGCCACCTGTGGGCCTGGAGCGCCGGCCACGACCGGCTGCTGCGGGCCCGGATCGACGGTGACCGGGCGGTCGTCGGGGTCCTCACCACGGCCGGCCCGGACCCGTCTGCCCTGGCCAACGAGCAGGTGGAGGTGCTGGACGGCGCGCTCGACGACGAGGGGACGCAGCCCTTGACGCTGCTGACCTGGAAGCCGGGCGACACCACGATCGGTGAGCAGCCCCCGGAGGTGCTGCCCGGCAGCGTACGCGGCTACCGGATGGCCGGGCCGATGCCGGTCGTCTTCATCGGGGTGGGTGAGACCAGTGCCTGAGAGCTGGTTCGTGCCGCTGCGGCTGGTCCCGCCGGTGAAGCCTGACCACCTGCACGCGGCGCTCTCGCGCTGGTTTGATGTCGGCACCGAGGACCTGCCCGACCGGCACCACGACACGGTCAAGCCGTACACGGTCTCGCCGCTCACCGAGCGTGACGGCTGGGGTGTGGAGGTGAGCACCCTGACCGCGGAGGCGTCGTGGCGGCTGGCAGTCGCGACCCGGTCGGCGCCGGAGATCCGGCTGGGCCGGCAGGTGGCGGCGGTGGGGCGCCCGGTACGGCTGGCGCGGGCCTCCTGGTCAGAGCTGGCCGAGGTGCCGCCGCGGCGCTCGTGGGAGCTGGAGTTCCTGACCCCGACGACGTTCCGCACCGGGCAGCGGGCCTCGCCGTTCCCGGACCTGCGGGTGGTGCTGCGCGGGCCGCAGGTCTGCTGGGACGCGTACAGCCAGCGCCCGCCCCGGCTCCACCCGCCGGACTTTCGGGCCTTGTGGGTGGCGGATGTGGAGCTGCAGACGGTGCAGGTCCCGGTACGGGCGACGACCGTCCCGGCCGCCCTGGGCCGTCTCGAGATCCGCTGCGACGACCCGGCCGTGGCCCGTGCTGTGGCGCCGCTGCTTGCCCTCGCCCCGTACTGCGGGGTCGGGTCGTTCCGCGGCAAGGGCTTCGGCGTGGTCCGGGTCTCCGCCGCCTGACACAGAAAAACCCCCACCAGTTCCGGAGAACGGTGGGGCGCTATGGCCGTCACTCTACCGGACGCTCAGGAGCAGGGCATGACTCTTGCCGAGGCCGCGTACACGCCGGAGAACCTGGCCCGGGCCTGGCTGGACGTGCGGGAGAACGACCTCGCCGATGGGGCCGAGTCGGCGACGGTGACCCGGTTCGCTGAGGACGCCGACCAGGCGCTGGCCCGGCTGCAGTCCGATCTCTGCAGCGGCGCCTACCAGCCGGGGACCCTGATCGAGGTGGTGGTCCCGGGGCGCAGCCATGACCGGCGGCTGGCGGTTCCCCAAGCTGCCGACCGGGTTGTCGCCCGGGCTCTGCTCACGGTGCTGACGCCCCTGGTGGATCCGTGGTTGGGGCCGTCTAGCTATGCCTACCGGCCGGGGCTGGGAGTGGTGGACGCAGTGGTGGCGGTGGCGGCCCTGCGGGACGAGGGCCTGCCGTACGTGCTGCGGACCGACGTGCACGACTGCTTCCCCAGCATCGACGCTGACGAGGCTCACCGGCGGCTGGCGCGGCTGCTGCCGGACGACTCACTGTCGCCGGTGCTGGCGGGGCTGCGGCGGCGTCTGGTGCTGACCGCCGAGGGGCGGCTGCAGCCCGTGCCGGGCCTGCCGCAGGGCTGCGCGCTGTCGCCCCTGCTGAGCAACCTGGTGCTGCTGGAGCTGGATGAGGCGCTGCGGCGAGAGGGCTTCCCGGTGGTTCGGTACGCCGACGACCTGGTGGTCGCGGCCCGACGGCAGGCGGAGGCCTGGGAAGCGGCCCGGCTGGCCGGGGCGGCTCTGGAGAGGATGGGGATGACACTGTCGCAGGAGAAGACCCAGGTGGCGTCCTTCGAGGAGGGGTTCACTTTTCTGGGCGAGGACTTCGGGCCCCGCTACCCACCCAGCCTGAGCAGCGCCGGGATCGAGCCTCCGGAGCAGAAGGTGCTGTACGCGGGGCCGCAGGGCGGCCGGGTGCGGGTCTCGTCGGGGCGGGTGGTGGTGCACTCGAAGGACAATGCGGAGCTGCTGTCGGTGCCGACCAGCCATGTGCTGCGGATGGTGCTGCTCGGCTCGGTCGGGCTGACCGCCGGTGCCCGGGCCTGGGCCCTGGGCAGCGGCGTCCCGGTCATCCTCGCCTCTCGAAACGGTGGTTATCAAGGGATGATGGTGAGCCACAGGGAGCCTCGCCGGGCGCAGCGGCTCCGCGCCCAGCTGGGCTTCGCAGACTCGGCCGCGGCGCTCGACCTGGCCCGCGGGATCGTCGCCAGCAAGATCACCCTGCAGAAGGTGCTGCTGCAGCGGTTCGGGCGCCGGCAGCACCGGGAGACGGTCGCCGACGCCCTCAGCGCTCTGACCGGCTACCTGGAGATGCTGCCGCAGGCCGGGACGATGTCAGAGCTGATGGGGGTGGAGGGCGCCGCCGCGGCCGCGTACTTCCCAGCCTTCGGGGGGCTGTTCCCCGAGCCGCTGAGGTTTCAGACCCGGTCCCGGCGGCCGCCGCAGGACGAGACCAACGCGGCCTTGTCGTTCCTCTACACGGTGCTGCTGGGGGAGTGCGTCACCGCCCTGCACACCGCCGGCCTGGACCCTGGTTTCGGGGTGCTGCACACCGAGCAGGAGAAGCGGCCCAGCCTGGCGCTGGACCTGATGGAAGAGCTGCGTCCTCTCATCGTCGACCAGGTCGTTCTGGATGCCGCACGCCAGTCACGGTTCCGGCCCGAGCACGCCCAGCGCCAGAAGAACGGGGTGTGGCTGACGAAGGCCGGGCGGCAGGTGGTGCTTGAGGCGTACGAGCGGCGCATGAGCACCCGGACCCGGGGCGCCATCCCCGACTTCGCCGGGACCTGGCGCCGCCACCTGCACCGTCAGGCGCAGCGGATGACGAGCACCATCACCGGAGGCGACCAGCCCTGGCGGGGCCTGTCATGGCGCTGACGGTGCTGGCCGCGTACGACGTGCGCGAGGACGCGGCCCGGTCTCGGCTGGCGGCGATCCTGCAAGGCTTCGGCGACCGGGTGCAGAAGTCGGTGTTCGTGCTGGGTGTCAGCGAGGAGGACCTAGAGCTGATCAGGGCCAAGGCCGAGGCCCTGCTCGACCTCGACGTCGACTCGTTCCTGCTGGTCCGGGTGTGCGGCTCGTGCTGGGACCAGATCGAGCAGATCGGCCAGGCCCAGGTGCCCGAGCCGGTCCTGTTCTGGGGTGTCTGGTGACCCTGTGCGCGGACCGGCGTTTCGGCCGTCGGGTGTGTATGGCGTCTGGCAAGGGGAGATGATGCTGAGAGAGGTGGTTGGTAGGGCTGTGGAGAGCCCTCCGCAGGTCGGGTGTGAACGAGGCCCGCATCGCCCCTTGTCACGGACCCGCCAGAGGCGGTAGGTTCTGAACGACCCCCGCGACTCAAGCGGATAGAAACCTCTGCTTCGACCAGCAGCCGACGGTCGCGGTCGGGTTCTGAACGACCCCCGCGACTCAAGCGGATAGAAACCGTCCACGGCCCCGGGCTCTCCTACGGTAACCGGCGCGTTCTGAACGACCCCCGCGACTCAAGCGGATAGAAACATTTTATGCGCGCTTTCGAGCAGTCTTAGTAAGGTTCTGAACGACCCCCGCGACTCAAGCGGATAGAAACGGTCTTGAGCGCCGGGCTGCGCTGGGTCACCGAGGTTCTGAACGACCCCCGCGACTCAAGCGGATAGAAACGTGGCTCTCCTGTTCAGTCGCCGTGGACGAGCGTTCTGAACGACCCCCGCGACTCAAGCGGATAGAAACCGTCCGGTGGAGTTCCACCCGAAGTACTGGCCGTTCTGAACGACCCCCGCGACTCAAGCGGATAGAAACCGTACTCCGCTTGGCTCTTCATGTCGAGTCCCACCCGTTCTGAACGACCCCCGCGACTCAAGCGGATAGAAACCGGTCGACCCTCCGGTACGCCTGGCGTAAACTACCGGTTCTGAACGACCCCCGCGACTCAAGCGGATAGAAACTCAGCGAGCCACAAGAATGGGAGTAAGCCCACGGGTTCTGAACGACCCCCGCGACTCAAGCGGATAGAAACGCGTCGAAGACCGCCCATTCCACGTCTTCGACCCGGAGTTCTGAACGACCCCCGCGACCCAAGCGGATAGAAACCGGGGGTCGGTCCGTCCCTGTGCGGGCTGCCGTTCTGAACGACCCCCGCGACCCAAGCGGATAGAAACGCCCCAGTCAGGCCTGCTCGCGTCTACCGCGTTCTGAACGACCCCCGCGACCCAAGCGGATAGAAACACCGATGCGCACCCACTCCGGCATATCGTCAGCCGGTTCTGAACGACCCCCGCGACCCAAGCGGATAGAAACCGGACGGCGGCTGGGTCCCAGTAGTCCTGGACCGCTGGTTCTGAACGACCCCCGCGACCCAAGCGGATAGAAACGCGTTGGTTTCCTCAACGCATGCCCAGTATGTTCCTTCTGAACGACCCCCGCGACTCCAGCGGATAGAAACCAGCAGGCCATCTCCAACCCACAGGGAGTAGTCGGGTTCTGAGTGACCCTCGCGACTCAAGCGGATAGAAACTCATCTCCTAGCTGTGTGCGCTCTCCACGGGTTCTGAGTGACCCCCGCGACTCAAGCGGATGGAAACCGATTCGGCGAACTACTTTTCGGTGGGCGGGCTCGTTGCCGGGATCCGCGTGGCTTGTGGCGTGGCCCGTGATACCACCCCGGTACCATTGGGGTGTGGCGATGACTCTGTGGCTGGCTGAGGAAGATGAGCGAGTGCTGGCTCGGTTGGCTGAGGAGGATGGGATCAGTCGTCAGGAGGCCGCGATCCGGGCCATTCGCGAGGTGGCCGCCCGACGGGGGCACGGGCGCAAGGTGTCGGATGCTTCGCGACGGGCGCGGGCTCGGTACGGCGACGTGCTGGGCCGCCTTGGGCGGTGACTGAGTACCTGTGGCTGGAGCCCTGGACCTGCTGGTCCGGGTGCGTGGCTCGTGCTGGGGGCAGATCGAGCAGATCGGCCAGGCTCAGGTGCCCGAGCCGGTCCTGTTCTGTTCTGGGGCGTCTGGTGGCTTTGTGCGCGGGCCGGCGTTTCTGCCGTCGGGTGTGTATGGCGTCTGGCAAGGGGAGATGATGCTGGGAGGGCTGGTTGGTAGGGCTGTGGAGAGCTCTGTGCAGGTCGGGTGTGAACGAGGCCCGCATTGCCCCTTGTCAGGGCCCCGCCAGAGGCGGTAGGTTCTGAACGACTCCCGCGACCCAAGCGGATAGAAACGATGATGTCCCGCCCTCCGTCTGGGCCGAAGGGGGTCGTTCTGAACGACTCCCGCGACCCAAGCGGATAGAAACCCTCGAAATGTCGGGGGACATTGTCTATCTCGTTCTGAACGACTCCCGCGACCCAAGCGGATAGAAACCGGTCACCTGCGTAGTACAAGTGCTCTCCGTGTGTTCTGAACGACTCCCGCGACCCAAGCGGATAGAAACTGGTGCTGGCCACAGTGAGTAGTCGCGCTTCCGTTCGTGTTCTGAACGACTCCCGCGACCCAAGCGGATAGAAACCGGTGTACGTTCCTGGCTTCAGCATGGTTCTGATTGTTCTGAACGACTCCCGCGACCCAAGCGGATAGAAACCTTTCCCGGCGGGCTTAGCCCTACCGATGCATAGTCATGCCGAGTTCTGAACGACTCCCGCGACCCAAGCGGATAGAAACAAGCTCCCTATCGTATGATGTTAGGAAAATCATATGTTCTGAACGGCCCCCGCGACTCAAGCGGATAGAAACCTTAATGCGCTTAGCAGTGCCCTTGTGGGTCTTGCTCTGAACGACGTGACTCAAGCGGAGAGAAACTCCGTTCTGCGGACGGCAAAGGCATGCCGACTCTGGTGGGTGTGGAGGAAGGGGCTGGTGTGGCCTCGTTCTGAGCGAGCCCCGTGGAGAGGTCTTCGGGAGAGCCGTGGGGGGACTCTTCGCAGGTTGAGCGCGTGGGGTCTCGGGCTCACTCGCGCTCGTGGAGCGGGAGGGTGGCGTACACCGTCCACCAGCCGTTGTGCTCGCCCGAACGGAAGGTGCCGTGAAGGTCGCTCATCCGGCCGCGAAGGCCGGCCAGGCCGAGGCCTGACTCGGGCAGGTCGAGGAGGCCTTCGGAGAGCTCGTTGAGCACCTCGATCGTGAGCTCGTCCCCGATGGCGATGGCGAGCTCGCACCGTACCCCGGGCGAGCTGTGCTTCACGATGTTGGTCGTGGCTTCCCGCAGCACTGTCACCGCGGTGGGCAGCAGGCCGGGCGGCACCCGGGCCGGGTCACCGTCGAGCCGCCACACGGCGACAAAGCCAAGATCGGCGAGGTAGCCGGCGGAGCGCTCCAGCTCGCGGGCCAGGTCGAGCGACCCCACCCCCTCGCCGGGCGACGGCTCGGCGGACTGCTCCGTGCTGTCGAGGATCCGCGCCAGCCGGCGGATCTCGGCGAGCGCCCCGCGCGCCGACCCCGAGATCGCCTGCAGCGCCTCGCGGTGCTCCCCGGGGTCGTCACTCAGCTCGGCGACACTCGCGCGCATGGCGATGCTCGTCAGCTCGTGCGCCACCACATCGTGCAGCTCGCGCGACAGCTCCCGGCGCTTGCGCCGGTTCTCCGCCACCAGCGCCCGCTCCCGGGCCCGGGCCGCCTCGTCACGTACGGAGGCCTCGGCCCGCTCGCGCTGGGCCCGGCCGACCAGCACCCGCAGCGCCCGGCCCGGCAGCACCAGCAGCAGCACGAACGGCAGCGGCCACAGCAGCCGCCCGTTCACCGCGTCGTGCAGCACCCGCCACGCCAGCTCCCACGCGACCGAGGACACCACCATGACCACCAGCGGCCAGGTCGTGAGCGCGTACGCGGCAACGGCCAGGATGATCGCGAGCGGCAGAAAGACCCCTCGCTCCTCGCTGGTGAGCAGCGCGCCGGCCAGCGTCAGGCCGAACGGCACCAGCACCCAGGAGCGCCGCCACGCCAGGGCAAGCACCGTGCCGAAGTACCCCGCCGCGACAACCACCCTCGCGATCAGATCGGTCGTGGCTCCGGCAGTGAACGCGAGGAGCATGCCGCGGGTCGCGTCGAACACGAGCATGGCGAACAGCGCCACCAGCACCCACCGTACGGGGACCGGCAGCTCGCCGAGCCGGTCCGCGTCGTACGCGGTCAGCTCACCACCCCGCGGCGCATCGCCTCGACGACCAGCTCGACCCGGCCGCAGGCGTCGAACTTTCGCATCAGGCTCACCAGGTGGTACTTCACCGTGGTCTCCGCGATGAACATCGTCTGGGCGATCTCGCGGTTGCTCTGCCCCTCGCACAGGTGCTCCAGCACCTCCCTCTCCCGCTCGGTGATGTGCAGACCGTCCGCGGTGGGACGTGGCCCCGCCCCGCTGCGGCGCAGCTCCTCAATCAGGTGGTGCGTCACGGCGGGGTCGATCGGGCGGTCCCCGGCCTGGACGTCACGCACCGCAGCGACGATCTGGGCCGGCTCGGCGTCCTTCACCACGTACCCCGACGCCCCCGCCAGCAGGCTGTCGATCAGGAACGTGTCCGCCACGTGCCCGGTCACGACCAGCACCCGGGCGCCGCGGCCAGCCGCCACGATCCGCCGGGTGGCCTCGATCCCGTCGCCCCCCGGCATCTGCAGGTCCATCAGCACCACGTCGGGGCGGCACTGGTCCGCCATCTTCACCGCCGCTGCCCCGTCGGCCGCCTCGCCGACGACCTCGACGCCCGGTGCGGCGCCCAGGTACGCGCGCAGCGCGTGCCGTACGAAGGCCTCGTCGTCCACGATGAGCACCCTGATCGTGGCGCTGTCCGGTGCGTACGGGTCGGCCATGCCTGTCACCACTCCTCGTTCTGTGCTGCCCGACCCATGCTGCCTCAGCGGTCGCCCAGCAGCTCAGACAGCGGACGGCGCCACGTCGACCGTACGGCGAGCAGCAGCGCCAGCAGCATCCCCGCCAGCGCCGCTGCGGCGAGCACGGCCGCGGGGAGCGCGTCGAAGCCGATGTGACCGGTGCTCACCTGGTGCAGGCTGAGCGCGTACGCGAGCAGCCCGTACTGCGCCGCCGCCGGCACCAGGGCGAGGATCACCGCGCTGCCCACCACGATCACCGACTCGAGCGCGAGGACACCGGCAGTACCGAGGGGTGTCGCACCAGCGCTGCGCATCGCCACGATGTCGCGGGTGTGCTGCCGCCCGGCCATCATGACCACCGCGATGCTCCCGGCGGCCGAGATCACTGCGACTGGCACCAGCACCACCATGCCCTCCACCTCGTTGGGGGTTGCTCCGGGCGGGGCGATCGCGACCAGGGTGTCGTTGAGCATCCCGTAGCTGGCGAGCAGCCCGAGACCCAGCATCAGCGGCGCGACGGTCGCGGCCGAGCCGGCGACCCGGGCCAGCGAGAGGTGCCGCGCGAGCTGCCACGAGGTCCAGGAGGTCGGGGCGAGCAGCCGCGTCCAGACGGCGATCAGCCCGGGCAGGACCCACGGGGCGGCAAGAGCGCAGGCCAGCACGGCCCCCTGCCCCAGCGGCAGCGTGACCGCGGCAGTGAGGAACACCCCGTCGGCCATCCGCATCACGCCGATGATGCTGACCAGCGGGAGGACTCCAAGCACGAGCACCACGCCGGCGCCGACCGCGTACCCGCGGCCCGGCCGGGTCGCCTCCTCCGGCGCGCTCCGTACCTGGGTGGGCGAGCGCAGCGCCGCCCGCCACGCGGGCACGACGACCGCCGCCACCGACACCAGCGTGAGGACGGCGACCGCGCCGACCAGCGCGACCGGCGAGTACACAGTGGGCAGCTCACGCAGCCCACCCTTGCCGAGGCCGCTCAGCACCTGGTTGACTGCGGGCTGCAGCGGGGCGGACAGCGCCGCGCCGCCGATCGTCGCCAGCCCGCTCACCGCCACGGTCTGCAGGGCGAGCATCCGGACGACCTGCTGCGGGGTGGCGCCACCCAGCCGCCACAGCGACTGTGCCTCGGCGGTGTGCACCGTGACACTGCTGAGCACGATGCCCAGAACCACGACCGCCGGGAGGCAGGTCAGGCCGAGCAGGTTCCCGCCGACCTGCTGGTAGCCGCGGCGGTCGGTGCCGGCTGCGGCGAACAGCGCGTCGGGGGCTGTACTCACCGCAACGGTGAAGCTCAGGCACCAGGTGGTGAACACGGCGACGGTCAGCGCCACCAGCCCGACCGCGGCCCACACCCAGGCGTGCCGGGCCAGGTCGCGCAGTGCCACCCGCGTCATGCCGCCACCACCTGTCCGGCCGCACCGGCCGCGATGAGCTCCTCGGTCCGGGGCCGCTGGAGCTCGTGGATGATCTGCCCGTCGCGCATCACCAGGGCGCGGTCTGCGAGCGCGGCGGCCGTCATGTCGTGCGTGACCAGCACCACGGTGCTGCCCAGGTTCGCCAGGTCCCGCAGCCGCTCCAGCACCAGCGCTCCGGAGCGGGAGTCGAGGGCGCCGGTCGGCTCGTCGGCGAGCATCACCGTCGGTGGCGCGTACATGGCGCGGGCCACCGCGGCCCGCTGCTGCTCGCCGCCGGAGAGAGAGCTCGTACGGTGGGTGACCCGGTGCCCGAGCCCGAGGCAGGTCAGCAGCTCGCGGGCCCGGCCGCGGTCGACCGTGCCGCCCGCGAAACGCGTCGGCAGCAGCACGTTCTCGATGACCGGCAGCGAGGGGACGAGGTTGAGCGACTGGAAGATCACGCCCACGCCCCGGCGGTGGAGCCTCGCCACGGCTGTCTGGCTGGCGCGCGAGATGTCGGTGCCGAGCAGGCTGGCCTGGCCGCGGGTGGGGCGGGCGAACCCGGCGAGGACGTGCAGCAGTGACGACTTGCCGCTGCCGGAGGCGCCGACGAGCGCGACGAGCTCGCCTGGGTACACGGCCGTGGTGACGCCGCGCAGGGCGTTCGTCTCGGTGCCGTCGCCAGGGGCACGGTAGGACAGCCACACGTCGTGGCAGGACGCGGTCGGGAAGGTCTCTGGGGCGCTCATGCCCACCAGGTTTCCCCAGCCGTACGGCGTCGCAGCACCTTCAACTGGTCAGACTTCTCCCCTCCAGATGGACGGGGCCCCCCGTGATCTGGATCGCCTCCTGCTGACGGAGATGAGGGGCCCATGGTGTCGCCCGTCGAGGCCCCAGGCCGGGATGAGAAGACCACCCAGGTCTCTGCCCAGTGAGGCAGCGGTCTGCAGCAGCCAGCCTGGGGCACTCACGAGCTCCAGCTCAGGTCGAGCCTCCCGGGGCGCGGTGGTGGTGGGCCCCGCTGGCCGGGGCTAGCTGGGCTGGGGGCGGGGGGTGCGGTTGGGGACGATGACGGTCTGGAGCTCGCCGACGGGCATGTGGCGGGACCCGGTCGTGGTGAGGGGGATGGTG
>CALBCJ010000001.1 GCA_937926975.1 uncultured Propionibacteriaceae bacterium | reverse complement strand
CCGGGGGTTATAGCGAGCCGGCCAGCCGCCGCGAAGGCGGCGGCGATCAAGCACGAGCCGCGGCGGAGGCCGCGGCGATCAAGCACAGCTCGCATGTGAGAGACTCGGGCTCGCGTACGGAGCTGAGGAATCCGGTGCAAGTCCGGAGCGGTCCCGCCACTGTGATCCCCGCCGGGGGCAGCCAGATACTCAACCGGACGCCGAGCACTGATCGGGCGAGAGACCTGAGGACTCCAGATGAGCACTGAGTACCATCCGCGCGCTGTCGCGCCACCCCCAGCCAGACGACTGATCGGCATCGGTGTCGGGCCCGGTGACCCCGAGCTCCTCACGCTCAGAGCCGTACGGGAGCTGCGCGAGGCCGACGCGGTGCTGGTGCCGGCTACCGAGGCCTCCGGCGACGGGCCGGGCCGGGCCGAGCAGATCATCGCCGCCGCTTGTCCGGAGGCGGTAGCGAAGGTGGAGCGGGTGCCGTTCTCGATGCAGCAGCGCCGCGGGCTGAGCACCAAGCGGCTGTCGTCATGGCAGGCCTCGGCCGACGCGGCACTCGCCGCCTTCGCGCGCGGCGCGACCAGCGTCGCCCTGGCCACCGTCGGTGACCCGGCCGTGTACTCCACCTTCAGCTACCTGCGCGGCTATGTCACCCAGCAGCTGCCCGGGGTGAGGGTCGAGCTGGTCCCCGGGATCACCGCGATGCAGGCCCTGGCCGCCGCCTCGACCACACCGCTGGTCGAGGGCCGCGAGGTCCTCGCCCTGGTGCCGGCCACGGTCGGTGAGGAGAAGCTCCGCCAGGTCCTCGACGTGGCCGACTCAGTCACCATCTACAAGGCCGGACGGACCCTGCCGCAGATCCTCGCCGAGCTGCGCGACCACCACCGGCAGGCGGTCGTCGGCACCGACGTGTCCCTGCCCAGCGAGCAGCTGGCGCGCCCCGACCAGGTCGCCGCCGATGCGACCGCCCCGTACTTCTCGGCGGTGCTCAGCACACCGCGCCGCACCACCACCGGAGGGAGCCTGTGATGTCAGACCAGCCGAAGGGAAAGGTCGTCTTCGTCGGCGCCGGGCCCGGCGCGGCCGACCTGATCAGCGTCCGCGGGGCCCGGACGATCGCCGCCGCCGACATCATCATCTGGGCATCCAGCCTGGTGCACCCGGACATCGTCGCTGACCACTTGCCGACTGCCGAGCTCGTCGACTCAGCCTCGCTGCCGCTGGAGGAGCTGGAGCCGCTCTACGTACGGGCCCGCGACGAGGGGCTGCTGGTGGCCCGGGTCCACACCGGCGACCCGTCCATCTACGGCGCCACCGCCGAGCAGCGCGACCTGTGCCGCAAGGTCGGGATCGCGTACGAGTCGGTCCCCGGGATCTCGGCGTTCTCGGCTGCCGCGGCCCGGATGGACGTCGAGATCACCGTCCCGGAGGTCTCCCAGTCGCTGGTGCTGACCCGGCTGGAGGGCGGCCGGACCCCGATGCCGCCTGGGGAGACGATCGCCTCCTTCGCCGCCCACGGCGCCACGATGGCCGTCTACCTCTCCGCAGCCCGCCACAAGGCGCTGCACAAGGCCTTGCTGGAGGGCTACCCGCCCGAGACGCCGTGCATCATCGGCTACCAGGTGAGCTGGCCCGACGAGCTGATGCTGCGCTGTGAGCTGCGGGACCTGTCCGCCACGATGCACGAGCACAAGCTCTGGAAGCACACCGTGGTCCTGGTCGGCCCGGCGCTGGCCGAGGGGCCGATCAGTACCCGCAGCCACCTGTACCACCCCGGCTTCCGGCACGAGTACCGCGCCGCTGAGGCCGCTGCGCAGGCCGACCTGCGCGCCCACGGCACCCGTGGAGTCCTCGAAACCCCTGCCACCACAGGAGATAGTGCATGATTCGGGTCTACGGCTACCTCGGTGAGCTGACCGAGGCGATGCGCCGCGACGTTGCCGCGGCCGACCTGGTGGTCGGCGGGCGCCGGCACCTCGACGCGCTCGACGTACCCGAGGAGCGCCGCCAGGTGCTCGGCCTGATCGGGCCGGCGGTCGAGCGGGTCCAGCAGGCCGGCGCCGAGGCGAAGGTCGTCGTGATCGCCTCGGGTGACCCGCTCTTCTTCGGGGTGGTCCGCCGGATCCGGCAGGCCGGGCTCCCGGTCGAGGTCATCACCGCGCCGACCTCGCTGCAGGCCACCTTCGCCGCTGTCGGGCTGCCGTGGGACGACGCCCAGCTCGTGTCGGCGCACGCCCGCGGCGTCGAGACCGCGGTCCGGGCCGCCAAGGTCCACCCCAAGGTCGGGATGCTGACCGCCCCCAACCGTGGCCTGCCCGAGCTCGTCGCCGGCCTGGCCGGCCTCGGCCGCACGTACGTGGTCGGCGAGCAGATGGGCGAGCCGCAGCAGCGCGTACGGGTGCTCGACGAGTCCCAGGCCCGGGCCGTCTGCGAGGCGAGTGACCTGGTCAGCCCGTACGTGGTGCTGGTGCTGGCGCACCACCCGGACTCCCCGGAGGCCCTCGGCGCCAACCCGGAGCTGGCCGGCGACCCGAACGCGCTCACCGACTCCGACCCGCAGCCCGGGCAGCACACGAACCCCGACGGCTCCGACCGGGACCCGGTCATCGGCCAGGTCATCACCACCGACGCCTCCCTGGCCCACGCCGACACCATCGACGCCGCGCTGCGGGTGACCTCCAGGCGGTACGCCGGCCCGGCCACGCAGGGCCTGGTGGCGGCCTGGTCGGAGTGCGACCTGATCATCTCCCACCTGGCTCTGGGCGCGACCACGAGGATCATCGCGCCGCTGCTGGAGTCAAAGAAGACCGACCCGGGCGTGGTCGTCGTCGACGAGGCCGGACGGTTCGCGATCCCCCTGGTCGGGGGGCATGTGGGCGGGGCCAACGAGCTGGCCCGCCAGGTCGCCGGGGCGCTCGGCGGGACCGCTGTCGTGTCGACCGCCACCGACTCGCTCGGCCTGCCGGCTCTGGACCAGCTCGGCTGGGGCTTCGAGGGTGACGTGGCCACGGTGACTGGTGCGGTGATCGCCGGCAGGCCCGTACGGGTGCAGCGCGACCACCCGTGGCCGCTGCCGCCGCTGCCGAAGAACGTCTCCGAGGCCGCCGAGCAGCCCGTCGCCCAGATCATCGTCAGCGACCGTACGGCCGAGGCGCTGGCCGCCGAGACCGGCGACCTGCCGACCGTGGTGCTGCACCCGCGCTCGCTGGTGGTGGGGATGGGCTGCAACAGCGGCACCGACACCGACCACCTGTACGGGCTGCTGACCCGGGTGCTCGCCGAGGCCGGGCTGGCGGAGTCGTCGGTGTGCCGGCTCACCAGCCACGAGGTGAAGGCCGGCGAGCTGGGCCTGATCCAGCTGGCGCACCGGCTCGGCATCGACTACGTCACGTACCCGGCCGAGACCCTGGCCGCGCAGAACGCCCCGACCCCGTCGGACGTGGTGGCCCGCGAGGTCGGCACCCCGAGCGTCGCCGAGGCATCGGTCCTGGCCAGCGGCGCCCGGCTGGCGGTGACCAAGCAGAAGACACCGGAGGCGACCTGCGCGGTGGGCCGGGTCCCGGCCCGGGGCCGGCTGGCCGTGGTGGGCCTCGGGCCCGGCTCCCGGGACCTGCTGACCCCGCGCGCGGTGAAGGCGATCCAGAACGCCACCTTCGTCGCCGGCTACGCCCCGTACGTGCGTCAGATCCGGGACCTGGTCCGCCCCGGCGCGACCGTCCTGGCGACCAAGATGGGCACCGAGGAGGAGCGGACCCAGGCCGCGATCAGCGCCGCCCGGGAGGGCCGCAACGTGGCCTTCGTCTGCGGCGGCGACCCGGCGATCTACGCGATGGCCTCGCCGACGCTGGAGATGGGTACCGACGGGATCGATGTCGAGATCGTGCCTGGGGTGACCGCCGAGCTGGCCGTGTCGGCGATCCTCGGCGCCCCGCTCGGGCACGACCACGCCACGATCAGCCTGTCGGACCTGCACACCGACTGGGACCTGATCCTGAAGCGGGTCCGGGCGGCCGCCGAGGGCGACCTGGTGACCGTCTTCTACAACCCGCGCTCCAGGACCCGGACCCACCAGCTGCCGGACGCTCTGGCGGTCATGGCCGAGCACCGCCCACCGACCACCCCGGTGGCGCTGGTCTCGCACGCCGAGCGGCGCCAGCAGGAGGTGGTCATGTCGACCCTGGCCGACTTCCAGCCGGAGTGGGTCGCGATGACCACCCTAGTGGTCGTCGGCTCGTCGACCAGCCGGTACGTGACCAGCGGCGACGGCAGGCGGCTGATGGTGACCCCCCGTGACTACCACTGGATGGACGGGCACATCAGCGCCGAGCACCAGGCAAACCACCGAGAGCCACCACGCCGCAACCGACACGACAACAGCGAGGACAACGATGACTGAGCAGACTTCCACGACCACGACGCCGCTGGTGATCGCGGCCCACGGCACCCGCAACGAGGACGGGGTCGCGGCCTGCCGCGCCCTCACTGAGCGGGTACGGCAGAGGCTGGGCGGCGCCCCGGTCGAGCTGGGCTTTGTCGAGCTCGCCGAGCCTGGGATCGCCGAGGCGGTCGCCGCCGCGGTCGCCCAGGCCGACGGGGGCAGCCCGGCCGCGGTGGTCGTACCGCTGATGCTGCACACCGGCGGGCACGTCCGTACCGACATTCCCGAGGCGATCGACGAGGGCCGCGGCGACGCGGAGGTCCGCTACGGCACGCCGCTGCAGCCGGACGTACGGCTGCGCCGCGCGCTCGGGCAGCGGCTGGCGTCGGCGCTGGCGGAGGGGGAGCCGTGGCAGGCCCGCGACGTCGGCTGCGTCGTCGTCGGCCGCGGTGCGGTGGTGCCCGACGCGAACGCCGCCCACTACCAGCTGGCCCGGCTGTTCTGGGAGGAGAACGAGCTGGGACGGGTCGAGCCGGCCTTCATCCAGGTCTGCCGCCCGTCCCTGCCGGAGGCGCTGAACTCCCTTGCCGCTCAGGGGTACCAGAAGATCGTCGTGGTCGGGAACTACCTCTTCCCGGGCAAGCTGCAGCAGTGGCAGGCTGAGCAGGCCCAGGCCTGGGCGCAGTCTCGGCCCGAGGTGGAGGTACGGATCGCGGACGTGATCGGCGACTGCGACGAGCTCGCCGAGGTGGTCGTCGACCGCTACCGGGAGCCGCTCGGCGAGACCGGGCTCGGTGATGGTGCCCCGGTGTACCTGGCGGGGCTGCGGCTGCAGGGCCGGCGGGTGCTGGTCGTCGGCGCCGGGCGGGTCGCTGAGCGCCGCATCGTACGGCTGCTGGACGCCGGCGCGAAGGTGCACGTGGTCGCCCCGAACGCCGGCATCCGGGTCTCCAAGATGGCCGCGAAGGGCCTGGTCACCTGGGACAAGCGGGCGTTCGCCGAGACGGACGTCGAGGGTGCCTGGTACGTGCAGGCGCTGACGAACGACCCGCAGGTGAACGCCCAGGTCGTCGAGGTCGCCACCCGGCACGGGGTCTTCTGCGTCCGCAGTGACCGGGCCGACCAGGGCACCGCCTTCACCCCCGCCACCGAGCAGTCCGGCGGGATCACCGTGAGCGTGGTCGGCAACCGCAGTCCTCGCCGCTCGGCCCGCCTGCGCGACCAGCTCCTGGAGGTCCTGCAGGGCTGACCCGTACGGGCCGCCCGCGCTCAGCCGTGGGCGGCCAGCCCGTGGTCCAAGGTCCAGATCTTCGCCCGGACTCCGGTGCGTCGGCGGTAGTGGTCACGCTCGGTGAGGATGCAGAGGTCGCCCATGCCAACTTCGGCGATGGCGTGGTTGAGGTAGGAGATCTCGGTGCCGGCTCCATCAAGCAACCGCTGGAGAAACTGGGCGTTCCAGGGTACGTCGTGGAAGATCCAGGGGCTCTTCCCATCGGCCACCAGGCGCAGAAGGTGCTCGAACCTCTCCGCCGTGGAGCGCCGGACGTGACCGTCTGGGATCTGGGCCACGAAGTTGCCGGTCTCGATGACCGAGGTGATCGGCAGAATGAACCGGTCACCGCGATCAGTGTGGTGCTGCAGCAGGTCACGCACCGCGGTACTGTCCTGGTCTCGCCCCGGCACCGGAAGCAGGTTGGTGAGCACGCTGGTGTCGATGAACCAGATCGCGGGAGTCATCGCAGCCCCAGCAGCTGCTTGAACTCGTGGTGGTCCTGCTCGGTGTCGTCTGCGAGCAGGGCGTCGGTGGCGACAGCCGAGCCCAGGGTCCGCTCCGCAAGCGCTCGGGCATACCCCGGCAGCTCCCGCAGGGCAGTGATCTGGCTGTGGCCCGAAGCCAGGTCCCGGTGGCAGAGGTAGATCGAGTCGTTGAGGATCCCTTCGGCGGCGTCGAGCAGCGCCGGGCTGTGGGTGGTCACCAGCACCCGGGTCTGGTCCGCAGCAGCATCACGGACCAGGTCGAGCACCCGCGACGCCTGCGACGGGTGAAGACCGTTCTCCAGCTCCTCGATCACGATCTGGACTGCGCCGTCGGTCGCGTCGTGACTACCGGTCCGGGGCAGGGTCTCCTCGATGTCCAGGTGCCGCGACGACAGCAGGGCCGCGGCCACAGCCGTGAACCGGAGCAGCCCGTCGCTCATCTCACGCGCCGGGGTCCGCTCCAGGGCCCCGCCGCGCTGCTCGTCGAGCACCATCATGACGTCGCCCAGCTCGGAGGAGGCGAAGCTGATCTGCTGGACTCCCTCGTCCACCACACCCCGCAGGTGCTGCTCGATGGTGCTCAGGGTTGTCGGCTCCTGCTTGCCGAGTCGCTGCAGGGCAGCTGAGAGGTTCTCGGCCGTACGGCGCAGCTGCGAGTCCCGCTCCGGTACGTAGCCGCGCATCAGGTGCGGGACCGGGTCGAGGTGGAAGACGCCGCGCAGCGCCGTGAGCACCGTCTCGGCGCCCTGCAGCACCCGTCGCTCGGCCAGGGTGGTCCCGGTCAGGGCGGTGGTGATCTGCGTCAGTACGGGCCGGTCGTCTCGCAGTGGAATAGAGGGATTCACCCCCCGTTTACCGTTGTGCACCTCGACCATGAGCCCGGGTGCGGCCGTCCCAGATGCGTCGAACAGGGTTTTCGATGGCGGCGGCATCTTTTTTGACACGCCGCGACCAGTCAGGGTTTCGCGCACGATCCGGAGGTATGGGGTGACTTGGACCTTCACGTCGTAGGTGTAGGGCGGAAAGTCCGCGTAGATGCCATCGGCGACCTCCACGGTGCAGCCGAGATGGAATGAGGTAGACCCGTGCGGGGGAAGCCCCGCCGAGCCGCCTCGGACCGCTCCGGCCTCTCGGCGTCGGCCGTCAAGAGCGTCGGCCAGGTCTTGCCCGCTGGCTAGGCGCGCCAGGGTCTCCAGGCCGTCGAGCGCGTTGGACTTCCCCGAGCTGTTGCGGCCGATGAGCACCGTGACGGGCCCCAGCGGCAGGGTCACGTCGCGGAAGGACTTGAAGGCCCGCAGCCGCAGCTCGCTCAGTCGTGCCGTACTCATGCGGCCAGCCTAAAGGTCGCTACTGACACCTGGCCGGGTGCCGCGTCGTGGCCGACGGCCCGACTCGTACGGGTGACCCGGGCGGGACGCCAGGCGCGGGCATAGGGTGGGGTTTCGTGACAGAGCCGCCTCGGACCCCTCCGACCGCTGCTGTCAGCGCCCGGTACGCGCGGCTGCCGAGGGCTGGGACGAGCCCGGAGATGGCGCTGCGCAAGGAGCTGCACCGTCGCGGCTGGCGGTTTCGGGTGCAGTACCGGGTGGACGGGCTGCCGCGGCGCTCGGTCGACATCGCCTTCCCCCGGATTCGGGTGGCGGTCTTCGTCGACGGCTGCTTCTGGCACGGCTGCCCCGAGCACGGCACCCGGCCCCAGACAAACAGCGACTGGTGGCGGTGGAAGCTGCAGAAGGTCAGCGACCGTGACGCCGACACCACCCAGCGGCTGGAGGAGCTCGGCTGGACGGTGGTGCGGATCTGGGAGCACGTCGACGCGGCGGACGGCGCCGACACCGTAGAGTCGGTCGCTGCGCCGCTGCGGTCCTCCAGCAGGCCGGCAGCTCGCGGAGGTTGACAGCGTCGACCCGGTGCTCCAAGCTGTCGCCTGTGGCCGCTGCGTTCACCTTCGCTGACCTGTTCGCCGGGATCGGCGGCTTTCATGCGGTTCTCTCCCACGCCGGCGGCCGGTGCGTCTTCGTGTCGGAGATCGACCAGGAGGCGCTGGCCACGTACCGGCGCAACTGGCTGCCGGATGGTGACGGTGACGTGGTGGTGAATGAGGACATCACTACAGCCACCCCGGAGACTGGAGACCTGGTGGGCGTGCCGCGCCAGATCGACGTGCTGGCGGCCGGGTTCCCGTGCCAGCCGTTCTCCAAGTCGGGCCGCCAGGCGGGCATGGACGAGGCCCGCGGAACCCTGTTCTGGAACATCGCCCGAGTGCTGGAGGAACGTCGCCCGTCGGTCATTCTGCTGGAGAATGTCCGCAACCTCGCCGGGCCCCGCCACCGCCACGAGTGGGACGTGATCGTGCGCGAGCTGCACCGCATCGGCTACCGGGTGTCGGCCACGCCGTCGGTGTTCAGCCCGCACTTTCTGCCGCCATCACGGGGAGGCACGCCCCAGGTCCGCGACCGGGTCTTTCTGCTGGGGACCTTCGTCGGGCCGGGCCAGGCCCCTGACCCCACCACGGTGCCGCCGACCCTCGTACGCGAGCCCGTCGCCGGCTGGGACCCGCAGCGCTGGAGCACCGAGTGGGTCCTCGACTCCGACGACGAGGTCGACCACCTCGAGCGCTATGACCTGACCACGACCGAGCGGGCCTGGATCGACCACTGGGACCTACTCGTGCAGAGTCTTCCGCCCTGCAGTGAGCGCTCACGGCTGCCCGGCTTCCCGCTGTGGGCCGACCACTGGGTGACCGAGTCCAGCCTGGACCCGCGGGCGCTAGAGAAAATGCCGTCCTGGAAGGCGGACTTCCTGGTCAAGAATGCCCGGTTCTATGACCAGCACCGGCGCTTCTTGAACAGCTGGCTGGCCGACCCGGTGGTCCAGACCATGCCGCCCACTCGGCGAAAGCTGGAGTGGCAGGCGCAGAATGCCACCTCGCTGTGGGACACGGTGATGCACTTGCGGCCGTCGGGAATTCGAGCGAAGCGGCCCACGTACCTGCCGGCCCTGGTGGCGATCACCCAGACCAGCATCATCGGCCCGCGCCAGCGCCGGATCACACCCCACGAAGGAGCCCGCCTGCAGGGGCTACCGAAGTCGTTCACCTTCGGCGACCAGCGCGATGCCGCCTCGTACAAGCAGGTCGGCAACGGCGTCTGCGTGGGAGCCGCCTGGTACGCCCTGCGCCGCCATGTCGAGCGTGACCAGGCCGACATCCCCACCCACATCGTGCACGCGGTCCTCCAGGCCCCGGCCAACCCCTCACCAGACGCGCTGGCCCCGGCCGCCCACGCATAGCTACCAGCCCGTACGGGCGATCACAGCGCCGCGCCGGTCCGTACAGATCACCTCCACCGCGACCGGCGCTCCGCGCAGCACGTCCAGCGCCTGGGTACGGGCGGCAGCGGCGATCTCCCCGGCCAGGTCGACCCCGGCCTCGGCGCAGCGACTGACCGCCCCGGCGACCGTGGTGGCGTCGCGTACGGCACCGGCGAGCTCCGGGGAGGCGCCGGCTGCGGTCGCCAGCTCGGCCAGGTGGCCGGTGTCGACCTGGGTCCGGTGCGAGTGCAGGTCGAGGTACCCGTTGGCGAGCTTCGACAGCTTGGCGACCCCGCCGCAGATCGTCAGCCGGGGCAGCGGGTGGCGGCGCAGGTACTTCAGGACGGCCCCGGCGAAGTCGCCCATGTCGAGCACCTCGACGCCCTCGTACAGGCTGGTGACGGTCGCTTCCGAGGTCGACCCGGTGCAGGCCGCGGCATGGGTGGCGCCGCTGGCCCGGGCGACGTCGATGCCTTCGTGGATGGAGGCGATCCAGGCCGAGCAGGAGTACGGGACGACGACCCCGGTGGTGCCGAGGACCGAGATCCCGCCGACGATCCCGATCCGGGGGTTCCAGGTGCGGGCGGCCAGCTCCTCGCCGTGGTCGACGGCGACCTCGACCACCGCATCGACCTGGCCCGTCTCGGCCCCGGCCAGGCCGAGCTCGCGGGAGGCCTCCAGCAGGTTCTCGGTGATGTACTGCCGAGGCATCGGGTTGATCGCCGGCTCCCCGACCGGCAGCGGCAGCCCCGGACGGGTGATGGTACCCACCCCCGTACCCGCGACGAACTGGACCCCGGTCCCGGGCGCTCCGCGCCGTACGGTGGTGCGGATCACCGCGCCGTGGGTGACGTCGGGGTCGTCGCCGGCGTCCTTGGTGACCGCAGCACTGGCCTCGTCGCCCGCCAAGGACTCGCTGGTCAGGGCGAACGCCGGCCGCCGGCCCTGCGGCAGGGCCACCTCGACCGGGTCAGGGAAGTCGCCGGTGTGGAGCGCGACCCAGGCGGCCCGGGCCCCGGCCGCGGCGCAGGCCCCGGTCGTCCAGCCCGGGCGCAGCTGCGACGAGCTCAGCTGGGCGGCCCGCCCGGTCGGGCGTGAGGCCTGCCGGCCGGTCTCGGCCAGGGCCGCGTCATTGCCGGGCCCGGGCGGCGCCGGGTCGTTCCCCGAGGCGTCTGCGCTGGCCGGAGAGGGGTCGGGGGAAGCCGGAGTGAGAGCAGAGGCCGGAGAGGTCCCCCCAGACGGGCCGGCCGGTCTCGCCGTACCGGTCGGCTCCGGAACCCGGCCCTCGCTCACCGGTGCTCGTTGGTCAGCTCGTCGGACGAGGCGATCGCGTTCACCGCGGCCACCGTCACCGCCGAGCCGCCCCGGCGCCCGAGCAGGGTCAGGTACTCCAGGCCCAGGTCCGAGTCCACCAGGGCCTGCTTCGACTCGGCAGCCCCGACGAAGCCGACCGGGATCCCGACCACCCCGGCCGGGCGGGCACCGGTCTCCTGGCAGACCTCAAGCAGCCGGAACAGCGCTGTCGGGGCGTTCCCGATCGCGACCACCGCCTGGTCCAGCAGCTCGTCGGCCGCCCACAGGTCGACCGCGGCGCAGGTCTTCGTGGTGCCGCGCTGCTGCGCCAGCTCGGCCAGCCGGGGGTCCTTGATGTGGCAGACCACCTGGTTCTCCCGCGGGAGCCGGGAGCGGATGATCCCGGTCGCCACCATCGACGAGTCGCACAGGACCGCCGCCCCGGCGCGCAGCGCGTCCCGGCAGGCCCGGGCCAGGCCCGGGGTGAAGGCGATGCTGTCGGCGATCGTCGGGTCGCCCGAGGCGTGCACCATCCGTACGACCACCGGCTCCAGGTCGTCTGGGAACCGGTCCAGGCTGGTCTCGGCGCGGATGATCCGGAACGACTCCCGGTAGATGTCCGAGCCCTGGTTCAGGTACGAGCCGCTGCCCGGGGTGGGGGAGGTCGGGTGGTCGGTCATCGCGGCTCCTTCTGGACGGTCGTTGACCAGAGCCTAACCGGAACCCGTCGCTGCCCCTTTCTCCCCGCTGTGGCAAGGGTGAACGCTCTCGTCGTACGCACGGTGCTCGTCTCCAGCCACCAGCTCGGAGAGATGGCACGCATGGCCGACGACGTCGGGTCGCCGGGCCGGTGCCGGCATGACATGATGTCTGGGACAAGTGAACAGCCCACTCGGTCGCCAGACGGAAGCCGGGAACTGCCGGCACGGACGCGCCACTGTGAACACCCTCCAGGGTGGGAGTCAGACACGCCTGGCAGACCGAGCCTTTCCAGGACGGGACGCGGATCCCGAGAAAGGAGACGGCCCCCGTGCACATTGCCGAGGGAATCCTCTCACCAGCCCAGTGCGCCCTCTGGTACGCAGCCAGCGCGCCCTTCGTCATCCACGGCGCCCGCAGCGTCGTCCGGCAGGTGCGGGAGCACCCCGAGAACAAGCTGCTGCTGGCCACGGCCGGCGCCTTCACCTTCGTCCTGTCGGCGATCAAGCTGCCGTCGGTGACCGGCTCGTCGTCGCACCCGACCGGGACCGGCGCGGGCGCGATCTTGTTCAAACCGCCGGTGATGGCCTTTCTCGGGATGATCGTGCTGGTCTTCCAGGCGCTGCTGCTCGCTCACGGCGGGCTGACCACGCTCGGCGCGAACACCTTCTCGATGGCGGTCGTCGGGCCCTGGGCCGGGTACGGCTGCTACCGGCTCACCAAGAAGCTCGGCGGCCCGGACGCCCTGGCGGTCTTCATGTGCATGGTGATGGCCGACTTCGTCACGTACTGCGTCACCAGCCTGCAGCTGGCACTGGCCTTCCCCGACCAGCAGTCCGGGATCGCCGGTGCGGCCGAGAAGTTCCTCGGGATCTTCGCCATCACCCAGATCCCGCTGGCGATCGCGGAGGGGGTCATCGGGATCCTGCTGTTCCGGTTCCTGGCGAAGGTCGCCACCCCGCAGCTGCAGACGCTCGGGGTGCTGCGCTCGACGGAGGTGGCTCATGCCTGAGACGACGACGCGGGACCGCTCGCTGACCAGTGGCGGGAAGTGGGTCACCCCGGTCCTGATCGGGCTGCTGGTGGTGATCTTCGCCGTCAGCATGGCCCTCGGGGCCGCCAAGACCCCCGAGGGCGAGGAGGGCTTCAACGGCACCGACTCAGCCGCCACCGAGGCCGCCCAGGAGGCTGGCGCCGAGCCCTGGTTCACGCCGGTCTTCGAGCCGAGCTCGGGCGAGGTCGAGTCGGGCCTGTTCGCGATCCAGGCCGCGCTGGGCGCCGGCGTCGCCGGGTACGCCCTGGGCCGGATGAGTGGCCGCAAGAAGGGCCGCGAAGAGGCTCTGGCTAGCCAAGACGGTGACTCTGCCGAGGCCTGATGCACATCACGTCACTCGACGACGCCGCCTGGGACTCGCCCTGGCGGCGTCGTGCCGTGGGCGAGAAGGTCCTGCTCTCGGTCGGCCTGGTCGTCACCGCCGTGTGCACCCCGACCTGGCCCGGGACCGTGCTCGTCGCGGCCGCCAGCGTGGTCGCGGTCCTGGCCCTGGCCAGGATCCGCCCCCGGGTGCTGGTGCAGGCGATGTCGGCGCCGCTGGTGTTCCTGCTGCTGGGCGGGGTGTCAGTGCTGGTGAGCGTCGGCGGCAGTGCCAGCAGCCAGGCCTGGTGGAGGCTTGGGATTCTTTCCGTCAGTGCTGAGTCCTGCCGGCAGGCAGTCCAGCTGGTGGCGCACGGGGTGGCCGGGACCCTGGCGGTCATGGTGCTGGCCGTGACCACACCGATGGTCGACCTGCTGACCTGGCTGCGCCGGCTGCGGGTGCCCGACCCGCTGCTGGAGATCGCGTCCCTCACGTACCGGCTGATCTTCGTGCTGCTCGACACGGTCGTCACCGCCCACGAGGCGCAGCGCTGCCGGCTGGGGGACGCGCCGGTCGGCCCGCGGGCCTGGCGGCGGCGCTGGGAGAACACCGCCTCGCTCATGGGCTCGGTCGCCGTACGGGCCTGGGCCCGGGCCAGCCGCCTCAACGAAGGCCTGGTGAACCGGGGATTCGAGTCGTCGCTGGCGACCCTGCCGATCGCGCGGCGGCGCTCGGTGGGGTTTGAGGTCGCGACGCTGGCGCTGCTGGCGGCGACCTGGGTGGCCTGCTGGGCCCTGACGGGACGGTGGTGGCGATGACGGCTCTGCTGCGTACGGAAGCGCTGTGCGCGACTCACCCGGGCCGGCCGCTGGTGCTGGACCACGTCTCGGTGACGATCCGGCGCGGGGTGCCGGTGGCGCTGCTCGGCGCGAACGGCTCGGGCAAGACGACCCTGCAGCGCTGCCTGTCCGGGTCGCTGGTGCCCAGCTCGGGGCGGGTGCTGCGCGGCGACACCGAGCTGACGCATGACCGGGCCGGGCTGCGGGCCCACCGCCGCTCGGTGCAGATGGTGCTGCAGGACCCCGATGACCAGCTGTTCAGCGCCGACGTCACCCAGGACGTCTCGTTCGGCCCGATGAACCTGGGCCTGCCGGTCGACGAGGTCCGCGAGCGGGTCGCCGAGGCTCTGGAGCTGGTCGGGGCGCAGCACCTGGCGGAGCGGGCCACCCACCAGCTCTCGTACGGGGAGCGCAAGCGGGTCGCCGTCGCGGGTGCTGTCGCGATGCGCCCGGACCTGCTGCTGCTGGACGAGCCGACCGCCGGGCTGGACCCGGCCGGGGTCAGCCAGATGGTGGCGGCGCTGAACCGGCTCCAGGAGCACGCCACCACGGTGCTCATGGCGACCCACGACGTGAACCTGGCCCTGGCCTGGGCTGATGAGGCGATCGTGGTGGTCGACCACCAGGTGGTGCAGGGTCCAGTCGCTGAGGTCCTGGCCGACGCGGACCTGGTCGCCCGGGCCCACCTGGAGAGTCCCTGGCCGCTCGCCCTGGCCGCCGAGCTCGGCCTGGCTGGCCGGCCCCGTACCCTGGACGAGGTCGTCGCTCTGCTGCGTACCCGACCGTAGGCGCCTGTCAGCCGTACCTCCACCCCGAGGGGCGTGACCTGTGTCGGCTAGCGTGGACGGGTGAGCAGTCAGCAGCCGTTCTCGAACCAGCCGAACCCGTACGGGCCGCCGCAGGCCCCGGGGCAGCCGTACGGACCTCAGGGGACCAGCCCCTCGGGTCTCCCGGGGCAGCAGCCGTACGGACCCCAGGGGACTAACCCCTCGGGGCCGGTCCCACCGGTCGCGCCTGGTGCGCAGGCGGCGGGTCAGCTCCCGCCCGCGCAGCCCGGGTTCCCTGGGCAGCCTGGTGCGCAGGCGGCGGGTCAGCTCCCGCCCGCGGCGGCGGGTGCGCAGCCCGGGTTCTCTGGGCAGCCAGGGTTTCCTGGGCAGTCGGGGGCGCCTGGTGCGCAGGCGGCGGGTCAGCTCCCGCCCGCGTCCGGTCCGCAGCCCGGGTTCTCTGGGCAGCCGGGGGCGCCCGGCTCGTACGGGCAGCCCGGCCCGGGGCCGCAGCCGCCCACGACGGGTGGCTCGCGCAAGAGTCTGCTGATCGTGGTCGGGGTGCTGGTGGGGGTGCTGGTGCTGGGCGTGGCCGCCGTGGTCGGCTACCGGTGGTACCGGGCCGAGCCGGTCCTGCCCGGGGACAAGGTCAGCCAGGTCTTCACCCCGCCCCTGGGCGGCTTCAAGGGCCAGACCTCACCCGACGACATGTCGAAGTACAAGGGATCGACCACAGGCTGCCAGTTCACCGCCTTCATCGCGACCCTGGGGGACGGGGACCTGGGTGTCGGGCTGAAGATGCAGGACGGCGGCGGGGGTGGGGGCATGATCGTCACCTTCACCACCGCCGAGCTGGCGAAGACCGCAGCCTCCTCGGTTGACGCCAAGATCATGGAGTGCACGAAGGGTGACTGGGACCACCAGGAGACCACCGGCAGTCCCCACACCCGCACCTACACCCCCCAGGACAAGGCCGGACAGATGATCGTGGTCCAGTACAGCAACACGGTGACTTTGCTGTACGACACGGACGAGGAGCTGCCTAGCGACCTGCCAGCCCAGATCAAGAAGCGCATCGACGAGCTGGCCGCGTGACCGGCGCTCGCGCATGAGCAGCCTGGTCAGGGGGCGGTCCAGCTCCAGGCGGTGACCGTACGGGCCGGCTTCCAGCCTCGAAGCTGGCCGATCTGGTCAGCGGTCTCGACCCCGAGCCGTACCAGCTCTCCGCCGAGCCGGGCCGACAGCTCCGCCAGCAGCACCTCGGCCTCGATGGTGACGCCGTGCACCACCAGCCGTCCGCCCGGGCGGAGCCGCTGCTGGCAAGCGGCGACGATGTCGGCGGTGGCGCCGCCGCCGATGAAGACCGCGTCCGGGTCGGGCAGCGTCCCCAGCGCCTCGGCCAGGCTGGCCTCGACGACCTCCAGCTGCCCAGGCAGGGTCAGTGCCTCAGCGTTGGCGCGGGCGTTGCGGGCCCGGTCGGCGCGGCGCTCCACCCCGACCGCCCGGCAGGTCGGGTCGGCCCGGCACCACTCGACCGCGACCGAGCCGGCCCCGGTCCCGAGGTCCCACAGCAGCTGCCCGGGCAGCGGCCGCAGCGCGGCCAGCGCCACCGCCCGTACCGGGTGCTTGGTGATCAGGCCGTCGTGCACGAAGTGCTCCTCGCCCAGCCCGGGCGTACGGCCAAGCAGACGGGTGTCAGGGTCATGGGTCACCCCGGCAGACTAGTTCCCGCCCGCCAGGGCTCCCAGCGCGACCGACGAGATCCAGCTCACCATCACCCCGGAGGCCGCCGACGAGCTCGACCCCGACCCGGTTACCGAGCTCTCGCTGGAGGATGCCAGCGGTCTGGCCGAGGTGCACCAGTCGGGTCCGGGCGATGCTGGTGGCCACCGGGGAGCGGCGAGACGGGTAGCCGCGGCCCCGACCTACCGCCACCTCGTCCGTACGCGCTTGCCAGGGCTGTGACACAATCACTGGGCCGGCTGGGAGGAATCCGGTGCGGGGCAGCCAGCCCTCAACCCGGAGCGGTCCCGCCACTGTGAGTGCCCCAGCACAAGCCAGGTCGACCTGGCCGGCGGCGATGCGGACGAGGATCCGCGAGGAGGTTGTGCGATGCCCCGGGCCCAGGCCGGTGCCAGCCCTGACGACGGGCTGACCACGCGCGAGCGACGGCTGCGCCCGGTGCTGATGGTGACCACCGGCGACGGCAAGGGCAAGACCACGGCCGCGATGGGGACCGCGCTGCGGGCCTGGAGCCAGGGCTGGTCGGTCGGGGTCTTCCAGTTCATCAAGTCCGGGCGCTGGCAGGTCGGCGAGCGCAGCGCCTTCGAGGCCCTCGCCGAGACCCATGCCCGCACCGGCGCCGGCGGGCCGGTCTGCTGGGAGGTGATGGGCACCGGCTGGTCGTGGTCGCGGGCGTCCGAGACGACCGAGCCGGCGCAGCGCGCCCAGGAAGGGTGGCAGCGGATCCGCGAGCTCCTCGCCGCCGAGGCGTACGACCTGTACCTGCTCGACGAGCTCACGTACCCGCTGCGGTGGGGCTGGCTCGACGTGGCCGAGGTGGTCGAGACCCTGACCGGGCGGCCCGGCTGCCAGCACGTCCTGGTCACCGGGCGCGACGCCCCCGACGAGCTGGTCGCGGCCGCCGACATCGTGACCCGGATGGAGAAGGTCAAGCACCCCTTCGACGCGGGGCAGCGCGGGCAGGCGGGCATCGAGTGGTGAGCATCCCGCGGGTCCTGGTGGCCGCGCCTGCCTCCGGTGGTGGCAAGACCACCGTCGCCACCGGGCTGATGGCGGCGCTGCGGCTGGCCGGGCACCAGGTCGCCCCGTACAAGGTCGGCCCGGACTACATCGACCCCGGCTACCACGCGCTGGCCTCCGGGCGGCCCGGTCGGAACCTCGACGCCGTCCTGTGCGGGCCCGAGCTGATCGCGCCGCTCCTCGCGTACGGGTTCATCACCCCTAGCCCCGCAGATATTGCCGTGGTTGAGGGGGTGATGGGGCTGTACGACGGGCAGCTCGGAACCGGCGCCGGCTCCTCGGCCCAGATCGCCCGGGTGACCCGGACCCCGGTAGTGCTGGTGGTCGACACCGCCCACGCCTCGCTGACCCACGCCGCGGTGGTCGCCGGGCTGGCCGGGTACGACCCGGAGGTCACCGTGGCCGGGGTGGTCCTGAACCGGGTCGCGTCGGCCCGCCACGGCGCCGAGGTGCGCCGCGGGATCGAGGCGCTGGGAATCCCGGTGCTCGGTGAGATCCCTCGTCAGCCCGGGATCTTCGTCCCGTCGCGGCACCTGGGGCTGGTCCCGGCCGCCGAGCGGGACGCCTCGGCCGCCCAGGTTGAGGCCCTGGCCGAGGTGGTCCGCGGGTACGTCGACCTGGACGCGGTGCTGCAGGTGGCGCGCTCGGCGCCCGACCTCGGCGCCGAGGCGTGGGACCCGGTACGGGCGCTGCAGACCAGCCCCGGCGGGCAGGCGCTGGCCGAGGCCCGGCAGGGCTCGGCGGGTCGCCCGGTGGTCGCGGTCGCGGGCGGGCGGGCCTTCACCTTCCGCTACCCCGAGACCGTGGAGCTGCTGGAGGCGGCCGGCTGCCAGGTGGTCGAGATCGACCCGCTGCGCGACCAGGGCCTGCCGGAGGGGACCTGCGGGCTCTACCTGGGCGGCGGCTTCCCCGAGGTGTACGCGCCCGAGCTCGCCGCGAACGCAGCCCTGCACCAGGCGGTTCGCGACGCCGTCGCGGACGGGCTGCCGGTGGTCGGGGAGTGCGCCGGGCTGCTGGTGCTCTGCCGCCGCCTGGACGGGCACCGCATGACCGGGGTGCTGCCGCTGGACGCGGCGATGACTCCGCGGCTGACGATGGGCTACCGGACCGCGACCGCTCCCGCGGCGACGCTGCTGGCCGCGGCCGGCGAGCAGGTCACCGGGCACGAGTTCCACCGGACCGCGGTCACACCCGCGGCGGAGCTCACCCAGGCCATGGGCGACCGGTCGGCCGGGCCGAGCGCTCCCCACGCCGCTGATCCCGCAGCGACCAGCGGGAACGTCCTCACAGAGTCCTCGGCCTGGCACCTGGAGCTGCCCGGCGGCGGCCGCGACGAGGGGGTGGCCAGCGCGAGCGTGCACGCCTCGTACCTGCACCTGCACTGGGCCGGTGTCCCCGGCTGCGCAGCCCGGTTCGCCGCCCAGGTCCACCGGTACGCCGCCCGGGCCGGTCTGCGGGGCACGCCGGGCCGTACGGCCGCCGGGCCCACAGGCCAGGGGAGCCAGTGCGGGGGTAGGCCGCCGCGGCTGGAGCACGACGCCGGGCCCGCGGGCCAGGGGAGCCAGAGCCCCGACAGCCACGGCCCGGACCTGCACCACCACGGCGACCGGGACCTGGCCCCGGGGCTGGTCGACCTCGCCGTCAACGTCCGGGTCGCGGCCCCGCCGGACTGGGTGGTCGACCAGATCACCGCCAGCGCTCTGAGCTGGGCCTCCTACCCTGACCCCGGCCCGGCCCGGGCCGCCCTGGCCCGGCTGCACCAGGTCGACGAGTCGATGGTGCTCCCGACCGCCGGCGGCGCCGAGGCCTTCTGGCTCCTGGCCAGGGGGATCACCGCCGATCAGCCGACCGTGGTGGACCCGCAGTTCACCGAGCCCGAGGTGGCCCTGCGAGCCGCCGGGCGGCGTGTCGAGCGGGTGCTGCTCGGCCCGGCCGACGGCTTCCAGCTGAACCCGGCCCAGGTCCCGGCGGCCGCTGACCTCGTGGTCGTCGGCAACCCGACCAACCCGACCGGCGTGCTGCACCCGGCCCAGACCCTGCTCGGGCTGCGCCGCCCGAACCGGGTGGTGGTCGTCGACGAGGCCTTCTGCGACGAGCCGGGGTCGAGCCTGATCGGGCCGCAGATGGACGGGCTGCTGGTGCTGCGCTCGCTCACCAAGGCCTTCGGCCTGGCCGGGGTCCGCGCCGGGTACGTGGTCGGCGACCCCGACCTGGTCGCCCGGCTCGCCGCTCAGCAGCCGCCCTGGTCGGTGTCGACACCGGCCCTGGCCGCGATCGAGGCCTGCTGCACTGGCGAGGCGCAGCGCTGGCTGCAGCAGCAGGCCGCCGACCTGCCCGGGATGCGGGCCGACCTGACCGTACGGCTGCGCCGGGTCGGGCTGCAGGTGGTGGACTCCGCCGCCCCGTTCGTCCTGGTCGACACCTCGTCGCTGGGCCGCTCGTCGGTGCGGCCGGCGCTGGCCAGGCGCGGCTTCGCGGTCCGGCGAGGGGAGACCTTCCCTGGGCTCGGACCCACCTGGATCCGGGTGGCGGTCCGCGACCACGCCACCCACACGGCCCTGGCAGATGCCCTGGCCAGCCTCGACTTAACCACAGATGACAAGGAGATTCGATGACCGTACGGTATGCGCCGGAGCTGTCGGCAGGCACTGTCACCCTGGTCGGTGGCGGGCCTGGCGACCCGGGGCTGCTCACCCTGGCCGGGCTGGAGGCGGTCCGGCAGGCCGACGTCATCCTGTACGACCGGCTGGCCCCGGTCGAGGTGCTCGACGAGGCGCCAGGCCACTGCGAGAAGCTCCCGGTCGGGAAGGTCCCGCGCGGCGAGTACGTGCCGCAGGAGCGGATCAACGCGCTGCTGGTCGAGCACGCCCAGGCGGGGCGGAAGGTGGTCCGGCTCAAGGGTGGTGACTCCTTCGTCTTCGGTCGTGGTGGTGAGGAGTGGCAGGCCTGCGCCGCCGCCGGGGTCCCGGTCCGGGTAGTCCCCGGCGTGACCTCGGCCGTCGCCGCCCCCGAGCTGGTCGGGATCCCGGTCACCCACCGGCACCTGGTGCAGGGCTTCACCGTGGTCTCGGGCCATGTCGCCCCCGATGACCCCCGCTCGATGCTGGACTGGGCCCAGCTCGCGACCAGCCCCACCACTCTGGTGGTGATGATGGGCGTGGCCCGGATAGGCGAGATCGCCGAGCGGCTGCTGGCCGGTGGGATGAGCCCCGAGACCCCGGTCGCGGTGGTCCGCAACGCCTCCCTGGCCACCCAGCAGACCTTCCGGTCCCGGCTCGGCACGGTCGCCGCCGACATCGCGGCCGAGGGGATCAAGCCGCCCGCGATCACGGTCATCGGTGAGGTCGCCGGCCTGGACCTCGACCACACCGACCCCGCCACCCGGACTCCGTCGGACCACTGAAGGAGCCACCACCAGGAGAAGCACCGACTTCTGAGAGTCATGGGCCCACCGTAGAGACCCCCTCTGACAGCTTCTGGGGACCTGAGACCCTGCGTGCACCGACTGGCGACGGTCACCGCCGGAGGGACCCCGCCCGACTGGCCGCGGTCCGGGACGGCTGCTCCCGCCGCGTGATCGGCTTCAGCGAGACGAGCCCGAGGCCTCAGCCCGACAGCTGCTCCTGGACCCAGGCGGCGGCCTCCTCGGCGGTGGCGACCTCGGCGGTCGCCGGAGAGACCGGCGGGCGGGCGACCATCACCACCGAGACCCCGAGCTCGGCGGCCACGACCAGCTTGGGGTCCGGCTCGCTGCCTCCGGAGTCCTTGCTGACCAGCACCGACGCCCCGTACAGGAGCTGCCGCTCGGCGTCTGGGCTGAAGGGTCCGCGGGCCTGCAGCACCCGCCACCCGGCCGGCAGGTCGACCGCCGGCGGGTCGACGCAGCGTACGGTCACCGGCCGCGGCCCGAGCACCAGGTAGTGCGGCACCGGCTGGCGGCCCACCGTCAGCAGCACCGGCCCGGTGCCGGTGCAGGCGGCGGCCGCCTCGTCGTGGCCGGCGACCCAGGTCCAGTCCCGCGACTCCGGCAGCGAGCGCCAGCTCGGTGCGCAGAGCCGCAGCAGCGGGACCTGCTGGGCGGTGCAGGCGGCGCTGGCATGCTCCGACATCGTCGCCGCGAACGGGTGGGTGGCGTCCACCACCAGCCGTACCCGCTCGTCAGCCAGCAGTCGCCGCAGCCCGTCCGCACCGCCGAAGCCGCCGTGGCGGACCGGGCCGGGAACCGGCAGCGGGTCGACGGTCCGCCCGGCCAGCGAGGTGAGCACCTCCACCCCGGCCTCGACCAGCAGCCCGGCCAGGGCCCGGGCCCGTCCCGTACCGCCGATGATCAGCACATCCACGGGGCCCATCCAACCAGCCGGCACCGATGTGCGAGGATGTGCGCGGCCCCAGGTGGAACCCGGTGCGAGTCCGGGGCGGTCCCGCCACTGTGAGTGCCAGCACCGTCTGGTACGAGCCAGGTCATCTGCCGGGCTGCCGAGCCCCGACCGGGGCCCGGCCCACGCGAGGGTTCTGGCCTTGGCGACCCGGCCGCCTGCGAGTGCACAGGCCGCCTGCGCCCGGCCACGCCCGGGCCCAGGAGAACCATGACCAGCACTCATCTGCCTGCCAGTCTCGCCGCCGACAGCCTGCTCGCCCGTACGGTGGCCGCGATCCGCCCCGCCGACCCGGAGGCCCTGGCGGCCGCCCACGCCCGCCAGCAGGTCCTGATCAAGCCCGAGGGCTCGCTCGGCGAGCTGGAGACCTTGTCGGTCCGGCTTGCGGGCATGTCCGGGCAGGTGCCGCCCCCGGTGCCGAGCCGCCCGGTCGTCGGGCTGTTCGCCGGTGACCACGGCGTCTGGGCCCAGGGCGTCTCGCCTGACCCGCAGGACATCACCGCCCAGATGGCGGTCGCGATGGCCGCCGGCGGTGCCGCGGTCTGCGTCCTGGCCCGCCAGGTGCAGGCCGAGGTGTGGGTGACCAATGTCGGCGTGGCCAGCGAGCTGCCCGCCGGCTGCGGGGTCCGTGACCGCTGCGTACGGCGCGGCACCGCCGACATCTCGCAGGGTCCGGCGATGAGCCTGGACGAGGCCGTGGCGGCTCTCGAGATCGGCATCGCCACCGCCGAGGAGGCGATCGCCGCCGGCGCGGACATCCTGGTCACCGGGGAGATGGGGATCGCCAACACCACCCCCGCGGCGGCCCTGATCGCCACCTTCACCGGCCGTGACACCGCCGAGGTGACCGGGCGCGGCGCCGGCGCCAGCGACGAGCGGCACGCCCACAAGATCGCCGTGGTCCGCACGGCCCTTGAGGTGAACCAGCCCGACCTGGCCCAACCGGTGGAGACCCTGGCCGCGGTCGGCGGGCTGGAGCACGCCGCCATGGCCGGGCTGGTCCTGGGCGGTGCCGCGCACCGGGTCCCGGTGGTCGTCGACGGGGTGATCGCCTGCTCGTCGGCGCTGGCCGCCGTGGCGATCGCCCCCGCCAGCCTCGACTACCTGGTCGCCGGGCACGCCGGGGCCGAGCCGGGCATCACCGCCGCCCTGAAGGTCCTGGAGCTGCCAGCGCTGCTTGACCTGGGGCTGCGTCTGGGTGAGGGCTCCGGCGCGGTGCTCGCGGTGCCGGTCGTGCAGGCCGCGGCCCACATCCTGGCCGAGATGGCGACCTTCGAGGACGCCGCGGTGACTGACATCAAGGTCACCGGCGAGGTCGAGATCCCGGCCCAGAGCTGATGTCTGTCTGGCCTGGGCCACGCGCTGTTTCCAGGGTCGACGGACCGGCCCCGGGGGGCCGCCCGCCGCGGGTCCTGGTGCTGGGCGGGGCCCGGTCTGGGAAGTCGACCTGGGCCGAGCAGCGCCTGGCCCAGGCCTCGGCAGTCACCTACCTGGCGACCTCGGCCCGCGACCCGGACGATGCCGAGTGGGAGGAGCGGGTCCGGGTCCACCAGGCCCGACGCCCCGCCCACTGGCGCACGGTCGAGAGCCTCGACCTGGCCCGGGTGCTGCTGGAGGACGACGACTCGCCAGTCCTCGTCGACTGCCTGGCGGTCTGGCTGGCCCGGGTGCTGGACCAGGCCGGGGCCTGGCCCGACGAGCACGGGGCCCGCGGCAGCGAGCGCTGGGCCGAGCACCTGGACCGGCAGGTCGAGACGCTGCTCGACGGGCTGCGCCGGACCGAGCGCGAGGTGGTCCTGGTGAGCAACGAGGTCGGCCTGGGCGTCGTACCCGAGACCGCCTCCGGCCGACTCTACCGTGACCAGCTCGGCCGGCTGAATGCCCTGGTGGCGGGCGTCTGCGACGAGGTCTGGCTGTGCCTGGCCGGGATCGCCCGGCGGTGGGCGTGAACCGGCGGGTGCCGGGGGTCGTCGCGGCCCTCGCGCTGTTCTCGGTGGTCCCGGTGCCGCCCCTGCCGACGGTCGACCGGGCGCTGGCCGGGCGCGCGATCCGCTCCTTCGGCTGGATGGGGATGCTGCTCGGCCTGGTCGCCGGCCTGGTCGTCGCGGGAGTACTGGCCACGGGGGCCAGCCCCTGGCTGGCGGCGGTCCTGGCCCTGGCCTGGCTGGCCGCGGCGACCGGGGGCTTCCACCTCGACGGGGTCGCCGACACCGCCGACGGCCTCGCCTCCCGCAAGCCGGCCGACGAGGCGCTGGAGATCATGAAGCGTTCCGACATCGGCCCGATGGGGGTGATCGCCCTGGTCCTGGTGCTGCTGGTGGACCTGGGATCGCTGACCAGCCTGGCCGGGACCCTGTCCGTACGGCCGGGAGCCTGGTGGCGGCTGGGACTGCTGATGCTGGTCGGCCCGAGCGTCGCCCGGGCGGCGGTCCTGCTGGCCAGCCACCCGTCGCTGCCGTGCGCCCGGCCCGGAGGCTTCGGCTCCCTGGTGGCCGGGGTCACCTCGACCCGTACGGCCGTGGTCCAGCTCGGCCTGCTCGGCGCAGCCTGGGCCGCGACCGGCTGGGCTGTCGCCGGACCGGTCGGGGCCGTGGTCACCGTGGGCGCCTGCGCCCTTGCCCTGGCCTGGTCGGCCCTCTGGGCCCGGCACCTCGTACGGCGTCTCGGCGGCCTCACCGGCGACTGCTTCGGCTCCCTGGTCGAGACCACCCAGCTGGTCTGCTGGCTGCTCCTCGCCCTCGGGATCCGGTAGTCACCCGGTCGGTCGCCTGGAAGCACCGGCGCGGTCGCCTCGTCCGGGATAGCCTGCGAGAGCCGGGGGAAGCATGACGGCCGTGGCTCGAGGAGGGCACGCAGTGAGCGACTGGGCAGTGGCAGCGCAGAACCTGGTCCGGCGCAAACGAGCCTGGGCGGTGGCAGGTGCCATCACAGCGGCGGTGCCCATCATCATGGGGATGGCCCTTTGGGGCGAGGGCGCCGGCTCTCTGGTCCAGGGCCTGGCACCGGGGAGCCTGGGGTGTCTGGTCTGCTGCCTGGTGGCCCGCACGATGTTGGACCTGGGAAAGGACCACAGTCAACCGGCTCCGGGCCGTCAAGCTGGCCCGGCTGCTGGGCTACTTCTTCGCTTTGGCTCAGATAGCCTCGGTGTTCCTCATGGTGGTGGTCGCTCACTGGGAAAGGCCGCTCTGGACGACTCTTATGGCGATCGTCTTGGCGCTGGCTACCGGGTTCACGACCGTGATGGCCGTCAGCCGCCCGTCCAGCCGCACCTGGCCGCCTCAGCAGCCTTCCCGACCGCCTCAGGCGCTGCCACAGTACGAGCAGCCGCCGTGGGCCGGGTGGCCCGGGCCGGTCTCGGCGCATCACCCCGAGCAGCAGGACCTGCGGTGAGCGGGCTCCCACCCAGACCGCGACGGGTGTGCCAGCAGATGACTTAGCCGGCGAGCCGGCGTACCTCGGCCAGCAGAGCCGGCATCGCCGCCTCGGCGTCGGCCAGGGTGTCGTCGAAGCCCGCGTCGGTGCCGTACCAGGGGTCGACCATCGGCTCGCCCGGTGCCCGTCCGGGGATGAAGTCCGTGACCAGACGGATGTCGGCGTCCGGCGCCAGGCGGGCCAGCCGCTCGCGGTGGTAGTCCTCGGCCGCGACGAACAGGTCCACCTGCTGGGCGTCGGCGGCCCGCACCTGGCGGGCCCGGTGCCCGCCCGCGTCGTACCCGGCGGCCCGCAGCACCCGCTGGGCACGGCGGTCGATCGGGTTCCCGAGCTCTTCCGCGGAGATCCCGAAGCTCTCGGCCTCGACATCGACCCCGGCCTGGGCGGCGTGCCGCTGGAACACCCGCTCCAGGACCGGGGAGCGGCAGATGTTGCCCCAGCAGACGAAGGCGACTCTCATCAGGCTCCGGCGAGGGTCGCCACCAGGACCGCCTTGATGGTGTGGAGGCGGTTCTCGGCCTGGTCGAAGACGATCGACGCCGGCGACTCGAAGACCTCGTGGGTGACCTCAAGCCCGTCGCTGATCCCGCACTGGCGCTGCACCTCGGCTCCCAGCGAGGTCTCCAGGTCGTGGAAGGCCGGCAGGCAGTGCATGAACTTCACGTCCGGGTTGCCGGTCATCCGCAGCATGTCGGGCGTCACCCGGTACGGCAGCAGCATCGGGATCCGCTCCAGCCACACCTCCTTCGGCTCGCCCATCGAGACCCAGACGTCGGTGTAGATCACGTCGACGCCCCGTACGCCCTCGGCCACGTCGTCGGTGAGGGTGATCCGGGCCCCGGACGTCTCGGCCAGGTCGCGCGCCATCTGGACCATGTGGGGCCAGTTCTGCAGCGACGTCGGTGCCACGATCCGGACGTCCATGCCCAGCAGGGCGGCCGTCACCAGCAGCGAGTTGCCGGTATTGTAGCGGGAGTCGCCCACGTACGCGAAGGAGATCTCCTGCAGCGGCTTGCCGACGTGCTCGCGCATGGTGAGCGTGTCGCACAGCGACTGGGTCGGGTGCCACTCGTTGGTCAGGCCGTTCCAGACCGGCACCCCGGCGTGCTGGGCGAGCTCCTCGACCAGGAACTGCCCGGCGCCGCGGTACTCGATCCCCTGGTACATCCGGCCCAGGACCCGGGCGGTGTCGGCGACCGACTCCTTGTGCCCGATCTGCGAGCTGGCGCTGTCGAGGAAGGTGGTGTGGGCGCCCTGCTCGTGGGCGGCCACCTCGAACGCGGCTCGGGTCCGGGTCGAGGTCTTGGCGAAGATCAGGGCCAGGTTCTTGCCGGTCAGCCGGGGCTTCTCGTGGCCGGCGCGGCGGTCGGCCTTCAGCTCGGCGGCCAGGTCGACGAGGTACGTGAACTCCTCGGCCGTGAAGTCGGCCTCCTTGAGAAAGCTGCGGCCCTGCAGGTTCACCATGGTGACGCTCCGTTCCAGGTAGGGAGGACCGCCACTCTAGTGCGGCCAGCCGACCGCGGCGGGGTGTCTCACGCCCACCCGTACGCTCGGGCGGCCGGGCGTCGGGGTGCCGGGTGGGCCGCACAGCAGCGGTCGGAAGCCGTACCGGCGGGTCGCTGGGCGCCACGGCAGCGGGCCCCGGCCCGCCGTTGTGCGGTCGCGGTCTTGCCTACACTGGCCGTCTATGTACATCCCCGGCCACTTCCGGCTGCCCGACGACGCCCTGGCCCGCTTTCTGAGCACCCCCCGGCCCGGCAACCTGGTGACCGTGCACGCCGACGGGCCCCTGGCGACGCTGGTCCCGTTCTTCTTCGACCCCGAGCGGCGGGTGCTGACCGCGCACCTGGTCCGCAACAACCCGCAGGCGGTCGAGCCGCCGCTCGGCCCTGGGCTGGTGATTATTGACCTGGCCGACGCGTACGTGTCCCCGCACGACTACGTCACCAACCCGGAGCTGCCGAACGTGCCGACCTGGGACTACATCAGCATTCACGCTCACGGTCCGGTACGGGTCGTTCCGGACTCGGCGGCCGCCCTGGCCGCGGCGGTCGAGCTCACCCGGCGGATGGGCGACGCCGACACCCTCGACCTGGTCGGCGAGGAGAAGCTGGCCAAGATGAGCCGGGCGATCGTGGCGGTCGAGCTGCAGGTGGAGCGGCTGGAGGGGAAGGCGAAGATGAGCCAGAACCGCCACCCGGACGACATCGAGAGCCTGGCTGTGGCCCTGGAGCGGCAGGGGGAGACCGAGATGGTCCGCTACCTGCGGGAGGTGAGCCTTCCGTACGCGCAGGAGCGGTACGGCCGGATCGAGCAGATCCGCGGTGAGCACCGGGAGCGGATCCGGCTGTCTGGCTGCCCGGTCAAGCACTGACCCTGGGCCCACCAGCGGTCGGCTCCGGGCTTCTCAGCCGTCGCTGGAGCCGGCGGCAGCGGGTGTGACCGCCTCAGTGGCGCCGTCTGTACGGCCCGGGCCAGGCGGCCCGGCGCCCGGGCCTGCGGCGACGACGCCCCGCGGCCAGGGGCTCATGGCAACAGCTGTCCTCAGGGATCTCTTAAGAGGGGTCGCGAATCCCTGTAGCAACAGGGACTGTGCTCTCTCAGGTGGTCTTAGACAGGGGTGCCTGCGGCACTGACCGGGGGCTGGTCTAGGGTCAGAACCGGTTGCCCACCCCGGTGCCATGGGTACTGAATTCCTTCAGGCTTGGGTTCGCTCCAGGAGTGGGCGGCCTGGCCGGTGCGCTGCTGCGCTCCGGCTCGTCCACGCCAACGATGACGAAAGTCCCCGGATTCTCCGTCTCGACCGACCGGAAGGAGTATGCACTTGCGTACCACCGCCGTCGCCGTGATGCTCGCACTCACAGGTCTGCTGGTCCCGGTGCACACCGCGAACGCAGCCCGAGTCATCACCGTCTCACCCCAGGGCTCTGACGCCTCTGGCCAGGGAAGCGATGCCGCTCCCTATGCCACGATTGCGAAAGCCCTCCAGGTGGCCGGAGACGGCGACACCATCCAGCTCAAGTCCGGCACCTACCGGGAGGGCGAGCTGATCGCCCCCCGGTCGGTGAAGATCGTCGAGGCGCCCGGCGCGACCGCGGTCCTCGACGGCTCCGAGGTCATCGACGCCTGGAAGGCGAACGGTGACGGAACCTGGTCTACCCAGCGCACCGACCTGGTGCGGTTCTGTGACGTCTGCACCACTAACAGCAGTCCCGAGGCAGAGGGCATGGCCCGGTTCCCGGAGCAGGTCTTCGTTGACGGGGCGCCGCTGCGTCAGGTCGCGAGCCGCTCCGAGCTGAAGCCCGGTACTTTCTGGGTCAACGACCCTGACCCGATCACGAGCATGCACCAGTCGAAGCCGCGCCGCGGCGTCTCGTACGTGCTGGGCTCGGACCCGGCCGGGCACCGGGTGGAGATCGTCCAGAAGCTCCGTGCAATCACCATTACCGGTTCTGGCCTGGTCTGGGACGGTGTCGACGTACGGCGCTACAACGCCCACCAGGAGTGGGGATACGTCGACCCCGAGGTTGGCAAGCTCACCGGCGGTGGTGCCTTCGTGGTTGCTGCCCAGGGTGTCCAGATCAAGAACGCGACCTTCAGCTACGCGTCCTCGGCCAGTGCCGTGGCGCTGGACTCGGCCGCCAAGGCCGTGGTGTCCCACAACACCTTCACCGACAACGGTGCGGTGGGCCTGAACGCCGACAGGTCCCATGACCTGACCATGGAGGGGAACACCTTCTCGATGAACAACCGGTCGGGGTTCATCACCACCGACTGCGGAGCGTTCTGCACGCTGGCTGACGTCAAGATCACCCACACCCTGCGGCCGCGCTACCTCGGCAACCGGCACGACTACTCGAAGTCCTCGGCACAGCACTCGAACCCGGACGTGACCAGCCCAGACCGGCTGATCGGGGTCTGGCTGGACGAGGGCGTGATCGGCGCCACGATCGCCAGGAACCACTTCGTCAACGTGGGGCGGGAGGCGATCTTCAGCGAGGTCTCCAGCGGCGCGGTCATCGCATCGAACCTGGTCGAGCGCTCGTACCTGGGGATTATGGTCTCGGGATCCGACCACGACAAGGTGTACAACAACACGGTCGTCGATACCGCCATCCCGCTGGAGGTACGTGAGGACACCCGCTTCGCCGGCTGCAACGAGCGCGTGAACGGCAAGTGCACTTCCGAGGAGCGCTGGTCGATCGAGCACAAGCTGACCTGGGACGTCTCGCACACCGAGGTCTTCAACAACGTCCTGATGCGGTCGGCGACCTCGAAGAGCGGCCTGGCGACGATCCGGGGCCACGTGAACGGCGACGGGCGGCACATCTTCGCCAACGAGATGGTCACGGGGATGGACCGCAACGTCTACCTGCGCACCGACCAGAACGGCGCTCCGGTCCGCTGGAACTACGCCCGGGGCGCCTGGCTGGAGCCCGGGAAGCTCGCCGAGCTGACCGGCGCCAACGTGAAGCTGGCGGTCGACCGGCACGGTCAGGACGTGGTGGCGGCCCGCAGCCAGCAGAACCTCTTCCAGAAGCTGGACCCCCGCGACAACGGCGCTGACAACGACCTTCGGGCTCGTCCGGGCGGCGCCCTGAAGGGCAAGGGCGTGGCCCTGCCGCAGGACGTGGCCGCCGCGATCGGTGTCCCGGCCGGGCAGACGGTCGATGCCGGAGCGCTGGCGAACGTGGCCTGGTCTGCCCCCGCCCAGCAGGGCGCGCAGACGGCTCCGGCTCCGCAGCAGGCGCCGGCCAGTACGACGGCTCCGGCTCCCCAGGCGCCGGCCAGTACCGCGGCCCCGGCTCCGACCGGCACCACGGCTCCGGCTCCCCAGCAGGCCCCGACCGGTACCACGGCCCCGGCGCCGGAGAAGTCGCAGCCGGCGAGCTCGGCCCCGGCCCAGCCGAAGGCCGAGCCCAGGGCCGAGCAGAAGGAGGCGACCGTGGCTCCGAGCACCCCGAAGGCGTCGAACCCGTCGGGCTTCTCGGACGGCTTCTGGCAGCGGCTGCTCGAGGCGATCCGGTCCTGGTTTCGCTGACCGACCCGCGTACGTGCCGCTCATCCCTCGGGGTGGGCGGCACGTACGTGTCTGGCCCGCTTCAGGCGGCGGATGAGTGCCTGGGCTTCTCCGCGCTCAGTGGGGCTGCGGCGGGACTCTCGTCGTGACGCTGAGTCGGCTGTGGCGGGGGCGTCACAGCATGAGGGCCCGGACGGTGATCGCCGCCAGGGCCAGCAGCGCCACGGCCGCCACTGCGGGCCAGGTCCAGCGCTCCCGTGTCGAGCGGTTGCCCATGATGATCAGCCAGGTCGTCACGAGCCCCCCGAGCAGCCCGCCGAGGTGGCCCTGCCAGGAGATCCCGGACGCGGTGAAGGTGTAGACGAGGTTCGCCGCCACCATGACCATCACCATCGTGGCGTTGCCGCCGAGGCGGCGGCTCAGCAGCAGCACCGCGCCCATGACCCCGAACAGGGCGCCCGAGGCGCCGAGGGTGGAGTCGGTCGGGGCCGAGAACCACATCACCATCGCCGACGCGGTGAGCGTTGACACCAGGTAGATGGTGAGGAACCGGAGCCGGCCCAGGACTCGCTCGGTCGCCGGCGCCAGGAACAGCAGCCCGACCATGTTGAGGGCGAGGTGCAGGGCGGCGATGTGGGTGAAGGCGTTGGTGATCACCTGCCAGACCGCCCCGTCGGCCACCCCGGGGGCCCAGTAGCCGTGCGGGATCAGGGCGCAGCGGGCCGCGTCAGCCTCCGGGAAGTAGCGGGTTCCGCCCTCGGACATGCACACTCCGCGCGGCGTGAGCTGGAGCGTGTCGGCCAGGGGTGACGCGTACGAGCCAGTGAGCACCAGCGCCAGCCAGACCACGATGTTGACCGCGATCAGGACGATCGTGGTGGTGCGCGGGCTGCGGCTGGGGTACCCGCCGAACGGGAGCTGCCCCTGCCGGGTCTCGCGAGCCCCCGTACGGGCGCAGTCGGGGCACTGGAAGCCGACGGCTGCGTCCACCATGCAGCTGGGGCAGATCGGCCGGGCGCAGCGGGTGCAGACGATGTGGGTGGGCAGGTTCGGGTGCCGGTAGCATCCGGCACCGGCCTGCTGAGTGAAGTGGTCGGACATGGCCCTCCTTGGGGGCCGACCCTATCGAGCCCGACCGGCAGATCCGTAGACCTGTGAGGAGCAGGGGAGGAGGAGCCGCGAGCCCCCAGCAGTCTCGGCGTTTGGCTGCGGCCGGTGAGCTGACTCGGTAGTCTGACGAAGGTCCTGACCGCCACCCCAAGGATGGTCCGATGAGACCGCTGCGCCCCGGGAAGAAGCTAAGGGCTGGTTCAGTCGCTTGGCCAAGCGCTGGGAGACCCTGCCTGACCAGCCGGCACGGTGGACGTTCGGGCCCAAGGCCCGGAAGCCCGGGACCTGGGAGCTGCCGGGGACCAAGATGCTGGACATTCGCTACCGCAAGCGAGACCCTGTTGTGACAGAGCGCTTGCGTGGCGAGTTTGATAACAAGGTCAGGGGCGAGTTCATCGAGCACGTGCGCAAGCAGGCAGAGAAATCAGAGGAGGTTCGTAAGGATCTGCTCCGCGCTGGAATGACAAAGGAGGAAGTACAGTTCTTCGTTGAGGAAGGAAAACTGCCCGCAACCTTCCGTGAAGTTCATCACCGATTGCCTCTGGACGACTCGGGGACGAATGAGTTCGAGAACCTGGTGATCATCAAGGACACACCGGAGCACTCGGCTATCACGCAGATTCAGAATGCCGCCACGAGTGGCATGGAACCCGGAGACGTCAGAACTATTAGCTTCCCCATTATCCCGCCTCGGGCTGTGGTGTGGCCACGGTCACCAGCAGTGAGGCCAGGCGCGCAGGTCTGATCGGGCAGGGGAGACTGAGGGCGATACACGCAGGTGCACAAGGAAAAGGAGAGGTCTTATGGGATCGCTCGCAGAGACGGCTGGCCGGTACCGGCAGGTCATCAAGATTCAGCGGGAGACGGTGCTGGGGCCGGCGCGGGTGGAGGATGTTGAGGCGGCTCGGGTGTTCGTGCGGCGGCTGCGGGGGGCTGAGGTTCCGGAGGAGATCGTCGAGCTGTGGTCGGTGTCTGCGGTGGTGGACTTCTCGGGTGGTGCGATCTTTGCGCCGCGGGCTGGGTATGAGCCGCTGCCGCATACTGGGCTGGTGGAGGAGAACGAGGAGTTCGACCCGCCGGCGGGCTTTCTGTACGTGGGGACGGTGGGGGATGAGTGGCTGAGCTGGTGCGTGGAGGACAATGCCTACTACCAGATCAACAAGGTGGGTCGGAGCCCCCGCTTCACTCATGCCACGTTCGAGGAGATGTTCTACACCAAGATTGGTAACGGCATCGAGAAGGTGTTCCAGTACTACCAGCAGGAAGGGGAGCTGTGATGTCAGAGTTCTCTGATGCCTTCGACGGCGTCGGGCGGGCAGTCTCGGCCGCAGAGCGGTTCGGGGTGCAGCCGCAGGTCCCTCCGAAGCCGGGCGTGCAGGCCGAAGGCGCCTCGGACGACGGCGGGGTGGAGGTCACCATCACAGACGGGCAGCTCAGCCGGGTCCGGATCAACCAGAGCTGGCTGGGCAGCCGCCCGGTCACCGAGGTCGAGCGGTCGGTCGCGGCCGCAGTGAACCAGGCCCTGACGGCGTACCAGGCGGCGGCCATGGAGGCGTACGAGAAGGCCAACGTCTCGTTCGCAGAGCTGCAGGAGGTCGTGCGCGACACCCAGGCGAAGCTGGTGTCGGCGTTCCGGTCCACGATGCAGCGCACCGTCGACGAGACCGACCGCCAGGCCGAGGCCGGCTGGAAGGGAGGGCCGCATGTCTGACGACATGGTGTTCAGCCCCCAGGCCTGGCAGTCCGGCAGCGACGCGATGGCCAAGGCCGCCGAGCAGTGGCGAGGCCGGATCGCTCCGATCATCGAGGCCATCGGCAAGCCGATCGAGGGTGCCGACCAGGGCGCGACCGCGGTCGACCTGGCGGTGTCGGTGCTCTGCGAGCCGGTCGCCGGCCTGGTGGCCGAGATGGCCGACGGGATCGTCGAGTCGCTGCAGGCCACCGCGCACAACATGGGCGAGACCGCCAAGGCCTACCGGGAGGTCGAGGACGGCAACGTGGACCTGATCAGGCAGATCCCGATCTGAAGGAGGACCGACCATGGCGATGATGCTGCCGGGGGCGCTGGTCGAGGCCCTCAACCTGTGCGGCTTCAACTGGCCGTCGACCAACGAGGACCAGCTGTGGCAGTGGGGTGAGCAGGTACGCGCCCTCGCCGACGCCGCGCCGGAGCTGCTCCCGCAGGTCGAGCAGGCGGTCAGCGACACCCTGACGGTGAACCAGGGCCCGGCGATCGAGGCCTACCGGGAGCACCTGGACCGGGAGGGGTCGCCGCTGCACACCATTGAGGACCTCGCCAACCTGTGCAACGCGGTCGGGATCGGCGCCGGCGGGGTGGCGGCGGTCATCGTGGCGCTGAAGGTCCTGGTGATCGGCCAGCTGATCCTGCTGGCCGCCTCGATCGCGGCAGCCATTGCCTCGGCCGGCATCGGCAGCCTCGGCGTACCAGCGGTCAAGAAGGCTGTCGAGATCGCGGTGGAGATGGCGATCGAGGAGATCCTGGAGCAGTTCCTGACCGCCGACTGAGGCGGGCCCAGCGCCGCCGCGCCAGGCCCGCCCCGTCCAGGCATCCTGCTGTGTGCCGGCCTAGTCCTCGTCCTCGGGTTTGGGAACCTGGAGCCGCTGGTCCACCGGAGTGCCGGGGTAGTACTGGTCGTACATCGAATCCAGCAGGGGCTTCACCTTGTGGCCACCGATCGGGCCGCCGCCGGGCTGGCCAGGCACGACGTGCTGGGTTCCCTCGGCGTTGTGCATCCCGTGGAGCCCTTGCTGGGCGATGTTCAGCGGGTCGTCCGTGGCGTAGTAGGTCCGCGCCCCACCGCCGGCGTTGAGCTCCTGGTGGAGCTGGTCAGCCGTCATTCCCCGCTGGGCGGCGATGTAGTCGATGGTCGGCTCGCTGATCCCGGCCGCGTTGTACGTGACCGACGGGACGCCGCTGGTAGCGCCGGCCACGGTCGCCAGCCGCCCGCCGAGGGAGTGCCCGGTGTAGACGGTGTTGTCGTTCAGTCCTAGCTCCTGGACCTTCTGCGACAGCGCCATCGCATTGCCCACCTGCCCAGACACGGTCACCCCGCCGGCGCCGTCCTCGACGACGTCCTTCATGGTGCCCGAGAAGTCCTCCGTGCCCGAGGGACCGTCGGTGGTGCCTCCCATCGTCACCACGATCTGGGGCTTGCCGTTCTCTACCACCAGCTCGCCGTTGGCGTCCTTCACCACGTAGATCCCGGCGGCGAACCCGGTGCCGTCATCGGTCAGGTACGGCAGCAGCCCCTTCAGGTCCTCCAGCTTCGGGTCGTTCTGGATCTGCTCCTCGGTGAGCCGGACGTACGTGTTCCCCGTGGCCGGGTCGGTCACCGGCTCCCAGCCAGGGAACGCCTCGTTGATGGCGGCCAGGGCCAGGTCTCCCTGCTGGTGCTCCGTGCCCCGCCAGCGGTCAGCGAACGAGCCCTCCGTGGTCCCGGCCCCGACGGCCGGGCCCGGGTCGCCCTCCCCGCGCAGCACGCAGGCCGCCCGGTGCAGGCCGTCGGCCAGGCCTGTGATCTGCCCCAGAGCGTTAGTCGTCAGGCTCAGCATGTCCTGCAGCACCTGCATGAAGTACTGCAAGTACGTGAAGAGGAAGTTCAGCATCCAGGGGATGAACTCGGCGGCTGCGGCGGCAGTGCCACCGGTGAGGGCGCCAATCGCAGAACCGATGATGGTTCCGACCGGACCCGCCACCACGGTGCCGATCATCGCCCCCGCCCCGGCTCCCACGGATGCGCCGACGACGGTCGCCAGGCCAACCTTGGCAGCCTCGTCCCAGATGCTCACCAGGCAGTCAGCCATGGTGTCGCGGCACAGGTTGCGGATCTCGCCGACATGGGCACCGATCGCCAGCTCCAGCTCAGCGATCCGGTCGGTGATCGGGACGTACGCGGAGCAGGTGCCGATCAGCGCCTCACTGTTCTGGGTGAAGGCGTCGGCGGCGTCGCCCTGCCAGGTACGCCGGACGCTGGACGTCGCCTGCGCCATGTCGGGGATCACGTCGGACTGCATCGCCTTGCCAGCAGCGCGTACCTGCTCGGCGTGGGCCGAGATCGCGTCTCCGTTCCCGGCCAGGTTGTCGAAGATCTCCTGGAACGGTGGAAGCTCGTCAAGCAAGGCGCTCAGCACCTCGCTGACCAGGCTCCCGGCCGGTAGCCAGGAGGAGGCGGCCATCTCCATCGCCAGGTAGTCGAGCATGGAGGTGTCGGCGGTCGGGGTCTCGGTGAACTGCTGGGCCGTGCTGGTCAGGATCTCCTGGGCCTCACTCAGCTGGGCAGTGGTCGTCATCGGGGCTCCTGGTTGCTAGGCATCGACGTGGGGTAGACCCGGCCAGGCTCGGGGTTCTGGGGCAGGCGGGGGGCGTCCCTGGAGCCGGCGAGGGGCGGAGCCTGTGGGCTGCCTCCGCCGGTGTACCAGCCTGACCCGGGGGCTGGACTCCCGTCGGAGGGGAGTGGGCGGCCCTCTCCGACGGGTGTCGGCCGCCAGTAGCGCGGCGGGTCCTGCGGGCTCCCGTCGTTGAGAGCCTCGTCAAGGCCGGGGATCGTGCCGCCCAGGCTCGCGTTCTGGTCCTCGGTCTCCTGGTACTGGCGGGCGGCATCGCCCAGCTTCCGCGCGGCCTCGGCGACAGTGTCGGTCAGCGCGTCCAGAAACTCCTTGTGCTGCTCGCTCGCCTGAGGCTCGGTCATCTTGGCGGCCTCGCTGACCAGCAGCCCGTACATCGCCGTGTCCGGCGGAGTGATGCTGGAGGCGATGACCTTGATCTTCTCGCTGGCAGCCTGCATCTGCTGCCCGGCGCGGGCGATGTCGTCGGCAACGAACGTGGTTCCGGTCATGATAGGTACCTCTCGTCAAGGTCGGCGATCTGACGGCGGACGTCGTCGCGGGCCTGGGCATAGCCGGTGGCGATGAGCGTGGCGAGCTGGTCGTCGTCGAGGCGGTCGGCGCCCCGCAGCACCAGCCGCACCAGGCGGTCGTGCCGGTCGACCTGGCACTCGACCTGGTCGTCGCGCCAGCTGCCGACGAGGTCGCGAACCAGCTGCTCGCGACGCTGGGCGTACTCGGTGATCGTGGCCAACCGCTGCCGCAGCGACGCCTCGAACCCGGTCGCCGACAGGCGAGGGGCGCTGCGAGGGCTCGGTCGGGTCCGGCTGAGGGGCGGCGAGGGTACGCGGTGGAGGCTGCCCTCCGGCGGCTCCACCTCGCTGGCCAGCCCCACCGTCACGCCGCCCTGGTTCTGGACGCGACCGCCGCCTCGGGCAGGGACCTGGTGGCCGCACCGGGCAGTGCCCGCCAGCCGTCGGCGGCTGTGGTCGGGCTCGCCCTGTCAACCGGCGAGGCCTGAGCTGACCCGGCCAGACCCTATGGATCGGAGCACCACAGCTCAGGAGGACACATGACAGTTCCCACTCTCTCCCCGCCCGGCATGGACCAGATTCGCCGGTGGCAAGCCGCCAGCCGAGGTCTCGCCCAGCGGGCCGCAACCATCCAGCGGGCGCTCGCCGCCGCCACGACCACGGTCTTTGACTCCCGCGTACGCCTTGATGCTGCCCCCAGCGGCGCGATCCTGCAGGTGGGGCTTCACGGTACGGCCCGGCTCTCGGGGGCTCAGCTGGCCCAGCGGGTGACTGACCTGTACCAGCGGGCGCTGGCGTTCATCGCCGACGGCACCTCGCGTGGCCGTGGACCGAGCCTGCAGCGACCACCGCCGACCGTGACCCGTACTCATGACCCAGGTCACGCGACGGCGGTGACGGCCGGGGCCTCCCGTGGCCGGGTGGGCACCGAGCGAGACCTGCCGGTGATGGGCGGGATCGAGCTGGTCCGCCGCTGCGCCGGAGCACCCTGGGCTGCCGGTGCTGGTGCTCACCACCGTCGACGAGCCGGACATCGTGCAGGGCGGGGAGGACTCTAAGGACCGGCCAGCGGGTGAAGGGAGAGCCTCTCGTCCCGCAGGGTTGCGGCTCCCCGCCCGCTGGGTGCTACCCTAGTTGGGCACAAGGGGCTATGGCGCAGTTGGTAGCGCGTCTCGTTCGCAATGAGAAGGTCAGGGGTTCGAATCCCCTTAGCTCCACCGCTTAGTGGGTGAGACGTGATGCCGGTCTGTTCCGCTGCACGTGGACGACTCGTCGCGATGGAGTGTATTGGAGTCGACTCTGGGGGGTGTGTGTCCGCACGAAATGAGCACCGCCGAGTTCGTGTGACACGTAGTGTTGTCCTATGACAGGGCGTGCACGCTGGGAAGAGGTGGCCTCTGGGCTTGAGGCCGCTCTCGCTTGTCCTTCCCCCCGGCAGCGGGAGGTAGCGGATCTGGTAGGCATGGATCTGCCGGAGGCACTGCCGGCGGTTGTCGCTGCTGCTCGACTGAAGGTCTTTCTGGCCGATGTGCTCATGGAGCCCGTCAAACGGCAGGAGATTCCTGAGACTCTACGTGAACTAGAACGTGATTTGGGCATGCCTGATTATGTCGAGATGGTCACTGATTCGAAGACTGAGGTATCGGCATGGTTTGCTGCACTATACATGGTGAAGACCGCTCGCGGTTTGAGAGAGGTTCAGCCAGATACGGGGGACGTCGTCGCTGGCCGCGGCTGGGTTCCTGAGGAGCGAAGGGTCGTCTCGAGCATTGATGACCATGGGCGAGTCTTTATGAAGGGGAGTCCGCTTCGAATGGCCTGGCCCAATAATCTGAAGGTTATCGCACGCGTCGGCGACGAGAATCATCGAGAAGGGGTTCATTGCATTGAGTCGAGACTTCGCAATGGGCGCCCGTACAAGCGCGTTGATTATGGTCGACTAGAGAGACTGAAGGAGTATGCCCTGCGGAGTCAAGTTCCGTCTCCGGAGGCAGTGCGGGCACTGGAGGAGATGCTCGATTCGGGCGAAAAGAGCGAGGAATCCCTTCAGAAGCTACTGTCGAAGAACCCGACCCTGCTAGCGCCCCATGTCGTCGGCTCTTGGGGGGCCTATGTCATCCCGAAGCCCAAACTAGGGGCTGAATATGTGCCGGACTTCCTGCTCCTGGGTGTAAACAGCAATGGTCTAGACTGGCTGATGGTGGAGATTGAGGGGGCGCGACATCCCATTGTTATTCGGGACGGGTCCTTGTCGAAGCAGACGAGGCATGCTGTGAAGCAGGTCCAGGACTGGCGCGAGTGGCTCACTGACAATGTGAAATACGCACAGGATGAACTGGGATACTACGGACTGACCAACCGTGCGCCGGGGCTGGTTGTAATTGGGCGCAGTGATCCAACAACAGAACGCCAGCGTTCTCGGAGCCAGTCGGGCGACGCGGGGATTAAGATCCACTCATGGGACTGGTTGCTGCGAAGTGCGCTCAATCGGCTAGATGATCCATTATGGCAGTCGGTGGTTGCGCGTCAGCGAGAGATTAGAATGGGTGAGTGATGGCCCAACCCGCCGGACACAGCATTGCTTGCGCAGATGCTGCCAGGACGATGCCCAAGGGAGTGGTCGGTGCGTGTGTGGCGGGGAGTTTCACGGCGGACCGCATACGGAGCGAGTTCGGGCGCTCGTCGGGGAGGGGTCTCGCCAGAAGTACTCGCGACGCCAGGTGACGCTGGCCAAGAGAAAGGCCCGGGAGGCCCACTCGGCTCAGGAGTCCGTTGGGGAGGTACACCGACTTCTTGGTGACCCGGGTTGCCGACGACTTGATCGGTGTGGAGTCGTCGGCTGGGCAGGACGAGGCCCGTGCGGCGGTGGAGGCCCTGGTGGAGCCGTTTGTGGACGAGATCGTTTCCGCCGACCTGGACTCTGGCGGAGCGGCACAGATCGCCGCCGCGGTGAATCTGGGGCATGTGCTCTGCACGCTCTGTGCAGAGCTGCTCCGGGTGGTCGACGGTACCACCGAGCTGACTGATGAGATGCTCGATGAGATCGCCGCGGCAGTCGCAGGCAGTGCGGTGAAGTCTCTCGGTGGCGGACTGGTCCTGGAGAATGGGGCGAGGGTTGCTCTGAGATCGGCTCTGCGACGGGCCTGAGTGCTGCTCTTCCTCTGGCTGTCGATCCTGAGCAGGTTCGTCTCGTACGACTGCTCGGTCTGATGACGTGCCCCAACATGAATCGCCATAAGGATGTGGTGACGTACTGCGCCAAGCCTCTCGAGAAGGACTGGATGAACGCCGTCATGCTGGACTGGGCCATGCAGGGATTTCCCGGCGACGCGGTCGTCCTCGAGTGCTCCTGTGGAGGGAAGTGGACCTGACGGCCACAGGACCCTGCTGCCGCAGATCGCAGGCTCTACCGCCGGCGGGGTGTCGAGCATAGTCGACGGAGCATCAGAAACAGCCCCTGCTGTCGACTATGATCGACAACGGGGTGGAGGCTGTGGAGCGGATCGTGAGCCGGCCGCGGTACCTGGAGCGGATCCGGCCGTTCATCGGGGTGCCGGTGGTCAAGGTGCTCACCGGCGTGCGGCGCTGCGGGAAGTCGACTCTGCTGGAGATGCTGGCGACCGAGGTGGCCTCGAAGAGCCCCGGGGCGGTCCAGGTGCGCCTCAACCTGGAGTCTCAGCAGGGGATGTCGATCCGTACAGCCGCAGCGCTCATGGACTACCTGGCCACCCGGCTGCCGGACCGGAGCGCCCCGGCTGCGGTGTTCCTGGACGAGGTCCAGCAGGTCTCCGGCTGGGAGGACGTGGTCAACGCGCTCCGGGTGGACTGGAGCTGTGACCTGTACCTCACCGGGTCGAGCTCGACGATGCTGGCCAGTGAGCTCAGCACCCGCCTCGCTGGGCGCTATGTCGAGGTTCCGATCCGGCCGCTGTCGTTGCGGGAGTTCGTGGAGCTGAACCAGCCAGACGGTGAACCCGATCCCCGCCGCCTGTTCGAGTCGTACCTGGTGACGGGCGGGTTCCCGGCGCTCAAGTACTTCGGGGCAGACCAGGCAGCCTCCCGGCAGTACCTCGATAGCCTCCTCGACACCGTGGTCATCAAGGACGTGCTGGAGCACTTCGCGATCCGCGACGTCGACATGTTCCGCAGGGTCCTGCGCTACACGGTCGGGAGTGTGGGGCGGACCTTCTCAGCGCAGTCGGTGGTCCGCTACCTCAAGAGCGAAGGACGCCGGGTCAGCGTCGACACCGTGCTCGGCTACCTCCAGCACTGCGCCCAGGCGTACCTGATCGACACGGTTCCCCGGTTCGACATCGTCGGCAAGCAGACCCTGCGGGCTGACGAGAAGTACTATGTCGTCGACCACGGCCTGCGGACCGCACTCGGTTTCGACAACCTGGCCGACATCGAGCTGGTTCTGGAGAACATCGTGTACGCAGAGCTCCGCTCGCGCGGGTACACGGTCCAGGTCGGCTGGCGCGGCGCCAAGGAAGTCGACTTCGTTGCCCGGCGCGGTGAGGAGGTCCGCTACGTCCAGGTCTGCTACCTGCTGGCCACCCAGGACACGGTGGATCGCGAGTTTTCCGCTCTGGAGACGATCCCCGACAACCACCCGAAGCTGGTCGTGAGCCTGGACCCGGTCAGCCGCGGCCGCAACGGGATCCGCCACCAGCACATCGTCGACTTCCTGATGGAGGACCCCTTGTCGGCCTGATGCTGGTTCCGGGCGTCCATCAGGCGAAGCCAATCAGGTTCAGCCCACGCCAGGACTCGGGTGGGGCGCCAGCTCGTTCCTGGCGCCCATCCCGATGCCCCAGACCGGTGCCAGGGGCTGGTCGTCCGGTCTGGGGGCCGGGGCATGCTCGCCTCTTACCCCTCCGCCGGAGAAGGCGGCAGATCCCACACGGAAGGCTCTGCCTGGTCGAGTTCCGGCGCGCTCGGGGCGGGAGGTGGAGGCATGACGCCGCGGTCCGGGGCGGGGAAGTACGCGAGCCGGTCAGTCGAGACAACGCCGAGACGGTCCCACTCGGGCGCATCGTCAGGGCCGGCATATCTCTCGCGCAGCATCGTCCTGGCTGTGTTCAGCTCGCGATCGGCTGACTGGAGGGCACGGACAGCCAGGGCCATCTCATGGTCAGCCTCCGCGTTGCGCGGGTCAGCATCGGGGTGGTCGACCTGGAACCCGTCTCGGAGAGTGTCGATGTAGTCGGCGAGCCTGACTGAGAGCAGCCCAGCTTCGGTAAGGCTGCTGTAGAGAGCAGGGAACGAGGACTCGCCGGTGTGGCTGCTCCTGTAGGCCGCTCGCCCGGCCTCGTTCAGGCTCTGTCGGGCGGCGGTCAGGTAGGGGGCGGTTGGGGCTTCCTGCGTGTGCTTCGCGACTGACTGGTGGTACGGAGCCCGGGCGGGAACATAGTTGGTTGTCACGGGCTCAAACGGCCGGGTGTTTGCTCGCTGTCTGAGCCAGGCGAGCGCGGTCTCTGGGTAGGTGTGCCCGTTTCCGAGGGCTTCGCCGGCCTCGGTGAGGCGGTAGGCAGCCGCTCGGAGAGTGTTGGCGGCCTGGGCGAGGTGGTGGTCGATCTGGGCATTGACCGGGTCTGCGTCTGGCTGGAGCCCGGCGCGGAGGGTGTCGATGTAGTCGGCGAGGGTGCCGGCCAGGACTCGGGCCTCGACGACTGCCGCGTACAGGTCGGTGACAGCCGTCCCGCCGGAGCTCTCGTTGTTGATACGGGCTTGGGTCGCGGCTTGAGAGACCTTCTCAACGGCTGGGCGAAGTGACTCTGTCATGGGGTTGTCCTCTGGCTAGTGGTTGTCTGGCCGGAGCCAGGCGAGGGTGGTGCTGCTGGTGTGGTTCTGGCGGAGGGTCTCGATTCGGCGCCAGGCTGCGTCTCGGTGCCCGAGCCAGGTTATGGGGTCCCACGGGCCTGCCTTGGGGTCGTGGAGCTGGGCGTACCCGAGGTAGAGGGCGGTGACCTCGGCTCGGATGGCTGGGTTGGTGTCCCAGCCGGCGAGGAGGGACTGGGCGTCGTAGGTAGGGATCAGCCACTGGTTGACCCAGGTGTCGAGGTTTCCTGGGGCGGGTGGCCAGGTCCTGGCCCGCTCCTGGGCGAGGTTGCCGGGCCGGCCAGTCGGCTGGTGGGGCCTTGCGGGTGCGGCACTGGCTGCGTCCTGGATGCCGTCGACGTATGCGCGGAGCTGCTGGAACTTGATGTCGAGCTTTCTGGTTCTCTTTGCGAGTACGGGAAAGTCGTGGGGGTCCGGGTTCTGGGAGAGGTCCTCCAGCAGCTGCTGCAGCCGGGTCGCGGTCTCGTCTGCGGCGAGACCTTGTGTGTGGGCTGACTCGCTGGCGAGCACCTCGGGCGGGATCTCTGCGATCTCCTTCTGAAGCCCGCGGGCCATCTGGGCGAGGTCGGCGACCATGACTGCGAGCATCTCCAGGTCTGACTGGGTTGGGGCCGTACCAGAGGTGCTGGGAGCGGGGCGGTGCAGGAAGGCGTCGGCCTTGTCCCGGGCGGACGGTGACAGGCTGACCGGGCTGATCAGGAGCCTGTCGAGGTCGATGATGTTGATGCCTGGGTGTGGCCGGGTCGGGTCGGGTTGCGGGCCGAGGTGCGGGCTGGACGCGACGATGTCGGCTGGTGTGGTCATAGGGTCTGCGACCATGCCGCGGATACTCAGCGACAGGGCAGCGTCGGGGGGCAGGAGCAGGGTCGCGAGCGCGGTCCACTGCTGGGCCTGGTCCAGGTCGGTGGTGATGATGGCGAGTCGTTTGCCCTGGAGGGTTTCCTCGGCCATGGTGGCCAGGTGGGGGAGGTGCGTCGACGCCCAGGGGTCGTGGAGGGCTGTCTTCCATAGGTTCTGCTCGGTGAGGCGGCCGGTGCTGATGGGGGTTGGCCGGGTGGGGAGAGTCCCGACCAGCTTGGTCATCTGCCACCAGAGGGTTGCGCCGAAGAGCTGCGCGGGCCGCCAGGGCCCGAAGTCGGCGGGGTCGGTGGTCATGACGGCCTCGGTGAGGATGTTCCCGCCGCGGCCGTCGGGGGTGGTGCCGGTGGAGATCCCGCGGGCGAGGTAGTAGCGGCCGCTGCGGTGGAGGTAGGCGAAGGTGGGTGGGTGCAGGAGCGGGTCGTTCAGGTCTTCCCAGCCGGGGTGGATACGGTGGAGCAGGTGGCTACGGATGGTGCTCCGGTCGGTTGGGGTCATGCCGGGTGAGGCGGCGGTGAAGTTGAACCCGCCGATCCCGTCGACCGTCTCGGCTGCTGTGGCGCTGGTGTAGCTGGCGACTTCCCACACGTGGGTCTCCTTTTCTTGGGGGTCTTATTCCGTGGGAATGCTGCGGAGGTAGTCCCGCAGCCTGGCGATGGCAGTGGTGGCGTCGTTGAGGACGGTGGTGGCGGCGGCGAGGTCGGTGTCGGTCGGGTTGGGTCCGGCTGTGCTCATCCAGGTGCCGACGTGGTTGAGGGCCCTGGCGATGTCGGCGGCCTGGGCTGCGACGTGGTCGGCGGTGTCGCGGGGCAGGGACTGGGGGGCGGTGGCCAGGGTGTCCTGGAGGTCGGCCATGGCGGTACGGAAGGTGTTGATGACGTGGGGCAGGGTGCTCATCGGGTGGTTCCTTTCGTGGTGCTTTCCTTGGTGGGGGTGAACATGCGGTCGAACCGGTCTGCGACGGCTGGGTCGATGAGTGCGCGGAGGCGGGGGTCTTCGTACCAGGCGGGGACTCGGCCGAGGATGGGTGGGTAGGGTCCGGCGATCACGATGGCCTGGTCGGGGGGCATGGTGCGGAGCCACTCGACGGGTGCGACGCGGGCTTCTTGCTCGGTGATGGTGGTGGAGGGGCCTTGGCGGCTGTGGGTGGTGGAGGTCCGGGTGAAGCTGGCCTGGCCGATGAGGTCGGACAGGTGCCGCAGGGTGGCCTCGTCGTTGATGCCGGGGAGGTAGGTCTTGGCGTAGTGGTTCGACAGGACGGTGCGGGCCCGGTCGGGGCCGTAGATCTTGTTGATCTGTCCGCTGTCCTGCCAGACGGTGACGACGAGGAGGCCTTCGCCGGAGCCTTTGGACGCGACGGCGTCGAGGTTGCGGAGGGGGGCGATGTTAGCGGCTTCGTCGAGCATCAGGAGGAGGGGCTGGGGCAGGGGGAGGCCGGTGGTCTGGGCGGTGCGCTCGACCTTCATGAGGATGGCTTGGACGAGGCACTCGTAGATGGCGGAGAAGGCGTTCTGCTCGGCGGCGGGAGCGACGAGGTAGAGGGTGCCGCGGCCGTTGAGGACGGCGTCGAGGTCGATGAGGTTGCTGCTGCCGGGGCGTACGGTGACGGCGTCGCGGACTCGGGGGTGGGACCAGGCTTCGAGGACGGTGCGGGCTGTGGTGAGGACGGACGCGCGGGTCTGGGGTGCCATGGAGGAGCAGAACTGGCGCCAGTAGGTGAGGGCGTGGGGGTCGCCGATCTGCTCGAGGGCGGTGGTGACTTCACGCTCGGTGGTGGTGGAGCCTTCGAGGAGGGTGTTGATGTCGGCCATGCTGCCGTGGTGGTGGGCGGTGAGGAGAAGCAGGGGCGCGAGGAGGAACCGGGACTGGGACTCCCAGAACCCGGCGTCCTGGACGCCGCGGGTGTCGGCCTTGGAGGACTCCTGGACCCAGCGGGCGGCGTCGAGGGCGTCGGCCCAGGAGGTGATGTGGGTCAGGGGTGACCAGGTGGCGGTGGTGCCGGTGGACTGGGACGGGTCGAACACCCAGACGGGGCCGAGGGTCTCGCGGTGGTGCCGGGTGAGGGCGAGGACGTCGGACTTGACGGAGGCGACGACGGCGGGGCCCTGGTGGTCGAGGACGATCGGGACGACGACGCGGGGGGTCTTTCCGGCTCCGGAGGGGGCGAGGACGGTCAGGGACCGGTAGAGCGGGGTCCGGAGCATGCGGCTGCGGCGACCGGTGCCGATGACGGCGAGCCGCATCCGGCGGGGGTCGGGGTCTGGGCAGAGGAGCGGCTTCACGTCGTGGGGGGTGGCCCAGACGGGTGACTGCTGGCGCTGCCGGGCCAGGCTGCCGCGGCCTGGCCGGCGGCGGAGGGCTCCGGCGAGGGTCCCGGCGGCCCAGGCGAGGCCGACAAGGACCACGACGACGGCGGTGAGGGCGAGGCTGGTCTGCCACAGCGGCCAGCGGGTGATGGTGCTCACAGCTGCCTCCCGGCGCCGGGCTCGGGTACGGGGGTGCCGGTCTCGTCTGCGGTGCGGGCCTGGGAGGTGCTGGTGCCGGGTGCTGGGCTGCCGGGGAGCGGGGTGGGGGTCATGGCGGTGTCGGTGTCGGTGATCCGCTGCTCGAGCGGGGTCCAGAACTGGGCGACGAGGGTTGGGGCGAGCCGACGGCCTCGGTGGAGGAGGTACTGGCCGCGGCCGAGCTGCATGAGCAGGTCGGTGACGGGTTCGGGCAGTCCGAGGAGGTCGACGATCATCTGGGCGTCCTCGGGCTTGGACTGGCGGAAGATGAACGCGAGCTCGGTCTCGCGGATCAGGGCGGTCAGGGGGCTGCCGGGGGCAACGTCGGACACGTGGTGGAAGACGCTCCAGATGGACACGCCGACACCGCGGGACCGTTTGGCGAGGGTGCGGAACATGCTGGGGACGGCGCCGAGGCCGTCGGCGGAGTAGCCCTCCTCGACGACGACGTGCTTGTAGCCGGGCACGGTCACCCACCGTGACATGAGGAACGTGGTCATGACGGCCATCACGAGGCCGAGCGCGGCTGAGCTCTCTGGGAGTGCGGAGGTATCGATGACGAGGAGGGGCGCGTCGAGGTCGAGGGGCTGCCCGTCGGGGCCCTCGGTGGGCCCGTCGAGGATTCCGGACAGGTCTCCCTGGATGAGTCGTTCGAGGGCGAGGGCGAGGGTCAGGCCCCACCGGGTTACCTCGGTCGTGTCGACGAGGCCGGTGTGGTCGAGGACCGGGGCGCCGGCGGCGGGGTCGCGGGGGCCGGGGACGGAGTCGGGGTCGGGGGCGTAGAGGGCGGTGACGACGTCTCCGAGGACGGCGACCCGGCCGGCGGCGCGGGCCCGGCTGATCGCGGCGCGGTGCGCGGCGGCGAGGGCCCACCGCTCCTGCGGGGACAGGTCGGCTCCCTTGGCCTCGGTCGCGACGAGGACGAGGAGCTCGTCCTGGCCGACCATGGAGTCCTCCCCGCCGATGGTGGTGATCGCGGGGTCGAGGATGTTGACCCGGGTTCCGACGGTCCGGTCCCGGTCGAACCGGATCACGGTGCCGCCGACGACCTGGGCGAGAGGGCCGTACTCGCCGGCCGCGGCGCCGGCCTGGCTCTGGCGCTTCCGGTCGAACACCGCGGCTCGTTCCCCGGTCGCGGTCGCGCGGAGCAGGTTCTCCTTGATCAGGCTGGACTTGCCGGTGCCGACGTCGCCGGAGACGAGGGTGCCGGGGGCTGTGATCAGGCCTGCCCCGTACAGGCCGCGGGGAGACGCGGTGACGGGCTGGCGGGTGAGGAGGTCGTGGCCCTGGAGCCATCCCGTGACGGGCGGGTGGGTCGGGGCGAGCGCCGGCCACAGCGCAACAGCCTGCCGGGTACTGGTGAACGTGGCCGGGGTGCCGGGCTGGTCCCAGCCGAGCCGGCGGGCCCGGCGCCGCGCCGTGGGCTGCTGCAGGAGGCGCCGTACTCGGGCTGCCGCCGCAGCCCGGACGCCGGTCAGGTGACGGGGAGTGCTCATCAGGTGACCTCCAGTCCTAAGGGTAGTGCTGCCAGGACGCCTGGAGTGTGCCGGTTGTCGGCCCAGGCCAGGGCCCGTCCGCTCATCTCCTGGCCGAAGATCCGCTCGGCCTCGTCGCGGAACCGGGCCAGCTGCTGCGCAGACGAGCCGGTGACCAGCAGGTGGACCGAGACCGCGACTCCGCCCTGCCCGCTGCGGGCTACGTCTGAGATCAGGACCTGCCCCACGGACAGCTCGTCGTCGACGACTCCGGTCGCGACCTCGCCGCTGGTCTGCTCGTGGACCTTCCGCGCCCCGGCTGTGGTCTGCTGGTCCCGGGCCACGGCCAGGGCCTCGACCGCGGGCAGGAGCCGGAACTTCGTCGTGACCAGCCGCCACCAGACCTCGGGCGCGAGGACGAGCGGCTCAAGCCACCGTCCCAGGACTGGCTGCTGGGGGAACCCGGCCCGCGGGACCGACGCTGTCGCGTGCCACCACTGGTCACCCGCTGTCCCGGTCGCGACGGTCGCGTCACGGCGCGCGTCGTAGCGGGGCCACGCCGCCCAGAACGAGTCAGGGTCGATCCCGGTCTGGTCGTCCGCGTCGTGGGACGGGACCCACACTGACCGGACCAGGGCGGCCTTCTCGACCGGTGACAGGGCCCGGCGGACCCGGATCCCGTGCTCGGCCAGCAGAGCCGACACGGTCCCGACCGTCCGCAGGGCCTGCTCGGGCACCGTCTCCGGGCTCATCTGGGCGCCCCGCTCCCGCGCCGCGGCGGCCAGCCGCCCGGCCGGCATCCGCACCACCAGGTACGTGGTGATCGTCTCCGCGGTCTCCTCTGCCTGCCGTGACAGCTGCTCCATCGACTCCCGGACTGCTGGCGGGACCTGGTCGGCCAGGGAGTCGGTCAGCCACCGCTGGTGCCGGCCGCGGGCCGGCACTGCCCGGGAGACTACGTCGACCTGGCTGACGGGGACCGAGGCCCGTCCCAGTGACCGCAGGACCTCCCCGACTGCGTGCTCTAGCCGGGCGTGCTCGTGGTCCGGGCGGATCCCGGCCCCGTCTCCCTCGATCTCCAGCACCGCTGACAGGGCATCACCGTGGTCCAGGAGCCCGACCTCCCCGGCTGTGCCGTCACCGGGTGCGACGGACACCTCTCTGCTCCCGCGGAGCCAGAACGGGCACCGGTCCAGCGACGGGTCGTAGCTGTCCCAGCCGCCCCACCGGGCCACGGGGCGGCGGAGCACGTCACTGACGACCTGCCCGAGCCGGGCCGCTGCCGGGGCCGGCAGTGTCGCCAGCCCGACGCACCCGGCCCCGGCCACGACCGGCAGCAGCGCCCACAGCCGCTGGACCTGGATCCCCAGCAGCAGCCCTGCCAGGACCAGCAGCACACCCCCACCCAGCAGCTTCGCCCGGCGGGCCGTGAACCACCGCCGCGGCTCCGGCCCACCCAGCTGGTACCAGCGGCGGCTCACGACGCCCCCTCAGACCCCGCCGACCCAGAGGAGCCAGACGGCCTGGTGGGCTTGTCCCGGGCCGCTGTCTCCGGCGGCACGAGCGGCGGCCGCTGCTCGCCGGGCTGGGGCTCCACCGGCGGCGCCGGGCTCGTGGACGGCGCCGGGTCGGTGCGCGGCTCGGGTGGAGGGGCGGCTCCTGGGCGGGCCCCGCCTGACGCGGGTACTGTCTCCGGCTCGCCCGCGGCGGCTGCGGCGCCCTCAGCGACAGCCTCACCGCCAGCCTTGACGGTTTCGGCCGTCGCCTGCGCGGCTGCTGCCGCAGCCGCCGCCGCGCTCCCGGCACCACCACCGGCCGGGCCGCCCTGGCTCTGCGCTGGGCCACCCTTCGGCCCTCCCGAGCCGCCCTTGCCCTGTGGGCTGCCCTTGCCCTGCGGTGGGCTGCCCTTCGTTGCGGGCCTGGCAGACCCGCCGCCGCGGGGCTGGGGCAGGTGGACCGGGGCGGCAGTGTCCGACGACTGGCCGCCTCCGGACGCGGCCAGGGACTGGCTCGCTGCGGACCGGCCCGCGTTCACGATGCCCTGCCCGACGATGACCCCGGCCGTGACCACGGCCGCAGCCGCGCCAAGTGCCGCGCCGGCAGCTCCCGCCCCAGCGCTAGCGCCCTTCGCAGCCGCTCCCTGCCCGAGGCTGGCAGCCCGGGCGGACGCGGCCGGGGTACCGACCGCGGTCTGCGACCCGCGGGCTGCCTGCCGGACCAGCTGCTGGGCCGAGTCCAGACCAGCCTGGGCCCCCTGGGCGAGCATGCTCACCGGTCCGGGCCCGCCCTGCACACCCCCGGCACCTGGGACCAGGTGCGGCATCACGTGAGACAGGACCAGCGGTGACGAGGTGCACACCCCCAGCAGCACCACCACCTTGAACAGGCCGAGCGTGGCCTCAGCAGACTGGTCGAGCTCGGCACTGATCAGCGGCATCGTGGCCCAGAACACGAACCGGGTGATGAACGGGGTCAGCATCGCCCCGAGCAGGCCACCCATCAGCCGCAGCAGCCGCTCCCGGTGACGCGGCTGCGCTGACAGGGCCAGCACCACCGGCACCATCAGCGTCAGGATGAGCATCGCCATCGGCGCGACCCACGCCTGCACCAGCCACGCGATCAGCGTCACAATCAGCAGAACCGCAGCCACCAGCACCAGGAACCCCGGCAGGCCAAGCGGCGTCGCGCTGGAGGCCGCGAACCCGAAGAACTTGCCCCCTAGGGACGTCATCAGCTCGGACAGCCCGCTCCCGGACGCCGTCGTCGCTGCGGCCACCAGCTCGTCACCGAGCCTGACCAGAGTGGCGACCACCGCCGGCGCCGCCACGGCCATCACCGGGTACAGCACGACCCGGCCGGTGAGGCTGTGCAGCAGGTCGTGCCGCTCCGCCGGGGAGCGGGACCCGGCCAGCATAACGAGGTTCTTGATAGTCACCACGATCAGCACGAAGGTCCCGACTGCCAGCGTCACCCGGTACCCCGGCAGCAGCGCCTTGATCCAGTAGTCCGGGTCATCGGGAACCTTGGACTGCGCCGCTACCTCGTCTGCCAGGACCTTCACACCCCCGCTCGCAGCCCGCGCCCACTCCTCGGCACTCGTCAGCGCCTGCGCTGCGGCCGGCGCAGCAGACGGCTGCCCACCCGGCACCGCACTACCACCCGGCGCCGCACTACCACCCGGCGCCGCACTGCCACCCGACGACGGGCCCGCCGGCGCACCCCCCGACACAGGAGCCGCCGTCACCCCACCAGACGACGACGCCGGCGACGACGCGCCCGGCGCAGGCGAGGTCGGGCCCTCACCCGGCTGCTGCGGGCACTCCGCCGCCAGCCGTGCCCAGGACGGGTTGCTCGTCCCCCCGCCGAGGCAGCCCCTGTCGTCGTTGGGGTCGGCGTGGGCGGGGGTGGGGCCGCCGGCAAGGACGAGCAGCAGCAGGACCACGCCCGCCACAGCAAGGAGGCGGCCCTTGAGGCAGGCGGTGGGACGGGTCATGAGGCCGGGGCTCCTGAGACTGGTGAGGCTGGGGTCCCTGAGGCTGGTGGTGGTCATGAGGCCCACACCGACCCGGGGTAGGGCTGGGTGGTGGCGTCGGCCGGGACCATCCAGCCGGGCCCGACAACGTCACGGATCCCCTGCCAGCCGATGTTCGACTTCTTCGGGCTGGCGGGCAGCTTCAGCGCCGGCAGCGACTTGTAGTAAGAGACGCGCCAGTCCGGGCCGTCGGGGCCGGCGGACCAGCGCATCGTCAGCTCGCCGTGGAGGGTGCCGAGCCACACCTCGGAGATGTTGTCGTCGGTGCCGGGGCCGGCGACGTAGGGCATCCACACCTCGACCACGACCCGGTCCGGGTCGGACGCGAGGACCTTGTAGGCGCCGTAGCGGGGCAGGCCGCAGCCGTAGTACTTCTCGTGCGGCGACGGCTGCCCGTCAGGGAGCAGGACCACCCCGTCATCGTTCAGCCGCATCCCCTTCCGCATCTTCGCGGCCCGCTCGGCCGTCAGGTCGAACTGGGCCCCGTCGGGGGTGAAGAGGTAGGGGACGAGCTCGGCGCGGGTGCCGTCGACGAGGACCGGCAGCGAGCAGAAGGACGCGGCGTTGTGCATGGCGGCGCCGACGGCGCCCTCGGGGGTCTTGGACCAGCCGTAGGGGATGCCGTACTTGGCGGCAGTGTTGCCCGAGTCGACGGTGGCCAGGCCCATCCGCAGCCCCGGGGCGACCTCGGCCAGGTACAGGCCGCTGCCCGGCGCCGACGACGACCCGGGCGCTGGCTGGGCCACCGACCCCGACGCCGGCGCCGGGGCCGGTGCTGAGGCTGCGGGGGTGGCTGGCTGGGACGGGCGCAGCCACAGGCCCAGCCCAGTCCCACCGACCAGCGCGGCAGCGACCACAGCCGGCGCCCACCGGCGCCACCAGGACCGCCTCTGCTGCCCCTGCCCCTGCTCCTGGTTCTCGCTGCGGGGCTCGTCGTCAGAGTCAAGGACCCGTACCGTGACCATGTCTCCTCCTTCCCTTGCGCCTGCCTGGTACGCCTCAGCGGCCGAGGGCTGCGTTGAACAGGGCCGGCAGCATCGCGAGCGCGACGATCCCGATCAGCGGCCACACCACCCCGCTGCCGCTCTCGGAGAAGTCGACCGGCCGGTGGGCCTGCTTCGCGGCCGCGAGCCGGGCCACGCCCACGACCAGGTGGAACGCGCAGAAGAAGAACGCGATCGCCCACACCAGGGCCAGGAACATCCTTAGCGGGGTGGACAAGATGGCATCGAACGGGCCGAGCCCGGGCTTGAGACCGTCGAACCAGTTCATGCGAGGTTTCCTTTCTGGAGGGTGTGGATGAGGCCCCCGGCCAGGTTGGCCAGGGCAGTCTGGGTCGTGGGCTGCAGGTCCGTCCAGGACCGGCCCGGGCTCCGGGTCGCCGGGTCCGTCGGCACCGGGTACACCGGGAGCTGGGTGAACCACCGCCGGGCCCGGGACTCCAGGCCCGGCTCGGCCGGGGCCGCGTGGGCGGCGACCACGACCCGCCCGTGGACCTGCTCACCCCGCCGGTGCCACTGGTCGATCCGGGTCGCGGCGTCCCGTACGGACGCCTCGGTCCAGCAGACCGGCACCACAACCACGTCCGCGATCCCAGCGACCGTGTCGTCCCACCCGGCCAGCAGGACCAGCTCGTGGCTGCGTCGCAGCAGAGCCACCGCGTCGACCAGGTCGACCCCGGTCCCGGTGTGACGAGCCACCGTGACCTCCGCCCCGGGAGCGACCAGCGCCGGCTCGCCCTGGCGCGCCACAGCCGCCAGGTCGGTCGTGGTCGCGGCCGGCTCCACCCCAGCCATCCGCGCGACCGCGTCCCCGGCCTCGATGACGACCGGCGCAGTCTCCCGGTACGCCCGCGCAGCCCGGGCCACGCCAAGGACCGTGACCGGGTCCTCCGTGGCCCACCCGGCCGTGACCGGCCCCGGCCACGGCCCAGCCAGCAGCCCGAGCAGGTCCACCACCGGCTGCCCGTCCGCCGACGCCACCTGGGCCAGCTCCTCAAACGACAGGCCCTTCACCGCCGCGTCTGTCACCGTGTCCTCCTTCACCACTGGTCAGGGCCGCCCGGCCCCCTGGAACCGGGGCCCGTAGTACGGGTCCGACAGCACCCCGGGCAATACCTCCACCGCCTTCCCCGGCCGGGGCGCGTGGACCATGCCGCCCTGCCCGTCCGCCAGGCCGACGTGCCCCGGGAAGAACAGCAGGTCCCCCGCCTGGATCTGGTCGACCGGGACCGACCGCACCGCCCGCTGCTGCTCCTCACTCGTCCGCGGCAGCACCACTCCTGCCTGCGCCCACGCGTACCGGGTCAGCCCGGAGCAGTCAAAGCCCTGCACCAGCCGGCCGTCCTGCCCCGTCGGCGAGCAGCAGACCCCCGCCGACACCCCCGTCAGCGACCCGCCACCCCACGCGTACGGCTGCCCCACCTGCCCCAGCGCTGCCTGCACCGCCCAGGACCCCCCGCCCGAGCCACCCACCGGCCCGCCACTGCTGCTGGCTCCCGGGGCGGGGGTGCAGCCGGTCGGCTGGCCCCCCAGGTCACCCAGGTCGAGCCGCGCCAGGATCCCGACCGCCGTCGCCTCGTGCTTCGCGTAGTACACCTCAAACTGCGCCGCCGGCCGCTGCACCTTCGCCGCCGCCTGCCACACCGGCATCGACTCCCACCCGGCCACGTCCACCAGCCCCGGAATGTGGTACCCGACCGGCCCAGCCCCACCCGACGCGCGCACAGCCACGTCATGGCCCAGGTAGAACGTCCGCGCCGCGTACTCCGCGTCCAGCAGCCGCGCCACGTTCTCCTCAGTCGTCGCCCCGTCCGCGTACCAGCCCGGGTACGCCCGCTGCTGGAACAGGCCCACGTCCCCGTCACCGTTCAGCCTCATCGACGACGCGTCCGCCCCCAGCGTCGACTCCTGCAGCGCCGTCGCCAGCGCCACCACCCACGCCCGCCGCGGCAGCCCCAGCCGGTGCCCCGTCTCCACCACCACCCGCGCCGCAGCCATCTGCTCCGGACTCAGCGACCCCGACCGGTCCACTCCCTGCGCACCCGCCGGCGCATCCTCCGCCCCGGCCCGGGAACCAGACTCCGCAGCCGGCAGCCCGTCACCCCGGGCCCGGCCACCGCCAACCAGCGCACCCGGCCGCCCGTCAAACGACAGACCCCGAGCCCGCACCGCCTCCCGCGGCTCCACCGGGCTCCCACCCACAATCACCTCAAAGTGAAGGTGCGGGCCAGTCACTCCACCCGACGCGCCCTCCACACCAATCTGCTCGCCCGCCTGGACCTGCTGCCCAACCCGGACCCGGGCCGACGCCAGGTGCGCGTACCGGGTCCGGACCCCGCCCGCATGCTCCACATCCACATACAGCCCGTACGACCGGCCCCCCAGGTCCGTCACCCCCACCACCGTCCCGCCCGACGCCGCCAGCACCGCAGCCCCACCACCCGTCGCCAGGTCAATCCCGCTGTGCAGGTCCCGGCCACCCCGAACCGGGTGAGTCCGCCACCCGTACTCCGCCGTCACCTGGTACGCCGACCCCAGCGGCACCGTCCACACGTCACCAGCCGCAGCGACCACCCCCACGGCACCCTCCGGCACACACGCCTCCCGCCGCGACGAGGGAGTCGGCGACCCCAGAGCCATCCCGGCAACCACCGCCAGCACCACCCCCGGCACCCCCAGCGCCACGACCTTCCACGACGCCACTACACGTCCTCCACCAGCCGGGCCGCCAGCCCCAGCATCGACCGCCGCGTCCTCTCGGCCAGCCCCGCCCAGCGCATCTCCCCACGCTCAGCCACGTGCCGGTCCGGCGGCAGCGCCACCGCCGGCCACCGGCCAGCCCACTCCCCGTACCGGGCCACAGCCGAGCGGCGCGGCCGGTTCCCAGGAGCCCACGTCGGCACCAGCACCGCACGCTCCACCAGCCCCGTGTGCCCCAGCCGAACCAGGTCATCCAGCATCCGAGCCGCCGCGTCAACCGCGTCCCCCGCCCACTGGACCGGCACCACCAGCACATCCGCCGCCCGAGCCGCCGCCTGCCACACCGACGACGACGGGTCATTCCCGGTATCCAGCACCACCAGGTCCACATTCACCCGCAGCGCCTCCAGCACCCGCTCCAGGTCCACCTCCGACATCGGGTCCGCCAGCATCGGCACCGGACCCGACTCAGCCACCACCGTCGAGCGGCCCGGCACCACATAGAACCCCGGAGCGCAGTAGTGCACCCCCTCAAACAGCTCCGACGGGTACGGAAGCCGCTCCCGACCCGCCAGCCACCCCGACAGCTCCTGCACCGTCCGCACCCCAGCCGCCGCACCCGACCGCAGCGCAGCATTCCCCAGACTCGTCTCCACCAGCACCACTGACCGCGGCCGCAGCACCGCCAAAGCCCCCGCCAGCACCACCGCCACCGGCGTCTTCCCCGTCCCACCCTTCGGGTTCGCCACCATCACCGTGCGCCGGCTCACCACCGCAGCCCGAGCCGGTGCCGGGGCACTCTCCACCTCCGCAGCGGGCTCAGCGACCGCCAGCCGCCGTGCCAGGGCCTCCTCCGGGACCGGAGACCCCGACACCACCCCCACCGACACCGACTCCGCGTCCACCAGCTCGGCCGAGCCGGTCACCGCGCACTCCTCTACACTCCCGTCAGACCCCACTACCAGCAGCCGCAGCGGACGGCCCAGGCGCTCCGCGGCCGCAGCCACCACCTCCACCGCCTCACTAAACGCCCCAGCCACCGAACGCGACCCCGACAACGTCACATACGTGACCTCACCTCGCGCGTCCACCACCGCTAAGGGATACAACGGAACCATCGCCCCACCCTTCTCCCCCCGAAAGCCCTTGACAAGTCAACTACCTCAGCGCCCGTTGGCCGTGAGGCACCCCTCGCACTCCTTCCAGTGCTGGGCCAACTGTAAGCACGCAGGTCTGACACTCTGACGCGCTGCCCTACAGCCGAGATCCGGCCTGCTTGCCCCTCGTGGAGCTGTGGCTCGGCGCTGGTGAGTCCGTCTTCCTCCACAGGGGGTTCCGGGCCCGCGCAGACGCCTCGTACTCGCTGGGCACCGAGTCGCGGCGTCGGTGGCCCACCGAAGCACTGACATGGAGGTGAACCTACCGCTTGACAGAGTCGGCTCGGGTCGAGATTTTCGTTTTCCTGCAAAGACGCTTGCCGGCTGCTAGTCCACCCAGCGTGCGGCTCTCGGTTGTCGGTTGTTGATGCGGTCGGCCTCGTAGGGTGCCAGAGTGAGCACCGGGCACCCCTTCGCCAGCCAGCCCCGGGCAGCAGTCCTGGCTCGGCATCGGCGGGGAGCCGCAGGGCCCTCTGGCAGGTCCGGCTGCCAGCGGGCTTGGTCTTGTACGGCATCATCCATGACCGTGCGACGTCGAACCCAGTGGCTAGGGGCAGCAGTCGTCCTGGCCGTGCTGGCCGGGGCTGCCGCCTGGGGGCACCGCCCCGAGATCGTCATCACCCGCTACCGCCTGGCCGTACCCGGCAACACCACCCCGGTCCGCCTGGCGGTCGTCTCCGACACCCACAGCTGCGTCTTCGCTGACCACCAGCAGGAGATCGCCCACCTGGTCCGAGCCGAGCAGCCCGACGTGATCGCCCTCGCCGGCGACATCATCGACGACGACCTGCCGTTCGAGCGCGGCTTCGACACCGTACGCGGGATGCCCGCCATCGCCCCCACCTTCTACGTCACCGGCAACCACGAGTTCTGGTCCGGGCAGGCTCCCCAGATCAAGGCCACGATGGCCAGCATGGGCATCGAGGTCCTGGCGGGCGACAGCCGCGAGATCACCGTACGCGGCCAGCGGCTCTCGGTCGCCGGGCTGGACGACCCCGCCGCCGGGCCGGCCCGCGAGGCCCAGGTAGAGCGGCTGCGGGCCTCGAGCAGCGACGCCCCCCGGCTGCTGCTGGCGCACCGGCCCGAGCAGACCGCCCTGTACGAGAGCCTCCAGGCCGACGTGATCGTCTCCGGCCACGCCCACGGCGGGCAGTGGCGGGCTCCCGTCGTGCTGGAGAACGGCCTGTTCGCCCCGAACCAGGGCCTCTTTCCCCGGCTCACCGGAGGCGTCCACCAGCTGGCCGGCGGACGGCAGCTGGTGATCAGCCGGGGGCTGGCGCGGGAGTCGACCCCGGTGCCCCGGCTGCACAACCCGCCCGAGATCGTGGTCGCCGACCTCGAGCCCGCCTGACGCGAGTGTCAGATGCGTCGCCGTGGTGGACATGTGACAGCTAGGGAGCTGAGAGATCCACCAGAGGAGCCACGGTGCGCAAGACCGCAGCCGCCCCAGCGGGCGCGCGGGGTGAGCGTCGACCACGCCTGCACCCGGCCCGTCCAGGGCTGGTGCCCGGTCCCGAGCCCGGCCTGACGTACGCCGGTGCGCCACACCACCCGGACCACGACGTGGTCCAGGGCGCCCTGACGTACGCCCAGTGCACCGCTCAGCAATCACTCAAGCACCACTTCATATTGAGTAACGCACCGTCAGGAGGTCGGAATGAGAGCTCAGCACCCCGAGGTTGCCGCCTACCTGCAGCAGGTGGAGCGCCTGCTGGCACCGCTGCCGCCAGACCAGCGCCAGCAGCTGGTCGAGGACTGCGCCCAGCACGTCCGCGACGCGGTGGGTGACGGCCGCTCGGCCCAGGAGGCGATCGCGCTGCTCGGCACGCCCGAGGAGGTGGCCGAGCAGGCCTTCCAGGAGTACCAGGACCAGACCGGGGTCGATCTGCGTCCGCGGTACCTGACCCGCAGCCGGGTCTGGCAGCTGCTCGGGGCCGGTGCTGCCCTGGCAGCCGCCCTGGCGGCGCTGCTGCTGCCCGCGTACGGGGAGGTCACGACCAGCGCCGACGACCTGACCGTGGGGGTGCCCAGCCTGCTGGAGCACATCGGCCCGGCGGTGGTGGTGGCCGTTGCGGTCCCGGTGCTGCTCGCCGCGGCGCCGCTGGCCGTACGGGGACGGGCCTGGCGCCCGGTCTCCGTCGCAGCGCTGGTGCTGCTGGCCGGCTTCGTGGTCATCGGCTCGGCCACCATCGGCGGGTACTTCGTGCCGGCGCTGCTGGCTGGGGTTGTGGGCCTGGTCCTGGGCCGCCGGAGCCCCGCAGCGGCTGCGGTCGGCTCGCCCTCACCAGCGCAGGGATGAGGCTCGACCTGCGGTGAGAACCGAGCGAGGGTGAGAAAAGGCCCCCTGGTTCTCATCATCGGACCTCGTCATCTGGGGGTCGGCCTACCGTGGCCCGGTGACCGAGCTGAGGATCACTGAAGAGCCGACGTGGCTGAGCTACACCTGCACCTGCCAGGTGTGCGGCGCCTTCCTCGCCCAGGGGACCCAGGCCGTCTACGACCAGGTCGACCAGACCGTACGGTGCCTGGCCTGCGAACCGGCCGTCCTGACCGTTGCCGCGGCGCCGGCGCGGACCTGGGAACCGGCCCAGCGGTACGGCCGGGCCCCCGCGCCGGCCCAGCGGTACGGTCACGCCCCGGTGCCGACCCAGCGGTACGGTCAGGCTCCGGTGCCGGCCCAGCAGTACGGCCAGGTCGCTGCTCAGCCGGCCCACCTGTGGGAGACCACAGTTCCGCTCCGGGACCAGGCCACGGTTCCGCCCCGGGACCAGGCCACGGCCCAGCCGTCGGCTCAGGGCGCTGCGGCCCCGAGCCCGGCCCAGCCGCCGCTCGAGAGCGCGTCCGAGCCAGCCCAGCCGCTGCCGCAGGTGAAGGACGCCGCCGAGGACCCCCGGCGCGAGCAGCGCAAGCAGAAGAGCGGGCGGTGGGGCCGGCTGGGCAGGGTCGCGGCCTTCTTCGCCCGGTAGTCCGTCCGCGCCTGAGACCCCGGGCTCCAGAAGGGAGGCCCGGGTGCTGAGATACGACTCATGATCCGGGTCGAGGGAACTGTGCAGGGCCGCGTGCAGCGGGTCGGGTTCCGGGTCGGCATGCTCCGTGAGGCCGAGCTGGCGGGGGTGGCTGGCTGGTGCTGCAACCTCGCCGACGGCCGGGTCGGCTTCGCTGTCGAGGGCCCGGCGGCCGCGGTCCGTACGGTGCTGGACTGGGTCCGCGAGGGCCCCCGGTACGGCCAGGTCGACCAGGTGCAGACCCGGCGGGTGCCACCCACGGGGGAGAAGGGGTTTCGGATCCGCTAGCGGAGCATCCGGCCTCGTGCCAGGCGTCGCGTCAAGGTGAGGTCTGCCCCCGTGGGTGCTTCCCGAGCGTCTCGGACCGCTGACGGGGTTGACCGGCGGAGCCCAGCGCTGCTTAGGTAAGCCTTGCTTAATAAAACAAGGGAAGGCTTTCAGATATGAACTCGCGTGTCTCTCGGCGCAGCCTGGGCCTGGGCGCCCTGGCCGTTGGTGCGCTGGCCGCCTGCGGCACGACCGGTACGGCCGGGTCCACCCCGTCCGCAGGCCAGACCGTCTCGGTCACCCATGCCCAGGGAACGACCGAGGTCCCGGCTGACCCGAAGCGGCTGGTGGTCTTCGACTACGGCGCTCTGGACACCATCAGCGCCCTCGGCCTGAGCGACCGGGTCGTCGGGATCCCCAAGGAGGGCGTGCTGCCGCCCTTCCTGAAGAGCTTCGACAACGACCGGGTAGCCGGGGTCGGCTCCCTGCACGAGCCCGACGTCGAGGCGATCCAGAAGCTCAAGCCCGACCTGGTCGTGATCAGCTTCCGCAGCGCCAGCAAGTACCCCGAGCTGAGCAAGCACTTCACCACCATCGACATCTCCTACCCCAGCACGGAGACCTTCTACACCAAGGTCGAGACCGCCTCGACGGTGCTGGCCACAGCGCTCGGCCAGACCGAGCAGGTCAAGACCAAGCTCGGCGAGCTGAGGCAGGTGATCGAGCAGGCCAAGGCCAAGGTCCCCCAGGGGCCGAAGGGCCTGATCCTGATGACCAGCGCCGGCAAGGTGACGGCGTACGGGGCCGCGTCCCGCTTCGGGGCGGTGCACTCCGACCTGATGATCCCCCAGGCGATCACCGACATCAAGGAGGACGGCCACGGCCAGCCGGTGTCGTTCGAGGCGATCCAGCAGGCCAACCCCGACCTGATGTTCGTCTGCGACCGCGACGCGGCCATCGGCCAGCAGGGCAAGGCGGCCCAGGAGGTCCTCAACAACGAGCTCGTGGCCAGCACCAACGCCTGGAAGAACAACAAGGTCGTCTACCTCGACGGCGCCCGCTGGTACATCGTCATGCACGGCCTCGACAACGCCAAGGCCATGATCCAGGAAGCCGTCCAAAGTCTGTGAGCGCCCCGCTGCCGACAGCGGCCGCCCCGCGGCAGCGTCGCTGGGGACGGGGGGCCGCTGCCGCGCTGCTGCTCACCGTCCTCGCGGTGACCAGCATCTTCGTCGGAGTCACCGAGATCGGCCCGCTTGACCTCCTCACCGGCCGAGCGACCGACCGGCAGTGGGAGAACATCGTGGTCTCGCGGCTTCCGCGTACGGTCGCGGTGCTGCTGGCCGGCGCAGCGCTGGCGGTCTCCGGGCTGCTGATGCAGACCCTGGTCCGCAACCGCTTCGTCGAGCCAGGCACCGTCGGCACCTCCGAGTCCGCCGTGGTGGGAATCCTCCTGGTGACCCTGCTGTGGCCCGAGGCGCCGCTGATCCTCAAGATGCTGGTCGCGGTCGTCACCGCTCTGCTGGGGACCGCCCTGTTCCTGAAGCTGGTCCGGGCGATCCCCCGCGGCGAGGCGATCGTCGCGGTGCCGCTGGTGGGCATGATGCTGGCCGGGATGATCTCGGCCGCGACCACCTTTGTCGCCTTCCGCTACGACCTGCTGGCCACCTTGGGCAGCTGGATGGCTGGAGACTTCTCCGGGGTCCTGCGCGGGCGCTACGAGCTGCTGTGGCTGGTCGGCGCGGTCTTCGTGGCGGTCTGGGTGGCAGCCGACCGGTTCACCATCGCCTCCCTGGGCGAGAGCCACGCCAGCAGCCTCGGCCTGCGCTACCAGTCGGCGGTCACCCTGGGCCTGGCGCTGATCTGCGCCGCCAGCGCCATCTGCCTGGTCGTCGTCGGCGCTATCCCGTTCATCGGCCTCGTGGTCCCGAACCTGGTGACGCGGGTGCTGGGGGACCACCTGCGTCGCTGCCTGCCCTGGATTGCCGTGAGCGGGTCGGGGTTTGTCCTGGTGTGCGACCTGCTCGCCCGGACCATCAACCGGCCCTTTGAGGTGCCGGTCGGCACCATCGCCGGGGTGATCGGCGCGGCTGCCTTCCTGATCCTGCTGGCGCACCAGGCGCCACGGCTGGCGGGGGGCTCTCGGTGACCGCCGCCACGGTCCCGCTCCGGCCACGGCGTACGGCCCGGGCAGGAGCCTGGCTCGGGGCCGGGCTGCTGACCGTGGTGGGTGCCTGCCTGGCGTACCTGCTGCTCGACTCCGGCGGCGACCTGGCCTTCACCCTGGCCTACCGTGGCCGCAAGCTGTTCGGCCTGGTGCTGGTCGGCTGGGCGGTCGGGATGGCCACGGTCGGCTTCCAGACCGTCACCGGCAACCGGATCCTGACCCCCTCGGTGATGGGTCTGGACTCGATGTTCGCCTTCATCCAGACCCTGCTGCTGTTCCTCCTCGGGTCCACCATCTCGTCCCTGCTCGGCCCCGTCGTCCTGTTCGTCGTCAACCTCACCGGGATGCTGGCGATGGGCTGGGGCCTGGCTGGGCTGCTCCTGCGGCGGCACACCGCGATCCACCTGCTGGTGCTGGTCGGCATCGTCGTCGGTACCCTGCTGCGCTCACTGCAGCAGCTGCTGACCCGGATCATGGACCCCACCGCGTTCCTGCAGCTGCAGACCCACCTCTTCGCCAGCTTCAGCTCGATCCGGCCCGAGCTGCTGACCGTGTCGACGGTGCTGGTTGTCGTGGGCACAGTGTGGGTCTGGCGGCTGCGCCACCGGCTCGACGTGATGGCGCTCGGGCACGCTACTGCGCAGGGCCTCGGGGTCGACCCGCGCCGGATGGTCCGCCAGGTGCTGCTGGTGTCGGTGCTGCTGGTCAGCGTCACCACGGCACTCGTCGGGCCAGTCACCTTCCTCGGCCTGATCGTGGCCAACCTCGCCTACCAGATCAGCCCGTACGGGCGTCACAGCTGGACCATGCCGATCGCCGGTGTGCTGGCGGTGGTGATGCTGGTCGCCGGGCAGGCCGTGCTGGAGTACGTCTTCGCGCTGGGCACCGTCCTCAGCATCATCATCGAGTTTGGCGGCGGCCTGGTCTTCATCGCGATGGTCGTGAGCCGCAGCAAGCCGAAAGGGAACCTTGCATGATCGAGATCCGGCAGGTCAGCAAGTCGTACGGACGCAGCGTCGTCGTCGACGACGTCACCATCACCCTGCCTCCCGGCGGCATCACCTCGATCGTCGGTGCCAACGGCGCAGGCAAGTCCACCCTGCTGTCCATGGTGGCCCGGCTTCTGCCCAGCGACAGCGGAACCATCACCGTCGGCGGCCACAACGTGGCCACCACGCCCACCGCCGACCTGGCGACCGTGCTGGGGATCCTCAAGCAGGACAACGGCCTCGAGATCCGGCTGACCGTCGACGACCTGGTCGGCTTTGGGCGGTACCCGCACAGCAAGGGGCGGCGTACAGCCTCAGACCAGGTAGCGATCGATGCTGCGATCGAGCACATGGACCTGGTGGCACTGCGAGACCGGTTCTTGGACGAGATGTCCGGCGGGCAGCGGCAGCGGGCCTTCGTGGCGATGCTGCTGGCCCAGGACACCACCTACCTGCTGCTGGACGAGCCCCTGAACAACCTGGACCTGGCCCACTCGCTGTCGATGCTGCGCCGGCTGCGCAGCGCGGCCGACGATCTTGGCAAGACGATCGTGATGGTCATCCACGACATCAACTTCGCCTCGGCCTGGTCCGACCAGATCGTGGCGATGAAGGACGGCCGGATCGTGCTGCACGGCCCGCCGCTGGAGGTGGTGAACGCGCAGATGCTGGCCGACGTCTTCGGGGTGGCGTGCCCGGTCGACACCAGCTCGGGCCGTCCGATCGCGCAGTACCACCTGCCCGACACCGACGAGCAGGCTGCCAGAATGACTGCATGAGCGGTCCCGTCGTCGTCTTTGACCTGGGCGTGGTGCTGTGCTCCCCGACCGACCTGTTCCCTGCTCTGGCCTCGCTGCTGGGCACCACAGCGGAGGCGGTTGAGCAGGGGTTCTGGGGCCCGCACCGGCACCGGTACGACGAGGGCTGCTCTGACCTGGACTTCTGGCGTGCCGCGTACCCGCTGATCGCCGGCGCTGCGGAGGTCGACCTGGAGGCGCTGCTGCCGGAGCTGGTCGCGGTGGACATGGCAGCCTGGCGCACGCCCCGTCCCGAGGCCCGGGCGCTGCTGGAGCGGCTGCGGCAGGCCGGGGTCGAGACTGCGGTCCTGTCGAACGCGCCGACCGCTTTTGCCCTGACGGCCCCCAGCTTCGACTGGTACGACCTGGTCGGGACCTGGTTCTTCTCCGGCCCGATGGGGCTGGCCAAGCCAGACCCGGCGATCTACCAGCAGGCCGAGTCCGGGCTCGGCCGGGCCGGCGAGCAGCTCTGGTTCGTCGACGACAAGCAGGTCAACATCGACACCGCCACCGTACGGGGCTGGCACACCCACCTGTGGGTCGACGACTCCGACACCGAGGCCTGGCTGGTGGCGGAGGGCTTCTTGCGCTGAGACCCGGCTCAGCGGGCCGGCATCTCCAGGGTCACGGTGACGTTCGGCGTGGCCATGGTGTTGGTCGCGGTGACCGACTGGACGTCGGCCGGGGCGTCGATGATCAGGGTCCCGTTGGCCCGGCCCGACGAGTCCCAGGCCAGCTTCAGCCCCGACCCGTCCTTGAGGCACAGCCCGGTCAGCAGCCCGGCGCTGCCGGGGGTGGTCTTGCCGGCGTTGTCGACGGTGCCCCAGTCGTACACCGACATCGTGAAGCCCTCCGAGGAGTCCAGCCGCTGGGCGCTCAGCTTCACGGCGATGAACTGACCGTTCTGCGGCTGGGCCTCACCACTGGGGCACTCGGCCTTCTCGGTGATCGACTCCACGGTGACGATCGCCTTGGACAGGCCGCGGGTCTGCGACAGGTCGGTCGGCACCCCCGGCTTCAGCGTCACCGGCGCCTCCGAGCGCCAGGTCACCGTCGGCGACGGCTCCGGCTCTCCGGACGGCTCGGGGCTCGCCACGACCGCACCCGGCGGGGCTGCCTGGGCGCAGCCGGCCAGGGCCAGGGGCAGGGCCAGGCCGGCCACGACGAGTCTTGGGAAGGCACGCATAGCCCCATTCTGTGGGGAGCCCACCCCCATCTGCCGCAGACCCGCCGGGTCCTCGTACGCTGTCGCCCGTGCTGTACGCCACTCATGCCCGGGTCCACCTGTCAGCGATCGCGCAGAACCTCCGCGCCGTGCGAGAGCGCGTCGGTGACCGGCTGGTCCTCGCGGCCGTCAAGGCCAACGCGTACGGGCACGGCGCGGTCGCCGTGTCGCAGATGCTGCAGGACACCGGGGCCGCGGACTGGCTGGGCGTGGCGACGGTTCCTGAGGTGACCGAGCTGCGGGCCGCCGGGATTGAGATGCCAATCCTCAAGCTCTCTCACGTCTTCCCCCACGAGCTGGAGGCGGCGGTCGCTGCCCGCACCACCCTGGTCGTGGTCGACGAGGCCACCCTGCGCGCCGCCGACGAGGCTGCCCGGAAGGCCTCCACCACCGTCGACTGCCACCTCAAGGTCGACACCGGGATGCGCCGGATCGGGACCTCGCCGACCACCGCCCCCGAGCTGGCCCGGCTCGCCGAGACCCTGCCCGGGGTCCGGCTGACCGGGCTGCTCACCCACCTGCCGGTGTCTGACAGCCCTAGCCAGGATGACTTCACTGGCAACCAGGTGGGGCTCTTCGCCGAGACCGCCCGGCAGGTGCAGGAGGCCGTCGGCCGTCGGCTGCTGGTCCACGCCGCCAACTCCGGCGCGGTCCTGGCCCACCCGGAGGCCTGGTTCGACATGGTCCGGCCCGGGATCATGGTCTACGGCCACTACCCCGACCCGACGACTCCCCGTACGGTCGCTCTGCAGGGGGCGATGACGCTGGCCACCCGGGTCTCGCTGGTGAAGCGGGTCCAGCCGGGGGAGACGGTCGGGTACGGGCGGACCTGGCGGGCCGAGCGGGAGACCACGATCGCCACCATCCCCGCCGGCTACGCGGACGGGCTGAGCCGGCTGCTGTCGAACCGGGGCTCGGCCCTGGTCCGGGGCCGGCGCTACCCGATCGTCGGCCGGGTCTGCATGGACCAGTCGATGCTCGACCTGGGCGACGACCCGGTCGAGCCCGGCGACGAGGTGGTGCTGATCGGGCGCCAGGGCGGCCAGGAGATCACCATGACCGAGGTCGCCGACCTGATGGGCACCATCCCGTACGAGGTCTCGTGCGTGATCCCGCCGCGGGTGACCCGGGTTCCGGAGCCGGTCGACGCCTGACCCGCGGGGGCTGCCGGGGGAGGGGTGCCTCGGGGCGCGCCGGGCCCGGCGACCACCGGGAGGTCTGGGCACCGTCTGAACGAGCGACGACAGGTTCACCGTCGGACCGCGGCAGTCTGGCCCCGGACGTGCAAGAGGGCCGACCAGTGCCGGCCCTCTAGCGCCAGGGCCTAGGAGCCGGGGGACGGGACTAGGCACTGGCCTTGACGAGCGAGCCAGCGCGGAGACCGGGTAGGTAGTCCGTTCTGAGACCCGGCGGCTTCAGCTCGTCGCGTGATTGAGTTGATGAGGCAACTCTAGACCGGGGTGTGTCGCAGGTCCAGCCCAGAAGGCCTTCTGTGGCACAGTTCGGCGCCTCGTTGGAGGCGGCGGCGGTCCAGGTCAGACCACGGGACTACCTGGCCAGGGCCGAGGCACGAGAAAGGTGGTGGGGATGACGACCGTGGTGGCGCGAGAGCTGGTTGACGGCTGCCAGGCGGTGCTGCTGGACCTCGACGGCACCCTGCTCGACTACGCCGCCGCCCGCGACGCGGCGGTGGTGACCTGGGTCCAGGAGGTGGCCCCCGAGCAGCTGGCGGACGGAGCCGGGGCCCTGGTGTCGCGGTGGGCGCGGCTGGAGCGGGAGCACTTCGACCGGTACACCCGGGGTGAGGCCACGATGACGGAGCAGCGCCGGGCCCGGGTGCTCGGGCTGCTGGGGTCCCGACCCGACCCGGACGCCCTGTTCGCCCGCTTCCTCGAGCTCAGCGAGCAGCACTGGCGGCCGCTGCCTGGGGTGGTCGAGGCCGTACGGGCCCTGGCCGCAACCCGGCCGGTCGGGGTGCTCAGCAACGGCATTCTTGAGGTGCAGAGCCGCAAGCTGGACCGGATCGGGCTCTCGGACCTGCCCCGGTTCGTCTCCAGCCACCTTCCGGCGCCGAAGCCGGACCGGCGGGCCTTCGAGGCGGCCTGCGCCGGGCTCGGTGCCCGGCCCGGGCAGACCGTGATGGTGGGTGATGACCTGGCGACGGATGTCGAGGGGGCGCTGGCAGCCGGGCTGCAGGCGGTGCTGGTGGCCGGTCGGCCCGGCCCGGTCCCGACCGTGGCCAGCGTCGCCGACCTGCTCGACTGAGCCCCGGCACCGTCCGGGCTGGCACCGGAACACCTCCGGAGTGCTCCAGCAGTCAGGAGCGTCGGTTAACGGCCGATGGTGATGTCGCCCATGACGCGGTGGGGGCTGAGCTGGGCGAGGAGTGCGACGTGGCCGGTGGCGTCGGCGATCTCGATGTGGTCGACGGTGAGAGGGCCGCCGAGGTGGTAGGCGGGGACGAAGGTGTACATGGTGTCGGGGCCTACCGGTCCGTGCTTCTTCAGCGCCCGGGCGAACAAAGGCTCCCCGTCGGAGCCCAGCATGTCCGCCTCCATGATGGGGTCTCCTGACAGCTCCGTTTCGATCTGGATGTCTCGGTCCGCTTCGGTCTCCATCATCTCGATGGAGGATGCTGTGGGATAGATGTGGCCCAGCACAGGGTCGATGCTGAGGCTGGCCCCGGTTCGCTCGCCCCAGAGGAAGAGCTCGCCGAAGGCTGTGCGGGCGATGGCGTGCCAGGTGTCGGTGCCCATGGCGAGGTCGAGGTTGGCGGTCCAGGCGTCGACGACGGGCTGCCACTCGGCGGGGTCGCAGAGCCAGTAGCGGCCGTCGAGGAACCCGGCGAAGCCGTAGGTCTTCCAGAAGCGGAAGAGCAGGGGCGGGAAGATGTGGGCGTACTGGTCGTACCGCTCGGGGGGTACGGGCTTGGTTGCTGTGGGCTCGCCCAGGTCGGCCTGGATGTCGGCCCAGTCCTCATCACTGGTCATGTCAGCCTCCTCGTCCCTGCCAGCTGCTCGCCAGCCCCCAACCTTACGAGCGACCTCGGCGATCGTGCGGCCAGTACGGGTCACCAGGTGTGGTCACGAGGTACAGCCTCGGACACAGCAAGCACCCGGCTCCGACGCTTCGCCAGGACGACATCATCTCTCGCCAGACCCAGGTCGTCAGGCCAAGAGATCCCCGCTAGCAGGGGACAAGGGGGTCGATCCACTCCTCGATCTGAGGCAGACTGGGAGTCAAGCAGAGACCTGCTCTTCCTAACGGAACGGCAGGCTTACCCCCTGGGCACGTGCTACGGCAGCCAGGGGGTCGCTTGCGTCCAGGGGCACAGTGACCCTCGTGAACTGGGCCTGGAGCTGCTGAACCAGCGGATCCCCCTTGTTGCATAGCGGTAGTACGCGTTGCTCACGAGGTCCGGCAGCCAGAGCAGGTTCTCTGCGCTGGGGGAGATCCACTGGGTTTGAACAGTACGGCCGATGTGCCCGGCACGGCGAGCTTGTTTGATGGTGTGGCGGTCGCGATCCGTGTCCGACTGCTCGCGCTGCTTCTCAAAGACGATGAGCTGGACAGGGCCCGGGACTCCCGGGGCCGGGGCACTCTTGCCCAGTTCCCGAAGCAGCGCCGTCAGGCTCGCACGGCGGATCCCTGTATCTGCCTGAGTCGGGCGTACACAGACCGTGACGATGCAGGCGTCTCTGAAGCGGGCGAGATATCCGATCATGGTCTCGACATCATGACGACCCTGTGACGACTGCTGGCGGTCCACGGTGTGCCACCACGAGGTAGGCCCGGCGATCTTGCGCACGTCCCTCCGGGTCGGTTCGTGGACTCTCCGGGGGAGAAGGACAGCGGCCATGACGTACAAGGGAACATCCCCCTCTGGGCTCGGATGCCGTACCAGATGCGGATGCTCGCTGAGCCAGGTCCTCCCGCATGCCCCGACTACGTCCTATGAGTGCCGAGTGAAAGTGAGAGCACCGGGTGACCGTCTGGCCGTGCGGGCCGGACGGCTGGTGAGCCGGGTAGGTGAGGCTGAGCGCCAGTCCGTACGCTGGGGGCGGCACGCACGTGCCGTACGACGAAAGGCAGCTCTTCATGGCCAGCAACCCGAACGAGGTCGGCAACGCGATCACGACGATCCCCGCTCGGGTCGGGTCAACCGCCGGCGGGGCGCTGCTGCGGCTGGTCGACGCCGCGATCGACGGGGTGTCCACGCTGCCCGGCGCCAAGGCCTCGGCAGCGAAAGCGCTGCAGCGCAAGCGAGATGCCGAGCAGGCGATCGACGCCCTGGTGGTCACCCACGTCGCCATGGCCGGTGCCCAGGGCTTCGTCACCAACGTTGGCGGGCTGCTGGTGACGGTTCTCACCACCCCGGCCAACATCACCGGGGTGGTGGTGGTGCAGGCCCGCCTGGTCGCCTGCATCGCGCACCTGCGCGGGTACGACATCGACGACCACCGGGTCCGGACCGCGATGCTGATGTGCCTGCTGCCCGAGGACGAGCTGAAGCGCCAGATCGAGAAGGGGCACCTGCCGACCAGCCCGCTGGCCGTGGCGACCGCCCCGATGATCGACGAGGACCTTGAGGTCAAGGTCGCTGAGCGGGTGGTCGGTGACGTCCTCACCAACGTCGGGGGCAAGCGGCTGACCTCGCTGGTGGCGCGCAAGATCCCGCTCGTCGGTGGCGGGGTCGGGGCCCTGTACGACGGGTACGGCACCCACCAGGTCGGCCAGTGCGCCAAGAGCCAGCTGGTCCGCCGCCGTCCCACCGCCTGACCTCAGCACGCCCGGGCCGTCCGGGGGTCCCAGCAGCGGGTCCGGGGCTCGGCCTCGAGCCTGCGTCACCCGCGCCTGGCCTGCGGCTGCCGGTGGCGGCTGGCACGATGAGCAGGTGCTGTCGCAGGTGTTCGGGCCCGAGGAGTCCTGGCCTGACCAGGACCTGGTGGCGCTGTCGTACGAGCTCGACGGGTGGCTGCTGGTCGAGGCGTACCGGGCCGGCGTGTTCCCGATGCCGCTGCACCAGTCCGGCTTCGACGCGCAGATGGGCTGGTGGTCGCCGGTCCACCGCGGGTACCTGCCGCTCAACGGGCTGCGGGTCACCCGGTCCCTGCGCAAGTCCTGCCGCCGCTACACCGTGACCGTCGACCACGACTTCGACCAGGTCGTCACCCGCTGCGCCGACCCGGCCCGGGACGGCGGCTGGATCGACGCCGAGATCCAGGCTGGGTACAGCCAGCTCCGGCAGGCCGGGGTGGCGCACTCGGTCGAGACCTGGGACCGGGCTGGGCACCTGGTCGGTGGCCTGTACGGGGTGAGCCTGGGTGGGCTGTTCGCCGGCGAGTCGATGTTCCACGACCCGGTGCTGGGACGCGACGCCAGCAAGGTAGCCCTGGTCCGGCTGGTCGAGCTGCTCCGGTCCGTACCGGGCTGCCTGCTGGACGTGCAGTGGGTGACCGACCACCTCGCCAGCCTCGGTGCGGTCGAGGTCTCCCGGCGCCACTACCTGCAGCTGCTCGACGACGCCCTGACCCAGTCGGGGCCAGACTGGGAGCAGGCCCGCCGCCGGCCCTGGCCCGAAGGAGGCGACCATGCCCGAGATGCCTGAGATGGAGGCCCTGCGCCGCTGGCTGAGCCCCCGGCTGCTGGGCCGCAGCATCGCCCGGGTGGAGGTGGCCTCGCTCAGCGCCCTGAAGACGGTGGCGCTACCGCCGACGGCACTGCTCGGGCTGGAGGTCAGCCAGGTGACCCGGCACGGCAAGCTCCTGGCGGTCGGCACCGACGGCGTCTGGCTGGTCTTCCACCTGGCCCGGGCCGGGTGGCTGCGCTGGTACGAGACCCTGCCGGCGGCCCCGGCCCGCCCCGGCAAGGGCCCGCTGGCGCTGCGGGTCGGCCTGGACGACGCCGCCGGCTTCGACCTCACCGAGATGGGGACCCGCAAGCACCTGGCCGTGTCCGTGGTCGCCGACCCGGCCGAGGTCCCCGGGATCGCCAGCCTCGGCCCGGACCCGCTCGGCGACGACTTCGGCCGTACGGAGCTGGACGCCATCCTCGACGCCGCCGGACGGTCCCAGCTCAAGGGGGTGCTGCGGGACCAGAGGGTGCTGGCCGGGATCGGGAACGCGTACTCGGACGAGATCTTGCACCGGGCCCGGTTCAGCCCGTTCAAGCCGGCCGCGAACCTGACCGGGCCGGAGCGCGACACCCTGCTGGCCGCGATCCGCGACGAGCTGACCGAGGCGGTTGCCCGGGCCGACGGGCTCGCCCCGAGCGAGCTGAAGGACGGCAAGCGGACCGCGCTGCGGGTGCACGGCAGGACCGGCCAGCCCTGCCCGTCCTGCGGTGACCGGGTCGCGGAGGTCTCGTTTGCTGACTCGTCGCTGCAGTACTGCCCGACCTGTCAGACCGGCGGCACCCCGCTCGCCGACCGGCGCCTCTCCCGGCTGCTGAAGTAGCTGTTCTGGGACCTGGCGGCGGCCTTCGCCGGCTCGGGGACCACGACCCTGCCGACACTGGGAGATCTGCGGCGGCTGTTCGGCAGAGATCCTGCCGTCTCGCCCGATCTGCCGCATACTGGTGCGGTCAGCTCAAGGAGGAGTCGATGGCCGAACAGTCCACCCCCGCGGTCAGGCCCCGCCCCCGGCGTGGGCCCAGCCGACGGGCCGTACTCGCTGGCGGGCTCGCCAGCCTGCTCCCCGGTGCCGCAGCATGCTCGGCGGCCGGGGCGTCCACCACCAACTCCCGCCCGGTGGTCCCACGCTCCAGCGGTCGGGTGGAGCTCGTCTACTGGGCCTGGCTGAAGGACCTGCAGAAGGTCTGCGACGCGTACAACGCCACCCAGGACCAGGTCCACGTCACCGCGAACTGGATCCCCGGCGGAGACTCCGGCGGCTACGCCAAGATCCTCTCCGCGGTCGCTGCCGGCGGCGGCCCCGACATCGCCCAGGTCGAGATGCGCGAGGTCCCCGAGTTCGCTCTGTCGGGCTCCCTGGTCGACCTGGCCCGGTACGGGGCGCTGGACTACCGCGACCGGTACGACCCGTCGGCCTGGAGCCAGGTCCACATCGGCCAGCACGTCTGGGGCATCCCGCAGGACACCGGGCCGAGCGCCTTCTTCTACAACCGCGAGGTCCTCGAGGGCCAGCTGGGGCAGCGCCCGCCGGCCACCTGGGAGGACTTCAAGCAGGTCGCCCAGGTGGCGGCCCAGGCGGGCAAGAAGATCATCACGCTCGACCCCAGCGACGGCTCGGTGCTGACCCTGTGGGCCATGCAGAAGGGCGCCAACTGGTTCCAGCCCCGCGAGGGCGGCTGGGTGGTCAACATGGTTGACGACGCCTCCCTGGAGCTGGCCCGGTTCTGGGACTCCATGCTGGCCGAGAAGCTCGTCGGGACCGGCTTCGCGCCGTTCTCAGCCCCGTGGATGGCGGCCTGTGGAAGCGGCGGCGTCCTCGGCTATGTCGGCGGGTCCTGGGCCGATGCGCTGATCGAGGGGGTCCCGGGCGGCTCCGGCAAGTGGGCCGTGGCCCCGATGCCGCGCTGGAAGGACGGCTTCTCCTCCGGAATGCTGGGCGGCTCCACGGCGGCCGTGATGGCGCACTGCCAGCACCCCGCCGAGGCGCTCGACTTCCTCAGCTGGATGTGTACCGACCCGGCTGGGATCGACGCCATGATCACCCACTGCGGCATCGGCTGGTCCCCGTCCAAGGACTACATCGGGGCGAAGCGGCAGAAGCCGTCGGAGTTCTTCAGCGGCCAGAGCTACAACCTCGACGTGATCACGCCGATGGCGGCCGGGCAGAACCTGAGCTGGGTCTGGTCACCGGTCACCCAGCGGGTCAGCGCTCTGCTCGGTGACGGCATGAACGCCGCCGTCGCCGGCACCAAGAAGCTCGTCGACGTCCTGCCTGAGGTGCAGGCGACGACCATCTCGATCATGACCAAGATCGGCCTCACCGTGGAGGCGGCGCCGTGAGAAACCGTACGACCCCGTGGCTGTTTCTGTCACCGTTCCTGCTGCTGTTCGTGTTCACCATGGTGGTGCCGATCCTGATCGCGGTCGGGCAGTCGTTCATGACCGTCGAGCGCCGGGGCCTGCTCGGCGAGGAGGGCGTCGCCACCAAGTTCGCCGGGATCGACAACTACGTGGTCGCACTGACGAACGTGAACTTCATCGACTCGATCGGCCGGATGCTGCTGTTCGGCGTGGTCCAGGTGACGGTGATGATCGTCTCTGCGACCGTCCTGGCGCTGCTGCTGGAGAGCGCCGCCGCCCGGGCGCCGGGCCTGTTCCGGTCGACCTACTTCCTCCCGTACGGGATTCCCGGGGTGATCGCGACGATCCTGTGGTCCTTCCTGTACGTGCCGGGGCTGAGCCCGATCGTCGACACCCTGGCCCTGGTCGGGATCCAGGTCGACTTCCTGTCGAAGAGCGCGGTGCTGTGGGCGATCGCGAACATCGTCACCTGGACCTACACCGGCTACAACATGCTGATCATCATCGCCCAGCTGAAGTCGATCCCGGGTGAGCTGTACGAGGCGGCCAAGATCGACGGGGCCGGGCCGCTGCGGGTGGTGACCTCGATCCAGCTGCCGCTGGTCCGGCCGGCGCTGATGCTGACGATCATCTTCTCGATCATCGGCACTCTGCAGCTGTTCGCCGAGCCGCGGGTGCTGAAGTCGGTCTCCACCGGCATCACCTCGGAGTACACCCCGAACATGTCGGCCTACGCGTACGCCTTCCAGTACAACGACATGGGGGTGGCCGCCGCCGAGGCCGTGATCATTGCCGTGGCCGCGTTCGTCCTGTCCGCGGCCGCGCTCGGCCTGTCCAACCGCAGCCAGAGGGGAGGGCGGGCCTCATGAGCGCCGCCGCCAGCACCACCGGTCTCGTCCGCTCCAGCCGCTCCAGCCGCTCCAGTCGGGCCCCCGGGTCGAAGCCGACTACGACGATTACCGTGACCTCGCTGCTGACGGTCGCCGCGCTGTACTTCCTGGTGCCGGTGTACTGGGTGATCGTCAACGCGACCAAGTCCAGCGACGCGCTGTTCTCCACCAACGGGTTCTGGTTCGGCGCCGAGCTGCAGCTGGTGAGCAACCTGCGCGACGTGCTCAGCGTCAACAACGGCATCTACGCCCGCTGGGCGCTGAACTCGGTGATCTACTCCGGGGTCGGCGCGGTGCTCGCCACGTACATCGCGGTCGCCGCCGGGTACGCGCTGGCGAAGTACCAGTTCGCCGGCAAGAACCTCGTGTACGCCTTCGTCATGGGTGGGGTGCTGGTCCCCGGCACGGCGACCGCGCTGCCGCTGTTCCTGGTCTTCTCCCGGCTGGGGCTGACGAACAGCTACTGGGCGGTGCTGATCCCGTCGCTGGTGAGCCCGTTCGGGCTGTTCCTGGCCAGCATCTACGCCAACGCCTCAGTTCCGGACTCGATGCTCGAAGCGGGCCGGATCGACGGGGCCGGCGAGCTGCGGATCTTCCACTCGATCGCGCTGCGCCAGCTCACCCCGGCGGTCGTGACGATTCTGCTGTTCCAGTTCGTGGCGATCTGGAACAACTACTTCCTGCCCCTGGTGATGCTGGCCGACGAGCGGCTGTACCCGATCACGCTGGGCCTGGACACCTGGCGGGCCCAGACCGACCGGCTGCCGGAGTTCTTCCAGCTCACCATCGGCGGCTCGCTGCTGTCGGTGATCCCGCTGGCGATCCTGATCATCGTGCTGCAGCGGTTCTGGCGCGGCGGCCTCACCGAGGGCTCCGTCAAGGGCTGACGCAGCCCGTACGGGAGGCGGCCCGGCGACCGGCGCAGTCGCCGGGGCTCGCCGCGGCGGGCACCAGGACCAGACCAGAACCAGCACAGCGCCGCAGGAGCACAGCGCCGCGGGAGCAGCACAACGGGGGCACCCAGCCGGTGGGTGCCCCCGTCGTTGCCGTGGCTAGCTCGTGGAGAGGCCGTCGACCTCCGGCTTACCGGTGCCCCAGACGTCCTTGTCCTCTTCCAGCCAGGTCTCCTCGCCGGTGCCCTCGGACTTCTCCTCCTTCTTGTGGGCGCCGCGGCCGCCCATCATCGGAGCCATGGGCGCACCGCCGCGCTGGGCCTCGCTGATGCTGCTGTACGGGCGGTTCGACTCGACCCCGCCGACCAGGCCCTTGCTGACGGTGCCTCGCCCGGTAGCGCCCATCTGGAAGGACGGGTTGGTCGAGCCGCGGACCCCAGCGCTGGCCAGGCCGCCGGACGGGAGCCTCAGGCCCCGCCCGCCGGCACCACCAAGACCACCGGCACCGCCCATGCCGCCCATGCCGCCCATGCCGCCGAAGCCGCCCATGCCCATACGGACACCAGCGGCCCCGACTCCGCCGATACCCCCGGCCGGCACCCCGGCCACGGGCGGGACGCCCAGTCCACCGCTGGTCGAGGTGCCGGGAATGGCGCCCACCGTGGGAGCCTGAGCGGCTCCAGTGCCCGGCATACCCACCGGCGGCGGAGCCGTGGTGGGCGGCGTGGTGAAGACCCCCGGGCTCGTGGCCCCGACGACCCCCGGCAGGGCGGCTCCGGCCGCAGCAGCCGCCCCGGGGGCCGCCAGGGCGCCGGCAGCCGCGCCTGCAGTGGGGGTGGTCGTGCCGGCGGCGCTGGTGCCCGGCGGGGTGTAGCCCTCGGAGCCGTACCGGCTCGGGTCAATGGTGGGGGCAGCGAGCGGCTGAGCGGCTGCCTTCGGCGCGTCGTCTGAGCCTCCCGTGCCGAGGGAGTGGCTGCGGATCGTGCCCTCGTGCTGCGGGTCGGTCGCCGCCGACGGCTTCGCCAGGAAGCCGACGAGCCCCTGCTCCACCTTGTCGGCCGCGGTCGAGACCGCCTTGTGCTGGGCGGCGTTCAGGCCGAGGTGCTCCATCCAGACGTCGAACTGGTTCACCGCCGGGCTGACCGAGCCGTGGTAGACCTCGGCCATGGGCTTGCTCTGGGCCTGGGTGGCCTGCCAGGCCGGCTTCGACAAGGACTGCCGGACCTGCCCGGACCCGGTGAGCACCTGGTAGTCCTGCCCGGCCTGGGCGTCGTTGTAGCTCTGCAGGGTGGCGTTGTCGTTGATCCCCAGCACCACACCGGCCTGGTCCCCGAGCCAGTTGAAGAAGCCGAGCTTCTTCTGCTCAACCTTCCACTTGGTCTCCGCGTCCCAGGGGATCGGGTTCTCCTCCGCGGCCGTCACAGCCTGCTCGGCCGGGGCCTGTACCTTCTCCAGCTCGGTGGCCATGGCGAGGGCGGAGGCCTTGATCTTCAGCAGCCGCTCCAGCACCTCGTCGGTGACCGCCTGCTTGTACATCTCGGCGCCGCTGCCTTCCCAGCCGCCCGGGGTGATCAGGGTCGCGAGCCGGTCGCGGACCTGGGTCTCGAGCGTCTCTGCCTTGGTAGCGACGTCCTTCCAGTGGGTGATCGCGGTCGCCAGGTCGTTCGGGTTGGCGGTGGCGATCACGTGCATGCTGTCGCGCTGAGTTCGCTGGCCGTGGCCGTCGTACGGCTTCTGGTCAGCGTCGGGGGCGGTCGTCATCTCAGGCTCCTTCCGGGCCCACCGAGGCCCGGACCGTGTCGGCCCCGGTGGCGTTCAGGTTCTCAAGGTCGGTGTAGCGGCGGGCCAGGTCCTGGGTGCCCGTGACCAACTGGTCAACCCGCTGGCCGAGGTGGGTGATGAAGTCTCGCTGGCTGGTGGCTGCGGTACGGTACCGCTCCTGCGCGTCCTTGCTGAGGTCGTACTCCCCAAGGTCCACCTCGTCCATGAGCCGGGTGGCAGTGTCCTTGAGTCCCGTGATCTCAGGAGTCACGACCTCACTGATGTACTTGGCGAAGGCGTTGATGTCGCCAGGGCTGAACGTTGTCTGGCCTTCAGTCACGATCCGGTCTCTCGCTTTCGGGTCACCAGGGTGGGTTGGAGGTGGGCTAGACACTCACTGTACGGCGTGACCGGGCCACACCGGCCCAAGGCATGACGCGGGGCCGGCCCGAAGGCCGGCCCCGTGGTGCGTGAGAAGGTCAGAGTCTCACCAGGAGCCCTGGATCTTCTTCTCGGTGCTGCCGTAGTTCTCGGTGATCTGGCCCAGGACGACGCCCATCTTGGCCACGATCTCCTGCTGGTGGGCAGCGGCCTTGTCCCACTCGGCCTGGGCGGCGTGGTAGGCGGTCTGCGCCTCGCCGTCCCACTTCGCCAGCGAGGTCTTGAGCTCGCCCTCGAGGGTGGTCAGGATCTCGTCGAGGTTCTTGGAGGCACGGGTGAGGGCGTCGATCCCCTCGGCCATCGCGCCAGCATTTACTGCGGTGTAGTCGCTCATGATCTTCCTTCGGTCCTAGGTGACTGTGGTGGGGGAGTTCAGGGTCAGCCCTGGAGCAGGGCGTCGATCGCCTTCGAGGCCTCCTCCTGCTCCTGCTCGTTCTGGGTGTAGGTCATCTGGGTGTCGACGAGCTTCCCGTGGATCCCCTCCAGCTGCTGCTGAACCCGGCCGAACTGCTGATCGAACTCGGTGTAGCTGCGCAGGAAGGCCTGAGCGGCGTTGCCCTGCCAGGTGGACATGAGGTTGGTCACATCGCTGCTCAGGGTCTGCTGGGTGCTGTGGATCTTCTGCGAGGCCTGGTCGATCTGGTCGGCCGCCTTCGTCATCTCTGCGCGATCAACAGTGGTGTTACCCGACATGTGTTCCTCCATAGGTTCCGGGACCGTCCCCGGTTGTGGTTGGTGCAGGTCCGATCCCTCGGTGCTGCGGGGTTGCAGCAAAGACACTAAGCGGCGGGAGGGTCATCGTCCAACCGCGACGCCGCCTCGGAGCAGCTTTGAGCGGGCGTACCCCGGTCAGCTGGGTGGGGGTACTTAGGCCCCTCGGCGGGAGGGCTCAGCAGCCACCGGCTGGTTGGCGTGGAGCTGGTCCAGGGCGACCCCTGCCGGCAGCCCGTCCGGGATCATCCGCAGGACTGGCTCCAGCACCGCACCGATGGCGGGCTGGTCACCGTACCCCAGGGCAGCCCGGCTCTCGGCGTCCGGGATGCCGTACTTCTTGCCTTCCCAGATCAGGAAAGACTGCCCGTTGGGTGGGGTGTTGGAGCCCCGCAGCAGCGCCCCCGCCCCCGGTGCCACGGTGACCCGGTCGTAGTAGGCGACCGCCGGGGAGCCGGACGGCTTGTCGACCTCGGTGCCGACCTCGACCGTCGGGACCGGCTTTGTGCCGTCGTACGTGGCGCAGACGCTGACCTTGGTGGTGTCAGCATCGGTCATGACGACCCGGCCCAGCGGAACCCCCGTGGTCTCGCTGCGCTGCTGGGTCTTGCTCTTGGACTCGTCGTTGATCTTGCTCGCCGGAACCACCGGGGGGTCGGGCCAGGTGGCGCGCATGTCAGTGTGGCTGATCTGCGACCAGCCGTCGGCCAGCATGATCCAGTACGACATCGAGTCCCGGTCGTTGATGTTGCCGACCTGCACCACGTCGCCGACCCGCTGCCCGTCGACGCCCGGGTTGCCCTGGTTCGGGACTCGGATCTTGCCGATCGGCTCTCCCAGCGGCAGGGACTGGATCAGGGCGTCGGCGGCCGGAGTCGGGACGGTCGTGGTCTCGATCGCTCCCTTGGCTTCCGGCTTCACCACGTGCGCCAGGCCGTTGATGACGAGGTACTGCTGGTTGCCAGAGTCGGTCAGCACCACTCCGGTGGGACGGCTGTCCTGGTGCGCAGCGACCGCCGGGGCGGCGAAGTCGAGGACCGTGAAGCGGCTCTCCAGGCTGTCCGGCAGGGAGCAGACCCGCAGCGGGAAGGGGTTCATGTTGCTCGGCGCCGGCAGCTGCGCCGGGGCCTCGACGATCCCGTACCGCTGCCCGCGTGGGGTTCCGGCCAGGGCGGAGGTCTTCACCGACCGTACGGAGGCACCGTTGGTGATCAGCTTCGCCGAGGCCATGTTGGTCACCGGGTAGACGGTCTTGCCGTCCGTGGTGACGAAGACCACCCCGGCCTCGCTGTCGACGAGGATGGACATCTCGGTCGGCAGCCCAGCACCGGGCTTCTTGAGGAACCCGTAGATCCCGAACCCCGCCACCACCAGGGCACCGACCAGAATCGAGACGAACAGCCCCAGCTTCAGCCGCCGCAGCGGAGGAGTCGGGCTGTCGGGGTCGCGGTCCACCAGCGCCGAGACCAGGCGCTGCTGCACGAAGGCCTGAGCCTTGAGCAGCTCTTTGCGAGCAGCCATACGGGGTCCTCCTTGAGTGTCAGCGCCCATTCTGACCCACCCGGTGGCAGGCAGGCACCGCCCTCGGGCACCCCGGCGACACTAGGGTGGGGCTGACAGCCTGAATCGGGAGGTGCAGATGCCACGCGGCGACGAGGCGGTGCGACCAGCCAAGCCGGGAGTCGACCTGCGGCACGCTCTTAGCGCGCTGCTGGTCGAGGTCGGTGTGCTGCTCGTGGTGCTGCTGGTGCTGGCCCGGTGGTACGTGATGGCCGGTGTGGTGGCGTTCCTGGCGCTTGTCCTGCTGGTCCCGGTGAGGGGCCGCAGCGCCCTGGGCTGGGCCCGCAAGGCCTACCGGTACGCCGGGCGCAAGCCGACCAGCCGCGTCTCGGCCGAGATGCCCGAGGACCTGGTGCCGCTGGCGCAGTGGGTGCCCGGGCTGACCGTCACCCAGACCTCGCTCGGGCGCGGCGGAGAGCTGGGCGTGATCGCGGACGGCGAGGCCTGGACCGCGGTGCTGGCGCTGACCTCCGACGACGAGCTGCTGGCCGACCGGGGCGAGGCCATCGACCTGGACCAGCTCAGCGGCCTCACCCGCCAGGACGACATCATCTTCGCGGGGGTGCAGGTGGTCACGTACACCGTGCCAGCCCCGACGACGGTGCTGCTGGGCGGCGAGTCGTCGGCCGCCACCGCGTACCGGGAGATCGTCGCCACCGCCATGCCGCCGACGCTGCGACGGACCTGGCTCTGCCTGCGGCTCGACCCGCGGCTCTGCCTGGAGGCGGTGGCCCGCCGCGGCTCCAGCAACGACGGGGTCTTCGCCACTCTCCGCTTCGGGCTGCACCGGGTCCAGACGGTGCTCAAGCGGCAGGGGATCGAGACCCGGGCCCTGGCCCCGGTCGAGCTGTACGAGGTGCTGAGCCTGGTCACCGGGTCGGGCTCCGGGCCGACCGAGGAGCGCAGCCGGGAGAGCTGGACCACCTGGGCCTGCGACGGGCTGGTGCACTGCGGCCAGATGGTGCGCCGCTGGGGTGCTACCGCCTCGATCGGCTACCAGCAGCTGCAGGACGCGATCGCCCAGGCCCCGGTGCTGTTCGCGGTCACCTCGTACACGCTGACCCCGACCCGGAGGGCCACCGGTGGGCTGCGCCTGGCCACGATCGACGAGGCCGGCGCCGAGGACGCCATCACCTTCACCCGGCAGCGCCTGGCCGGCAACGTACGGCTTGACTCGCCGGCCGGGAACCAGATCCCGACCCTGCTGGCGACCGTCCCGCTTGGAAGGGGGGCCCGATGAGCCAGGAACCGTGGCTGCTGCCCGAGACCCCCAGCCAGCGCCTGCAGGACTCGGTGGTGCGCACCGGGCCGTCGGGGCTGCTGCTGGGGCACGGGCAGAGCGGCCCGATCACGATCCGGCTGTTCAGGCCTGGCCCGACCCGGCTGATGGTGGCGGTCCCGGAGTACGTCCAGTGGCTGCTGGCCTTCCGGTGCATCTCGCTCGGGGCGCACGTGTCGATTCTGAGCGAGAACCGCCGCCGGTGGCAGCAGCTGGTCGACGTCATCGGCTCGTGCGGCGGGACGGCGGAGTTTCTGGACCCGACCGGTCAGCGGCCGGGGCAGGGCCGCCCGTACCGGCCCAGCCTGATCCTTGACGACTCGGGGCGCTCCGATGCCGGCCAGCTGGCGATCGGTTCCTGGCAAGCGGTGATGGTGGTCGAGGACGCGGCCGCCTCGGGGGCTATCCACAGCCTGCGGTCGTGTGACATGGCCCTGGTCTCGCCGTGCAGCGACCGGGTCGCGGAGAACCTGCGCCGGGCGTACGTGCTCAACCAGCGCCAGCTGCGGCAGGCGAACAACCTGGAGAGCCACGAGCTGGTCCTGGCGATGCCGCGCCGGGTGGCGCGGGCCGCGGTGCCGCCGACGCAGACGGAGCACCGGCTGCTGTTCAGCAGCCCGACGGCGGCGCCCACGACCACGACCGCGGCCCGGCGGGCCGTGGTCTAGCCGCCCGTACGCAGGGCCGCTGCGGGGTGCCGAGCCGGGCCTCCTGGTCCTGCGGGGAGGCCCCAGCCGCGGGCTGCTAGCCCCCGGAGGCCTTGGTGAGCACCATGCTGTACACGTCGACCACGCCGAGGACGAGCGGCACGATGGCCATAATCGACAGCCACTCCAGGATGTCGGCGAACCGGCCCCAGCCCGGGGACACGACCCGGTTGTACAGGGAGGCCCCGTAGCTGGCCAGGGCGACGGTGGCGATGATCACCACCACGGTGGCCATCAGGACCCGCACCAGCGGGGTGGCCCCCACCAGCACCAGGGCCAGGGCCGCGATACCCAGCACCAGCCCGCTGACGAGCAGCGAGGTCCGCTGGGCCAGTCCGAGAAAGGCCCGGGCCCGCAGCACCAGGGCGAGTGCCACCGCGAAGCCGAGGCTCAGGGCGAGCACGCCCCCGCTGGCGAGGACCGGAACCATCAGCGCGGTGACCGACAGGCCGGTGGCTGCGAGGAAGGCGCCGAGCAGTCGGTCGGCGGTCAGGGCCCGGCTGACGATGTCTGCCTGCACCGGCTGGTCGTCGGCCATCAGAGCCTCGGCGTTCGACGGGAGGCTCGGCATCGCGACCCGGGCGGCCTTGTACGACAGGCTCGGCAGCGCCGAGGTGAGGGCCAGCGCCACAGCCGCCCCGACGGCGGCGACCTGGGCGGTGTACCCGTCCATGAGCACCATCACCATGGTGGAGACCAGCACCACCCCGGCCGAGATGGTGACCGCGAGGTGCGCGTACGGCTGGACCCGAGCCGCCAGCCACATGGTGCCCGCGGTGACCAGGGTCACGGTCGCCGACAGCAGGACCCGCAGCGGCCAGCCGGCCTCCGGGGCGATGAAGGCGCCCCCGGCGGCGGCCAGGACCACCGCCGACCAGGCCAGCCCGACGGCTGGCAGGTAGCGGCCCAGGGCGCGCGACAAGACGATCGCCCCGATCCCGGCGGCGAAGGAGAAGAAGAGGGTGATCCCGGCCTCCAGCAGCGACCCGAACGGTCCCCGCGGGTCAGAGGTGGCCAGCAGCAGCAGCGGGACCGCGACCAGCAGCACCACCATCACGCCGACCCCGAACCACTGGCTCTGGCTGGGGCTCCACGACGGGCGGGAGGTGGTGGCGGTGGTCACCGCGTCCACGACGTCGTCGAAGGCAGCGTCCGGCATGGCGCTCTCGCGCTGGCGCAGGTGGAGGGTCTCCCCGTCGCGCAGGTTGAGCGCAGAGACCCGCTTGTTGGTGTCCAGCGGGTCCTCGCCCATCCGCTGCAGCACCCAGGCGTGGACGGCCTCGGCCGACGAGGTCGCCTCGTAGCCGGAGAACTTCACGATGGTGGGCAGGCACTCGGCCAGGCTGGTGGAGCCTGGCAGGGCCACGTCGATCCGGCGACTCGGAGAGATCACCGTGACGCGGGCCAGGTCCTCGGTGGCGGTCGCAGTCACGTCCGGCAGCCTAGCTGCTGCGAGTCGCAGGAGCGCTGCCGTGGTGGGCAGCCAGCCCGTCCCGCTACGGGTCCTGGACCGCCGCCTCACCGCCGGGCAGCCCTCCCGGCAGCCAGCCCGTCCGGCGGCGGCGCTGCGGCGTACGGCTGGCCGTGACCCTCCTGCGCCGCCCCTGCTGGGTGGGCACAGCGCCACCCACCCCAGCTAGGCTGCTCGTGGCAGGGTCAAGGTCCCAGCCGCGACGTGAACTCAAGGCTTGGTTGCAGGGGGTGTCTGCAGATGGCGACGGTGGTGTTCAACCGCGGCAAGCGAGCGACCCCTCCGCCGATGCCGCGCGGCGACCTGCTGCTGGAGTCCCCTCCGGAGATCCCGCCTCCGGCTGGGCAGCAGAGCTTCGGCGCGCTGCTGCGCTTCCTGCCGATGATCGCCGGGATGGGGGCCATGGGCCTCATGTACTCGGGGATGCTCTCCGGCGGGGGCATGGGCGGTGGCCGCGGCCCGATGGGAGCCCTGGCCGGCGGCCTGATGGGCCTGTCGATGATGGGCATGATGTTCAGCCAGCTGGGCCGGGGCAACAACGAGCAGGCGATGGAGCTCGACGCCCGCCGGCGTGACTACTTCCGCTACCTCACCCAGACCCGGCGCCAGGTCCGCAAGTCAGCCGCCGACCAGCGCAAGGCCGTCACCTGGCGCCACCCGGAGCCCGACACCCTGTGGAGCCTGGCCGGGGAGCGGCGGATGTGGGAGCGCCGCCCCGACGCCGACGACTTCCTGGCGGTCCGGATCTCGGTCGGGCGCCAGCAGTTCGCCAAGCGGATCGTGCCGCCCGAGTCGAAGCCGATTGAGGACCTGGAGCCGCTCACCACCGGGGCCCTGCGCCGGTTCATGCTCACCCACCGGGTGGTGCCCAGCGTTCCGCTGATGATTGACATCCGCGGCTTCAAGCAGTTCTCCCTGGTGGGTGACATCGAGGCGTCGCGCCGGCTGGCGTACGCCATGGTCTCCCAGATCGCCGCGTGGCACGCGCCGACCGAGGTCCGCCTGATCGTCGCCGTCTCCCGCGACAACGAGCACCTCTGGTCGTGGACCAAGTGGCTGCCGCACCTGCAGCACCCCACCCGCACCGACGGGGTCGGCCCGGTCCGGTTCTTTGCCACCGACCGGACCGAGCTGGTTCAGGTCACCGAGGGCAGCCAGAACGTCCCCGACGGTGACCCCACCCACGTGGTCCTGGTCGTTGACGGGATGGACGGGGTCTCGGCCGACATGTTCGCCACCCCCGGCACCACCACCAGCACCATCGAGGTCACCGGGCTGCGGGAGCGCCCCCGCCGGATCGAGCCCGGGGTCGCGGTGCTGGACGTCTCTGCCGACGACCTCACCCTCTACCGCCGGCTCCAGTCCGGCCAGATCGCGCCGACCCCGTTCGGCAAGCCGGACCAGGTCCCGATGGTGTACGCGGAGATGCTGGCCCGCCAGCTCAGCCCGTACCGGATGCCGGCCGCCAGCGCCGGCCAGGAGGACGACGACACCCCCGAGGTGGTGTTCGAGCCGCCCAAGGACTACCCGGCGATGCTCGGCACCGGCGACCCGCTGACCCTGGACCTGCGCCAGGCCTGGCGGCCGCGGCCGCTGCACCAGCGCCTGAGAATCCCGGTCGGGTCCGGCACCGACGGCCGCCCGGTGGAGCTCGACATCAAGGAGGCCGCCATGGGCGGCATGGGCCCGCACGGCCTGTGCATCGGCGCCACCGGCTCCGGCAAGTCCGAGTTCCTGCGGACCCTGGTGCTGGGCCTGGCGATGACCCACTCCTCCGAGCAGCTCAACTACGTTCTGGTCGACTTCAAGGGCGGCGCCACCTTCGCCGGCCTGGACGACCTGCCCCACGTCTCGGCGGTGATCACCAACCTGGAGGGTGAGCTCACCCTGGTCGACCGGATGCAGGACGCCATCGCCGGTGAGATGGAGCGCCGGATGGAGGTGCTCAGCCAGACCAACGCGGCGCTGCGGAACAAGGACATCAAGAACCGCGAGGAGTACGAGATCGCCCGCCAGGAGGGTGCCGACATCCCGCCGATGCCCAGCCTGTTCATCGTGGTGGACGAGTTCTCCGAGCTGCTCACCGCCCGGCCTGAGTTCATCGACCTGTTCATCCAGATCGGCCGGATCGGCCGCTCGATCGGGGTCCACCAGCTGCTCGCGTCGCAGCGGCTGGAGGAGAGCAAGCTGCGCGGCCTGGACACCTTCCTGTCGTACCGGATCGCGCTGCGGACCTTCTCCCCGGCCGAGTCCCGGGTCGTGATCGGGGTGCCCGACGCGTACCACCTGCCGCAGGGACCAGGCAACGGCTACCTCAAGTACGACACCACCAACATGGTGCAGTTCAAGGCTGCGTACGTGTCGGGGCCGTGGCACGGCAGCCCGACCGCGCTGCTGGACGTCGACCCGGACGAGCCCGGTGGGCGGCCGGGGAGCCTGGGCAAGAAGGCCTGGGTGCCGCCCGTCCTGGCCTTCGAGGCCGGCCACGTCGACGAGGTGCTGCCCCCTGAGCCGGAGCCCGAGCCCGAGCCGGTCCCGGAGCCCGAGGCTCCAGAGCCGGAGGCCAAGCCGCAGCGGGCGGCCGAGACCGACGACGACGAGGAGGACGAGGAGGACGACACCCTGCTGGGGATCGTCGTCAACCAGCTCCGCGGTCAGGGCTGGCCGGCCCACCGGGTCTGGCTGCCGCCGCTGGACGACCCGCCGCCGATGGACCACCTGCTGCGCTCGGAGCTGGTCGACCACCCGCAGCGCGGCCTGACCACGGCCGATCCGCGGATGCACGGCACCCTGGCCGGGCCGGTGGCCCTGATCGACCGGCCCCGCCAGCAGCGCCGCGACCCGATGTGGCTGGACTACTCCGGCGCTGGCGGCAACCTGGCGATCGTCGGCGGGCCGCAGGCCGGCAAGTCGATGGGGCTGCGGGCGGCGATCACCGGGCTGGCGCTCACCCACACCCCGGCCGAGGTCGGCTTCTACTGCCTCGACTTCGGTGGCGGCTCGCTGACCGGGCTCCGGGACATGCCGCACGTCGGCTCAGTCTGCGGCCGGCTCGACGTGGACCGGGTCCGCCGCACGATCGCTGAGATGACCTCGCTGCTGCAGGCCCGTGAGCTGCTGTTCGCCGAGCTCGGCGTCGACGGCATCGCCAGCTACCGCCGCGGCCGCCGCGACGGCACCATCCAGCCCGACCGGTTCCCGATCGACGTCTTCCTGGTCGTCGACGGGTGGATGACGCTGCGGCAGGAGTTCGAGGCCCAGGACCCGATCATCACCAACCTGGCCGCCCGCGGCCTGGGGTACGGGCTGCACGTGATGCTCTCGGCCAACAAGTGGTCGGAGTTCCGGCTCGGGATCCGGGACCTGCTGCAGAGCCGGGTGGAGCTGAAGCTCGGTGACCCGTTCGAGTCGGAGATCAACCGCAAGCTTGCGGACCTGGTTCCCGCCGGGCGGCCCGGCCGGGGCCTGTCCGGCGACGGGCTGCACATGCTGACCGGGCTGCCCCGCATCGACGGGGTGGAGGACGCCGAGTCTGCCACCGAGGGGCAGCGGGAGATGATCACCCGGATGAACGCCGCCTGGAAGGGCCCGAAGGCCGCCGAGGTACGGATGCTGCCGGCCGACCTGCCGATCACCGCCCTGCCGGAGGTCGCCTACGACGACGTACGCAAGGACGTGCCGTGGGCGATCGACGAGATCGACCTGGCCCCGGTGATGTTCGACCCGAAGGCCGAGCCGCACCTGGTGGTCATCGGTCAGCCCGAGTGCGGCAAGTCGACCGTGCTGCGGGTGCTGGTGAACGGGCTGCTGAAGCGGTACACCCCCAAGCAGGCCAAGTTCCTGATCCTCGACTACCGGCGCTCCCTGCTCGGCTTCGTCCCCGACGAGTACCTGATCAAGTACTGCCCGTCGCAGAAGTCCGGGACCGAGACCACCAAGGCCCTGGCCGGGTCGCTGCAGAACCGGGTGCCGGGCCCCGACGTCACCCCGCAGCAGCTGCGAGACCGGTCCTGGTGGAGCGGGGCCGAGGTCTTCGTGATCGTGGACGACTACGAGATGGTCGCCACGACCCAGGGCAACGCCCTGATGCCGCTCGCCGAGCTGGTCACCCAGGCCCGCGACATCGGGCTGCACATGATGGTCGCCCGCGGCTTCGGCGGCGCCGCCCGCGCGGTCGGTGACCAGGTGGTGGGCCGGATGCGCGACGGCGGTGCCCCGGCCTTCATCATGAGCGGCACCCGCGACGAGGGCGCCCTGTGGGCGGGCTACCGACCCGTCCCGCTGCCACCCGGCCGCGGTCAGCTGATCACGCGGGCCGGGCAGGTGCTGGCCCAGGTGGCGAACCTCCCACCGACCGAGTGATGGCGACCGTGGTGAGGCGAGCGATCGTCCGGGCCCTGGCCGCGGGGCTGCTCGGCTCGTGCCTGGTGCTGCAGCCGCTGGCGGTACCGGCTCAGGCCGCCGTCGGGCAGCCGCTTGACAGCAAGCAGTGCATCCCCCCGCAGGACGCCGCGCAGAACCTGCGGCCGCCCCAGGACTCGTGGGCCAACAAGCGGCTGAACCCGGAGCAGGTCTGGGCCCGTAACGACGCCCGGCAGCGTCCAGTTCGAGGCGCCGGGATCAAGGTTGCGGTGATCGACACCGGCGCCCAGATCGGGGTCTCGCCGGTGCTGAGCCTGCCGCCGGAGGCCTCCGGGCAGACCAGCGAGATGCTGCCCCGGTGGGACATGTACGACTTCATCGGCGACGACCAGGACATCGTGAACCGGGGTTTCGACTGCAGCCACGGCACCGCGGTCGTCGGCTACATCAACGGCCAGCAGGTGGGCGGCTGGAACATGGGCGGGATGGCCCCCGCCGCCCAGGTCACGGTGCTGCGGGCGCTGAAGTCGACCCAGGGCAACGAGAGCCAAGAGCCGATGGTCCAGGCGGTGACCTGGGCGATCGACAACAAGTACGACATCATCAACATCTCCCAGTCCGGCGGTGACCACCAGGGGCTGCGCAAGGAGATCGCGCGGGCGATCCAGGCCGGGATCGTGGTCGTCGCCGCAGCCGGCAACGGCGGCCGCGGGTCTGGCCCCTCGTACCCAGCGGCCTACCCGGGCGTGATCGCGGTCGGAATGACCACCCGCGGCGGGGCCGCCGCGTCGCTGTCCCAGTCAGACCCGCGGATGGAGGTAACGGTCGCCGCCCCCGGGGAGAAGGTGACTCTGCTGCGGTGGTCCCACCCGCAGACCGGCAGGCCCCCAGCCGACTACTTCAACGAGGGGCGCCAGGGCTGGAACGAGGGCGACGGGACCTCGTACGCGACCCCGATGGTGAGCGGTGTCGTGGCCCTGATGCTGCAGCACTCCCGGGCTGAGGGAAAGAACCTCACCCCGGCCGAGGTGAAGAAGCGGCTGCAGCAGACCGCCGACCGGCCCCCCGGCGCCGTACCGGACTCCCAGCTCGGGTACGGGACGGTGAACCCGATGGGTGCGGTCTTCGGGCCCTTCCCGAAGTCCGGGTCCCGGGCCCCGGAGCCGGCGCCGACCCTGGGCGGTCCGCTGCCGGTCTCGCCGCCGCGGGACCTCGGTCCGGCGCTGGTGTCGGTGGGGATCGGGGTGGCGGCGCTGCTGCTGGTGGTGACCGGTCTGGTGGTCAGCGAGGCGATCCCGGCGATGCGGCGCCGCAAGTTCCGCCCGGCGCAGCCCGACAAGAAATGACGCCGAACCGGATCACGCCCCGCCCGGCCCGCCTGTACGAGCCAGAGGTCTGGCACCGCGACCACCGCTGGGGGGCAGCCCTGGTGGTGGCGTCGACGCTCGGGATCGTGCTGATCGGCTTCCTCGGCCCGTCAGCGGTCACCCTGTCGCTCGGGCCGCGGCAGAACCTGCTGCCGCCCTGGTACGCCGACACCCAGTGGGACACCAACCCCAGTGACTGGGTCGCGGTGACCGGGCTGTACCTGTTCATCTCGCTCGGCGCGGTCGGGATGTGGATCCTGACCCGGGCCACCCTGGACGGCTGGCGGCCCCGGATCGGGCGGCTGATGGCGCTCGGGGCCGGGCTCAACACGATCACTGCCCTGGTGCCGCCGATGACCTCGGCCGACGTGCTGATGTACGCCTCGTACGGGCGGCTGCAGGTGCTGGGGCGCGACCCGTACGAGATCACGGTAGGGGAGGTGCTGCGCTCCCAGTACGACCCGGTGGTGCGCTGGGTGGAGGCCCCGTGGGTCGACACGCCGACCGTGTACGGGCCGATCGTCTCGGGCAGCCAGCTGCTGGCGAACCAGCTGGGCGGCGCCAGCATGCACGACGTGGTCTTCTGGCTGCAGCTGATGTCGCTGCTGCCGATGCTCGGGATCGGGCTGATCGTGGTCCGGATGGCCCGCGGCAACCCGCTGCTGCAGACCCGGGCGGCGCTGTTCACCCTGGTCAACCCGGCGATGATCTGGGCGGTCGTGGCGCAGGCGCACAACGAGTCGCTGGCGGTGCTGCTGGCGGTTGCGGCGATCGCCTGCATGCGGCGCTGGCCGGTGCTGGCGGGGGTGATGATCGGCCTGGCCGGCGGGGCGAAGGTCAACATGGTCCTGTACGGGCTGGGCATGGTGCACGGCTACTGGCGGCGGCCGAAGAAGCTGGTGGCGATGGTCGCCGGGGCCGTGGTGCCGCTGGTGCTGTGCTACGTGGTGTGGCAGCCGGAGGCACTGGTGTCGGCGTCCCGGAACACCACGTACATCAATGCCGGGGCCTGGGCCGGGCCGGTGTACGGGATGCTGACCCGCTGGTGGAGCCCGAACCTGGCCAAGATCATCATCAACGTCATCAGCCTGGTCGGCTGGGCGGCGGTGGCCTGGATGCTGTCGCGGCTGCTCGGGCACCGGCCGCTGCCCGGGGTGGAGCCGGGCACCGACCCGCTCCACGACCCGACCACGGTCGCGATCCGGACCTCGACCATCCTGTACGTGTCGTGGCTGGTGACCACGCCGAACTCGTTCTCCTGGTACGACCTGCTGGCCTGGGCGCCGCTGGCGCTGGCCGCGGGCAGCCGGCTGGACGTGCTGCTGCTGTGGCGGACGACCTGGCTGTCGCTGGCCTTTGTCACCGGCCGGGCGATCGAGTTCGCCCCCGGGGTGGGCCTGGTCGGGGCCCGGGTCCGGGACACCCTGTGCGTGATCGCCCAGGTGCTGGTGGTCGTGGAGATCGTGCGCTGGTACCGCGGCCACGACAAGTGGCTCGGTGAGTTCCGGGCCCGCCAGGGCGTCACCTGACAAGCCCCCGGCGGCGCTCTGTAGACTCCTGTCGCCCCTAGTGGACCGGGGTTTTCAGGTGAGCAGAACCACGGTGGGAGTCCTGCAGAACCACGGTGAGAGCTCTGCAGAACCACGGTGAGAGCTCTGCAGAACCACGGTGAGAATCCTGCAAAACCACGACGGCTGGCTGAGATCTGGGCATGGAGCTCTCTTCATTCCCCTGCAGTACCTCGGGGTGCTGACGGGGATCGGCGGCTCGTCAGGCTGCTGTGAGCCAGCGTGAGCCGCGGGCCCGCAGCCCCAGGCTGAGGCCCCGGGCTCCCATCAGCACCACCCCGTACGCGGCCCACAGCCAGCCCAGCCCGGCTGCGCCGGGGGCGGCGGTGACCGCGACCAGCCACAGCGCCGGCACGTACGCGGTGAGCACGACCAGCCCAGCCAGAGCCAGGTACGGGCCGTCGCCAGCCCCGATCAGGACCCCGTCGAGGACGTACACGAAGCCGGCCAGCGGCAGCACCGCCCCCGCGACGGTGAGCCCGACCCAGGCGGCGTGACGGACCGCCGGGTCGGCGCTGAAGGCGTACGGGAGCAGCGGCCCGAGCCCGGCGAAGACGACTCCGAGGCCGACCCCGCCGAGCAGCCCCCAGCGCTCGGTACGGCCCACCACGAGGCGGATCCGGGCCTGGTCGCCGGCGCCGGTCGCCTGACCGACCAGGGCCTGGGCCGCGATCGCCAGGGCGTCGAGGACGAACGCCGCCAGCGACCACATCGAGGTGACGACCTGGTGGGCGGCCAGGGTGACCGGGCCCAGCAGCGCCGCCACGGTCACCGTCGCCAGGATCGCGCCGCGCAGGGTGAGGGTCCGCAGCAGCAGCGGCAGCCCGTCGAGGGTGGCCCGCCAGATCCCGGCCCCGCGGGGCCTCACCGAGACCGCCGCCTGCCGGGCCGAGCGCAGCACATGGCGGCCCAGCGCCAGGCCCATCCCGGTCTGGGCGATGGCGGTGCCCAGCCCGGAGCCGGCGACCCCGAGGCGCAGCCCGTAGATCAGCACCGCGTTCAGCCCGATGTTCGCCAGTGCGCCCGTCACCGCTACTCGCAGCGGGGTCCGGGTGTCGAGCTGGCCGCGCAGGGCGCCGCTGCCGGCGAGCACCAGCAGCATCCCGGGAATGCCGGGAGCCGACGCGTACAGGTAGTCCTCGGCGTACGGGGCGACTGCCTCACCGGCGCCCAGCCAGCGCACCAGCCACGGGGTCAGCCCGACCACGACCGCGGCGGTGAGCACCCCGATCAGGACCGCCAGCCAGGCCCCGTCGACCCCGGCCCGGACCGCCCCCTCCCGGTCGCCGGCGCCGATCCGGCGGGCGGTGAGGGAGGTGGTCGCGTACGCGAGGAAGACGAAGACCCCGACCACGGTCATCAGCACCGTGCTGGCCAGCGACAGCCCGGCCAGCTGGTTCGTGCCCAGGTGCCCGACCATCGCCGAGTCGACCAGCACCAGGACCGGCTCGGCGACCAGCGCCCCCAGCGCCGGTACGGCCAGCGCCCAGATCTCCCGGTCCAGTCGACCGGCCACAGCAGGTCCTCCTCATCGCTCGCCTGGGCACCACCCTGCCACGCTGAGTGTGCTGGGCGGTGTCGCTGGGCGGCCTGGTACGGGCGGCTGGCTGCACACCGGCGGACCCAGCGCGGGAGGGCCTGCCCTCAGGAGCCGCCTGGCCGGTGACCTGCCCGCAGCTGTGCTGCCCAGACCGGTGCGAGATGCTGGGCCATCGAGGCGACCGGGCCGGGCGAGGTCCGAGGAGAGGATGGTCTGGTGCGGCTGCTGGTGACCGGGTTCGAGCTCTTCGGCGGGGCGGCCAGCAACCCGTCGGCCGACCTGGTGGGCCGGCTGGCGGGGGAGGTGGCGACAGCGGTGCTGCCGGTCGAGCTGGAGCCGCTGCCCGGGCTGGTGGCCGAGCTGCTGGCCCGTCACCAGCCTTCGCACGTGGTCTGTCTCGGCTTGTCAGCGCGGGCTGGCGGGCTGCTGGTGGAGCGGGTCGGGCTGAACCTGGTCGATGCTCGGATTCCCGACAACGCCGGTCGGCAGCCGGTCGACCAGCCGGTGGTCCCGGGCGGCCCGGCCGCGTACTTCTCAACCCTGCCAGTGAAGGCGGTGCGGGCCGCGGTCCGCGGCGTCAACGTGCCGGCCGAGCTGTCGCTGAGCGCCGGCACGTACGTCTGCAACGCCCTGCTCTACCAGGTGCTGCACCACGCCGCCCAGCAGCCCGAACCGCCCCGGTGCGGGTTCATCCACGTCCCGCCGACCTCGGTTCTGCCCCTTGACCAGCAGGAACGAGGCGTACGGGCGGCGCTGGCCAGCGTCGCCGCCGCAGAGCTCACCACCGCCGCCGGCAGCCTGGGCTGAGCCGTCCGCACTGCCGGGTCGGTGCCAGCGGATCTGCTCACGGCCGCTGGCGGCACTGGCACGTCGCTCAGACAGCGATGAGGGACGCCCTGACGCAGCACTTGTGCGGGCAGAGCACCGGCTGGCGGCCCTGGCAGGCGAGGGGAGAGGGCGGTTGATCCGCTGGTGTGCACCACCGGGCTGCGCAGCCCGTACGCTGCGGGCATGACGCGCGAGGTGCTGCTGGGTGAGGTGCTGGAGGTCCTGGACCAGGCGTTCCCGCCACGGATGGCGGAGCCGTGGGACCGGGTGGGGCTGGTCTGCGGCGACCGGGAGCAGCCCGTACGGAAGGCGCTGCTGGCCGTGGACCCGGCCGAGACCGTGGTCGACGAGGCGGTCGAGCTCGGCGTCGACCTGCTCCTGGTGCACCACCCGCTGCTGCTGCGCGCGGTGCACTCGGTCAGCGCCGACGGCTTCAAGGGGCGGGTGCTGCAGCGGCTGGTCCGGCACCAGATCGCCTTGTACACGGCCCACACCAACGCCGACGCCGCGCCCGGCGGGGCCAACGACGCGCTCGCCGACCTGATCGGGCTCACCGGGACCCGGCCGCTGCAGCCCGGAACCGAGCAGCGGCTGAGCCTGGTCTGCTACCTGCCCGAGGCCGACCTGGACCGGGCCCTGGACGCGGCCGCCGCGGCCGGGGCCGGCACCATCGGCGACTACCGGCGCTGCGGCTGGAGCACCACCGGAACCGGCACCTACCAGGCCGGCGAGCACACCCACCCGGTGATCGGAGCGGCCGGCGAGCAGACCTCGACCGGGGAGGCCCGCCTCGAGATGGTGCTGCCGGCCGCCCGGGCCGAGCAGGTGCTGGCCGCGGTCCGCGCGGCCCACCCGTACGAGGAGCCGGCGCTGCACCTGCTGACCCAGCACCCGGCCCCGGCAGGCTGGGGGACCGGCCGGGTCGGGACCCTGCCCGAGCCGCTGACCCTGCGACAGCTCGCCGAGCGCCTGGCCGGGCGTCTGCCCGCCACCGCCCAGGGCGTACGGGTGAGCGGCCCGGCCGACGCCGAGGTGACCACGGTGGCGCTGTGCACCGGCTCCGGCGACAGCCTCTTCGCCGAGGCCCGGGCCAGCGGCGCCGACGTGTACGTGACCGCCGACCTGCGCCACCACCCGGCCTGTGAGGCCCGCGAGCACCGCCGAGACGGCCGGCCGTACCTGGTCGACCTGTCGCACTGGGCCAGCGAGTGGCCCCTGCTGCCGCGGGCCGCTGCCGTGCTGACCCCGCTGCTGGGGGAGCAGGCCGTGACGGTCAGCACCCGCCGTACGGACCCGTGGACCTTCCGCGTCTGACGTACCGGGCCCGGACGTTCGCCAGCCGCGGGTCGTCGACGTCGTCGATGCCGCGGGCCGCCATCACCTCAGCCAGCATCCGGTTGGTGACGGTGTCCAGGTCGACCAGCGCCCAGCCCCGCAGCCGGGCCAGCTCCCGACCAGTGCTGGTCTTGCCCGACCCCGGCGGCCCGGCGATCCAGACCACGGCAGGTGCGCTCACCAGAGCACCCTAGTTGTTCGGGGTACGGAGGCTGGCCACCTGCCCGCCGGGCCCAGGGCGGCCCTGACAGCCGCTGGAGCCGGCTCGTCGTCCGTGGGCGCCTGCTCTCCTTGACCCGGGCAGCGAGCTCTCCACAAAATCTTGTTGCAGGGGTAGCCATCGTGGCTCGTGTGTGTCAGGATGGGGCATCGACCATCCCCCGGGAGGT